>DATJNO010000137.1:0-23901 GCA_035508055.1 Bryobacteraceae bacterium | reverse complement strand
TCGTTGCGCCCGCAAATGAAGATGAACTGCGCTTTGGCGGTCACGCGCTTGGCGATCTCCAGCATCGCCGACGATCCTTGCCCGCCGAACAGCACCAAACCCGTGCGTAAATCCGGGTCCAGCCCCAGCTTCTTGCGCTCGAAGTCCCGGTTCAGCTGCACGGATTCGTAGAAGTTCGGGCGTAAAATCATTCCGGAGGTCTGAAAGATGTGCTCCTCCGGATGGCCGAGCGCTTTCGCCTGCTCCACCGCCTTCTCGGTCCCGCAAATCAAAAATTGATCCTGACGTTCAATCCAGAAATGCGGCGGATAGTCCGCCAGATCGGTGAGGATGGTCACCAGTGGAGTCTCCGGAAGGCTCTGCCGCAGTGCGCGGTTGAAATTGGGAATCAGCGAAACCACCAGATCGGGGCGGTCCTGCGCCCAGTACTGTTTGAGCAATCGTACCTGCCCGCGATGATACAAGCGGATGATCCAATGCATGACGGCCATCAGCTGAGCCGAGCCGAATGTCCAGCCCTTTTTGAGCAGCAGGTTGTAGATATCCTGTAGCCGGATGCCGGTCAATTTGCGGAAAATGTCCAGCGGATCAAGGATTTCCTGCAGGTTCACCAGCCGCACGTCCCAGGGGCGTTTCTGCTGCTCGATCACCCCTTTGAGCGCGTTCGCCGCCGCGCGGTGACCGCCGCCCGCGTCAAAGAAAACGAAATCCAGCCTTTTTTTGTCCAACGTACAGTTTGTCACAAATATGTTTTAAGTCAAGGACATGCAGGCCGAAGCCGGGGCAAAGACGGGGCGAACATCAACTCGAAATCATTTCTTCAGCAAAATGTAACAACTACGGGGGTATATTCTGAAGTAGAGAGGCGAGAGGCGCAATGTTAGGCCTGATCACCAAAAGCGATTACAGCGTGATGCGCCGGGCTAACAACTGGGAGGCGCCCCGTTGGGTGCGCGCCTACGTGATCGGCGCGACGCGCGGCGGTGATGGCTGGCTGTGGTACGCCATGGGGCTGGCGATTCTGCTCTTCGGCGGCGAATCGCGGTTCGATGCTCTGGGCGCTGCCGGTACCGCCGCTGTCCTCAGCATTCTCCTGTTCCAGTGCCTCAAGCGTCTCACGGGCCGTCGCCGGCCCTGCCACATCGCACAGCACTGCTGGGCCACTCTGCTCCCGCCCGACCAGTTCTCGTTTCCATCCGGCCACACGATGACCGCCTTCGCCGTCGCCGTTCCGCTGTCGCTGTTCTATCCCACGCTGACGATCGGACTGTTGTTCTGCGCGCTGAGCATAGCGATGTCCCGCATCCTGCTGGGCATGCACTTCCTGAGCGACGTCGTAGCAGGCGCATTGATCGGTACCGGCCTCGGATATCTGGCCTTCTTCACCTTCTGAGCACGCCCGAAGCCCGGCAATCCTAAGCTAAGATCGGTATTGATCTCCAGCCGCAATCTGTCCCGCCGCTTTGGCGAATTCACCGCCGTCGACAACGTCAGCTTCGAGGTGCCTTCCGGCGGCATCTGTGCCTTGCTCGGCCCGAACGGCGCCGGCAAATCCACTTTGATGAAGATGCTCACCGGCTTGCTTGCGCCGACCTCCGGCGAGGCCTTCGTCGCAGGCTACGATGTCCGCAAGGAACCGCTGGCCGTCAAACATGCCGCCGGCATCCTGCCCGAGAGCCTGGGCCTGTTCGACGCGTTGACCATCGACGAGCACCTGCTGCTGTCCGGCCCCATTTACGGCTTAACTCACGCCGAGACGCGCCGCCGCGCCGCTCAGCTGCTGCATGCCTTGTCGCTCGAAGAAGGCCGCGACACCTTTCTGAATCAGTGCTCGCAGGGGATGCGCAAGAAGACCGCGCTGGCTCTGGCGCTGCTGCACAATCCGCGCGTCCTCTTCCTCGACGAACCGTTCGAAGGCGTCGATCCGGTGACCGCCGACACGATCCGCAATCTGCTGGCGGCCATCGCGGGCCGGGGCGTCACCATCTTTCTCACTTCGCACATTCTCTCCATCGTGAACCGGCTGGCGGACCAGATTCTGGTGATTCGCGGTGGCCGCGTGGTCTGGCAATCCGCCGCGTCCGATTTGCCGCAATCGCTGGAAGAAGTTTACTTCGGTTTGGTGGAAGCATCCACCGTGGACGATCTTCCGTGGCTGGGATCGCCCCAATCCTAGCCGCGTTGGCGCGCGTGATCTGGCGCGACCTCCGCACCTTCAGCACCCTCACGGGGAACAATTTCTTCCTGGTGGTCGCATTCATCATGATCCAGCAGGTGCAAAGCGGCCTGTTCTTCATCGCGCTGCTCGGCATTCTGCTGCTGGTGCCGCTTGCGGGCGACCCGATGCGCAAGATCCCGCCCGACCGTCTCACGCTCTGGCCGCTGACACGATCCCAGCGAATTGCCCTGCGCCTTTCCAGCCCCGCGCTGACGCCGCTGGTGTGGCTCGCCATTCCATTTCTGTTCCGCGCTGCTCGCATACCGGTGGCGCTGGCAATGATCGCCGCCGCGCTCCTCATTCAAGTGCTGCTCGCCGCCTGGCGGCACATCATGGCCCGGCGTCCGCCGTTGAACCCGTTCCGCGCGATTCCGAAACCGCCCGGCAAACTCGGCCGCCTGATGCAGAAGGACGGCCGTCAATTTTTGACCGTGCTGGACCCTTACGTCGCCCTGCTGCTCTGCCTGGCGTGCATCATCTACCGGCTCACTGCTCGTATTTTGGATCCCGAGGCCGGCGTCATCTTATCGCTGTTGGTCGCGCTGGCGCTGAGCACGCAAGCGCAGAGCCTGTTCGGCCTGGACCTGCCGTGGGGCATGCTACGCTATCGCCTGCTGCCTTTGCAGGGTCGCGAGATCCTGCTGGCCAAGGACGCCGCATTCCTCGCGATTCTCCTGATTCTGGTGCTTCCGCTCGCTCCGTTGCCCGGCTTGGCGGCTGGCCTGGTGGCGCTCGGCATAGGCCATCACGATTCTGTCCTGAGACCGATGCCCCAGCATCGCTGGCGCTTCATCGGCGGCGCCATCTTTCCAACCGGCTTTTTTCAGGTAATCCTCATGATGGCCACCGGAGTGGCCGTGGCGCGTCAGAGCCTCTGGTATTTCGCCGGCGCGACCGCCTTCTACCTCGCCTCGCTTTGGTATTACGGCCGGAGGTGGGATGCCGGATAAAATCAAACCAGCTATGCGACTCAAGATCGTACAAGTTGGCGAACCGGTGCTGCGGCAGCCAGCCCGGCCGCTCACGCCGGAAGAGATCGCGCTACCGGTGACTCAGCAGTTGATCGAATGGATGCGCGACACCATGCGCGACGCGCCCGGCGTCGGCCTGGCAGCGCCGCAGGTCGGACTGCCGCTCCAGCTTACGGTCATCGAGGACCGTTCCGAGTATTCGCAGAACGTCGCGGTCGAAGTGCTGGCCGAGCGCGAACGCGAGCCGGTTGACTTTCAAGTGCTGATCAACCCGCGCATCGTGGAGCGATCGGACGAGCAAGTCGAGTTCTTCGAAGGCTGCCTGAGCCTGACCGGTTTTAGCGCGCTGGTGAAGCGCTCCCGTGCGGTCGTGGTCGAGGCACTGGACGAACGGGGCCAGAACCGCCGCATCGAAGCTCACGGCTGGTATGCACGCATCCTGCAGCACGAGATCGATCATTTGCACGGCACGCTCTACATTGACCGCATGGCGCCGCGTTCCTTCATGAGCCTCGAGAATTTCAACCGCTATTGGGGCAAGCTGCCGGTCCCGGCGGTGCGCGAAGCGCTCAAGCTGAAAGACGGCTAATCGACGAAGAACGGCGTTTCGTTTTCGCCGCGCAGCACGATGTCGAAGCGGTAGCCGGGCAGGCCTTCGGCATCCAGCGCCGGATCGCGCACCGCGAACAGCCTGCGGCGAGCGGCCCGATCGGTCACGCAGTCCAGCACCGGATCGCGGACGTTATCCGGAGCATCACCGAAGAACACCGTGGTGACCAGCCGGCGCGTCAATCCGATGGCCAGGACCATCAAGTTGACATGCGGGCAACGATGCGCGCCCTCTTCTGTCCGGTAACTGCCGGGGACCACCGTCCGAAAGCGATAGCGGCCATCGGCATTGGTGCGGGCGCGGCCCCAGCCGAAAAATCCCGGATCGGCTGCGCCGGATCGCGGATCCAGCGGATGGCGAAACACTCCGTTGGCGTCCGCCTGCCAGATTTCCAGGATCACGTTCAACGTGGGAAGATTTCCTTCTTCCACCACCCGGCCGGCCAGCAGGATGTGCTCGCCGCACGCGGTCTTGCCCTCAAAGCGGGTCAGGTCCTCGCAGCCTTCCACGAACTGTCCCGGGAAGAACGGACCAATGGTGCAGTAGGGTGAGGTCGGGAGACCTTTGCTCATCAGTTCAATCCAGCGCGGGGGTCTGATGTTTGCCGCGCAGCACGAAATCGAGCTTGAAATGTAGCAGGTTCACCTTGCCCACCGTAGTCGGCGTGGTGCGGAAGATCAGCCGGTCGCGCGCTTCCGGGTCTTGCACGGCGTTGAGCAGAAGGTCGGTCTCGTTCAACGGCTCGCCGGGAAAAAAAATCTGCGTCACATACCGGTTCATCCAGCTCGGACCGAAAATCGAAAAGTGGATATGTGGAGGCCGCCACCACCACTCCGATTCCATCACCGGGTAAGCACCCGGCTTGATCGACCGGAAGCGGTACTCGCCGTCGGCGTCGGTGATCAACCTTCCCTGCCCGGTGAAATTCGGATCAAGCGGCGCTTCGTGCCGGTCCAGTTCGTGGATGTACTTCCCGGCCGAGTTGGCCTGCCATAGCTCGATCACCGCGCCCGCCACCGGCGCGCCATCCTGATCCACCACGCGCCCACTGACCGAAATGAACTGGCCGATCGCGCGCGGTCCATCCGGCGTGCGGCGGGAAAGGTCGTCCCCATCGCCGGCATTCAACCGGCGGTCCAATCCGGTTGGCCCCGTCAACTCGCTGAGCGTCAGGGGGCGCTGGATCAGGGGTTGCGAAGGATTGCGGGTGAAGCTGCGAGGATAGTGCTGGATGTAGCGCGCCAGCTGCGTGCTCTCCTCGTAGGGCGAATACTTGACTCCAGTCAAACCGAGAAGATCCTGCGGCATCTGGCCGATTTTATCACGCCGGCGAGTTTGCGCTCGCCTCCGCGTTCAGGCGATAATGCGCCAGGACCTTCAGTTGCTCGCATGCTTGGCAAAACGATCCTGCATTACCGGATTCTCGAAAAGCTCGGCGCCGGCGGAATGGGCGAAATCTACAAGGCCGAGGACACGCGGCTGCACCGCCCGGTGGCGATCAAAGTCCTCTCGCCGGGCATGTCTTCCGACGCGGAGCGGCGGCGGCGGTTCTTCCAGGAAGCTCAAGCGGCTTCCGCGCTGAATCATCCCAACATCATCACGCTGTATGACATCGTTTCCGAGGGCGACCTGCAGTGTATCGTCATGGAGTACATCGACGGCCAAACGCTCCGCGATGTGATCCCCATCGGCGGGCTGCCGGCACCGCAATGTCTGCAGTACGCCGTCCAGATTGCCAGCGCACTCAGCGCCGCGCACGCCGCCAACATTATCCACCGGGACCTGAAACCTTCCAACGTGATGGTAACCTCCGGCGGCCTGGTGAAGCTTTTGGATTTTGGCCTGGCCAAGTGGATGGACTCAGGTATGTCCGATTTTGACGGCGAGCCGGGCGATAAATCCACCGTCGAAGCGGCGCTCACGCGCGAGGGCTCCATTCTCGGCACCGTGAGCTACATGTCGCCCGAGCAGGCCGAAGGGCGGCGGGTGGACGCGCGCTCAGACATCTTTTCGTTCGGATCGGTGCTCTACGAGATGGTGACCGGCAAGCGGGCTTTTGAGGGCAGGTCAGGCATATCCACCCTCTCGGCGATTCTGCGCGATGACGTGACGTCGATCTATGACCTCGCGCCGGAGGTTCCGCCGCTGCTCGAACAAATCATCCTGCGCTGCCTGTTGAAGGAACCGGATGCACGCTGGCAGACGATGAAGGAATTGGGGGCGGCGCTGGTCAACCTGCAGCGCCAGCTGGACCCCAGCGGGCATTATGCGCCGCCGGTGCGGACCAGTTCGCTCAGCTCTGCAGGTCCGCCGGTACCGGATATGGGCGCCACCGTGGTGATGCGGCCGCCTCTCAAAGCACCCGCAGGTTCAGCCGCGCCGGCGAGTGGCGCCCCGCGGCCTTCTCAGCCTGCGTCCAAAACCCCTTCCCGCGCTCCCCGGAAGCCGCCGTCCAGCGTCAAACCGGCTGCGAGCGCAAAGCCGATCTCCAACAAAGTGGTTGTGCTGATTGTCGCCGTCATCGGCGTGGTGGCGATCGGCGCGACGGCTGCCGCCGGCTGGTGGTGGTGGGCGAAGATGCGCAAGCCGGCGATTCAGCAAGCGGTAGTGAGACCGGCCCCCGCTCCTGCGTCGGCGCCTGCTCCAACGCTCGCTCCGCCTCCGCCTCCCGTAGCCGCCCCAGCGCCGGCACCGCCTCCCCCGGAACCGGCTAAAGTCGAGAAGCCGAAGAGGACCCGCGCCACAAAATCCGCCAAGGCGCCCGTGGAAACAGCCCAACCGGCGGCGCCCACGCCAGCGCCCGCACCGGCTCCCGCCCCCGCTCCTGCTCCTCCGCTGCCGGTGGCCGCGCCGGCTCCCGTACCTGCGCCCGTGCCAGCGCCCCGTCCCGTGATCCAGCGGGTTCCGGTCGCGGTGAACGACGCGCTGCCGTTTATCATCCTCCTGGCCCAGGATGTGCCCGCGGACGCTCCCGAAGGAACGGCGATCCGGTTCACCGCGTCCGAGGGCTTAGAGGTGGGGGGCAAGACGGTCATTGCCAAGGGCGCCATGGTGACCGGGTCGGTCATGGGCGAAGTGACGAAGAAGTTCCTGGGGATCGGCGGCGGGCACAAGCTCACCTTCCGGCTGGATCAAGCGGATGCGGCCGACGGCAGGAAACTGAGCGTGCGCGCGATGGCGGGCCGCAGCGCGGAAGGCTCGACCATTCGGCCCTTCGAGACCGGCAGAGGCTCCAAGGCGAAGGGATACGCGGCCGTGCACGGCACTGAGTACATCGCCTACGTCGACGGCGATCAGACCGTTTCCGTCACCAACAAGTAGCCGCACGCCGGCGCCTCCCGAGTCCCGTTTAAGATTCACCAGTGACGTACACCACTTCTAGCCGACGAAGCGCCTGGCTGAACTTCAAAGAGTCCCGCAAGTTATTGTAAATACATCCTATAGACTGAATGTAGTAACTGCAACACTATGAATAATTGACATTTATATATAACATACTATACTCGATAGAGTATGAGGTCATTAAGAATCGCTGCAAGCCTGCTAGCGCTCTCTCTGGCAGTGCCCCTTTGTGGGCAGGTAGTGGGTGGTAGTATTTCGGGTGCCGTCTTGGACGAGTCCGGAGCGGGTATAGCGGGCGCGACCGTCATTGTTAAGAACGTCGAAACCGGTGCACAGCGCAAGTTAGCGACGGACGAGTCCGGCCGCTACGCCGTGCCGTCGCTGCCGGTTGGCCGATACGAAATCACGGCGTCGAAGGAGAGCTTCCACTCGCAGACCACGACGGGCGTCGAAGTGACCGTCGGGCAAGCCAGCGTCGTTGATCTGACGCTGCAATTAGGCGATGTGAAGCAGACGATCACGGTGGAAGAGACCGCTTCGCCCGTGGTGCTGACGACGCAACCCGACTCGGGCCTGGTCAGCGAACGTCAAGTGAAGGATCTGCCGTTGAACGGGCGCAGCTACGACGGATTGATCACGCTGAACCCGGGCGTGGTGAACTACACTTCGGGCCGTTCGGGCAGCGTGGGTACGTCCAACTCCTCGCTGGGCAGCATGTTTGCGGTATCGGGGCGGCGCCCGCAAGAGAACCTGTATCTGTTGAACGGCATCGAGTACACGGGAGCTTCGGTGATCAACAATACGCCGGGCGGCGCGAGCGGCGAGCTGTTAGGAGTCGACGCCGTTCGGGAGTTCAACGTGGTCACAGACACTTATGGCGCTGAGTACGGCAAGCGGCCGGGCGCGCAGGTGAGCATTGTCACCGCGAGCGGAACCAATCAACTACACGGAACGGTGTACGAGTTCCTGCGCAATAGCGATCTGGACGCGCGCAACTTTTTCGACCAAGGCGCCATCCCGCAGTTTCAGCGCAATGTCTTCGGCGGCGCGCTGGGCGGACCGCTGAAGCACGATAAGCTTTTTCTGTTCGGCAATTACGAGGGCTATCGCCAGCACCTGGGCTTGAGCGACGTGACGCTGGTTCCCGATAACGCCGCGCGCTCGGGTTACGTTCCGGGCAGTAGCAGCGTGCTGCAGAACGTAGGCGTCGCACCCGGCGTGGCGCCGCTGTTGGCGTTATGGCCGGTCCAAAACGGACCGGAACTCGGCGGCGGCGTCGCGGAGGCATTCAGCCATCCGTTGCAAACCATCCGCGAAGACTTTGGGACGGTGCGGCTGGACTACAACGCTTCCGAGAAGGACACTTTCTTCGCCGTCTCCACCGTGGACGACAGCGCCGACAATACACCCTCGGTGAACCCGCTGAGCACCGCCATCGAGACGCTGCGGGCGCAAGTGGCGAGCATCGAGGAGCAGCATGTCTTCTCGCCGAACCTCCTGAATACCGCTCGGGCCGGTTTCTCCCGGGCGGCTTTCTTTTTCACCGGCGAGACATCGCTGAACCTGCCGGGGTGGGTGGCCGGCGATCCGATCGGCGCCATTGTCATCGGCGGAGGTACGGCTTTGAACGCGGCTTCGCAGATCAGCCCGGCGGGCACCAACGCCGGAAGCAATCTTGCCGCGGTTCGGAACCTGTTCACCTACGACGATCACATCGCCTACACCAGCGGTGCGCAGCAGTGGGAAGCCGGGGTCTGGGTCCAGCGGATTCAGGCCAACGACGATCTGGCTCAGGACCAATACGGGCAGGCTTCCTTCGGCAGCTTGACCAGTTTCCTGCAAGGCAGGATTTCGACATTTACGGTAGTGCCCGCGCCGACCGAATTGGGGTGGCGATCGGTAGAAAGCGCAGGATTCGTCCAGGACGTCATCCACCTACGACGGAATCTGGACCTCCGTCTGGGCTTCCGCTTCGAATCCACCGACGGCTGGAACGAAGCCCACGGCCGGGCTTCCAATTACCTGTTCTCGAACGGCGTGATTCAAACCAATCCGAGCGTGGGCGATTCGGCTTTTACCAGGAACCGCGCGAAGTTCCTGCCGGAGCCGCGCGCCGGACTCGCCTGGGATCCCTTTGGCAAAAGCAAAACAGTGATCCGCGCGGGATTCGGGATCTACCGCGCACTACTGGACAATCTGGATTACCGGCTGGATCAGACCGCGCCCTTCAACACGACACAAAGTCTCAAGAATGTTTCGGTGGAAGGTTTGTCGATCGCGCCCGACGGCGCTCTGTCTGCGGGAAGCAAGATTTCGCCCAGCGGAATCCAGCCGGACGCTTACACGCCCACGGTGCTGACGTGGTCCTTCAAACTGGAGCAACAGATCGCGCCGCAAACGTCCCTGGCGTTGGGCTACGTAGGCTCGCACGGTTATCACGAACTGCTTTCCCTGGACGCGAACATCCCTTTCCCGACGGTTTGCCCGGCATCGCCCTGCCCCGCGAGCCTTGCCTCGGGAACAATCTATTTTCCGTCCAATGCCGCGCTGATGAACCCGGCGCTGGCGAACACAACGACGTGGATGTCGGAGGGCCTCAGCTCCTACAACGCCCTTCAGGTGGATGTGAATCGAAAGTTCAGCCACGGTTTTCAGATCCGGGGCGTGTATACGTTTGCGAAGAGCCTGGACGACGGAACAGCCCTGAACAGCAGCGTCGGCGCGAATGCTCCGGGTTTCGTAATGTATCCGCTGAATCCGAAACTGGACTGGGGGCCGTCAACGTCGGACGTGCGGCACTCGGCGGTCCTCAATGGCACCTGGGAGCTGCCGGTTGGACGCGGCAAGACGCTGCTGCGGGACGCCGCCGGATGGCGGGAGGCGTTGGCGGGCGGCTGGAGCGTGAGCGGAATCGGAACGCTGCAATCCGGCCTGCCGTTTACACCGAGCCTGGGCTACAACCCGGCAAACGACGGCGACAGCCGCAATCCGGTCCGCCCGTCGTACAATCCGGCGTTCACCGGCCCGATCATCCTGGGCGGGCCGAATGAGTACTTCAATCCGAACGCATTCCTTCCTCCTGCTCCCGGAACCTATGGAAATGTCGGGCGCGACACGCTCTACGGGCCGGGAATTGCCACTGTGGATTTCTCGGCTCAGAAGGTGGTCAAAATCTCCGAGAGAGTGCGGGCGCAGTTCCGGGCGGAGTTTTTCAACATCCTGAATCACGCGAACTTCGGCACGCCGAACCCGGTTGTTTTCACGTCGGCGGGCTCGGTTCCGGCGCCGACGGCGGGAGTGATTACGTCGACCTCGACGACGTCGCGGCAAATCCAATTCGGGCTAAAGGTGCTGTGGTAAGGCCAACTCGTCCGTTGGCGGCGGTGCGCCGGAGCGGATGAGGTCCGCCAGGGTGGTTTTATCCAGGACCTCGGCGATCGCGTTGCGCACCTGGCGCATGATGATCCGCGTGGTACAGTTCTCCACGTCCGCGCACTCCTGGCAGGGCCGGAAAGCGGTCTCGCTGGCGCACGGCAACGGAGCAAGCGGTCCTTCCAACATGCGAATCACCGTGCCAACCGTGATCGCCGCGGGCGGACGGCTGAGCTGATAACCGCCGCCTTTGCCCTTCCTGCTTTCCAGCAAAGCGCGGCCCTTCAAATCCAGCAGGATTCCCTCCAGGAATTTGGCGGGAATGCGCTCTTCGGCGGCCACGGTAGCAATCAGAACGGGCCCTTCGCCGTAGCGGCGGGCCAGAGCGATCACCGCCTTCAACCCGTACTGGGTGCGCTTGGAGATGGTTCGCATCCGGATCTGCTTATCAGCGTAGCAGGGGCCGGCGACATTTGATCCGGCTAGGGTGTGGAGGCATTGCGCGACGGGATCGATCCGGTAAAGACGTCGCCGCGCAGCGCGTTATCAAAGGGAACGCCATGATTGCTCAGGAGCGTGCCCATGGCCACTTCCAGGGCAACCTGCGCCTTGGCCGCATTCACACGAACCTGAATTTCGGCCAGCTGCGCCGTGGCCAGGTCCCGTTGGGCGAGGATCACGTCATAGGGAGTCGCGAGTCCATTGGCGTATCGCACTTGCTGGCCGCGCAAGGTTTCCTGGCTGGTGGAGCGCGCCAGCTCTGCGGCTTGAATTTGCGCCCGGCTCTGAATCAAAGCCACCAGCGCGGAGCGGACCGCCAGACCCACCTGGCTCTTGGTCTGGTCGAGCGTCACCTGCGCCTGCTGGAATTCCAGGCGAGCCCGCGTGTCATCCGCCTGGGCAGCACGATTGAACAGCGAAAAAGTGAGCGTGAATCCAACCGAAAATTCCGGGTACACCCACTGCGCCATTTGGCGAAGCATCGCATTGGTGCCGTTCGCCAGGGAGTAGCTGTTAAATGCCACAAAGGCGCTGAGCGTGGGAAGCAGGTTGTTATGCGTGAATTCTTCGGCGATCTTCTGGTTTTCGACCTGGAGCTCCGCCTCGCGAACCGAGGCCCGGCTGCGCATGGCGGATTCCACCGCGCCGGTCAGCGAGGGAAGCTTGATTTCCGCCGCCTCCGGCAGCGCGTCCGACGGCTCAATGGTGGCCTGATCCAGATCTTTGCCGATGGCCTTGCTGATCGCGCTCTTGATTTTCACTTCCTGCATCTGCAGATTGGTCTGAGCCACCACCAGATCGCGGCGGCTGGCGGCCAACTGCGATTCGCTCTGCACGACGTCTAACGCGGCCATGGTGCCGGCGGCCTGTTGCTGGAGGTTGTTCTGGTAGAGCGTCTGGGCCGCCTGGACCTCTTGCCGGGCCACCTTCACCTGATCATTGAGCGCGACGAAGTCCCAATAAAGTCCGGCGGCGTTGGACAAGCTGTCGTTCAATTGCTGGCTGAATACTTCCAGGCTCACGCGCCGGTTATTTTCAGTGAACGTAATGAAGCGATGGTTCAGCGAAAGGCCGAAGCCGTTGAGCAGGGGCTGGTAGACCTGGAAGGAAAAGTAAGACTGAAAAGCCGGATTGAACAACAGTGCCGCTTGCGAGGAACCTTGTCTTTGCAGGTTGAAGCTCAGGCTGAAGCTGGTGCCGGTGGGCAGTTCCTGCTGGTAACGGGTTTGCAGGACCGTGCTGGCAACGTTTACCAACGGGATCCCGGCCACGCGCGTGGTGTTCAGCGGGCTTTGGACCCGATCGAAGCTGAAGTTCGTGGAGAAGGTCGGATCGAACGTGCCGCGGGGACCGACAACGACGGCCTTAGCCGCGCCGCTGATCGCCGCCGCTCCCGTGCCCGCGGTCGAGACGTTGGCGTTACTGCCCACCCCGGCGCCGATGGCGCCAAAGAAGAGACCGCCGGGAACTGGAGCGGTGGGCAGGCCGCGCGCCGCCTGACCGGATTTGCTGCGCAGGATGTCGGTTTGTGCGATCAGGTAGGTATAGCGGTCCGCCTCCAGATCCAACTCGTTCTCGGCGGTCAGCCGCAACATGTCGTTCAGGGAAAGTTCCAGCTTGCCCTCGTGAATCATCTGTGTAAGCGTGGGACCGTTGCGCAGGTTCGGAGGCGGAAGATAGGTCTGCTGGTAGGGCCTCCAAACCCAAGGGAAAGGGGGGTTGCCGCGGAGGAGGAAATTGGAGTCGATCAAGCTGGAGTTCTGCGCGCAGAGCGGCGCAACCGGCAGCAACACCAGCAAGACGATCAGGAAATTCGCGGGGCGGCGCAAGCGCCGGCAATTGCACTTCACAAATCCAGGTCCTCGATCACGGCTGTGGCGCGGCTACGCCGGGGTAGCGAGGGTAGCGGTAGAAGGGCTGGGGGCGGTTGTTCACCCGACCGCTCAGCGCGTCGGAAAGCTCGATGTGGTTATCGCCGAGAATCGTTCCCGTGGAGCGATCCATTTCCACCAGCGCATTGGCGTAGGCCGCCACGGCGGCGATTTCGGCCTGGACGGCCGTGGTCACGTCGCGTTCCCGCAGGATGACGTTATAGGCGGTGGAGATTCCCACGTCGAGTTTCTTGCGCTCGGCGTCGGCCGTGAGACTCGCCAATCGGACCGCTTCGTGCGCCGCCTGCACTTGTGCCCGGCCTTGCACCAACCCGATCACCGCCTGGCGGACTTCCAGTCCGATTTGCTGCTTGAGCGCCGCCAAATTCACCTGCAGCTGCCGGTCTTCCAGCCGTGCGCGAAGATTGTCGGCTTGCGCCTGGCGGTTGCGAAGAGTGATGACGGCGCTCACGCCGCCGGAGTATTCCGGATTGTCCGCCGCGGTGGCCTGGTAAAGCGAGTCGCTCGCGCCAGCCGCCAGCAAAGGTGTATTGCCTGCCAAACCCGCGCCGGCGTAAAGTCCGAAAACACTGACGTTGGGCAGCAGTCCGTTCTTGGTGAACGCCGAAGTGACGCCCTGATTCTTCAGGTCCTGCTCGGAGACGTGTAATTCCGGCCGATCGTTCAGGGCCGTGTTGAGCGCCGTTTCGAGCTTCGGCATGTCGGCCTCATTCGGCTCGGGTAGCTGGTCGGTGGTGATAATCTCAGCGCCGTCCAGGTCCGGATCGATTCTCTTGCTCAGCATGCTCTTGAGCTGGGTTTGCTGGAGCTGGAAATTGGTTTGAGCGACCACCAGGTCGCGCTGAGCGGCCGCGAGGGCTGACTGCGCGGACACGACATCCAGGTTCGCCGCGGCGCCGAACTGTTCCTTGACCTGTGTCTCGCGGTACAGTCTCTGCGCGGCGTCGCGCGTTTCCCGGGCCGCCACGACGGCCTCGCGTGAAGCGGCTAGTCCCCAATACGCTTCCTCCACTTGCACGACGGCCGTGGTGACCTGCTCTCGAAACAGCTCCTGGGAAGTTTGCAGGTCGTTTTCGGCCACCATCAGGAACCGCCCGTTGGGCAGCAGGCCGAACCCATTGAGCAGCGGCTGGTTGAAGCCAACCGCCAGGCGGCTGATGACCGCCGGATTGTACAGCAGATACTGCTGGGTGGAATTTTGACGGATGCCGTTCACCGCCACCAGAAAGCTGGAGCCATCGGCAAGCATCTGCGTGTAAGTTCCGCTGAAGGCGGTGGATTGGGTGGTTACGCTCGGGACACCGGCCACCTGGACGGTGTTGAGGGGCGCAACCGTACGGTCCCAACTTCCGTTCACGGTAATGGCGGGGTCGAACGCGCCCACTTGCGGCACCTGCACCGCGCCGCCTCCGCCACTGATGCCGCCCGCACTGCCCACGCCGCCCGCACCCTGGAATTGGTTAACCCCGACACCCAGCGCCCCCACGCTAAGACCGCTAGGCAGCAGTGCGCCGGTGATGCCGCGAGCGGCTTGTCCGGAACGGGTTCGCAACAGGTCCACCTGGGCGATGGGCCGCAAATAACGCTGGACGGCAATGTTCAGGTTATTTTCCAGCGTCAATGCCAGCGCATCGGACATGGACAGCTCGAGCTTGCCCTCGTGAATCAGGTCGTGCAGGCGCGCCGAGTTCTCCAGAATGACCGGCGGCAGCGGCTGCTCCTGGTAGGGAGCCAGAATGCTCGGAAAGGACCTGGGGCCGTGAGTATAGTCCGGCAGCAATGCCTGAGCTGCGACCTGTGCTCGAAGAAGGGCGCAGACGGCTAAGACCCACGCGCAGGCAAGGAACCTGGATGTTGTTCGATAGTACCTAGACGCCAATCCCCTGTAATGACGCATTGGGCAGGCGCAGGGGCACATCCCATGGACTTGGTATTTTTCCGCCCCCCGTGTTGGTACGGGCGGAACTCAGCGAACCTGGCTTTTCTCGCCATCGGCCAGGGACAGTTCACTGATGCGCAAACCGTTCCCGGTGATGCGCGACGGGAAGAGATCCTTCAGGCGTTCTTCGTGCGGCGGGATGACGCGTTTGATGTCGCCGCCCACCAGGTTGATCATCTTTTCGGTAGTCATCACGAGATTGAACTGGCTGCCGGTGGCGAGGCCGACGGGGATGTATTCGGGATCGTTCGCGTCGAAGCCTCGGAGGTTTTCCTGAGTGTAGGCGAGATCGCCGCAGAAGATGAAACTGTCTTGCGAATTGGCGGCGAGGTCGTTGCGAACGCGTACGTACATGCAGCCCCAGGTGTGGGTGTCGAAGGCGGCGTGGAGATCGACGCCGGGCAGAACGTTTTCGCGGTCGCCATCGACACAGACGAGGCGGTGCTGGCGGGCGAGGTCGACGGCGCGCATAATGTCGGCCGGATCGATGCCCAACATCAGCCAGCGGAAACGGCGCTCGAGCGACATGGTCCAGACCCACCTCGAAAGCTCGCGCTCCTGGATGTAAAACGTGGCCTTGGGGAAATCTTCGATGTTGCCCATGTGGTCAAAGTGGGAGTGCGTGATGAAGATGTTGGTGACGTCTTCGGGCGCGATGCCGATTTCGCCCAGCACGGTTTTCGGCGGACGCCAGCCTTTCACGCCGTAGGTGTTGGCCAGCACTTCGCCGTAGGCTTTGTGATTGTAGCCGACGTCAACCATGGCGATCTGGCCTTGGCCTTTGATGACGATGTAGCAATAAGGCAGCTTGCGCGTGCCTTGATTGTGCGCGCCATACACCAAGCCGCTTAACGGATAGTTCGGAACCGCGGCAAATTCCATGACCCACAGCGAATAGGCGGACATTATGCTGGCTTCACCTCGTTTGGCAGATGGATTCCACAGCAGGCGCGTTCGAAGGAGATCAATTCGAAACCGGGAAGCGCGTTGGCGGCTTCGTGGAGGGCGGCGTATCCGGCGCGAAGGGGTCTCAAAACAGGATCGACGGAGAAAATGCAATCCGCGGCGGAAAGGGCGTCGGCGAAGTGCGATGCGGCTTCGAGGACGTGTTCATGATGGCGGCGGGCGCGGGGAGTTGGATGGGAGCGGCGCAGACCGTCGGCGGCGTCGCGATGAAGCTGGGCCGCGGCGATGAGCATGGGATGGTCCGGCGTGCATTCTTTCGAGCCGGCGGCGGCGAGGACGAGCAAGCCGGCAAGCTGCGAGGCGACCTGCCGCAGGTCTTCGAAGTGGCGGCGGTTTTCGAGAATGTAGACGACGGTGGCGTCGTCGACGAGATGAGACAGCGCCTCGGCGGTGGGCATGCGGTTATCGCACGAGCTTATCGCATCACGAACGGGTTCGGGGCGTTGCCCGCGATGTCGATCCAGACGCTCTTGGTCTGCAGGTATTCGCGGATGGCGTCGAGGCCGCTTTCGCGTCCGATGCCGGAGCGCTTGTAGCCGCCGAACGGCGACATGTAGCTGACCGCGCGGTAGGTGTTCACCCAGACGGTTCCGGCTTCCAGGCGCTCGGACATCAGCAGGGCGCGGCGGATGCTCTTGGTCCAGACGCCGGCGGCGAGGCCGTAGACGGTGCTGTTGGCGATCCGCACGGCTTCCTCTTCGTCGTCGAACGGAATGACGGAAAGGACCGGGCCGAAGACTTCTTCGTTGGCGATGCGCATTTGCGGGTTGACGTTGTCGAAGACGGTCGGCTCGACGAACCAGCCTGATCCGCATTCGGGACGCGAGGCCGGGCCACCGCCGAGACGGCAGACCGCGCCTTCTTCCTTGGCGATGCGGATGTAGTCGAGCACTTTGTCGTATTGCGGGCGCGTGGTGACGGGGCCGACCTGCGTGCCGGGGTCGAGCGGATCGCCCATGCGGGCGGTCTTGGCGAGCGCGAGCAGGCGTTCGACGAACTCCGCATGAATGGAGCGATGGATGAGCGCACGGGAGCCAGCGATGCAGGTCTGTCCGGTGGCGGCGAAGATGCCGGACACAACGCCCTTCACCGCGTCGTCGAGTTCGGCGTCGTCGAAAACGATGTTGGCGGATTTGCCGCCGAGTTCGAGCGTGACGGGTTTGATGCCGCGGGCGGCCATCTGGTAGATGTGCTCGCCGGTTTTGTCGCCGCCGGTGAACGCGATCTTCGCGACCTTGGGATGCGTGGTGAGCGGCTCGCCCACTTCCGGACCGAAGCCAGTGACGATGTTGACGACACCGGGCGGGAATCCGGCTTTTTCAAACAGCTCGCCGAAAGCGAAGGCGGAGACGGAGGAATACTCTGACGGCTTCCAGACGACAGTGTTGCCGGCGGCCAGCGCCGGGGCGAGCTTCCAGGTGGCGAGCAACAGCGGCGAGTTCCAAGGAGTGATGGCGGCGACGACGCCCAGCGGTTCTTCGCGCGTGAAGTTGAAGACGCCCGGTTTATCAATCGGAATCACGCGGCCTTCGATTTTGTCGGCCAGTCCGCCGAAATAATAAAACCATTGCGGGATGTAGTTGAGCTGGCCGCGCATTTCGGCGATCAGCTTGCCGTTGTCCGTGCTTTCGATTTCGGAGAGCCGCTGAGCTTCGGACGCGATGAGGTCGCCCAACTTGCGCAGGAGTGCGCCGCGCGCTGTCGCGGTGAGTTTGCGCCATTCTCCACGATAGGCGCACTCGGCGGCGTCTACCGCGCGGTCCACGTCGGGCTTGGACCCGCGCGGAACCAGCGCCCAGGGTTTCCCGGTGAACGGATTCAACGATTCAAACCAATCTCCCGAGGCGGGATCCACCCACTTCCCGCCGATCAACATCTGATGCTTCTTCAATCCGACAATCCTCCAGTTAAAGTTGCCAGGTCTTCTTGCTGGTCGAGTGTGTCGACCATTTCTTCGATCGCGCGCCAGTTCTTGCAGGCTGCGCGGAATCGTTCGCGGATCTGGTCCGGCGTAGCCGGGATCACGTCATCTAATCGCGAGGCGGCGGTTCGCTCGCACCATTTGACAATCAGTTCAGTCCCCTGCATGCCGGGGTACGCAGCGGTGAACGCCGGATCGATTTCGAGCTTCGTAATGCGGGCCAGGCGGTTGATCTCCGCGTCGTCGAGCGAATGATAATTGGCCTCTTCGATGACGCCGCGCGCGAGCGTCGCCGCCACGCAGTACTGGATGCTCATCTTCGCTTCGAGAATGCGTGTGAAGGGACCGGCGAAATCGCAGCCGGGATAATTGACCGCGGCGGCGGACGCCTTGACCACGATGGACTCGATATCGGCGCTCTGAAAACCGGGCTGCTGCGCCATCCGAAGCGCGGCTTGCGTTGCGGTCTGCGCGTAATTGCACGCCGGCGCGGGCTTGTAGTACACGGAAAGAATTTCGAACTCGCCGGAGCAAGGCTTGACCTCACTCACTCGTTCCAGCTTGCCCAGCCCGGAGAAAAGACCAGCGCGGCCATCCAAGGCACTTTCTGACGCGCGCGCTCCGAGCGAGGCGAGTTCAACGGCTGTGACCGCGTTGCGCGCCGCAAATCCAGGATGAAAGAACATTTCATCGCCGCCACAATAGGGCCACTCGTTCAATCCGCCGGTGGCGTTGGCAGCGAGGCCGAGCGCGCTCACGGCCGCGTCTTCGTCGAACGAGAGCAGGCGGCTTCCCGTGATGGCACCCGCGAGGGGGCCGGTAATCCCCGTGGGCCGGAAGCGCCGCACGACATCTTGGTCCATGATCGCCCGGCCGATTGATGCGCCGATCTCGTAGCCGCAGACCGCGGCGAGGATGAAGTCGCGGCCGGATGTTTTGTTGTATTGCGAAAGCGCGAGCAGCGTGGGATAAATGACCACGCCCAGATGACTCACCGCGCCCGCGTGCATGTCTTCGCGCACCAGCCCATGACCTAACGTCGCATTAGCGAATGCGGCTTCACCGGCCGCGACTCGCCAGGAAGTGCCAATCACGGTCGCCTTGCCGCCACAAGCGCGGCTGGCCATTTGAATCGCCTGGCAGCCCCACGGCAGTTCCCGCGCTGCGAAGGCGCACGAGAGCATGTCCAGCAGGCCGATCTTGACTTTGTCCACGACCTGGATGGGCAGCTGGTCGAAAGTCAACGCACGTGCAGCCTGCACGAGTTTGCGGGAAAGATGAATCGCGAGCCTCCTCGTTTAAGATAACCGATTGCGTTACACTCCAGTGGAGGACACTGGGATTCAGGGCGTAACAGCAGCCACGGCGGCGGCGCCGCAATACGCGCCGGGGTGGCGCAAATGGGTGCCATCCACGGCGATGATGCTTTCGGGCATCTTGTCGTACATGGACCGGCAGACACTGGCGGTGCTTTCGCCGATGATCCTGGCGGACACGCACCTCACCACGGAAACCTACGCGACCGCGCTGTCGATCTTTTCGATTCTGTACATGATCGGCAATCCGATCTGGGGCTCGTTGCTGGACTTCATCGGAATGCGGATCGGGATGTACTGGGCGCTGGCCGTGCGGACGTTGGCAACGGCTTCGCACGCGGGACTGTCGGGGTTTGTGGGTTTTTCGGTGGCGCGGGGCGTACTGGGATTCGGTGAAGGCTCGGTGTTTCCAGCCGCGCTGAAGGCTGCCGCGGATTCGTTGCCGCCGAACCGGCAGGCGCGCGGAATGGCGGTGGGATACAGCGGGGCATCGTTAGGCGCGCTGATCACGCCGCTGATTGTGATTCCGTTCGCGATCCGGTTCGGATGGCGCTCGGCGTTCCTTTTCACCGCTTCGCTGGGCTTGTGCTGGATCGTGATGTGGGCCATCATCGCGCGGCCGCCGTATTTGCGCGAGCACAAGCGCGAGTTGAAGAAGCTGGCTTGGCCGAATCTGATGGAGCGCCGCTTGTGGCTGGTCGTCTCGAGCTTCGGGCTGGGCGCTGTCGCGCTCGGCGTCGTGTCGTATTTGAGCGCGCTGTATCTGAATCGCGCTCTTGGCGTAAGCCAGGCGCAGCTCGGTGCAATCCTGTGGATTCCGTTTATCGGCTGGGAAATCGGCTATTACTTCTGGGGCTGGATCGCGGACCTGTTCGTGGTGCGCGGTAAGCGACCGTCTGGTCTGTTCATTTTGCTGGCGGTGCTGGCGTTCCCGATCGCGTTCATGACCTGGACGCATTCCTGGGTTATCGCGCTGCTCCAATTTTTCTGGGCGCTGTTCATCGCGGACGGATATGTGGTGCTGTCGCTGCGGGTGGGATCGCATCTGTATCCGCGCGGGCAGACGGCCATGGTGGCGGGTATCGGATCCGGTGCGTGGTCGGCCGTTCTCGCGGCGGTGCTGCCGGTCTATGGGCGCTGGTTCGATTTGCAATGGTACAACGCGACGTTCGTTTCGATGGCGCTGCTGCCTCTGGCCGGGACGCTGATCTGGCTGTGGTTGAGCCGGCCGGAGGCGCTGTGGCGCGAAGCGGCGGAGCGCGTCGACTAAATGCCCATTTCTTTGAACGTCTCCCGCGCGATGCGGAAGCTATCCACGGCCGCGGGCACGCCGCAATAGATGGCGACCTGCAAGAACACTTCCTGGATGTCCTGCTTAGTGAGGCCGTTGTTGATGGCGCCGCGCACGTGCGCTTTCACTTCGTGCGGACGGTTCAGCGCGGAGATCATCGCGAGATT
This sequence comes from Bryobacteraceae bacterium, assembly GCA_035508055.1. Lineage (GTDB taxonomy): Bacteria > Acidobacteriota > Terriglobia > Bryobacterales > Bryobacteraceae > Palsa-89. The sequence continues at coordinate 3,395 of DATJNO010000137.1, read as the reverse complement.
CAGCATGCTGCGCGTCTTGCGATCCAGGCCGGGACGGCCCCAGATCTCGCCCCAGCAGTAAGTGGTGACCAGTTCCTGCAGCGGCATGTTGAAATCGTCCGCCGTTTTCAAAGCATTGTCCACGTACTCCGATCCCAGCACCTGGCGGCGGATGGCCAGGCCTTTTTCGAACATCTCTTTTTCCACTTCTTCTCCTTGGTTGGTTGGTTGATTGTTTGAAGTTACTTTGACTCGACGACCACGCCGGCCCAACTTTCCGGAACTTTGATCATCTCGGTCATGTCGGCGTCGGCGCCGTAGGCTGCGGTTCCGATTGCGAGCATCTGCCGCACGGCGCTGCCCACCACCATGGGCATGCCCATGGCTTCGGCTTCTTCCATGCAGAGGCGAATGTCTTTGTTGAGCAGGCCGATGGCGAAGCCGAAATCGAATTGGCGATTGAGCACGCAACGCGGGATCTTGTCCATGGTGGCGGTGTTGCGGCCGCTGCCGGCGTTGATGACATCGATGATCTGCCTGGCGTCGAGGCCGGCTTTCACGCCCATCACGACGGCTTCGGACGAAATCGCCATCGCTGTGGCCGAAAGAAGATTGTTCAGCAGTTTCATGGTCTGGCCCTGGCCCGGTTGCTTGCCGACGTGGAACACTTTGCCGATGACTTCCATCACCGGCTTCACGCTGGGGAAGGCGTCGTCCGGGCAGGAGACCATGACGGCCAGCGTGCCTTTTTCGGCTCCGGCCACACCCCCGCTGACCGGCGCGTCGACGGCCAGGATGCCTTTCGCCTTCAGGCCCTCGGCCACGCGCTTGGCGTAAGTCGAGCCGGTGGTGGAAACGTCGATGAAGGTCTTCACCTTGCCGCCTTCGACGATCCCTTTGGGACCGAGCGCAACGGCCTGCACGATGGGCGGCGTGGGAAGGCTGGCCAGGACGATCTCAGCTTCGGACCCGACGGCCGCGGGCGAATCGGCCCGCTTTGCGCCTTTTTCCACGAGCGGCTTGATCGCGGCGGCATTGGTATCGAAAATCGTCAGGCCATAGCCGGCTTCCAGGAGCCGGCGGGCCATCGGACCGCCCATGCGTCCCACGCCGACAAAGCCGAGGTTCTGCTGCGCCATTAGTCGTTGTTCTCCATGCTGAATCGGTTAGGATACCACGCGTCGTCGTTGTGAGAGCCGTTTCACTCCGTCCAGGGATTAACGATCCGAACTCCACACTGCTCGAAATCGGAGGTGTTACGAGTGGCCACGGTGGCACGATGGGAGCGGGCGACCGCGGCGATCATGGCGTCGAATTGCGAGATTGGTTGGCCCAAACGCTGGCGGCCAGCAGCAATGCGGGCGAAGGCACGAGCGGCGTCGCCGTCGAAAGGCAGGATTCTTCCTTCCAATACATCGTCAAAGATTTTTTCGACAGCCGCCAGCAACCGCTCCCGGCGCCTGCCCGCTCGCAGCCTTTCTATGCCGTACAACACCTCCGCCTGAGTCATTGCGGTGATGAACACGGAGGTCGGCTCCTGAGCAGCCAGCCAGCCCAGAACCTTCTCAGACGGCACTGGCTTCAAGGACTCGGAGAGTACGTTGGTGTCCAGGATAATCACTTCGCAAAATCGGGCGGACGGCGAATCGCTTCGCGCCGCGGGAGCCTCGGCTCCGTGCCGCCCAGAGGCTCGATATACGCGCGGATCGCTTCTGCCAGGTTGCGCCCCGAGGAGTCCTTCCCCCCCAACCCGGCCTTGAGGATCGCGCGCGCTTCTTCTTCCATCGAACGACCGTGGCGGGCGGCGCGCAGACGCAGTTTCGCTTTCACGTTATCCTCCAGACGCCGGATCGTGATACTGGCCACGCATCAATGATAGCACTGCAATCACTCGCCCTGCGGGGCTGCCGCACCTTGTCTTCACGCCTGCTCGACAGTACACTGGTCTGAGGCTGGTTGCGAGCATCCGAGCGGAAGGAGGCGAACGCAATGAAAATGGCATGGCAAACGGAAACGGGCCGCCTGGAGTGCCGGTGGTCCGGAGTGGGGGAACACTTAAAGTACACGGCGGCTTGGCTGCGAGATGCACCGCCGGCATGTCATCGCAAGACAGGATCGCCCACTCCCGCTTTCACCAGGCTCAGTCCGTTTGGCAGGGCGTGGTTCGTCGCGAGCCGTCCGCGATAGACGAATCCCGCCGGCGGGAGCCTGCCCACGCGAAATTGGAGAATCGCGGCAAAACCAAGTACCCTAGAGTTAGGTGTCCACAGACGTAATCCCCGCAGTCGGACAGGTCGAGCAGCTTTATGCCGAACTTGAGCAAAAGGTCCGCGCGCTGCGCCCCAAAGAAGACCTGACGCAGCTGGAAAAGGCCTACCGCGTGGCCGCCGACGCGCACAGGAGTCAGCTGCGCGAATCCGGCGAGCCCTACATGATCCACCCGCTGCACGTCACGCTGATCCTGGCCGACATGCAGATGGACATGGTCTGCCTGATCACCGGCCTGCTGCACGATACCGTGGAGGACACCAGCCTCAACCTGGATACGATCCGCAAAGAGTTCGGTCCGGAAGTGGCGGCCTGCGTGGACGGCGTCACCAAGCTGAGCAAACTGCACTTCTACTCGCGCGAGGAGCGCCAGGCCGAAAGCGTCCGCAAAATGCTGCTGGCGATGGTCAACGACATCCGCGTCGTCATCGTCAAGCTGGCCGACCGCCTGCACAACATGCGCACGCTGGACGCCCTGGCGCCCGAGCGCCGTGTCCGCATCGCCCAGGAAACGTCGGAAATCTACGCGCCCATCGCGCATCGCCTGGGCATGGGCAAAATCCGCGGCGAACTGGAAGACCTCTCGTTCCGCTATCTGGAGCCGGAGGCCTTCGACGAACTGATGCGCGAAATCGAATCCCAGCGCGCGCAGAACGAAGAGTTCCTCAGCAAAATGCAGCACGACGTGGAAGTGAACCTGCGCCGCGAAAACATCCCCGCCCGCGTCGAGGCCCGCATCAAGCGCCCGTACTCGGTCTATCAGAAGATGAAGCGCCAGAAGATCGGCCTGGATCAGGTGTACGACCTGCTTGCTCTGCGCATCATCACGGACTCGGTAAAGAACTGCTACGCCGCGCTGGGCGTCATTCACAACGAGTGGCACCCCATTCCGGGCCGCATCAAGGATTTCATCGCGATTCCCCGCCCTAATCTGTATCAATCGCTGCACACTTCCGTGATCGGCCAGGGTGGGCGATCGTTCGAAGTGCAAATACGCACCGAAGAGATGCACAAGCTGGCCGAAGAGGGCATCGCCGCGCATTGGAAATACAAAGAAGGCAAGAAGGGTCCGGGCGCGGACGATCAGCGCGTCATCTGGCTTCGACAGCTGGTCGAGTGGCAGCAGGAAATGCGCGATCCGGGCGAAT
>DATJNO010000136.1:0-39994 GCA_035508055.1 Bryobacteraceae bacterium | reverse complement strand
GCGCGGTTCGCCTTCCATGTACACCACGCGAGGCTTGGCGTTGTCCACGTAGAGGACGCGCGTCAGGGCGTTGTTGTATTTGTTGTCTTCTTCGGGAAGCACGTCGATCGCGAACTGCAGGTTCTTCACGCCGGCCTCTCCAGCGTTGAAAAGCACGGACTCGGTCTGTGTGGTGCCGTCGCCGGCGAGCACGATATCGCGTGAAGCCAGAACGGCTCCGCCGTCGCGCACGGCTAAACGAGCCTTCGCGCCCTTCAAACCCCATTGATGGAAGCTCACCTGTGCGTCCAGGCGCGACTTGGCGAGCGAGCGCGCGGGCAACTGCACATCGGTCAGCTCGATATCGTGCGCCATGCGCTCGCGCCCGAAGCCGACGGTGTGAATGGGAATCCGCTGCCGCTTGATTTCCGAGATCGTTTCCAGATCGACGCCGCCGGTATTGTCGGCGCCATCGCTCAGCAGCACCACCGCGCCGATGGGAAGCGTGGCCGAGTCCGCCAGCACTTCTTTCAGCCCGTCCCCAATGTGCGTGGCCGGCGCGCTGGCATTGAGTTGATTCACATTGTCGATGCGCTCCAGATGGTCGCCCAGGCGGTAAAGCCGCACCTGAAATTTCGCCCGTAAACTCTTGAGCAGGCCATCGTTCAGAGTCTTCAATACCTGGTCCTTGCGGGACTGGCCGCCTTCTTCGGTGGCCATGCTCTTACTGTCGTCGATCACCACGGCTACGATGTTCTGCTGGGGCCGCAAGGTCGCGATGCTGAGCGCTGGTTGCCATAGGAGGAACAGAAGGATACACACCAACAAACTTTGGAGCAGCCAGACCGCCGCGGTGCGTGGTCCGCGGATGGTGGAAGCGATGCTGCGCCGGCGCCGCCAGATCACCCAGCCCAACCCGGCCGTAGCGGCGATCAGAAGCGCAACCAGCGCCCAGAGAGGCCATTCGCCCAGGAGCACAAACGTGCCCTTGGCGAACACGGTTGGCGGGTATTTGAAAAGGAACTCAAACATCGGACCGGAACGAGATGGCCAAGCTCGCGCGCCCAGCGCGCTCTCAGCATACCACGCTGTTAGTGTTAGGTGCGGTCGCCGACGTAACCGGGTACAGGAAATTGCCCGCCCCGGTTCCGGCTGCGGATCTGACCGGCCACTGCGCCAGAACACCGTTGGAATCGAACGCCGCGCCATTCGATTCGAAAACCATGCGTTTCCCGCATGAGTATGATTCAATAGAGATTAACTCGTCAATGGTAACGCTGGGATTCAAGTTTCGCAGGGACGCAAGGGCGCTCAAGCGGCGCGCGCGCGAATGGCGAATGATCGCCAAGGGCCTGCTCTCCACCGATCATCCGGTGATGGCGCACATCATTCCCATCCGGCGTTGTAACCTATCCTGCGCCTACTGTAACGAATACGACGACGTGTCCAAGCCGGTGCCCACCGGGACCATGATCGCCAGGCTGGACCGGCTGGCCGCGCTCGGCACCACGATCATCACCTTCAGCGGCGGCGAGCCATTGCTGCACCCGGACCTGGACCTGCTGATTTCGCACGTGCGCAGCCGCGGGATCATCGCCGGGATGATCACCAATGGCTACCTGCTGACGCCGCAGCGCGTCAAGCAGTTGAACGAAGCCGGGCTGGATCACATGCAGATCAGCATCGACAACGTGATGCCCGACGACGTCTCGAAGAAAAGCCTGAAGGTGCTGGACAAGAAGCTGCAGATACTCTCCGAGCACGCGCTGTTTCACGTGAACATCAACTCGGTGCTCGGCGGCGGCATTCACAATCCGGAGGATGCGCTGATCGTGGGCAAGCGCGCGCTGGAGTTGAGCTTCACTTCCACCGTCGGGATCATTCACGACGGCAGTGGGCAGCTTCGGCCCATTGGCGAACGCGAGCGGGCCGTGTTCCTGGAGATGAAGAGCTTCGAGAAGAAGAATTTCTCGCAGATTAACGGATTCCAGGACGATATCGCCAACGGCCGCCCCAGCAAATGGCGCTGCCGGGCCGGCGCGCGATATCTGTATGTCTGTGAAGACGGCCTGGTGCACTACTGCTCCCAGCAGCGCGGCTATCCGGCCAAACCCCTGCATGATTACACGGTGGAAGACATCCGGCGGGAGTATGTCACCGCGAAAGCCTGCGCGCCGATGTGCACCGTCTCCTGCGTGCACCAGATCGCCTATATGGATTTCTGGCGCGATCCGCAGACGCTGGCGAGCACGGTTCCCGCCGAAGGCGAAAAGCCGCTGGTGCAGATTCAAACCAGCGGGCGCTAACCGCGCAGCAGATTATTCGAGCCCCTGATCGAGGTCGGCGATGATATCGTCGACCGCCTCGATGCCCGCGCACAAGCGGACCAGGCTATCGCGAATACCCATGCGTTCGCGCTGCTTGGGCGAGAGGTCGCGATGCGAGGCGATGGCCGGATAGAGCATCAGGCTGTGAACGTCGCCGAGCGAAGTGCCGCGGACGATCAGCTTCAGACGGTCCATGAAGCGCAGCACGTCCTCTTTGCCCGCGTCCTTCAGCTCGAAGGAAACCAGCGCGCCATAGAGGCCCTCGGGCAGCAGGCGCCGGATCACGGCGGCGTCGGGATGATTCGGATCGGCGAGATAGTAAACGCGCGCGACTTTGGGATGCGAACGCAGCCAGCCCGCGATGCGGCAGGCGTTCTGGCATTGCCGCTCCACGCGCACTGCCAGCGTCTTGATGCCGCGCATGGTCAAATAGCTTTCGAATGGGCCGAGCACCGGGCCGAGGGTGCGCGAAAGCGCGCGCACGACCTCGGTGTGATCCTTATCGGTGACGATGATGCCGCCCAGCACGTCGCCATGGCCGGCCAGGAATTTCGTCAGGCTGTGAACCGCGATGTTGGCGCCGTGGTCGAGCGGGCGCACCAGCAGCGGTGTGGCGAACGTTGTGTCCACCAGGAGCGCCGCCCCGGCCGCGTGTGCAAGTTCCGCGATCGCATCGATGTCGCCCACGCGCAGCAGCGGATTTGAGATGGTCTCCATCAGCACGCAGCCCGGTTTACACTCCGCGATCTTTTGGCGGACGGCGTCCAGGTCGCAGATGTCCACCAGGTTCACCGCGATGCCCAGCGGCTCCAGAACATTCATGAGCATCGCTGTGGTCGCGCCATAGAGCGCGCTGGCGGCCAAAACCGACTTGCGCCGGTCCGTGAGCGCAGCCAAAATGCCGATGTGCAGCGCAGCCATTCCGGAGGAACAGGCGAGTGCGCCGTGGCCGTTTTCGAGCTCGGCCACCAGCTCCTCCAGAGCCGCGTTGGACGGATTGTCGTAACGCGAATAGGAAAAGCCCGGCTCCTCCTGCCCCAGCACACGATCGAGTTGCGCGGTCTGCTCGTAGATGTAGCTGGTCGCAGTGTGGATGGGCGTGGTGGATGGAATCGCGCCGCCGGAACGGCGTTTCCGGTCGCCTGCGTGCACGGCTTTGGTTTCGAACTTCATCGCTCGCTTCCTCGCACCTGGCTCACTTTCTCTTCCAGCGGGTACCTTCTTTAGTGTCCTCCAGAATGACGCCCGCATCCAACAGCTCTTGCCGGATCTGGTCGGAGCGCGCGAAATTGCGGCTCTTCTTGGCCTGCGCGCGTTCGCCGATCAGCCGCTCGACACCGGCGTCGGACAAGCCTGTTTCGGTGCGGGGAGGTTCAAGCACGGCGAAGATGCGGTCGAAGCGTTCCAGAAAATCGAGCGCCGCCGCGGCATTGCCCGCGCGAAACTCGCCCGCGTCCATGGCCGTGTTGGCGTCACGCACGAATTCGAAGACCGCCGCCAGCGCTTCGGCCGTGTTCAAGTCGTCGTCCAGGCCTTCTTCGAATTGATGCACCGCGGTCCTGGCTCTTTCCGCGATCTTCTCGTTCACCCCTTCCGCGAACTTGTCCGTCTCCAGGCGCAGCTTGAAATTGCGCAGCCGCTCAATCGCGACCGCCGCGGCCTTCAGCCCGTCAAACGTGAAGTTCAGCTTCTTGCGATAAGGCACCGAGGCCAGCAGGTAACGCACCACCTCCGGCTGATAGCCCTGCGCTGTCAGATCGCGCAGCGTGAAGAAATTGCCGGCCGACTTCGCCATCTTCTGCGATTCGACGTTCAAGAACTCCGAATGTAGCCAGAAGCGCGCGAACGGTTTCGAGGTGAGCGCTTCCGACTGCGCGATTTCGTTCTCGTGATGCGGGAAAATCAGGTCCACGCCGCCGGCGTGAATGTCCAGCGTCGCACCCAGGTACTTCATCGCCATCACGGAGCATTCGATGTGCCAGCCGGGCCGTCCCGGGCCGATCTCGCTTTCCCAAAAGGGCTCGCCGTCCTTGGGCGCTTTCCACAAGACGAAGTCGCGCGCGTCGGTCTTGTCGTATTCGTCGACGTCCACGCGCGCGCCGGCGCGAATACCGCTGAAATCGTTGTGCGAGAGTTTTCCGTAGCCGGGAAACTTCGAAATTCGGTAGTAAATCGATCCGTCGCTCGGATACGTGAACCCGTGCTGACCCAGCTCCTCGATCGCGCGCACCATATCGGGGATGTGTTCCGTCGCTTTCACCATCCGCTCGGGCCGCTGCAGGCGAAGCGCGGCCGTATCTTCCAAAAACGCTTCGGTGTATTTGGCCGTGTATTCGGCGAGCGATTTATGCTCGGCCGTGGCGTTGCGAATGATCTTATCGTCCACGTCGGTGATGTTCATGACGTGATCCAACTGGTAGCCGCGATACAGCAGCCAACGCCGCAAAATGTCTTCAAAAGTGAAGGTCCGCAGATTGCCGATATGAGCGTAGTTGTAGACGGTCGGGCCGCACGTGTACATGCGGACGGTTTTGCCGTCCAGCGGCTCGAAGTTCTCCACACGCTGAGTGAGGGTGTTGTAGAAGCGCAGGGCCATGAAAGATTAAAGTTGAGATGAAAGTTTCATGGTAACTCAGGCTTGGCGTTCGATCCCCAGGCCACCAGCGATTTGGTCCAGCCGAGGAAGCGCTCGCGCAACACTTGGGCGTTGGGGAAAAGGCGCCTCAAGTCCGCCGCCGAAAGAAGCCGCACGGAAAGCAGGTAATGATCGATGTAGAAGGTGCGCTGGTCTTCGGGCAGCCGGGTGATCGCGCTCCATATCGAAAACTTGCGGAGCACTGGCGCTTGCCACGGGCGCGGCAGCCAATGAATGAACGGCGTCCAGAGATGCTGCTCGACGGGAAAACGGCGATTTGGCGTCTGCACCCAGTATTGCCGGCCCACGCGCGCGATCTCGGCGGCGAACCGGGCTTGATCTTCCCGGCTGCCGACGTGCTCGATCACCGAATTGCTGAAGACCAGATCGAACGACCCATCGGCGAAGGGCAGGCAGGTTCCATCGCCCAGCACGATCGACGGCGCCGGCCCGATCTCGTACTGCGCTCGGCTTTGATTCAGAAAGACAACGCGCGGCATGACGGGCGCCAACCGCCAGATGTCCACCGTTCCGCCGACGTCCAGCACGCGCGTGTCGGGCTTGAGACCCACAGTCCGAGCCATTTCAGCCATGCGCCGCGCGCGAAACCGGCGTTGTATGGATTCGAAGATCTCCATGGTGCAAGTTGCCTAAACTACCAGGTTGCCTTACTCTGGAGCCATGGAAGTGCATCTGGCTCCCGAGCTACAAAATAAGATCGACAAATTGCTCAGTGAGAGCGGGCTCTCCGCTGACGAGCTGGTCGAGGACGCCCTTGCTGCGTATGTTACCGAAGTCGCAGAAACACGCGAAATGCTCGACAGCCGTTACGACGATCTGAAAGGAGGCGGCGTGAAGCCCATCACACGAGACGAGATCGTCGCCCACTTCCAGCAAAAGAGCGCAATAGCCCGCCGAAAACGACGAGGTTCATGACCGGTTATGAATTTCACCCGGAGGCCCGCCGCGACCTTGACGATATTTGGGAATTCATTGCGGAAACGAGCATCGAGTCCGCAGACCGTGTTATCGGGGAGATCCTGGGCGGCATTGATTCCCTGGCTCAATTCCCTCATCGAGGTCACCGCCGTCTGGACCTGACCTCGCGCCCCTTGCGCTTCCTCACGGTGCGTGATTACCTGATCGTTTACGCACCGGATGAGAAACCGCTCCGGGTGATCGCCGTGATGCACGGACGTCGCAGCCCGCGCGTCGTGGCAGCAGTCCTCAGAGGCAGGGGGTGAATCCCGGGAACGCGCTCACGCCGACCCAGGATATTTGGGCTCGCCGGACTTGCGTTCCTTTGATGGCTTACTTCGCATATTATCTAACGGTCCTTTGAGTGGCCTACGGCGAAGGGCGGTCGACCTCACACTCGGATTGCGGCGCCCGGCGAGCGCTGATTCACCGGAGGCACCGAAAGCTCAACTGCTCCAGTACTGTGAAAGAGCGCGGTTCTAACTTCAGGCCGAGTAAACCATCACCACGGGCTGCCCGACGATTGATGCCGGCGTCATGACCGCAACCCAGGCTATGTGGCGTGTCGCTGTCCAGTGCTTTACCGTGCTTTGGTATCGTTACTCCTAATGGCCAGCCCTGCCAGCACAGACGACTCGAAAATCGTACTGATGGTCATAAGCAGCCTGAGCGGCGGGTTCATAGCCTTCGTCACTGCCGTACTGGTGGAACCGATTAAGCTCTCAGTTGCGCGACGCGACGCTCGATATCAGCTATGGACGGCGCTCTATCGCGAGTTCACGGCAAACTATTTGACTGTACAGGGCCTCCTGACGAGTGAAACGCCTCCGGCCAGTTCAGCTCCAGCATACATTTGCAAGACCATGCTTCATACAGAGTGCTACCAGGAGGCCCAGAAGCAACCGCTCGTGTTTCGTAGCGGTTACGCCGCCCATTGGTTTGATGTGCTCTATCGCTCTTTCCCAGAATGGAAGGAGTTAACGGATAGCGATACGATCCGTTACAATCTCGAGCCTTGGTATAACGGAATTCGGTACGATCTTCGACACGACAAGGCTCTGAGACGAGAGTTAAAGCACTATCTTTCAAGAACCGAGCGAAGATCACTCTAATTGGGTTCCCCGGGGCGCCACGGCCTAAACGTAAGCGTCCGCCTTTCCGCCGGATTGATGTAGTATGTTTTCTTCAATGACTAAGAGGGCGCGTAAAATGTTGGTGATGGTTGCACTAGTGCTCACGCTCGCTACTGCTTTTCTCGGGGCTACGAAACGTGACTTCCAAATGGGCAAGCTGGTCAACGTCAACGAGGACGAAAGACTCGTCGAAGGCACTTCATATCGATGGTCCGTCTTCACCGTGCAAGTCGGTCAATTGGTCTACATTGCCAGGGGCGGTCGTGCCCGTCGCGGTTCTGGCGACCTTGGCAAGGGACTCATCGTCGGCGATGCCGTTCAAGTTGCCTTTGACGGCAACGATCATCTCATACTTCTGAAGCCTGACGGGAAGGAATTGAAGATCAAGATCATCAAACGGACGCGAGCGCAGTAAGTTCCCGTCTTGTCCCTGTCACTGTGTCTCTGGAAGCTCATAAGTCGCTTACAGTGAAATAGTGCGCTTCGAACTCCAGGCCGTCTGCCCCGACACCGGCGCGCGCGCGGGCCTCCTCCATACCGCGCATGGCGTCATCGAAACGCCCGTCTTCATGCCGGTGGGCACACAGGCGACGGTCAAAGGCGTCATGCAGCGCGACCTGGCCGGCGAGCTCGACGCCAAAATCATCCTCGCCAACACCTATCACCTCTTCCTGCGCCCCGGCCACGAGCTGATCCGCCAGCTCGGCGGCCTGCACCGGTTCATGTCCTGGCCGCGCGCCATCCTCACCGACTCCGGCGGGTTCCAGGTCTTCAGCCTGAGCGACCTCCGCAAGATCACTGACCAGGGCGTGCTCTTCCGCTCCCACATCGATGGCGACCAGCATCTCTTCACGCCCGAATCCACCGTGGACGTCCAGCTCGCCCTCGCGAGCGATATCCTGATGCCCCTGGATGAGTGCATCGCCTACCCCGCCAGCCATGAAGCCGCCAGGCAGGCCATGCAGCGGACGGTGCGCTGGGCGAAGTGCGCGTACCGGTACCACGCCCGCCGCGCCGAAGAGACCGGATCGTACTCGGTACTGTTCCCCATCGTGCAGGGCTCCATGTTCTCCGATCTTCGCCGCGCCTGCGCCGCAGAGCTGCTGGAGCTCGACGCGCCCGGCTACGCCATCGGCGGGCTGTCGGTGGGCGAACCACGCTCGCTCAGCATGGAAATGACCGAAGCCACTGCCCCGCTGCTGCCGCCCGACCGCCCGCGCTATGTAATGGGCGTCGGCATGCCCGAGGAACTGCCCGAATACGTCGCCCGCGGCGTGGACATGATGGACTGCGTGTTACCCTCCCGCAACGCCCGCAACGGCTGCCTGTTCACTTCCGCTGGCCGCGTCGTCATCAAGCAAGCACGTTACCGCGACGACCCCGGACCCGTCGATCCGCAATGCACCTGTTACACCTGTCGCACCTATTCCCGCGCGTACCTCCGCCACCTGTTTCAAGCCGGCGAAATGCTTTTCCCGGTACTCGCCACGCTGCACAACTTGAAGTACTACCTTGACAGGATGCGCCAAATCAGGCAGTCTATACTGCTTGGGAGCTTCCGAGCTTATTTGGGCGAAGTCCGCGGCTCGGCGGTAGAATAAGGTAGCGTCGTCCACTGTTGTACTTCTTTATTCCACTCCCCATAGTTGACTTGGCTGTAGGGACTGGCTTTCATCGACCATGACCTTTTTCGGTATTCTGTTGCAGCAATCCAGCGGGAGCAATCCGGTGATGGGTCTGTTGCTGCCCTTGGCCCTGGTGGCCATCTTCTATGTGCTGGTATTCATGCCCATGCAGCGGCAGAAGAAACAGCAGGCGCAGATGCTGAAGGCGCTGGAGAACGGCAACGTGGTGCTCACTTCCGGCGGGATCGTCGGCACCATCGTGAGTATCAACAGCGATGATACGCTAATATTGCGAGTGAAGCCGGACAACGTGAAGCTGCAGGTCGCCCGGAGCTCCATCACGAGCCTGGTGACCGAGGAGAAGAAGGCCTAGCAGAAGCGGCGCCGGCTGGAGTCCGCCGGTGTGAGCAGGACGGGAAGTAACACGACATGAATCGCAACTTTAAAATCAGATTCGCAATCATCATTGCGGTGGTGCTGGTGTGTCTGTACGGCATCATCGGGCTGCCCAAGTCCAAGGACGAGTTGCTCGCCAACTGGCACAACAACATTCACCTGGGCCTGGACCTGAGCGGCGGCACGCAACTGGTGATGCAGGTGCAGTTGCAGGACGCCTTCAAGGCCTTCGCCGACAATGCGATCGACCGTATGAAGCAGGAGTTGCAGAAGGATAACATCGCCTTCAGCGACGTCACCCGCAACGATCCCAATACGCTCGAGGACGCCGGCAAGATCGAAGTCGACGTGAAGGGCATCCCCAGCGACAAGAGTTCGGTTTTCCGCAATACCGTGAACGATCAGTTTCCGGAATGGATTCTTACTCCGGTGAACTCCACCGATTACCGCCTGACCATGAAGCCTACCGAGGCCCTGAAGCTGCAGCAGGACACCATGACGCAGACCACGGCCACCATCGAGCGCAAGATCAACGCGCTGGGCCTGACCGAATCGTCCGTGCAGCCCACCGGCCGCAGCGACGCCGAGGCCGAGCTGCTGGTGCAATTGCCGGGCGTCGACGACCCGGCTCACGTCAAACAACTGCTGCAGACGCAAGCCCAGCTCGAGTGGGACGACGTGAGACAGGGGCCCTTCCCTTCCCGCGAGGAAGCATACGCCAAGAACGGCGGCATCTTGCCGCTGAACACCAAGCTGGTGCCCACGGCTCTGCGCAGCGGCCAGCAGAGCTGGTATCTGGTCTCGCGCAGCCCCATCGTTCGCGGAACCGATATCCGCGACGCATCGGCCGCTCAAGGCGAGTTGAACCGCTGGGAAACCAATTTTGTCCTGACCCAGGACGCCGCCAAGCGCTTTGAGCGCTACACCGAAGCCAACATCGGCCGGCAGGCCGCCATCGTGGTGGACGGCATCGTCATCAGCGCCCCCACCATTCAGAGCAAAATCAGCGATACGGGACGCATCACCGGCGCCAGCAGCCAGGAAGAAGCCGCGGACTTGGCGTTGAACCTGCGCGCCGGAGCGCTTCCGGCGGGGATAAAGTATGAGGAGGAGCGCACAGTGGGTCCATCGCTCGGCGCCGACTCCATCCGCGAGGGCTTCCGCGCGGGTATCGCCGGCCTGGTGGCCGTGGTGTTTTGGATGTTGTTTTACTACCGGCGCTCGGGCATCAACGCCACGCTGGCTCTGGTACTGAACGCGGTGATCCTGATCGCCGTTCTGGCTTATTTCGACGCTACACTCACGTTGCCCGGCATCGCCGGCATCATTCTGACCATCGGTATGGCGGTGGACAGCAACGTGCTGATTTTCGAACGCATCCGCGAGGAGTTGCGCACCGGTAAGGCGGTGGTGGCCGCTGTGGACGCTGGCTTCTCGAAGGCCTTCCTGACCATTATCGACACGCACGTTACCACCGTGGTATCTTGTGCGTTTCTGTTTATTTTTGGGACCGGCCCGGTGAAGGGCTTCGCGGTCACCTTGGTGATCGGCTTGATAGCCAATCTGTTCACTGCGGTATTCGTGTCCCGTACGATTTTTGACTTTGAGCTGTCCGGCAAACGGCAGGTGGCGGCTCTGAGCATCTAGGAATTTACCAGGCGCGGGAACTCTTTCCCGCCCGCCGGTGTCTAACGTTGCTAGATGCCGGTGTTGCGATTGCTTACATGGAATTATTCAAGAACACCGACTACGATTTTCTCGGCAAGAAGTGGCCGTTCATCATCCTCTCCCTCATCCTCACGGTGGCAGGTCTGGTGAGTCTGGCTGTCAAGGGAGGTCCGCGTTACGGCATCGACTTCCGCGGAGGCGCGCTGATTACGGTTAGTTTCGCTCAACGCCCGCCTGTCGATAAAGTGCGCGCTGCGCTGTCGGCCAAGTTGCCCGTGGAAGTGCAGGAAGTGTCCGGACAGGCCGAAGATATCATCGGTATCGACGTTCGGGAGGACGCCGCGCTGCAAAGCGCGCGCCAGAACATCGTGAGCGCCCTGACCACCCATTTCGGCCAGCCCGCCAATGGCAAGTACAACATCAACGCGGGGGGCGCCGCCGCTCTCGCCGACCGGCTGCGCGATCCTCTGCAAGCCGCTTCCGTGGGTCTGCCGGACCAGCAGTTGAATAACGTGGTGGCGAACATCATGGAATACCGGAAGCAGCATTCCGGCCTCATCCGCAATCTGGACGACCTGCGCTCCGTGCAGGGCGTGACTCCGCAGGTCTTGAACGTCATCCGGCAGCAGTGTTATGCCGACACGGTCGCCGTGGTGGGCACCGAAGTGGTCGGCCCCAAGATCGGCGCCGAGCTGCAGCGCAAAGCCATCCTGGCGGTGCTCTACGCGCTGGGAGGCATGCTGGTCTACATCGCTTTCCGCTTTGAATGGATCTACGGCGCTGCGGCCGTCATCGCGGTGTTCCATGACACCATCATCACCCTCGGCTTCTTCTCGCTCTTCAACAAGGAAATTTCGCTCACCGTCGTGGCCGCCCTGTTGACCCTGGTCGGCTATTCGATGAACGACACCATCGTCACCTTCGACCGCGTGCGCGAGAATCTGAAGATCATGCGCCGCGAGCCGCTGGAAACCATCATCAACAAGAGCGTCAACCAAACCTTGAGCCGCACCGTGCTTACCTCCGGCTTGACCCTGTTGACCGCGCTGGCGCTGCTCGCCTTCGGCGGCCAGGTGTTGAATGGTTTCTCTTTCGCCCTGGTCTGGGGTATTATATTTGGTACCTATTCATCGGTCTTCATCGCAAGTCCGATTGTGATCTTTGGGCAGAAGGTGCTGGAAAACCGCAAACGTGGCGGAGCCGTTCCAGCCGCTGCCCGCAAAGAGGTGGCCGCGCCGCCACCCGCCGCTCCCAAGTCCGGCCCCGCACCCAAGACTGGTGCCTCCAAGGAAGGAGCCCGCAGGGGAGCTGCCAAGGTGAAATGAGCAGTGAGAGTGTGTATGATAATCTCTACGCCGATTGGGCGCTTGCAACTTTTAGGATGAGGTGAGGCATGTTTGATCAAACTTTCGTAAGCACCGCGAGAACGAACAAATCGTGGTCGGTGTGGCTTTCCTTCGCCGGCCAGTGCGCGGTGATCGTGGTCCTGATTCTGATTCCCCTGATTTACACGGACACGCTGCCCAAGGCCCAGTTGACCAGCTTTCTCGTAGCGCCTCCTCCGCCCCCGCCTCCTCCGCCGCCCCCGCCTCCTCCGGCCCCCAAAGTCATCAAGATCATTCCGCGCCAGTTTGACGCCGGCCGTTTGATGGCGCCCAAGAGCATTCCGAAAGAAGTCGCCATGATCAAGGAAGAGGAACTGCCTCCGCCTTCCGCTGGGGGCGTTGTCGGTGGAGTCGTCGGTGGAGTGCCCGGCGGCGCACCGGGCGGCGTCATCGGTGGAATCATCGGCGGGGTTGGCGCGCCGCCTCCGCCCCCGCCCCCGGTCGAGGAAAAGAAGAAAGGGCCGTCCCGGATTCGCGTCGGCGGCAACGTGCAGGCTGCCAACCTGATCCGTAAAGTCACGCCCATCTATCCCCCGCTCGCCAAGCAGGCGCGCATCCAAGGTGTCGTGCGTTTCACCGCCATCATCGGCAAGGACGGCACCATTCAGAATTTGCAACTGGTCAGCGGTCACCCGCTGCTGGTAGAAGCGGCGCGGCAGGCCGTGTCGCAGTGGCAATACCGGCCGACCCTCCTCAATGGAGAGCCGGTCGAAGTGGTTACTCAGATCGAAGTCAATTTTACGTTGAGCCAATAGAAGTCTAAATTCAACTCGCAGGAGAACAAGATGTTTCTACAATTACCCGTTTTGGCGTTCCTCCTCCTCCAAGAGGGGGGCGGCGGCGCCGTTAGTTTTGACGTGATCGGCATGTGGGGCAACATGGGATACGCGGCCAAGGCCGTCGTCATCCTGCTGTTCCTGATGTCCGCCTGGTCGATCGGCGTCATGATTGATCGTGCCATCGCCTACAATGGCGCGCGCAAGCAATCCCGCCAGTTCGCTCCGGCTGTGGCCGGCGCGCTGCGCGAAGGCAAGCTGGACGAAGCCATCAAGATCGCGGATCGCTACAGCAAGAGCCACCTGGCGAAAGTCGTCGTGGCCGGACTGCAGGAATTCCGCGCGCATCAGCTGAGCACCGAGATCCCGGGCGAAGAGATCGAAGCGTCTCGCCGCGCGCTGGAACGCTCCGAAGCCATCGTGCACGCCGAGCTGAAGCGCGGCGTCAGCAGCCTGGCGACCATCGGTTCCACCGCCCCGTTCGTCGGACTGTTCGGCACCGTCGTCGGCATCATCAACGCGTTCAAGGGCATTTCCTCGCAAAAGTCCACCGGTCTGGGCGCCGTCGCCGGCGGTATTTCCGAGGCCCTGGTCACCACCGCCGTCGGTCTGTTCGTCGCGGTGCCCGCCGTTTGGGCGTTCAACTACTTCACCAACCGGATCGAAGCGTTTGACGTCGAGATGGGCAACTCCAGCTCCGAGCTTCTGGATTACTTCCTGAAGCGCACTCAAAAGGCCGGAGCCGCCAAGTAGGTTGTCGTCCGCGAGTTGAATTTTCCTAGGGGCGCCGGTCCTTGCCGGGCCGGTGCCCCGTGGCTCAAAGGAGTTTGAAAAATGGAAAAAAAGACAGCTCCACCGCCGGTGGCCGATATCAACGTGACGCCCATGGTGGACGTCATGCTGGTCCTGCTGATCATCTTCATGGTCATCACGCCCATGCTCACCAAGGGCGTCAGCGTGGACCTGGTCCGCACCAAGAATGCCATCACCATGCAGGCGGCGGATAAAGAAGACGCCATCCTTATTGCAGTTACCCGCAACGGCGCCGTGTTCCTCAGCCCGGGCAACCTGAAGCTGACGCCCGATCAGCTGCCCGAACGCGTGCGCGACTTGCTCACCAATAAAGTCGACAAGACGGTTTATATTAAAGCCGACATGCGCTCCCGTTATGAAGTCGTCGAGGATATCGTCGACAACCTGCGCGCCGCCGGCGTGAACGACATCGGCCTCATCACCGAAGCGATTCCGCAGGAACATCCGAAGACCGCGGCCGCAACTCCGGCGCAGTAGAAAATCAGAAACGAGGTAATCAGCTATGGCAATGGCAGTGGGTGGCCCCGGAAAGGGGCCCAGAGCGGATATCAACATGACCCCGCTCATCGACGTGCTGTTGGTGCTCTTGATCATTTTCATGGTCATCACGCCGCTGACTCCGCATGGTCTGGAGGCGCTGGCTCCGCAGCCGCCCGACAAGAACCAGCAACAGCAGGAAGACCAGCGCACCGTCGTCATCGTGATCGACAAGGACAAGAAGATGCACATCAACAACGAGGACACCGATATGGACAAAATGGGTCCCCGCTTGGAAGCCATCTTCAAGACCCGCGCCGAGCGCGTGGTCTTCGTCAAGGGCGATCCCGATCTGGAGTACCAGGTAGTGGCCAAGGCGATTGATATCGCCAAAGGCGCGCAGATCGATAAGGTCGGCTTAATGACGCCGAAACTGGAGGCGGGCAACTAGCAGCCGTGGGCTTCGCCGTCGCGTGCCGCCGGCCCAGCCCGCTCGATGGACTACTATGAAGAGCACACTATTGGTAATTGGGGTTGGGGTGGTGCTGCTGGCTGCCACCGGCTGCAACAAATTGAGGTCGCGCGACGCTCTCAACCACGGCGTACAGGCCTATAAGGCCGCCAAGTACACTGACGCCGTTGAATATTTCAAGACCGCCGTCCGCTTGGATCCCACCAACAGCAACGGACGCCTCTATTTGGCCACGGCTTACATGAGCCAGTGGATTCCCGGCGCGCAATCGCCCGAGAACCTCGAACTCGCCAAGCAAGCTAAGGACGAATTCGCGAAGGTCCTCGAAACCAAGCCCAACGACACTACCGCCTTGGCGTCTTTGGCGTCGTTGAGCTATCAGGAAGCGCTGGGCATGCCCGACCTGGACAGTAAGCTCAAGAAACTCGACGAAGCCAAGGAATGGTATCTGAAACTGGTGGCCGCGGATCCGCAAAACAAGGAGGGCTACTACAGCCTGGCCGTCATCGACTGGGCCAAGTGGTATCCAACCTGGGTGAAAGCTCGCAGCGACATCGGCATGAAGCCGGAAGACCCCGGCCCGCTCAAAGACAAGAAGGTGAAGGCCGACCTGCAGACGCAATATATGCCGATCCTCGACGACGGCATCAAGAATTTGCAGAAGGCCCTGGACATCGACCCGCAATACGACGACGCGATGGCCTACATGAACCTTCTGATCCGCGAGAAGGCCGATTTCGACGACGACGCCGACGCTTACAAGAAGGATGTCGCCCAGGCCGACAACTGGATGCAGAAGTCGCTCGATACTCGCAAGATGAAGGCGCAGAAGGCCGCCGAAGCCGCTGCCCGGAACGGTATCACCACCGACGAAAGTCGGTAGCCGCTACAACAACCGGATCGGCTTGGCTCCCAGCTCCGTGACTTGGCCGATCCGGTAAGCCCCTCGATAAGCCTCCTCCAGCGCCGCCGCATCCCGTTCGGCGAGAGCGATCAGCAGGCCGCCCGATGTCTGCGGATCATACAGCAGGTCGTCGAACTCGCTCGCGCCTTCCACGCACCCGGAAACGAACTCGCGGTTGTTTTTGAGCCCGCCCGGAATCGCACCTTGCTTCGCGTATTCCAGCGCTCCCGCCAGGAACTGGACTGCTCGCGGATCGATCTCCAGCGTCACTCCGCTGGCGCAAGCCATCTCGCGTGCGTGCCCCAGCAGGCCAAACCCGGTGACGTCCGTGCAGCCGTGAACCTCAAAGCGCAGCATCGCCTCGCAGGCTTGCCGGTTGAGCGTCAGCATGGACTCGACCGCCGCCTCCACGTCCGCCTCTTTCGCGATTCCCTTCTTTAGCGCCGTCGCAGTCACGCCCGTTCCGATGCGCTTGGTCAGCAGCAGCGCGTCTCCCGGCCGCGCGCCCGCGTTGCTCTTGATGCGCTCGGGATGAATCGTCCCGGTCACGGCGTAGCCGAACTTCACCTCTTCATCCCGGATGCTGTGGCCGCCCAGCAGCGCGCAATCGGCTTCGTGGATCTTCTCTGCCCCGCCCTTCAGGATCGCCGCCAGTTCGTCCAGATCGCCCTGCGCCGGCCAGGCCAGAATCGAAAGCGCGGACAAAGGCCGCCCACCCATGGCGTACACGTCGCTCAGCGCATTGGCCGCCGCGATCGCGCCGAACGTGTAGGCATCGTCCACGATCGGCGTGAAGAAGTCCACCGTCTGCACCAGGGCGCACTCCGGCGTCAGCTTGTAGACGCCGGCGTCGTCCGCCGTCTCAAACCCGACCAGCACGTTCTCGTTCGCCCAGCGTGGGATCCGGGCGAGCACTTGGTCCAAAACCTTTGGACTCAGCTTGGAGGCTCAACCGGCCGCGGAGGTATGCGCGGTCAGCTTGCCGGGTTTCTTAGATACCACCCTCCCAGAATACAAGGGGATGCAGGAAATCCGCTAACGGCCGATAGACCGATCGTGCGCAGTCTGTACAACTGGGGACGCTGGACACTGGCCGTCTCCGGTGTCCTCCTGCTGGTTCTGCCGGGCTGGTCGCCGGTGCGCCTGCTCACTGCCACAGCGCACCGGGAGTTGGATGACTCGCAGCTGCGCGCCCTCGTCTTCCTGGTGGTCTCCCAAGTGTTGGCGAGCGCGCTCTGTATCGCCGCCGCACTGATCCTCAGCAAGCCGGGAAGGTGGCAGGTGCGCCTCGGTCGCGCCGGTGCGATCGCCCTTCTGCTCTTTGGTTTCCCCTGGTTGATCCTGCCCGGTCTCTTCGTCCTCTATGCCCTGATCCACCCTCCCGGGACGCCTCAGTCCGCGGCGCACGCTCGCGGAAAGTCCATCTGGTGGTCGTCCCTCTTCGGCGGCCCGGCGCTCATCGCGGGCTGGACCATGGTCGTGAACCAAGCGCCGTACTGGGGGCTGCCCGCCAGCTCGCTCGGGAGCAGCATCATCTGGGTTTGGTTTTGTGCGGAGTTCGTCGAAATCACCGTGCACGAACTGGGCCACACGCTGGCGGCCTGGGCGGTCGGCTTTCGCGTGCGCACCCTCTGCATCGGCCCGCTGACCATTTGGAATGAGCCGGGCAAACCGCGGCGCGTTCAGTTCCAATGGCAGCGCCTGCTGATGGTGCAAGGCGGCTATGTCGGCTGCATTCCCACGGCCGAGGAAGGCGTGCGCGGCAACATGATTCTAGTCGTCCTGTGCGGCCCGCTCGTCGCCATCATCGCCGGAATGGGCCTGTTCTCATTGGCGCTGGCCTCGCCGGGCACGGTTTGGGAAAGTCATTGGGACGTGCTGGCAGCCGTGGCGCTGCTGTTCCTGGTGGACTCGCTCGCCAACCTGATCCCCGCCGGAAATCTGGACGGCGCCCATTTGCTGCACCTGCTCCTCTGGACCGAGCGCGGCAAAGCCTATGTCGCATCGCTGCGCACGGGCAAGCTGCGTGAGGACGCCACCGCCAGCCGCAGCTCGGGCGATCTGGAAGGCGAAGTAGCCCTGCTCGAGCGCGCGCTGCGCGAATCCGTCGACGGGGGAGAACGGCGTCCCGAAGCCCTCGCGTCGCACTACATGGCGCTGGGCTTCGGCCTGCTGCGGGTGCAGCGCTGGGCCGACGCCGAGGTGAACTTGAAAAAAAGCCTCGAATTCCTCGGCTCCGGCGCATCCAATCCCGCTCTGGACGCCAATTCCTGGATGGGCCTGCACACCGTCTATCACGTCACACAACGATCGGACGAAGCCGGGCGCGCCTATCACGCCTCCGTGGCCGCGTTCCGCAGAGTGCTGGAAAAACGCCTGCCGCCGGCCATGGCGTGTTCGGTTCGCGGCGCCATCGGCCGCATGCACGTCGATCAGGATCAGCTGGACGCCGGCCTGGACGAGTTGGACCGCGCGCTCGAAAGCCTCCCGTCCGGCGACGCCCACCACGTGGACCGCGCCACCCTGCTGCGCAGCCGCGCCGAATGCGAGTTCCTGATGGGCATGCCCGATCGCGGCCTGGAAGACGCCGCGCGGGCGGCCAGGATCTTCCGGGCAGCCCTGGCGCGCGAGCAGCAAGCCGCGCACGTGCTGGGTGAACTCGCGCTCGTGGGCCTCGTGGTGTGGAAGTCCGGCCGCTGGCAGCGTGCGGCGGACCTGGTGAAAGAAGCCGTGGAAGGATTGGAAGCCCGCGCGCTCACCGCGCGAGCCGCGGTCCAACGGCTGACGCTTTCCCTCATTTTGCGCAAAGCCGGACAGCTGGACGAAGCGCTGGCTGCCCTGCCGCGCGAAGAAGACCTGCCCGCGTCCAAACGCGAGGCCTGGTTGCTGGCCCGCGGCGAGATCTCCCTGCTGGCCGCGAGAGCCGCGGATGCGATTCTTGACTTCGAGCGCGCGCTGTCTCTGGCTCGCGAAACTTCCCACCCGGACCCGGTTCACATCGCCGCAACGGAATGTGCGTTGGCTGAGGCCTGTCTGGACGCCGGCCGGGACCAGGACGCCGAAGCTCTGGCAACTTCCGCCGGCGCGATTCTCCACGAGGCTCGCCATCCGGAGGAATCCCGCGCGCAGCTCGCGCTCGCACGCCTGGCATGGAAGCGCGGCGCAGATGGCACAACCCCATGGCGTCACGCCCTGGAAACCATGCGCTGCGCCCCGCTCATTGAGCCGGCCACCCGTGCCCGCTGGCTGGAACAGGTGGCCTCCACTCTCTCTCGCGACGGCCGCTTCGCCGAGGCCGAGGAAGCCCGCAAGGCCGCCGCCGTGGATTGGGAACGCCTGGGCTGCCCGCTAAAAGCGATACAGCATCAGGTACACCACCACGCCGGTTACGCTTACGTACATCCAGATCGGTAAGGTCCAGCGCGCGATGGCGCGATGCCGCTCCACTTTCATCCGCAGCCCGCGCCGCAGCGTGATG
Source organism: Bryobacteraceae bacterium (assembly GCA_035508055.1). Lineage (GTDB taxonomy): Bacteria > Acidobacteriota > Terriglobia > Bryobacterales > Bryobacteraceae > Palsa-89. The sequence continues at coordinate 20,948 of DATJNO010000136.1, read as the reverse complement.
ATGGCCAGCACCGGCACCGTGACCGCCAGAATCGTGTGCGTCGTCAGGATCGTCAGATACACGCCGCGGATCAGCCCCGTCTTCTGGTAGTACACCACGCCCGCATTGAAGTGGTAAATCAGGTAGCACGTAAGAAAAGCCGCCGACACCCAGAACGCGGTTAGCATCACGCGCCGGTGCGCTCCGATGCGCTTCTGGCGGATCAGCACGTACCCGATGGCGAGCAACACCGCGGCCGTGCCATTGAGCGTGGCGTTCACCGCCGGCAGAGAGTGGACGTCGATCAAGTGCGATCCCGCGCTAATTCGCGAATGTCGGAAATCAGCTTGGGAATCGACGAGGAATCCGAGGTCTCGTAATAGCCGCGAATGCGGCTCTGCCGGTCCACCAGAACGAAACGCGTGCTGTGCTGGAGCGTGCCATCGACGTTGCCCAGCTTGAACGCATCGCGATCCAGCATCTGCAAGGTCGCCACCGGCCCGGTCAGGAAGGACCACCTCGCGGGCTGTGCCCCATGCACCTTCGCGTACTCGGCCAGCACTGGCGGCGTGTCGTTCTTGGGATCCACGGTGAACGACACCAGGTGCACGTCCGGCACCTGCAACACCGCTTGTTGCACGTCGTGCATCTGCGAGGTCATGCGCGGGCACGGGCCCGGACAGGTGGTGTACATAAAGTCCGCCACCCAGATTTTGCCGGCCAGTTCCTGGCTGTGGAAGGCCTGGCCGTCTTGCGCGGTCAGTACGAACGGCGGCACGTCACCATAAACATCCAGCGTCGGGCGGTGCGTTGAGCAGCCCGCAAGAACAAAAGCGAACGAAATCAATACAAGAAACTTCATGTGGGTCGATCCAGCAACATCAGGCTGAAGAGCACCGGAAGGTATACTACGGACGCCAGCAGAACGCGCCGCGCCTGTTGCCGTGTGCGTTCCGTCCGGATCTTCAGTCCGGCATACAGAAAGAACATCCCCAGGATCAGCGCTCCGTACAAGTACAGATTGCCGGTCATGGCGAAAAACTTAGGCATCAAGCTGATGGGAATCAAGGCGAGCGAGTAAAGCAAAATGCGACGCGCGGTGGACCGGCCGTCCGGCTCAACCACCGGCAGCATGCGGATGCCCGCGCGTGCATAGTCTTCGCGATACATCCAGGCGATGGCGTAAAAGTGCGGGAACTGCCACAGGAACAGAATGGCGAACAGCACCCAGGCCTGCCAGGTCAGCGTGCCGCACGCGCCGGCGAAACCAATCAGCGGCGGCATCGCTCCCGGAATGGAGCCAATGGTGGTGGAATGCGGCGACCGCTGCTTGAGCGGCGTATAAACGAACAGGTAGCACAGCAGCGTGAACAGGCCCAGCAACGCCGACAGCAGACTCGCGCCGAACCACAGTTCCAGAAATCCGGCCAGCGAAATGAAGATCGCGAATACCAGCGCCCGGCGCGCATCCAGCCTGCCGGCGGGCAGCGGGCGCGCCTGCGTGCGTTTCATCTTGGCGTCCGCCTCGCGCTCGTACCATTGATTCAGCGCGGCGGTTCCCGATGCAATCAAGCCCGTCCCGAGGATGGTATGGAAAAGCGTGAAGAAGTGCCAGCCGCCGCGCGCGCCGAAGAAGTATCCGACGCCGGTGCTCATGAGGATGAGCCACGTGATTCGCGGCTTAGTTAACGCGATGTAGTCCTTCATCCAAAGCCAGCTGGGCTGTTCGTTCGATCTATTAAGGTACCACAAAACGTAACGGCTGGGCCGGATATTTTACGGTCTGAGCGCAATCGGCCCGGCGCTACTGTGAGGCTGCGGTTGCGTTGAAACTCCGCTCGGCTTCCTCCGGCGTGCCAAACTGCGGCAGCATGCTGTCGACCCTGGTCATATTGAGCAACACTCGAACCCGGTCGCTAACGTTCGTTACCGCGAACTTCGAGCCGGTCCTCTGCGAATGTGCCCAGGCGCTCAGGATGACGCCCAGCCCGGCCGAATCGATGTAGGGGACGCCGGACAGGTCCAAGATCAGATTCTTCAGGTCCGGCTGCCGCACGGCCTTCTGAAAGTCAAAGAGAGTAGCCATGGTGAGGGGGCCTTGCAACTGGAGGATGGTCGTGTCGCCAGTCCCGGCGCTACGCCGGACTTCGAGATTTTCCATGGCTGTGATTCTATAACGCCGGCATTACAGCGCTGTTACAACTGGCCGTCGCGTCACGGGCGCGCTTCGCGCGGTGTATAGTGAAGTGTCCTCGGGAGAACCCATGCCTGACCTAACCATTCTGATTCCGCTCCTGATTATCATTATCTACTTTCTCTCCTGCATCAAGATCCTGGCGGAATACGAGCGCGGCGTCGTCTTCACCTTGGGGCGCGTGAAGCATGAGTCCGTGGGTCCGGGCCTGATCTTCGTGCTCAAGCCGGTCCAACGCATGGTCACGATCTCGCTGCGGATTGAGGCTACCACAGTGCCCCCGCAGGACGTTGTCACGCGCGACAACGTCACCGTGAAAGTGGATGCCGTGGTCTACTTCCGCATCATCGATCCCATCAAAGCGGTGCTGGAAGTTTCCAACTACTTGTACGCGACCTCCCAGGTGGCGCAGACCACGCTGCGCAGCGTGCTCGGCGAAGTGGAATTGGACGAACTGCTCAGCCAGCGCGAGAAGCTGAATCTGCGCCTTCAATCGGTTCTCGACAGCCACACCGGACCGTGGGGCATCAAGGTGACCGTCGTGGAAGTCAAGCAAGTGGATTTGCCCGAGCAGATGATCCGCGCCATCGGCCGCCAGGCTGAAGCCGAACGCGAGCGGCGCGCCAAAATCATCCACGCCGAAGGCGAGTACATGGCTGCCGAGAAGCTCGCCATGGCTGCTGAGCAGATTCAGACGCAGCCGGTGGCCATTCAACTTCGCTACCTTCAGACCCTGGTGGAAATCGGCTCCGAGAAGAACACCACGGTTGTCTTCCCCTTGCCCATCGATATATTCTCGTCTTTAGCCCGTGCTCTCGATCATTTCGCGGGGAAGAAACAGGAAGGCTGAGCTTTATCTTGCCAAAGAACGACGAAGGCGAATTTGAACTGATACTCGGAAACCGGCAGCTGATCAGCGTTTTTCTGATCGTCGTCATCCTGCTGGGCGTCTTCTTCTCGATGGGCTACATCGTAGGCCGGAACTCAGCTTCCGCGATTCCCGCCGAGACCGCCCGCAACGACAAAGCCGCGCCGGCCTCTGACGCACAGCCGGACACCGCGGCTCCTACGGCCGATTCTTCGACACCCCCGGAAGCAGCGCCGGCTCCCTCCCAGGCCACGCCGGCGCCCTCCGCCCCCACCACGCAGCCGGAACAAGCGCCCAAGCCGGCCCGCGCGGAAAAGACTCCCGAACATTCAGCCCAAGAGCCAAAACCCAAACCCGCGCCCGCGCCACCTCCCGCCGCCACTGCCGCGCCGGAACGTGCCGCCGTAACCGGTCAACCATCCGCCGGCGACTATTGGCAGGTGGTGGCTACCGCACGACCCGACGCCGAGATCATCGCCGAGACCATCTCCAAGCGAGGCTTTCATGCCATCCTTTCTCCCGCGCCAAAGGAAGGCGTCTTTCGCGTTTTGGTCGGTCCGCTTCCGGACGTTGCCACCCAGGCCAAGACGCGCACCGAACTCGAAGCGGCCGGATTCAAGAATCCTATCCTCAGAAAGTACTGACTTGGCGCTCGCGCTCGCATGCGGTCGATAACGGCGTTTCTCGACCCGCTCATTAACTTCACCCTTGCCCTGCTCTCGGCCGTCCTGCTCATTCTCAGCTTCCCGAATCTGATCTTTCCCGGCTTCGGCCTGGCGTTCCTGGCGCCGGTGGCATTGGCGCCGTTGCTGATTGCGCTGGCGCGCGAGCCGCGGCCGTTCCGGCGCCTGATCCTGGGCGAGTTCGCCGGCATCGTCTATTGGTTCGGCATCTGCTACTGGATCCAGTTCGTGCTCGAATTCCACGGCGGCATGGGGCATTGGGGCAGCTGGGGCACGTTCGCGCTGTTCTGTTTTCTGAAAGCTCTGCACCTGGCGCTGTTCAGCCTGTTCGCGCCGGTGGTGCTGGACACATCGTTTGCGGTTCCGGCCGTCGCCGCCCTATGGACCGGGATCGAGCGCACGCACGGCACGTTCGGTTTCGCCTGGCTCGCGCTCGGCAATGCCGGCATCGATATGCCGCTGCCCCTGCGCCTGGCGCCGTTCGTGGGTGTCTACGGACTCTCGTTCGTCTTCGCGGCAACGGCCACTGTCGTCGCGCTGCTGGTGCTGCGCCGTGGACGCCGTTATCTGTACTGGCTCGCGATCGTTCCCGCGCTGCTCCTGCTGCCGGGCCCGCCCGCGAAAGAACCACCCGTTCACGCCGCGCTGGTAGTTCAACCCAATGTTCCCGAGGAAGAGCAGTGGACCTACGCCACGGCGGGCGAGGAACGCGACCACTTGATCATGGAATCGCTCGAATCCTCGCTACGCTCCACCGAACAACTGATCATCTGGCCCGAATGCCCCGCCCCGCTTTACTACTACTCGGATCGCCGCTTCCGCGAAGAATCCGAGAACCTCGCCCGCGTCGCACACGCCTACTTCCTCTTCGGCACCATAGGCCAAACGCCCGACGGCGCGCCGCTCAACTCCGCCGTCTTGCTCCGCCCCGATGGCAGCCTGGTTGGCCGCTACGACAAAATCAACCTGGTGCCCTTCGGCGAATACGTGCCCAAAGTCTTCTGGTGGGTCAACCGGGTGACGCAGGAGGCCGGCGACTTCGCGCCCGGCAACCGGATCGTCGTCTTCCCGTTGGACGACCGCCGCGTCGGCGTGTTCATCTGTTACGAGGCCGCGTTTCCCGACCAAGTGCGGCAATTCGTGAAAAGCGGCGCCAACCTGTTGGTGAACCTCTCCAACGACGGCTACTTCGGCCGCAGCGCCGCCCGCGAACAGCACCTCCTGATCGCCCGCATGCGCGCCGCCGAGAACGAACGCTGGCTGATTCGCTCCACCAACGACGGCATCACCGCGGTGATCGATCCCGCGGGCCACGTCGACGAGCGGCTGCCCATGTACCAGGAAGTGGCTCAGCGAATGAACTTCAACTATCGCTCGGAAACAACGTTCTACACCGAATTCGGCGACTGGTTTGCCTGGGGGTGCTTGCTCGCCGCCGCGGCGGCCTTAGTGTGGTCGCAGCGGCCGCACTACACTCCCCGCAAGCCCGCCGCCACGTCCGGCGCTAGCCGTGGCGAATCACCAGCACGTCGCCGTCCTTGACGATGTACTCTTTGCCTTCCAGCCGTAGCAGACCTTTTTCGCGTACGCCCGGGTAGCCCGCGTTGTCGATCAGCGCCTGCCAGTTCACCACTTCGGCGCGGATGAACTTCTTCTCGAAATCGCTGTGGATCGCGCCCGCCGCTTTCTGCGCGCTGCTGTGCATGGGGATGGTCCAGGCGCGCACTTCGGTTTCACCCGCGGTCAGAAACGACATCAAACCGAGCAGCGCGTAGGTAGCCGAGATCAGGCGCTCCAGCCCCGATTCCTTGAGGCCGTAGCTGGCCAGATATTCGCGCGCTTCTTCCGGCGACAGCTCCGCCAGTTCGGCTTCGATCTTCCCGCAGATCGCCGTCACGGCGGTGTGGCTGCGGCCCGCCAGGGGCCCTTTGCGATATTCCTCTTCGATCGCATGCATCCGCGCGGCGTCTTCCTCGCCGAGATTCAGAACATACAGCATCGGCTTCTGCGACAGGAACTGGAAGCCGCGAATCAGCTTTTCTTCGTCCGCGGTAAGCTCCAGCGTGCGCAGCGCCGCGTTCTGCTCCAGCGTCGCTTTCGAGCGCTCCAGCAGCGCGAACTCGTGATCCAGTTCCGGACTCTTGATCTTCTTGCGATCCTTCTCCAAGCGTTCCAGGCGCTTTTCCACCACCACCAGATCGCTCAGGATCAGCTCGGTCTCGACGTCCTCCAGATCGCGCAGCGGGTCGACGGAACCTTTCTCGTGCGGCACCGTGTCGCTCTGAAACAGCCGCAGCACGTGCGCCAGCGCGTCGGCCACGCGCATGCTCGCGAGATAGCTGGGGTCGCGCAGGGCTTCTTTGGAGACCGCCGGGAAGTCGAGATATTCCACGGTCGCGTGCGTAATCTTGGGCGGTTGGAAAATCCTGGCCAGCGCTTCCAGCCGCGCATCCGGGACTTTGGTCACGCCCACGCGCGCTTCCATTAATCCCACGCGCGTCGCTTCATGCACGCCCGTCAGAATCGTGAACAGAGATGTCTTGCCGACCATGGGCAGGCCGATAATTGCTGTCTTCATTTGTCCTTATTGTGCCGGGGCCGGCCCGCTATAAAGGCACTTCCACCAGCGTCATGATTTCCTGCAGAATGCGCTCGGCCAGCTCGGTGCTGCGCTGCGCGAGCGACGCGCGCGGATTGATGGCCACGCGGTGCGCGAACACAGGAACTACCAGCCGCTTGATGTCGTCCGGGATCACGTAGTCCCGGCCTTCCACCAGCGCCAGCGCCTGCGCCGCCCGGTACAACGCCTGCGCGCCGCGCGGGCTGACTCCGAGCGCCAGCGACTCGTGGCTCCGCGTCTTCTCCACGATCGCCAGCATGTAGTCCACCAGGCTCGCGTCCACGCCCACCTGCCCCACCTGTTCCTGCAGTTGCAGCAGCTCCGCACTCGACAGCACGATGCGCGCTTCTTCCCCCTGGCCGCCTCCCAGGCTCCGCACGATTTCCCGCTCCGCCTCGCGATCCGGATACCCGATCCGGATGCGCATCAGAAACCGGTCCAGCTGGCTCTCCGGCAGCGGATACGTACCGTGATGTTCCACCGGATTCTGCGTCGCCAGAACCATGAACGGCTGCTCCAGCGGATGCGGACGCCCCTCGATGGTGACTTGCATTTCGTTCATGGCTTCCAGCAGCGCCGACTGCGTCTTGGGCGTCGCGCGGTTGATTTCATCCGCCAGCAGAAAATTCGTGAAAATGGGTCCCGGCTTGAACTCGAATTCCTGGCTGTGCGCGTTATAGATGGTGACACCCAGCACGTCGCTCGGCAGCATGTCGCTGGTGAACTGAAGCCGGTGAAAGCTGGAGTGAACCGCGCGCGCCATGGCCTGCGCCAGTGTCGTCTTGCCCACGCCCGGCACGTCTTCAATCAGCAGGTGGCCGCGTGCCAGCAGGCATACCGTCGACAGGCGCACCACTTCCGGTTTTCCGCGAATCGCTGTGTTGAGCGACGCCTCCAATTCGTTGAGTTTGGACAGCGCCACCGGCGCGGCAAGCATCACAGTCATTGTACCGTGTCGCTTTTGCGGAATGGCGTTAATTGCGCTGCGCGACGCGGCCGTCCGAGAGTAATCGGTCTCCCCGTGCGGTCGCGGCGGCTTCTTCGGCCTCGGCCCAATCCACGCCCTTCGCGGTGACCGCATAGCGCCCATTGTCGGTGCGCGTCACCAGCCCATTTTCTTTCAGATACCACAGGCTGAATTCCAGATGCTCGCGCGGGCAGGCCAGCAGGTCTTCCAGTTCCACCAGCGTCATCGTAGGCTGGGCCGGCTGATTCCGCCGCGCGGTGTATAACAGGTCCAGGATGCCGCGCCGCTTGGCCTTCTCGGCCAGCTTGCCCACCGCCGCCTCGCGCTGATCGAACAACCGCCAACGATGCTGCTGGTGATGGTGCAGGTTGACATCGTAGGCCGCCCGCTTCTCCGGATCGCTGAGGATCTTATAAGCCTCCGTGACCGCGCGGAAGGCCGATTCGTCGCCGCTATCCGCGTTGTCCGGATGATAGCGCTGCGCCAGCAGGCGATACACGCGGTGAATCATATCCGGATCCGCGTTGGGGCTGATTTGCAGTACCTCGTAATGGTCCGGCACGGCTTCGCCCGCGGGCTTCGGCGGCGCTTGAACTGTCTCATATTCCAGTCCCGCCCGGTACCCTTCCCGGATTGGCTGGCAGTGCACGATGCGCATCCGCGTCTCGCCGCGCCCCTCCAGGCCGTGGATCAGCACAACCCCATTCGGCCGCAACACAACGGGTGACTCCACCGTGATGCCGCCATCGCTGGAGTCCACCAGCTTCGCCCGCACCACGCCGGAAGATCCAGGAACGTTCAACAACGTAACCCACTTCGGTTCGCCAAAAGAAATGGTCCTGAGGCGTGGTTTTTTCCGGCGTTCGGAGGCCTGTGGCATGAGGATTCGCTTCTTTGACTCATCGGCACGGATCGGGCAATATGTTAGCCTTGCTGGATTGAAACCCGCCATCCCGCCCGAACAACTCGAACGCATTCAACCGCTTGTCGACCAGCTCCTCGCCCAGATCCACCGTGAGGTCTTGACCCTGCCGCCGGATGCCGACTCCGCGCTCGTTTACAAGCCGGAACCCGAGGAACCAGCGTGACCATCCGCGAGGCCGGCGCCGCACTCCGCGCTCGCGAGATCTCCTGCGCCGAACTGACCGAGCGCTGCCTGGACCAGATCGCCAAGCTGAATCCGCGCCTCAATGCATTCGTGACCGTCACTGCCGACTCCGCCCGCGCCCATGCCCGGGAACTCGACCGGGAACTGGCCTCGGGAACCGGCCGCGGCCCACTCCACGGCATTCCCATCGCCCACAAGGACATCCTGTGGACTAAGGGCGTCCGCACGACTTCCGGCTCGAAGATCTTCGCCAATTTCGTCCCCAGCGCCGACGCGGCGGTGGTCGCAAAACTCCACGCCGCCGGGGCCGTGACCATCGGCAAGACCGGCCTGCACGAACTGGCTTACGGCATCACTTCCGACAATCCGCACTTCGGCACGATCCACAACCCCTGTAATCCCGAACACTCCCCCGGCGGCTCGAGCGGCGGATCGGCCGTCGCCGTCGCCAGCGAAATGGTCTGCATGGCCACCGGCACCGACACGGGCGGCTCCATCCGCATTCCGGCCGCGTTCTGCGGCATTACCGGATTGAAGCCCACTTATGGATTGATCGACCGCGCCGGCGTCCAGCCGCTCGGCCTGAGCCTGGATCACGTCGGCCCGCTGGCGCGCACAGTCGACGACGTCCGCCTCTCCTTTTATGCGATGGCCGCGGGCGCTGAAGCCCTGCCCGGCAAGGCACCACGAAAACCCGCCCCTGCCCGCCTCCAGGACGTCCGCATCGGCCTGCCGGAAAACTTCTATTTCGACGAAGTGGCGCCCGGGGTGAAAGCCGCCGTGGAACGCGCCGCCCGCCGCGCCGAACAGTTGGGCGCACGCGTGATCCCCATTCGCGTCCCTGACATACAAACCCTGAACGCGATCGGCCTGACGATCCTGCTCGCCGAAGCCTCCGCCGTCCACGAGCCGCATCTCGCCCGGCGCGAAGACTTCGGGTCCGACGTCCTCGCTCTCCTCGATCAAGGCCGCCTGGTCCCCGCCACCGATTACGTCAACGCCCAGCGCCTGCGCAAGCGCTTCTGCAGCGAATTTCACGCCCTGTTCCGCACCGTCGACTGCCTCTTCACCCCCGCCGTCCCCATCCCCGCGCCGCGCATCGGCGAGAGCGAAGTCACGCTCGACGGCCGCGTTTACAACGTTCGCATGGTTATCACGCGTTTCGCCCGTGCCTTCAACGTTCTCGGCTTCCCCGCCCTCGCACTGCCCTGCGGACGATCCTCCGGAGGCCTGCCCATCGGCCTGCAGATCGCAGCCCGCCCCTTTGAGGAGGAACTGCTTCTCCTGCTGGGCGAAGCCCTGGAGGAACCCGACGTTTAGGCCGGAAATGCCTGCTAAACTGGCATTTGGCTGCGTCCTTCAAATCCTTTGCCTTGTCCGGCGAGCCGGCGCCGCCCGCCAAAGCCGCCGCCGATGTGGCCCGAACCGCGCCCTGGTCGGACGCCCTGGCCTGGTTCGTCCGCCAGAAGCAGTGGATCAACGAGCAGCACCTGCAGCTCTGCCGCATCGCCGCTCCGACCTTCTTCGAGCAGCGCCGCGCCGAGTGGATTCTGGCGCAGTTCCGTGCTTTAGGCTGTATCGCCCGCATCGACCGCGCCGGCAACGTCCTCGCGCACCCCGTCGAGAACCGCGAGGGCCCTTACATCGCCCTCACCGCGCATCTGGACACCGTACTGGCGCCCCGCAAGGACGACGAAATCTACGCCTCGCCGGACGGCCGGCTGCACGGCCCCGGCGTCTCCGACAACGGTGCGGGCCTCGGCGCTCTGCTCGCTATCGCGCGACTGGTGGCTTCCTCCCCGGACCTTCAGGACGCCTGCCGCAATCTCGTTTTCATCGCCAACGTCGGTGAGGAAGGCGAAGGCAATTTGAGCGGTATGCGCCACCTGTGCCGCCAATCCAGCACCGGCACGCGCATTCGCGCCTTCGTGATCCTGGATGGGCCTAGCACCGATCATGTCACCTCGCAGGCCCTGGCCAGCCGCCGCTTCGATGTCACCATTAGCGGTCCGGGCGGCCACAGCTGGAGCGATTACGGCATCGCCAATCCAGTCCACGCGCTCGCGCGCGCCATCAGTACTTTCACCGAACAGCGTCTGCCCACCAACGGCAGCCCGCGATCGTCTTACAACTTCGGCATCCTCGAAGGCGGCACCAGCATCAACTCCATCCCCGCACAGGCGCGCACCAAGGTCGACATCCGCTCCGAAAGCGCTGCGCGGCTCGACGAAATCGCCGCGCTTCTCACCAACGCCGTGGAACGCGCCATTGAAGTGGAGAATGACCGCGCCATCGGCGGCAAAATCACCGGCAAGATCAAGGAAATCGGCACTCGCCCCGGCGGACGCCTCCCCGACGACGCCTTGATTCTCAGCGCCGTGCGCGCCGCCGATGCCTACCTCGGCATCCGCTCGCATCTGGATTGTGCTTCCACCGACGCCAACATCCCTTTATCCATGGGCCTCGCGGCGGTCTCCCTCGGCGCCGGCGGCCACGGCGGCGGCGCTCACACGCCCCAGGAATGGTTCCATCCCGAAGGTCGCGAGCTGGGTCTGAAGCGCATCCTGCTGATCCTCGCGATGCTCCTCGAAAACCTTGACGCCCCCGCTCCCCGGAACGGAGGATGAGCGGCCGCGAACGCCCCGCCGGCTGGCTGGTGGACCTCAGCTTGGTCGGCGTCAGCCTGATCTGGGGCGCAACCTTCGTGCTGGTCAAGCAGGCGCTGGCCGACGTCTCCACGCTCCTGTTCCTCACCCTGCGCTTCACCGTCGCGGCTATCGCGCTGGGCGTCATCTTCCGTGTCGAATTTCGGGCGCACAATCTCCGCCGCAGCCTGTTCGCCGGGATGATTGCCGGAGTATTTCTTTTCAGCGGCTACGTGCTCCAGACCTTCGGCCTGAGATACACCTCCGCATCCAAGGCCGGCTTTCTCACCGGTCTGTACGTTCCCCTTGTGCCGCTGTTCGGCGGCGTTGTCTACCAGAAGCTGCCGCAGTTCGCGGAATTGGCGGGCGTCGCGACCGCATTCCTCGGAGTGATGTTTCTCACCGTACAACGCGACCTCTCGGGCATCGGACTGGGCGACTGGCTGGTGATCGCCTGCGCCGCGGCGTACGCCTGCCACATTCTGATCCTGGGCCGGTTTGCAGCGGTCTGGAATATCGGACTGCTCGCGGTGGCGCAAATTTCGGCCGGCGCCGTCCTGGGCGCAGCGACTTTCTGGTGGGCCGAGCCGGTCCGTATCCATTGGAGCGCCAGCCTCTGGATCGCGCTGGCGGTTACCAGCCTTCTCGCCACCGCCCTGGCTTTCCTCGTCCAAACCTGGGCGCAGCGTTACAGCAGCCCGACGCGTACCGCGCTCATTTTTTCGCTCGAACCGTTGTTCGCCTGGCTGACATCGTATCTTGTGGCGGGCGAAGTACTTTCCCGCCGCGGCGTGACCGGTGCCGTGCTCATTCTCGCGGGCATTCTTCTAGTCGAGCTGAAACCCGCGCGCTTCCGGTCACATCCTTCAGCTAAGTAGTGGCTAAGTAGTGGCCTCTAAGCAGTGGAATGTCTTTCGACGATTCATATATAGTGTATAAAGGGACCCATAGAAAGCGAAGGTAACACCCATGCGGTGGTTTCAATTCATGCGGCAGCAGAAACTGCTGTCCCTCAGCCTGCTATTGGTCACACTCTCGATCGGGATTGTGATCGGCACGCTCATCAACACTGGCGTGCATGCGGCTCGCGGCCAAGTCACGGCTCCTGATGCTTCCCCCTTGGTGGTGCCTAGCCCGGTGCAGCTGGGCAACGAGTTCACCAAGCTGGCCAAGAGGCTGGAGCCCTCGGTCGTCTATATCACCGCCGACTACACCCCGAAAGTCTCCGAAAAGCGCGACCCGCAGGAAGGGCCGGATGCCGGCGAGGGCGAGGGGAACGGCAACGGCAACGGCAACGGCAACGGCGACGGTCTGGACCTGTTCAAGCGCTTCTTCCACAATGGCCCGTCCACCGAAGATTTGCCTCCGCGTGCCTTCCGCCAGGAACAGTCCGGTACGGGCTTTATCGTTGACAAGAACGGCTACATCATCACCAACCACCATGTGATCGCCCGGGTGGACCACATCAAAGTGAAGCTGCATGGCGACGACGACACCGAATACCGCGCCCGCGTGGTCGGCATCGACCCGGAAACGGATCTGGCGGTGATCAAGATTGACCCGCAGAAGCCGCTGCAGCCGGTCACGATCGGGAATTCCGACGCGGTGCAGGTGGGCGATTGGGCAGTGGCCATCGGCTCGCCCTTCGGCTTGGAAGCCTCCGTCACCGCCGGCATCGTCAGCGCCTTGGGGCGCGACATCGGCGGCGCTCTGCAGTTGCAGCGCTTCATCCAGACTGACGCGGCCATTAACCCCGGCAACAGCGGCGGCCCGCTGCTCAACATCCGCGGCGAAGTGATCGGCGTCAATACCATGATCGCCACGCAAAGCGGCGGGTATCAGGGTATCGGCTTCGCGCTGCCCATCAACATGGTGGCGCGCGTGTATAACGACATCATCCGCACCGGCCGCGTCACGCGCGGCTCCATCGGCATCGAGTGGTCCAAGGCCGATGACAAACCCGAACTCTTCAAGGCCCTGGGCACCAGTTCCGGCGTTCTGATCAGCAAGGTGCAAAAGGACGGTCCCGCGGATAAAGCCGGCGTCAAGGCCGACGACATCATCATCGCGCTCAACGGCAAGTCCATCAAAAACGGGGACGACCTGGTTGCCCGCGTTTCCGAGACTCCGGTCGGAACCCCCATCGAAGTGACCGTGGATCGCGACCGCAAGCACATGGAGTTCAAAGTCACTGTCCTCGACCGCGCCGACGTCTTCAAGGACCGTCCCGAATTCGCCGAATTGCGCCAGGAAACGCCGGCGCCGGATAAGGCCGAAGAACCTCAGCCCTACAAATTCGGCATCAAGCTGCACGTGCTCACCGATGCCGAGCGCACCGCCATGGGGCTGGACGCCAAGGCGGGGCTGCTGGTGCAGAGCGTCGATTCCGGGTCTTTCGCCGAGGACATCGGCCTGTTCGAGAAAGACGTCATCGTGGCCATCAATCGCCAGCCGGTCAATACCGTGGACGACGTCCGCCGGATTCAGTCCACCCTGAAGCCCGGCGACGCGGTGGCGTTCCGCGTCATGCGCCCCAGCGGAGGCGTTCGTGGCGCCCGCACGCCGCAATGGACCACGTTCTTTGTGTCCGGGACGCTGCCGGTGCAATAAGAGTCGCTTTTTCGACGGTACTGGCTTCCATTCCGGTACCAGCCTTATCTCGTTAATAATAAAGGCTATTAGAGCCGGCCTAAAGGATTTTTCGGCCGCCGCCGATAGATAACCGGTGTGTTGGGCGTGGGTTTACTCCGCCCGCACCGGGGACATAGCAAATGGCGGCTACCGCACAACCCAATCAAAAACCACGCAACCGGCGCTCGGGGAACATGGTCATCGAGACGGTGTTTACCATGTTGCCTACCTTCGCCCTGATCTTCGCGTTCGTTGACTTCGGTCTGCTCCTGTTCCGCTGGAGCACGCTGCAGAACGCGGTACGCGAAGGGTGCCGCTACGCCATCACCTTCCAGACGATGGGCAGCGATGGACAAGACCTGTCCATTGAGACGACGGTGTCGAACTACGCGCTGGGAATGGTCACGCCCACCGACAGCCCGCAGCATATCTTCGTTCAATACTATGCGCCGACGAATCTGACCACGCCTATCGCCAGCGGCGGCAACGTACCCGGCAATGTCGTGGTGGTCTCGGTGCAGAACATCTCCTGGGCGTGGCTCGCGCCTTTGAGCGGAAGCTTCGGCGAGGGGATTCCGTTTTTCCGCAGTACCACCCCGATCACGCTCAACGTATATTCGTCCGACATCCTGGGTGGTTACCCGGCGGGCGTCACTTCAGTCCAGGAGTAATCCCATGACAACTGAACGCAGAAAGAAGTCGCGGCGCGGCCAGGAGATCATCGAATTCGGCCTGGTGGCGGTTCTGTATGTTCCGCTTCTCACGGGTGGTTTTGTTGTCGGCATGAACCTCATTCGCAGCATCGAATGCAACCAGACCTGCCGCGACCTGACCGATATGTTCATCCACGGCGCGGACTTTTCCACCTACCAGTACCAGCAGCTGGCCCAAAAGCTGGCCGGGGGATTGAACCTGCAGATCGGTTCCTCCTTCTCCGGCAACGAGCAGTCCAACACGGGCAATAGCGGCAACGGCCTGGTTACGGTCACCGAGATCATGTATGTCGGCACCACCAGCGGCGCGCAATGCCAGTCCGTCGCGCCGGCCACCTGTACCAATGCCAACAGCTTCGTCTACCTGTCCCAGGTGCAGTTCGGCAACAGCAGCCTCGCCAACTCGAACACGGTCACGCTGGGGACTTGCCCAAGCGCAGTGATGAACAGCGCCGGCATCGTGCAAAACCCCATCACCGCGTCGCAAGCCCAGGTGGGAAGTTCCGGCCAGTCCGCCATGAGCAGCCTGTGGCAGAGCGGCAGCAACGGAACGACGGCTTTGACCGACGGGCAGACCGTCTACATCGTCGAGACATATTTTCAATCGCCCGATCTGAGCATCGGGAGTTTCGCCGGCAACGGCGTGTACGCGCGCTACTTCTTCTAGGAGGTCCATTTTCATGCGCAGCAGAGACAGAAAGAACGAAAGAGGCACCTCTTTATTCCTGGGCACGATGGCGTTGGTGTTTATCGTGCCGCTGGTGGGCCTGTTTATTGACGTGGGGGTGCTCTATGCCGCCAAGGCGCGCCTGCAGGCGGCCGTGGACGGCGCTTCGCTCGCCGCCGCCCGCGCCCTGGTTTTGGGCGAGACCACAACCGCACAGGCTTCCGCCGCTCAACAGAATGCGGTGAACTGGTTCTACGCCAACTTCCCCACCGGCAACTGGGCCACCAGCGGTACGGTCATGAGCACGAGCAGCGTTTCGGTGTTCGACGATCCGAACAACCCCGATCTGCGCAACGTGACCGTCACGGCCAGCACCACCGTACCCACATATTTCATGAAGTGGTTCAACATAGCCTCCACTACCATCAGCGCCTCGGGCAACGCTTCGCGCCGCGACGTGGTGGCCATGATGGTGCTGGACCGCTCCGGCTCCATGTGCAACGGCGGCAGCAATCCATGCACCGGCACCAGCTCCACCCCCTGCGGCAGCATGGTCACCGCGGCAAAGGTCTTCACCGGCGAATTCGCCGAAGGCCGCGACCGCATCGGGCTGATCTCCTTCAGCGACTCCAGCTATGTTCACTCCGCCCCCTCCACATCCTTCCAAAGCACGTTAGGCTACACCAACGATTCCGGATCCGGTACGGGCCAAATTGACAACATCTCCTGCAGCGGCGGTACCAGCACCGCGCAGGCCATGGGTATGGCGTATCAGCTGCTCTATGAAACGAACCTGCCCGGAGCGCTGAACGTGATCCTGCTCGAAACGGATGGTCTGCCCAATGCTCTGGCCCTGAATTTCTACGACTCTACGAACAATGCGGTCGGCCTGAACTCAACCGACAATGCGTGCAAGGACACTTCCGGCAAGACCATGAACGGGGGAGGCTTTAAGACCGCTGGCGTGATCCCCAGCTGGACCCCGGGGCTGCAACTGAACGCCAGCCCCTTCCTGACCACGAATCCGTTGTTCTCCAATGTTCCGGCCGGGATGGTCGCCACGATCGACTCCAGCGATCCCGGCAGTACCACCTTTTGGTCCATGATCAACTACTGGACCACGTTCGGGCAAACCCAGTCCACCGGCACGACATCGTACCCTTACAATGCTGTGGCCGGAAGCGGATCGCCGTCGCTGCTCACCAGCACCAATTCGCCCGGCTCGAATAGCTGCACTTTCCAAGGCACGGGCGGATACGGCAAGAGCAGCATTCCGGACATCGCCTGGTTTCCCGCCACCGACATCATGACCAACCAGTTGAATCCCTCGGCCTACTCCTATTTGAGCGTGACCACGGACGCGAAGGGGCACATCCTGAATAACAACTGGACGAACTTCCACAATGCCGTGATGAACGCCACCGACAATTCGGCGTACCTGGCCCGTTCGAACACCACTCTTCCCGTCACCATCTACGCCATCGGCTTGGGCGGTAACTCCACTACCGGCCCGCCGGACCCGGTGCTGTTGCAGCGGATGGCCAACGATCCGAACGGTGACACGTTCAACGCCACGCCGCAGTATTCGGCCTGTGCTTCGGAGACCAATTGCGAAACCTGGTCGACCCAGCCGCAGGGCAAGTTCATCTACTCGCCCAACGCGACGTCGCTCGGCACGGCCTTCAACGCCATCGCATCCCAGGTGCTGCGCCTGAGCAAATAGCGCCGGACGGATCCAAGCGGCCCGCCACTTGCGCCGCCCTGTTACAATTGAGGCAACTCTCCTCAGGACCGGGTAAGCGTTTTCGGCCGGGTGTCCCATGGATCTGGACCAGCTGCATACATTTCTCGAAATCGTCCGCTTGAAGAGTTTCTCCAAGGCGGCGCAGACCTGCTACCGCACGCAGCCGGCCATCAGCGCCCAGGTCCGCCAACTGGAACAGGAGCTGAATACCACGCTGTTCGAGCGCCTGGGCACCAAGATTTCGCTCACCACCGCCGGCCGGATCTTCGCCGAATACGCCGAACAGATCCTGGAGCTGCGCCGCCGCGCCCAGGACACCATCAACGAGCTGGACCGCGTCCCCCGCGGCGAGCTGGTGATCGCGGCCAACGAAGCCACTTGCATCTACGTGCTGCCTTCGGTGTTCTCCGAATACAAGAAGAAGTTTCCGAACGTCCAGCTTTCGGTGGATCGCGCCTATGGCTCGCGCGTGGTCGAGGCGGTGCTCGAGAACCTGGCCGATTTCGGCATCACCCAGCTGCCGGTCCAGGAAAAAAAGCTGCAAGTCGCCCGCATTCATTCCGATGAGATTGTGTTGCTGCTCCCGGCGAAACATCCCCTGGCGGCCCGGAAGTGCGTGACCGCCCGCGATCTGATCGGCCAGCCTCTCTTGCTGCCCAAGTCCGGCACCACCCGCGCGCGCCTGAACTCGTGGCTGGAGGCGGTAGAGGACGAGATCCAGATCTCCATGGAACTGGACTCCACCGAGATGATCAAGCGCTTCGTGATGGCCGGTCTGGGCTGTTCGTTCCTGGCGGCCTCCAATTGCCGCGAGGAAGCGGCCGCGGGCAGGCTGTGGGCCGTGCCGCTGGGCCCGGATCCGATGGTCCGGAAGGTGGGTCTGATTTACCGCAAAGATAAGGCGCTCTCGAAAGCCGCACTGGGGTTCATTCAGGTTATACTGGAACACGCCGGGAGCGATGGCTCCGCGGCGGCTGCCCCCAAGCTGCCCGAAGCGGTGTCGTCCTGAGCTGGAGAAGGAATGCCATGTCCCGCGTCACTTTGAAGAGCTCAACGATCTTCATCTCGGTCGGTGATAAGACCGAAGTATACCGCTCGGTGGCCGACGTGCCGCCGCGGTTGCGCAAGAAGCTGGAACAATCCACCAACGGCATCAACTCCGCCACGATCCTGATCGCGGACCGCAAGGGCAAGGAGGAGATCGTGCGCGCCATTCGCGGGCTGCCGTCCAGCCTGCGCGCGCGCATCGCCACCTCTTCGAAAGACGATGCCAAGCCCGAGCGCCGCGGCGGCCGCTGGGCCGCGGTGTGGCAGGATTGGGCCGAGTTTCTACTGCCGGCGGCCATCGGCGTGGCGGTGTGGCTGCTGTTTACGGCTAAGTAAGCCGCCGCTATTCGGCCTGCGCGTAGCCGGCGAGCCTCCGCCGCAGCACGTCGGCGGTGCCGGCATCCGGCGCGACGATCAGGATGGTGTCGTCGCCCGCCAGCGTTCCCACGATCTCCGGCCAATCCTCTTTATCGAGCGCCGCCGCCAGCGCGTTGGCGTTGCCCGGCGAGGTGCGCGCTACGACCAGGTTTTGCGCCGAGCGGACGTCGCGAAGGAACTCGGCGGCGACCGTCGCCAGGTCCGGGCCGCCCGCAGCCTGCGCCACTTGCCGGTAGCCTTCGGGTGTTTTTAGCAACCCGAGTTCGCGGATGTCGCGCGACAGCGTCACCTGGGTGGTGTCGATCCCATGGCTCGACTTCAGCTCGCGCGCCAGGTCGTCCTGCGTCAGGATACGCCTGGCGCGGATCAGCTTCAGGATCTGGCCCTGGCGAAATGCTTTGTTCATTGCTTCAGCCGGGCCAGACGCGCTTCGGCTTCCTCCAGCGCGCGGGCGACGGTGGCGGGGCCGGTACCGCCGGGGATCTCGCGCGTCTTCATGCCTTCGCTCGGATGCAGCAGCGCGGCCATATCGGCGGTGAACTCAGGCGCGAACGCGGTCAACTCGGCGGCGGTCCAGTCCAGCGGCTTCTTGCCCTGCTGGCTACTCTCCAGCACCAGTTTTCCAACCAACTGATGCGCGCGATGGAAGGGCGTGCCCGCGCGGGCCAGCGCTTCGGCCAGATCGGTGGCCACAACCCAGCCTTCGTCGGCGGCGTCGGCTGGTTTGCCGGGATGAAGCCACGTCGATTCGATCACCACCTGCATCATTTCCAGCGACCCGCCCAGTTGCACCGCCGCGTCGAACAGCGGCTCCTTGTCTTCCTGCATATCGCGGTTGTAGGTCATGGGCAGGCCTTTCAGCGTGACCAGCAGCGACGTCAAATCGCCGAAGACGCGTCCGCTTTTGCCGCGGATCAGCTCGAGCGAATCGGGATTCTTCTTCTGCGGCATCAAACTCGATCCACTAGTCACGCCGTCGCCCAATTCGAGCCAGCCGAACTCGTCGCTGGAATAGAAGATCCAATCCTCGGCCAGGCGGCTCAGGTGCAGCATGGTGACGGATGCGGCGTAGAGGAAGTCGAGCCCGAAGTCGCGGTCGGCCGAAACGTCCATGCTGTTGCGGGTGATGGCGGTGAAGCCGAGATCATGCGCGATGGCTTCGCGGTCGAGCGCAAAGCCGCTGCCGGCCAGCGCGCCCGATCCCAGGGGCATCACGTCCACGCGGGCGCGGGCCTGCGTGAGACGCTCCTGATCGCGCGCGAACATTTCGAAGTAGGCGAGGAGATAATGGGTCCAGAGCACGGCCTGCGCGCG
Organism: Bryobacteraceae bacterium; assembly: GCA_035508055.1. Taxonomy (GTDB): domain Bacteria; phylum Acidobacteriota; class Terriglobia; order Bryobacterales; family Bryobacteraceae; genus Palsa-89. Next base: position 1,390 of record DATJNO010000136.1, on the reverse strand, counting down.
GCGCACGTGGGTGTAGCCGGGGACGACGGCGTGCGGGTACTTCCGCGCCATGGCCACCAGCGCGGACATGACGCCCGTGAGCCGCTCCAGGATTACATCGATTTCTTCGCGCAGCCAGAGCCGGACATCCAGCGAAACTTGCTCGTTGCGGCTGCGGCCGGTGTGGATCTTGTCGGCGAGCGCGCCCACGCGCTCTTTCAGCTTGCGGATCACCAGCGTGTGGACGTCTTCGTCGGTGGCGCCCTCGAAGAACGCCGGCTCGCGGGCTGCGGCGCGGATCCCTTCGAAAGCCTCGACCAGCCGGCCGGATTCTTCGGCAGTGAGGATACCCGCGCGCTCCAGGGCGCGGGCGAAGGCTTGTGAGCCGCGGCAGTCGACGTCGACGAGCTTGCCGTCGAAGTGCAGCGAGCCGGAGAAGCGCTCGAAGACCTCGGACGGCCCGCTCGCGAATCGACCGCCCCAGAGTTTCATTGGCCCGTTTTGGCGGCCTGAGCGCGCACGCGGATCGGCAGGCCGATCAGGTTGATGAAGCCTTGCGCGTCCTTCTGATCGTACTCGGCGCCCATGGTGAAGCTGGCGATGTTCAGCGAGTAGAGCGAATAGGGCGACTTGCGGCTCACGGGGGCGACGTTGCCTTTATACAGCCGCAGCGTGACTTCACCCGTGGTGGTGGTGCTGGTGGCCTCGAAGAACGCGTCGAGCGCTTCGCGCAGCGGCGTGAACCACAGGCCGTTGTAGACCAACTCGGCATAATCCAGCGCGAGCTTCTGTTTGTAGTGCAGCGTGCTGCGGTCGAGCGTGAGCGCTTCCAGTTCCTGATGTGCCTGCATGATCAGCGTGCCGCCGGGCGTTTCATAGCAGCCGCGCGATTTCATGCCGACGAAGCGGTTCTCCACCAGATCGATGCGGCCGATGCCGTTCTCGCCGCCGATTTTGTTCAGCGTCTCGAGCAGGTTGACCGCCGAAGCGCGCTGCCCGTTCACCGACACGGGCCGGCCTTTCTCAAAGCCGATGGTCACATCGGTGGGCTTATCGGGCGCCTCCTTGGGGCTGCGCGTGAGCATCCAGATTTCGTCCGGCGCGGCGTTGGCCGGATCTTCCAGCGCGCCGCCTTCGTGCGAGATGTGCCAGATGTTGCGATCGCGGCTGTAGATTTTGGTCGTCGTCTGCGAGATCGGAACGTTGTGCTTGGCCGCGTAATCGATGGCGTCCTCGCGCGAGACAATGTCCCACTCGCGCCACGGGGCGATCACGGTGAGCTGCGGCGCGAGCGCCTTATAGGTCAGCTCGAAGCGAACCTGATCGTTCCCTTTGCCGGTGCAACCGTGCGCGAGGCCGTCGCAGCCGGTTTGAAGCGCCACTTCCACCTGGCGTTTGGCGAGCAACGGAC
>DATJNO010000135.1:0-59470 GCA_035508055.1 Bryobacteraceae bacterium | reverse complement strand
GGTCTCTGCAGTGCTGGTCATCTTACCTCGCATCTGCCGGCCAACCTGGACCCGCTGCTCGAAGATGGACGCCTACGGGTCGATTGTCTCGGCTCGTAACCCGGTCACGCCGGGCACTGCAACATTTCAGAGTCTGTACGTCATGCCAGCTCTCGCAGTTTATCACCGCGGTCCCGGTCAGGGGCGGGCATCCTGGTGTACTGTTGGTGAAGGGACAAACGACTTGATTCGCTTTCGAGAGCAGCTGGATGAACTGCAGAATCGCCTTCTTGAAATGGCCGGATTGGTCGAGTCCGCAATCCATCAAAGCGTCACGGCGCTGATCCATCGCGACGAGGCTGCAGCCAAGGACGTGTTTTGGAAAGAGGCCCTCATCAATCAAGCGCAAATGGACATTGACAAGTACGCCACACGTTTGCTGGCGCTCTACCAGCCCATGGCCGGCGACATGCGGTATCTCACCGCGGTCATCAAGATCAATGGTGACCTGGAGCGGATGGGCGACTTAGCCGTGAACATTACGCATCGGGCTCTCGCGCTGATGCGGCATCCGCCGGTAAATCCATTGATCGACATCCCGCGGATGGCAAACCTAGTCGAAAGCATGGTCCGCAAGAGCCTGGATGCACTAACGCATCGCGATGACGAGCTAGCTCGCACCGTTCTCCTTTCGGATGACGAAGTGGATTTGCTGAAGGAATTGGTTTCGAGGGAGCTTATGGTGTTCATGCAGGAAGAGCGCTCCACTATTCCGAGCGCGGTGGATTTGATATTCATCGCGCACAACCTGGAACGCATCGCCGATCATGCCACCAACATAGCCGAGGACGTTCTATTCCTATCCAAGGGAATTGACGTGAGGCATGATCCCGAATCCCGCAAGTCCAACGCGACGGACGTTCAGTAAGGGTCTTTCGAAACCAAGTCCGCTTGCGCTTCGCAATTGGACGGTGACTCTCGGATCTCGCTCTTCAGGGAAGCGAACTCCGCTCGCGCGGCTTCCAGATCCTTCTTGAATTCCGGCGAACTCATCTGCATGTCGAAGACCGCGGAGGCCGTCATCCACCCCGCTTCAACGGCACTGAGATTGTGCACCCCGCAAACGACCCGGCTCTGTCCAAAGGCCCGCGCTCGCTGGAGGATCTGAACGGCACGCTCAGGGTCCAGCTCACTCAGAATCAGGCCTGTCTCCCAACTCAAAGCTGTATGGCCGGACGGATAATCCGGGCTCTTCTCCAGAGCAGCCTTGCCCTCAGGTGAAATGCAAACATCCCCTGCTTCTAATTGGAAGGGGCGCTTATGTTGATAGCGCTTCTTCATGACATCGGCGGCACGATAGGCATCTTCATTCGCGCGGTTGAGCAGCGTCGCGATTTTGGGAGCATTCTTCGGAGTCAGCCCTACGCCCAGCGAACAGGCGAATGCACCGAGCAAGCCCGCCAGCGATAGGTTGTCATCCGACTGCGCGAGTTTCCAGCGCGCCGAGCCTTCCAGCTTGCGCGTCTCGCGGAAAATTGACATGTCGGCCTGAAAAATCTGGGATCGCCCGTTTGTGGAGCGGACGGGACCACGAGCGCGACGCCGGAGACCTGCGCAGGGGTGAGGTAGCCTCGCGGATACGCAGGCGTGGTACCGGAATGTTGCGCAAAGAGAGCGATGGCCTGGAGAGCAATCGCGGCAATCCGTGGGTAGATTTTCATTTGCTTTTAGTTTCTTGCGGGCACCACCGGCGGTAGCGACATCTGAAACGTACAGCCTTCACCGGGCGCTGTGATCAATTGAATCCTGCCGCCATGCATGCGTACTGCCCATTGTGCGATGGAGAGCCCCAGCCCAGCGCCACCGCCGTCACGCGACCGCGACTGATCGACGCGATAAAAACGATCGAAGATTCTCTCTGCATGCTCCGGCGCGATGCCAGGCCCATTATCCGCTACTTCGAGGCGGACGCCGCCCAGAGGGTCACCCTGGACATTGACGGAAATCGCCCCGCCCACGGGCGAATGCTTCACCGCGTTGTGAATGATGTTTACCAGAGCCTGCCGGAGGAAAACGCGGTCCCCGGTGAGAGTGAGCGCCTCGTCGCCCCGCACTGTGATCCGCTGCTCCTTCTCTTCGGCAAGAATATCGAGCAACCCCGCTGCCTCGCGCGCTAGACCGATTGCGGAAAACACCGCGGGGTGCAGCACAATGCGCCCGGCGTCGGCTCGCGCGATCGTTAACAAATTGTCCACCAGCGCCGTGAGGCGATTCACTTCTTCCAGCATGCTGCCGATCGTGTCGCGATACTCGGCGCGCGTGCCGTCCTTTTCCAGCGCTACCTCACCGACGCTGCGGATGGAAGCAAGCGGAGTGCGCAACTCATGCGAGGCGTCGGACGTGAACCGGCGAAGCTGCTCGAAGGATTGCTCCAGCCGCGCAAGCAGGTTATTGAACACCGTGGCCAGGTGATCCATCTCGTCCCCCGCGTCCACAATAGGCAGCCGCTCGCTCAGCCGCTCTGAGGTGATCTCCTCGGCCCGGCAGGCCATTTCTTCGAGCGGCCGCAGCGCGCGCTTGGCCAGCAAGTAGCTTCCGAAACCCACCAGCGCGACGATTAGCGGGAGAGCCAGCAAAGAAGCTAGCCCGAACTCTCGCAGCCTCCCCAGAATTGCTTCTTCGCTATAGCCCAGCCGAAGCACCAGCGGGTGCCCGTCCAACGTGTGGCGGCGGCTGACCATCCGGACCGGTGTGCCGTCCGCAAGACGCACGGAACGCGCCGAATACCCGCCTTCGCCTTCCTCGGGAAGCAGCTTGCCGCCGAGAAATTGACCTGCCAGTCGCTCGTTCCGGTACAGGACTGCGCCCTGCGCCGACCGGACTTCCAGAAGTCTGTCAATCACCTGTTTGGACGCTGCATGATTGTGATAGTCTTCCCGGACGCTGAGATCTCCGCGGGCATCGAAGTACAGGAGCCCCTCAACCGTTTCGATGTCCTGAATAGCGTAATGGTCCAGCTGGCCGCGGAACTGCAGAAACAGAAAGGACGCCGTGAGAACCCACGACAGGAGGAGAACGCTCGCGAGAACGAAAACGTACCAGAGCGTGAGGCGGGTTCGTACGCGACGCACGCCAAACATCCGGGAGAATGAGATTCTCATCTTTCTTGTTTATAGTTTCGCCCGGCCTAAAGCGCAAGTGCTAAATCGCGATTCTTCCGCGCCGTCCCCGCGTTCAGAAAAAAGTAAGAAAACGTTCAGGCGCACGTCATCGCCTTCGATGCTAAAAACGGGACGTGAGAACTCGATCTTTCACGGCTTTGCTGGCATCCATGATGCTGCTGGCGTCTCTCGGAGCCGCCAAGAACAAAAAGCCGAAAGACGATCCGAAGGATCAGATCGAGGTGGTCGGCCACGTGGCTCTCGCGAGTAGCGCGGTAAAACGCTTCATTGCAACACAGCATTACAGCAGCTATTATCTCTACGCCGAACACGCCGACGGAAAGCTGACGCTGATCGATGTTACGAAGGAGAATGAACCCGTTGTCCTGGGCGATGTCACTTCGGCGCCGAACGCCACATCCGGGAGCTTGGCTGCCGTCGCCGGCACCGCCGCTCTGGTCAGCAGCGGGCCAGCACCGGTCTCCGCGGATCAATTGCCGCAAACCCTGACGATCATGGATCTTTCTGATCCCAAGAATCCCAAAATTGCCCGCCAGTTTACGGGCGTAACGGCAGTCTCAAGAGAGGGCGGCCGCGGGCTGATCTTTCTCGCGAATGCGGATGGCTTGTGGATCTTGAGGCGGCATTTCGCAGAAGACCCGGAAGTGCAGCGGGCATACGAAGATTATGTGATCTACGGCTCCAGCATGTATCCGCCCCACAGATAGTGTCTTTGGAATAGTATTTTGGGGCGTTAGTCTTGCTGCTCGCGCACCACGAACCCGACGCCGCGGACCGTGTGCACCAGTTTCTGCGCAAAGTGATCGTCCACCTTGCGCCGCAAACGGGCGACCAGAACGTCAATCACGTTATCCAGAGGCGTGTGGCGTCCCGACTCCTTCCAGACCTCGCGAGTGAGCATCTCGCGTGAGACGACATGGCCCCGGCGGCGCATCAGGTATTCCAGCAGCTCGAATTCACGAGCGGTGAGGTCCAGCGCCTGGCCGCTTCGGGTCACCGAACGCCCTTCCACATCGAGTTCTAGATCGGCGATCTGCAGCTTCGCGCTGCTTTCGGGCAGCGCCCTGCGGCTAAGAGCACGCACACGCGCCAGCAACTCGGGAAAAGCGAATGGCTTGACCAGATAATCGTCGGCGCCAGTATCGAGACCGAGGACGCGATCCTCCACTGCGTCGCGTGCTGTTAGGATCAGGACGGGCGTCCTCACTCCGTGCCGCCGCATCGTTTGCAGTATTTCCAGACCGTTCCTTCCGGGCAGCATTACGTCGAGGATCACCAGGTCAAATGATTCGGTCTGCACCAGATAGAACCCCTCTTCGCCCGTCTGAACCAGGGTCACCTGATGCTGCGCGGCCTTTAGTCCTTCCTCGACCGCCCTGCCCAGCTTGGGTTCGTCTTCAACAACCAGAATACGCACGGAATTTCCTTCTTCTTTATAAGCGAGCGACGGCCCGCCGTCTAGTAACAACTTTCTGAACAATCTCTGACTGTCGCGTAATGGAAAGTTCAGAAAGTGTTCAGTGGTGTTGTCCCGACGTCGGGGCTATACCTAATCTATAGGCCCCGAAGGAATCCAAGAGTGTGCTTATCCCTGGCCCAGCAAAGAAAGTCACGATCCACTTCAACGAGGATACATCCTCGCGTCGCGACTATCTGAGCCAGGAAGTGCTCGATTTGCTGCTGAAACGAGGTGTTGCCGGCGCCACTCTCTTCAGGCCCGAAGCGGGCTTCGGTTCGCATCATCGCATCCACGCCCAGGAAAGCGGAATCGATGCCGACAGGCACATGCCGCTGCGCATCGAATTCATCGACACGGAGCAAAACGTCAGCGTACTGTTGCCGTCGCTTCGTGAGCTGGTGACCGACGGCCTGATCGAGGCGCAGGACACCGTAATTCTTCAGGCGGCGGTCGCAACGGGGCAATGAGGAGGCGATGGCTGTTGCTGGCAAGCGTCACGCTCTGTCCCACGCTCACCGCACAAGCGCCCCCGGTCGTCTCCTTGGACCAAGCCCAGCAAATCGCGCTCGGAAACCATCCCAAAATTGCGGCTGTGGCATTGACCGCACAAGCCAGTGGCTTCCAGGTAAAAGAAGCGCGGTCGGCTTATTTTCCGACTCTATCCGTCAACGTGACCGGCGTGGGGACCGAGCACGGTTCGGTTTTATCGGCAGGCGCCGTGACTACATCGAGTATCTATAGCCGCCAATCAACCGGCGTGGTTCTCAATCAACTGATCACCGATTTCGGGCGCACAGCCGATCTCATCAAGAGCGCCAAACTGCGCAATGAGTCGGAGAACCAGAACGTCACCAATACCCGCGCCCAGGTATTGGTTAGCGTCCAGCAGGCCTATTACCGGGCTCTGGCCGCCCAGTCCGTATTGAAGGTGGCACAAGCTACGTTGAGCCTGCGGCGCGTAACTCTACGCCAGGTCACCGCTCTGGCGCAAAGCGCTCTGCGCTCGACCGTGGACGTGAGTTTCGCTCAAGTGAACGAGTCCCAGGCCGAGCTCGATTTGCTTCGCGCCGAAAACGACGCCATCGCCAGCCACTCAGAGCTGTCCGCCGCCATGGGCTACGATCACGACCAGCCTTTTTCATTGAACGACGAGCCGCTCCCTGCGGCGCTCAATCCCAACGTGGACGCTCTGATCCAGGAAGCGAACCGGGAACGGCCCGATCTGGCCGCGCTGCGCCTCAATCAGAAGGCGCTAGACCGATATGCGGACGCCGAAAAGGACCTGCGCAATCCCACAATCAGTCTTGGCGCAGTGGCGGGCGTCGCCCCCGTGCGCGATCCCCGGTTGCCGGAATCCTACAGCGGTGCGGGAGTGAATATCAGCATTCCCGTTCTCAACGGCGGACTCTTCAAGGCGCGCCGCGAAGAAGCGGAAGCACGGGCGGCAGCGGCCGCCAAGGACGTTCAGGACCTGTCGGTTCAAGTCGCGCGCGATGTCCGCGTCGCCTGGTTGAACGCGAACGATGCTTTCCGGCGCCTGGATGTGACGGCCCGGATGGAGGCGCAGGCCAACGAATCCTTGCGTCTGGCGCAAGCGCGCTATGACGCCGCGCTCGGAAGCATCGTCGAGCTGAACACGGCGCAATTGAATCAGACGGCCTCGCAGATTGCCGCCGCCTCCGCCAAATACGATTACTTGAGTGCGCGAGCCGCACTCAACTACACGATGGGACTCCTGCGATGAGACACGTTCTAGTGGCTGCTATGGCGATATTGGCCCTATCGGGAGCGACTTCCTGCACACGCAAGAGTGAGGCCCAAACGCCGGCCGCGGCGGCGGAGCCCTTGACTGTTGCGGTAGCTAAGGTCAGCCGCGCCGATCTCGCCAACGACCTGCTTCTCACCGCCGAATTCGAGCCGTTCCAGGAAGTGGATGTCATGGCCAAGGTCTCCGGATACATCAAAGAGATCAAGGTAGATATCGGCGACCGCGTTCGCGAGGGGCAGTCGCTGGCCACGCTCGAAATTCCAGAAATGCAGGACGATCTGGCGCGCGCTTCGGCCGCCATCGACGAGGCTAATGCGGAGCTGGCGACCGCGCGCGACGAATTGCAACGTGCGCAGTCTTCGCACGATATGGCTCATCTGTCTTATTCGCGAATCCTGGATGTATCGAAGAAGGAGCCGGGTCTGGTTCCACAGCAAGACGTGGATGAGGCGCATTCGCGGGATCTAGTCGCCGAAGCGCAGGTCTCAGCTGCGAAATCACGCATTGCCGAGTGCCAGGAGCGCATCCGAGTTTCACAAGCTGAACGCGCGCGCGTAAAGACGCTGTACCAATACTCTGCCATCGCGGCGCCATTCACCGGCGTGATTACGAAGCGCTATGCGAACAGCGGATCGCTTATCCAAGCCGGGACTTCGTCGCAAGCCATGCCAGTGGTGCGGATTTCCGAGAACGGCCTGCTGCGCCTGGACCTGCCGGTGCCGGAATCGGCGGTGCCGCTGGTTCATCTGGGCGGAACGGTGAACGTTCACGTCTCCGTGCTGAACCGAAGCTTTCCCGGCCGCATTGCACGGTTCGCCGATAAAGTGGACGAAGCCACGCGTACGATGAAGACCGAGGTCGACGTTCCCAATCCGTCCCTGGTGCTGGTGCCCGGCATGTACGCCGAAGTCAAGCTAATTTCCGCGGCGCGCAGGAACGTGCTAACGGTTCCGATCGAGGCCGTGGACGGCGCGGGCGATTTGACTCGCGTGTTCACCGTCGCGCCGGCGGGCGAAATCCACATCGTCCCGGTGAGCCTCGGAATCCAGACGGCGCGTCAAGTTGAAATCCGTTCTGGCGATCTGAAGGACGGCGACGATGTCGTCGTCGGGCCGCGTTCCGGATTGAAAGAGGGAGCCAAGGTTCGTCCGAAGATGATTTCACTCGCGGCCGGTTTAAACGCCCAATGATGGAGAACCCATGTCGCGTTTCGCGATCAATACGCCTTACCTGATCCTCGTAGTTTGCGCCATCATTGCGATTCTCGGCGTCGTGGCCGTAGTGCAAATGCCCGTGGATATGTTTCCATCGATGAATATCCCGGTTGTGGTGGTCGCGACATTCTATGCCGGCATGCCCCCCCAACAAATCGAAGGCGACATCACCTACCACCTGGAGCGCTTCTTCACGCTAGCGAGCGGAATCGATCACATCGAATCTCGATCGCTCACGGGCGTCAGCATCATTCGAGTCTACTTTCAAACCGACACCAACGCCGACATCGACGCCGCGACCATTGCCAATCTCGCGGTTTCCGATATGAAGGACCTCCCGCCCGGCACACTTCCACCGGTAGTGCTGAAATCCGATGCGTCCAGTTTGCCGGTGTGTCTTGTGACCATGAACGGCGCAGGCATGACGGACGGCGACCTGAAGGACATCGCCCAGAATTTTGTCCGTAACCAACTCGCCGGCGTTCACGGCGCGTCCATTCCGCAGCCATTCGGCGGACCTTGGCGGCAGATCCAGTTCTATGTAGACCCCTATAAGCTGGAGGCCCGCCAGATTAGCCCTATGGACGTCGTGCGCTCACTGGGCCAAGCTAACGTGATTCTGCCCGCGGGCGACGTTCAGATCGGAAACCTCGACTACAACATTTATTCGAACGCCCAGTTCAATCTGAAAGACGCGAGCCAATATCCGGTGAAGATGAACGGTGAAAATCCCGTGCTGATGTCGGACATCGGGCAGCTCAAAGACGCGCACGCACTGCAATACAACGTGGTTCACGTGAACGGCCAGCGATCCGTCTATCTGCCGGTGATGAAGCAGGGCGGTAATTCCAATACCATCGCGGTGGTGGACGGCGTTCGCAAGACCGTCAGCCATCTGGTGGACGTGCCAGCGGCCATGAAGACCGACGTGGTGTTCGATCAATCGCGCTTCGTCCGGACGGCGATTGAAACGCTGCTTCACGAAGGCGGTATCGGGCTTTTCCTCACTTGTCTGATGATCCTGATCTTCCTCGGCAGCCTGCGCGCCACGCTGGCCGTTTTCTTTTCGATTCCGCTCTCGGTCTGCGCGACGTTCTTCATTCTGCAACTCGGCGGATCGTCGGTGAACAGCATGGTGCTAGGCGGGTTGGCGCTGGCGCTTTCGCGGCTGATCGACAATTCCGTGGTCGTGCTCGAAAACATCTACCGGCACCTCGAACTAGGCGAACCTCCGAGAGTTGCCGCGGAAAGCGGCGGCAAAGAAGTCGCGCTCCCGGTGCTCGCATCCACGCTGACTACTGCCGTAGTGTTCTTCCCGGTGACGCTGCTGGCGGGCGTGAGCAAGTTTCTCTTCTCCGCCATGGCGCTCGCCGTGGTGGTCTCGCTGTTTGCCTCTTACTTCGTCGCGATGACCGTCGTCCCGTTGTTCTGCGCCCGCTTCCTGAAGCTGCAGCACTCGAATGCTGAAGCAGGATGGGGCACGCGATTCAATCAGGCGTTCAACTCTGGTTTCAACGGCATGTTACGGGCCTACGAAGCGCTGGTCGAACGGGCTCTTCACATACCGGTCGCCGTGCTCGTGGCCTTCTTCTTGGCCTTCGCCGCCAGCCTCCTGCTCTACAGGCAGCTCGGCTTCGCTTATTTTCCCCAAACCGACGCGGGACAGTTCGTCATCACTTTCAAAGCGCTGTCGGGAACTCGACTCGCAGTCACCGAGCGGTTAGCCCTGAACCTGGAGACCCTGATCAAAGATACAGTCCGGCCGAACGATCTCGGCATCATCGTCGATAACATCGGCGTCGACAACGGATTTTCCGCCGTCTACACTTCTAACGCCGCCATGCACACTGGCTTCGTACAGGTGGGACTCAAGCCAGGGCATCGCATCGGAAGCTATGAATATATCCGGCGGCTCAAGCACCGCATCGCGAATGAAATGCCGGAGCTCACGCCGTTCTTCTCTACCGGGAGCCTGGTCGACGCAGTAGTCAGCATGGGTGCTCCGGCGCCCATAGACGTGCAAATCGTCGGCGCCAATTTGGATACAGATAACCGCATAGCTCAAGACATCGCAAGCAGGCTGCGGCTCTCGCCCGACATCGCCGATGTTTTTATGCCGCAGGATTTGGATTACCCCTCTCTGCGCGTGGATATCGATCGGCTGCACGCCGCCAAGCTTGGACTCACGGAACGCGAAGTGCTGACCAACGTGATCACGTCGTTAACGTCGAATCAGATGATCGCACCCAATCTCTGGATTGATCCGCGCAACGGAAACAACTATTTTTTGACCGTGCAGTATCCTGAAACCCAGATCCGCTCCATCGCCGACCTCCGGGCCATCCCGTTGCACGCTGAAGGCCACTCCGAGCCGACGCGGTTGGACATGATCGCGAATATCCAGCGGATCAAAGCACCCACCGAAGTCGATCACTATCAGATCCGCCGCAAACTCGACATTTATGCGCGGCCCGCGAGCGAAAATCTGGGCATCGCGGCCGACTATGTACGCAACGTTGTCGCGCGTGAGGAGATTCCCTCCAACGTGAATGTCGCCGTTCGCGGCAGTGCGGAAGCCATGAACGACGCTTTCAAGAGTTTCGCCATCGGGCTAACGCTTTCCGTCGTGTTGCTCTACCTGATCCTGGTCGCGCAGTTCCGGTCCTTCATCGATCCCTTCATCATTCTGCTCGCGCTTCCACCGGGAATATCCGGAGTCTTGCTGATCCTGGTGCTCACCGGCACCACGCTCAACGTGATGTCGCTGATGGGCGTGGTGATGCTGGCCGGAATCGCGATGTCCAACAGCATCCTCATCGTCGAATTCGCACACCGCCTGAAGCTAGAAGGCCGCAGTGTCGGCCAGGCGATTATCGAATCCTGCCGCGTTCGTCTGCGCCCAATTCTGATGACTTCGCTTGCGACGATTATCGGCCTGCTGCCCATGGCCATGAAGCTCGGCGAAGGCAGCGAGTCCTACGCGCCGCTGGCTCGCGCCCTGATCGGCGGGCTGTTGGTATCGGTTGTTTTTACGGTTTTCCTTGTGCCGGCCGGCTTTTCCCTGGCCTATCGGAACCGTAACGAGCCGGTGGCTGCATTTGGTCGCACTTAGGGAACCACTCACGGTACCCGTTAACTGCAACGCACCCACGCTCCTTTTGCCGGTCACGCCCCAGGTTCTGCGGAGAAGCTCGAAGGTTGTGGTGACGCGCGGTGATTTCACTAGCTCGGTCGGCTACTAGCCGTCGGGCGTACACGGCGTGCGTTGGTTATCATAGCGAGTCCAGAATAAAGCGTGGAGGCGCCGGGCAGCGCCGCGGCTGTGGCACTTTGGCGAGTTGTCACAAAGTCAGGCAGAGCAAAGCTGCTTCAGTTCCGAGATGGAGGAGTCTGCGATCACGCGATATTCCTTCACAAGACAGCCGGCGGGAAGCTCGCGGGCGGTCACCACATCGGTAACGGCCAGGCTGCCGCGGCCGATCCGGTCCTGCCAGCCGGGCCTTGCGGCGTCCACCTCGGACAACGACTCGGGATCGAGACCCACGGCGATCAGCAGGGCATGCGCCCATTGCCGGATTTCCGCGGAACGCGAAACGATGGAAATCACCACATCGGGCGCCGGCCTGCTTTGCCCTTCCAGTGATTGGCGCGCGGAGCGAACCCGCAGCGGGATCAGGAGTGCGTACGGCGGCAAGGCGCGGCGCACCTTCGGAGCGCGCGTGGGAAGCGCGACCGCCAGTGTCTGAGAGGCGCTCGATACTTGTTCCAGACCGGTCTCGTTCGCGCTCGTGGCCGCCACGCGAGCGCCCAGATGCTCCGCCAACTCGGCGAGGAGAATCTCGCGCATGGCGGGATCGGGCTCCACGACGAGCACGCGCTCGTAGGCCCGCGGACGGACGAGATGTTCCAAACGCCTCAGCACCTCTTCCGGCTCCCAGCCGTGTGAGCGCGCCGTGGCGAGGAGCGCGATAAGCAGCCGTTCCAGCTCACTCTGGGCATTCGCGGCTGCAATCGGTGGACGAACGTACAGGCCGCTGCCCCGGCGCAGTTCCAGCCAGCCCTGCTGCAGCAGATCGTGATAAGCCGCGCTTACGGTGTTGGCGTGGATATGATGCCGGCGCGCCATTGCCCGCACGCTCGGCAGTTTGTGTCCGGCCGGAAGATCTTCGCTCAAAATCCCCAGCACCACCTGGCGCACCAGTTGTTCCCGGATGGGCAACTCGCTGTTCTTGGTGATCCAAAATCGCATGCTGCTCCGGCCGTCAATGGCCCAGCGCTTTCAAATGCCGGTAGACCAGCGCGATGGGCAAACCAACCACGTTGAAGTAGCAGCCCTCCACCCGATCGATGAACTTGGACGCCAGACCTTGGATCGCGTAGCCCCCGGCTTTGTCCATCGGCTCGCCGCTCGACGCGTAGACCGCCATTTCGGCCTCGCTCATCGGAACGAAGCGCACGCGCGTGGACGCTGCGTCTACGATCCTGCTCGAGGCGGAGAGCAAACAGATCCCGGTGATGACCTCGTGCTCGCGCCCCGCCAGCAGCCGCAGCATGCGCAGCGCGTCCGCCGCGTCGCGCGGTTTTTCGAGAACATCGCCATCCACGACGACCACGGTATCGGCCGCCAGCACGATTTCATCGTCCGAACGCGGAACTGCCTGCGCCTTATCTTTCGCCAGCCGCCGCACGTAGTCGCCGGGCGGTTCGTCCGGGCGCTGCTCTTCGTGAATATTCGGCGCGCGAACGACAAAAGGGATGCCCGCATCCCGGAGGATCTGCTGGCGGCGCGGTGAATTCGAAGCGAGTACCAGCACTCGATGCCCGCCGCTTACTTGCGGGCCAGAGCCGGTCCGGCATGCGACGGACCAGCATGCGCCGGCCCGGCATGCGTTGGCCCGGGCGCGGCGGTTTCAGGCGGCGGCACCTTCTTGGGCCGCGCGTCCAGTTTGGTGAGAATCAGCTCTTCCCGCACCTTCTGGAACTTCGGTGTACCGGGCTTGGCCCCGGCGGCCACCACGTCGCGCTCGGTCACTTCCTGCGCGCTGGGCAGGTATTTTTGCAGATAGTTCTTGATACGGTCATGCACCAGGCGCTCGGAGGAGTGCGCCAGCAAAAAGACCACCTGATCGCCCGGCGCTTTCGAGAGTACGGAATAAACGTGCGACGGTTTCTGCAGCTTGGCCGATTTCAAGTCCTTCTCCAGTTTCTTGGCTCTGGAATCGAGTTTCTGCCATTGCTCCACTTCCTTCCGCGTCAAACCGATCCCCTTTACCAGGGCGGCCTTGTCCTTGGCCGAAAGCTTCTCGGTCAGGAAATAGAGGAAAACGCCCACGCTCTCCAGATGGATGTCCACGCCAAAGGGAATGGTCTGGCGGGCCTTTTGCAGTTTCTGCAGACCGGCGTGCGCTCCTTTGCCTCCTCCCAGCGCAGGCGAATAAAGCTGGAGCAATTTTTCATCTTCCAGCAGCTGGATGACATCGGCGCAGTTGGGTTCGTTGGCGATGTGCCGCAGCTCGTCCAACAAATCCAGCGGCGGGATGCGCGTTTCGAGCTGGGCTTCGCGGGCGTTGTCGTATTGCATCTTGGTGCGCTCGTCGATGTTGAAGCCCAGGCGTACCTTGAAGCGCAGCAAGCGCAGCAGCCGGATGGGATCGTCATACAGCGTGTAATTGCTGACCGCGCGCAATTCCTTGCGCTCCAGGTCGCCCACGCCGTTGTTCGGATCCAGCAGCAGGCCGCGCGAAGCGGGATTGAGCGACAACGCGATGGAGTTGATGGTGAAGTCGCGGCCGCGCAGGTCTTCATGAATGGTCGCCGGCCGCACCACCGGTTTCGCGCCCGGCTTGGGATATTTCTCCTGGCGCGCCATGCCCAGCGTGGCGTGCACACCGCCCGGAAAAGCCAGGGCCGCGAGCTTGCGGTTGTCATCGTCCCACAGAATCTTGGCGCCGGTCTTCTTGACGATGGCCTGGGCCACCTTCAGGGCGTTGCCTTCGATGGTGAAGTCGATCTCCACGATCGGAAACCCGCCCAGCATGTCGCGCATCGCCCCGCCCGTCAGGAACACATTCAGGTTGGCGCTGGTGGCGGCGACCTGAACATCGGAAACCACCCGGCTCTGATCGGAGCTCAGGTGGCTCTCGAGCATAAACATGTAGTCGCTCATCGTTTGCTCTCTCTGGCGAATGGCCGAGCGCCCTATCGCGCGGCCCTCGCCGTAACAACACAACGCCGAAGCCGGTCAGGCTCTCGGATGATGCTCGTCCACGGTGCGCCGCAGCCGGGACCGCATGACATGCGTATAAATCTGCGTGGTGGAGATGTCGGCGTGGCCCAACATGCTCTGCACGCTGCGCAGGTCCGCGCCGCCTTCCAACAAATGCGTCGCAAAGGTATGCCGCAGGACATGCGGCGTCAGATCGCGGAACATCCCCGCCTTCTTGCCGTAACCGGCGAGCAGTTTCCAAAACGCCTGGCGCGTCATGGCGCTGCCGCGGTTCGTGACGAACAGATACGGGCTGGCGCGCCCCTTCAGCAGCTTCGCCCGTCCTTCGCCCAGGTATTGTTCCACGGCTTGCAGCGCCGATTTGCCGACCGGCACGATCCGGTGCTTGTTGCCCTTCCCCAGCACGCGCACGAATCCCAGGTTCGTTTCCAGGTCCGAGACACGGACGTGGCAGAGTTCGGAAACCCGGAGGCCGGTGGCGTAGAGGAATTCGAGCATGGCCCGGTCGCGCAGGCCCTTGGGCCTGGAAAGGTCGCAGGTGGCCAGCAATCCGTCGATCTGCTTCTTATTAAGATATTTAGGAAGACTTTGCCATTGTCGCGGGGCGGCCAGAACGGTGGTCGGATCGCTGGAGATGGCGCCGGTTTCGAGCAAATAATGGTAGAAGTTGCGAAGCGTGGCCAGGTGCCGGGCGATCGAGCGGCTGGCCAGCTTGGCCTGGTAAAGCCCGTCTACATGCCGGCGGACACACTCCCGGCTTCCCAGCTCGTCACCGGGATGTAACGAACCAGCAAACCTTTGCAAATCAGCATGATACGCCTCAATGGTGGTCTGCGACAACCCTTTCTCGATCCGGCAGAAATTCAAAAACGAAGCCACCTGGGCCGAAATGGATCGAACGGATTGCATTCTGCCAATGATACAATATTCGCAAATTTGTTTGGAAGAGAAGTGTCGGAAGTCCGCATGGAAAGCGATTGAAGGAGGGGTTTGGGGGGCTCGACCAACAAGAAGGTCCTGGTCTCGCGGTTTGACCGCGAAACGCTGGCCGGTTTCGTGAATCCCCAGGCCTACCTGCAGCCCGAGGGGCTGGAGCTTCTGAGCCAGAGCGGCTCGGTGAGCGTCGTTCCTTACGACGAGATCAAGCTGGTCTGCTTCGTGCGCGACTTCCAACAGGGCGAACCGCGCAAAGAGCTGCGCCTGTTCACCACGCGGCCCAAGATGGAGGGTTTGTGGCTGCGCATGCAGTTTCGCGACGGCGACGCGATGGACGGCATCCTGCCCAACAATCTGCTGCAGCTGGATTCCTATGGGTTTTCGGTGATCCCGCCCGATCCCGGCTTCCAGAACCAGCGCATCTTTGTACCGAAAGCCGCCTTGATGAGCACGCAGGTGCTGGGCGTTGTGGGAAGCCCGCTGCGGATGCCGCGCAAAGCGAAGCCGACGGCGAAAGAACAGCTGGAGATGTTCGGGAAGGCGGAGTAGTCAGAGCTTGCGGACCGCTTCTTCGACTTGTTTGGCGAGGGCCTGGTAGTCGTGGCCGGTGAGTGAAATAGGCGCTCCGAAGGCGATGCGGACGCGGCCCATGCGGGCCATCTTCCAGCTCTTGTGGAGGACGTGATCGAGACCTTCAATATGGACCGGGACCACCGGCACGCTCAGCTTGGACGCAATCATGCCGATTCCCGGCTGAAACGGCCAGATTTCGCCGGCGTCCGTCATTTTGCCTTCGGGAAAAATGAGGACGCACCAGCGGTCAGCGGCCATATCGCCCATATAACGCAGAGTGGCGAGCGCGCCCGGCTCGCGCTGCGGGATCGGAAACGCGTTGAAGAAGAGCGCGGACAGATAATAGTTCAGGCTGTTGGTAAAGCTGCGCCCGTGGAAATGTTCGTCGAAGAATTCCTTGCGCATGGCGGGGGCCACGCGGTAACGCCAGCGCGCCGGCAGCGCGCTTAGGATGACCGGTACATCCATGTAGCTTTGGTGATTGGAGGCGAAGATGACGGGCGGCTGAATGCCCTTGAGATGCTCCAGGCCTGCGCGATGGACGTGGGCAAAGATGCGCGTGAGGGGCAGCAGGATGGATGGAAGCGCGATGCGGCGGGCGGCTCGGGCGAGTGCGTTGCGATTCCAACTCGGGAAATCGGCGGCTTCGGCCTCAGCCGCGATTGCCGGCGTCTCCGCGAGGTGCGTTTCGTCCAGACCCAGTGCGACCATCCGTTCGACGCGTTCGAGGGAGGTCAGCGATTCCAGCGGCACGCTCAGGTCGATGCCGGCGGGTTTAGCGGGCGGCGGCGTGCCTTTGGCGATTTCGCGCCGCTTGAGCTTGCCGGTCCCCTCGGTGCGCGGGAATTCCGGGTAGGGCCAGACGGAAAAGCTGCGGATTCGCTGATAATCGGCCAGATCGGCATTCGCGTGATGGACGATGGCCTCGATGTCCGCGCCGGGCTGTAGAATGAGCGCCGCGTGCACGCGGTCGGTTCCGATCACGGCTGCGTCGCGCACGCCAGGCTGCTGCTTCAGCACGGTCTCCACGTCGTCAGGAAAGACGTTGAGGCCCTCCGGCGTGACGATCATTTCCTTCTTGCGGCCAAGGATGGTCAGCTCGCCGTTTTTGTTCAAGGCGCCGATGTCGCCGGTATGGAACCAACCGCCGGCAAACGCCTGGGCGGTTTCCTCGGGCTTCTGATAGTAGCCTGAGGTGACGTTGTCGCCGCGCACGAGGATCTCGCCGTCTTCAGCAATTTTCACTTCGACCCCGGCGATCGGCTTGCCGACCGTGCCCTGGCGCGCGTGGAACGGATGATTCAACGTGACGATGGGCGCGGTTTCGGTCAGGCCGTAGCCTTGGATGACCAGGAATCCCAGCTCGGAGAAAAAGCCTTCCAAGTCCGCTGCCAGCGGCGCAGCGCCAACGATGAAACTCCAGAATTTCCAGCCGAACAGGCGATGCACCCGGCGGTAGCGCCACCAGCGGCGCAACCAGTGGATGCGGGCGGGCTTCAGGTCCTTCAACTCGGGAAAAGCCTGCTGCAGGTATTCCCGCAGGATTTCGAGAATCTGCGGCACCGATACCAGCAGGGAGATGCGCCGGGTTCGAATCTGGCGCAGAATCTCGACCGGATTGTAGCCGTGGATGAACACGACCACGCCCGCCAGCATCGGTGGGATAAAAGTCGCCATAGCCTGGCCAAACATGTGGCTGAGCGGCAGAAGGTTTAAGAAGCGGATGGGGAAAAACAGCCTGCCGTATTTCAGGTACTTGCGAACCTCGCCTTCTACCGGAACAATGTTGGCGAGAATGTTGCGGTGTGTGATGACCACGCCTTTGGGCTCGGCCGTGGCGCCGGAGGTGAAAATGATTTCCGCGGTCTGGCCGGCGGTGATGGCTGGATCCGGCGCCGGGGGCGAGGCGGAAGCCTGATCGAGACTGACGAGCTTCCAGAGTTTCGACGAATCGGGCAGCGTGA
Source organism: Bryobacteraceae bacterium (assembly GCA_035508055.1). GTDB lineage: Bacteria > Acidobacteriota > Terriglobia > Bryobacterales > Bryobacteraceae > Palsa-89. Next base: position 42,169 of record DATJNO010000135.1, on the reverse strand, counting down.
CTTCGTCGCCCGCGAGGATGAGGCGCGCGGCCACGATCTTGTCGACGCGATCGACGAACTCCGGCGAGGACCGGTAATCGATCGGAACCGCGATGACGCCCGCGAGCAGGCATCCCCACAGCGCGATGATCCACTCGGGGCGGTTCTCGCCGTATAAGATGACCTTGTCGTCTTTGGCCAGGCCGGCCTGGCGCATGCGCGCCGCAAACGCGCGCGCCTTGGCGGCTACTTCATCGTAGCGGTAGCGGCGGCTGCGAAAGCCGTCGTCATAGACCAGGAACTCGTCGAGCAATGCCTCGAAGTCGTGGAAGAAATCGAGCAGCGTGTCGCGGGGCATCCATCCCTATTATGTGGAAAGAGCCGGGACGGAAACTCACACTCGCCAAGCCAGACGGCCTTCACCGCCGGCCGTCGCGCAGAGGACCCGGCCCTTCGGTTTGCAGTTTCTTCCACTGCTCTTGCGTCAACACGCCGCGGAAACCGAGCAACATGCGCGCATTGGCCTTCTCTAATTCGCCGCGGGCCTGCGCGATGCGATCGATCTGCGCCAGCACTTTGGATTCGTCGGGGTGGTCGGCGGCGAGGAGCGGATCCAGAATCGCTTCCTCCTTTTGCACCGCGGCGCTCAGATCGATCAGCTTCAAGCGGCTCTTTTGAAAGAGGTCTTCGATTTTCCTTTGTTGCTCATCGGTGAGGCCGAGCTGCTGGACCACTTGCGGATCGGTCCACCACTTCCCGGGTGGGCCGCCGCGAAGGGGACGATCGAAACCCGGACGGCCCGGTGGCATGCCGGGGCCAGGACCAGGCCCGCCGTCGCGCCTCGGCGCGCCGGGTGGTGGAGGCTGGGCGAAGGCGAGCGCCACGCTGCACAAGAAAAATGCCAACGGCACGAAGCGGTCTCTCATTGGTTTTCCGCCGACGGGATCAAGCGGGTCAGCGGCTCCATCGGGCTGGGAACGGTTCGGGAAACTTCGGCGCGGACCTGGCTGAGCAGGGCGGCGTCGGACACCGGCTCGAGCGAGGCAGCGGCGCGATTCTGGATGTAAGCAACCGAAAGACAGACGAACAGGACAGCGGCCACCGCCGCGAGAGCCCACGCAAAACGACGCGGCCTGGATGTGACCAGAACCGGCGGAACCGCCGCAGCCTGCGCGCCGCTCCACTGATGTATGGCGCCGCGAAACTGAGCCAGCGCTTCTTCCAGCCGTTCAAGTTCGGCGCGGCATTCGAGACACGCTCGAACGTGTTCCCGGGCCCGCGCGCTCCGTTGGCCCAGCATCCATTCCGAGATTTGTTCGGAGCTGAGATGGCTTTTCATACGGTTGCTCCCAGCTTTTTCCGGATGGCTTGCAGAGCGCGGAAGAGATGCACCTTTACTGTTCCCTCTTTCATGCCTGTGGCCGCAGCGATTTCCAACAGCTCCAGGTCCTCCACGAATCGCAGCAGAAAAACGGTGCGCTGTTTCTCCGGAAGTTCGCCCGCGGCCTTCCAAACGCCGCGCACCTGCTCTCTACTCGATGTTAGCGCTTCGGGGTCGCGGCCTCGATCCACGACCCATCGTTCCAAGCCATGCGCGTCGAAGGCAGTCTGCCGGGTGCGCTTCCAAAACTGCAACCGGCGGTTGCGTGAGTGATCGCGCACCAGATTCACGGCGATCTGCATGAGCCAGGTCTGCAGGCTGCACTCGTTGCGGAATCGCGCGCGCGCCAGGTACGCCCTCAGGAAACAATCTTGCGTGATCGTCTCGGCCAAATCCCTGTCCCGGAGCGAGGCCAAAGCGAAGCGGAAGATTCTGGGCCGGAACCACTGCACCACGGCTTCAAAATCTTCCAACTCGTCGAGCTCCGCCGTAGCGTGCTGCTCCATTACGCGTGTGACGGCTCTCCGCACCATGCGGGTACAGGCTCGCGCCATCGAGTGTGGTGACCAAATGAGCGAAGCCTGCCACCCGCGGGGCGTGCTTAGGGGTGAGGCCCTCCAAATCCGCCGGGAGGGGGACCGCCAGGTCCGCCCGGGCCACCCGGACCACCGAGCAGCCCGCCCAGCTTCAGATTGTTGTAGGTGGTTTGTTGGGTGGAAGTAAGGATCGCATAGAAAGCGGCGTCTGCCGTGGCCTGCGCCAGCACCTGCTGGCCCTGCAAGGCGCCGATTTGGGTGGCCAGCGTTGCAATATCGCCGGTACTGTCGCTCTGAATGGCGGTGTCCAATGAGGTCTGAGCGGTGTCGAGGCTGGTGCGCAGGCCGGCGAGCGTGGTTTGTTCGGTGGTGAAGATGGAGGTGGCTTGCGTTTGCTGCGACGAGGTCAAGGTCAGCAACGAAGTGAGCCGGGCCACCTGCCGCGCAACGATCTGGGCGACGGTAGGCGGCGTGCCGGTGTTTTGCGCGAAGAGGAACGATGCCGCCAGCGCCGCCCAGGCCACGGTTCGAAGTACTGTTTTTCTCATTTGTCCGAAACTCCTTTAAGAAGCGTTGAGCTTCGTGCGGTGTAGACGAATTTCAGGCGGCAGGGTTTACATCATTAGCGCCTGCGGCTACCAAGGTGCGCCGTGCCACAGCCGGATTGCTCGCTTCATTGACAGGGTCAACTATTCTGGTTGACACTGGACGTATGCCGTCCCTGGCCACCGATGCCGCAATCTTCCGCCATTTCACGCGCACCTACACGCGCCTGATCGGAACGCTGGACGAGGGGCTGCTCCACACCGAGTACAGCCTGGCCGAAGGGCGGGTCATCTACGAACTGGCGACCCGCGCCGGGCCGAAAGCGAAGGAAATCGCGCAGGAGCTTGGGATGGACGCGGGCTATCTCAGCCGGATCCTGGCCAAGTTCACGCGAGCAGGGCTGCTAAAGCGAAAAGTTTCGATCCGAGACGGCCGCGTCGCGGATCTTTCCCTTACGCAACGCGGGCGAAAAGCATTTGAGATGTTAAACGCGCTCGCCGAGAAGCAGGCGCGCGACATTCTGCGAAGCTTGGCGCCATCGGATCGCGCCCGGCTGATCCGTTCGATGACGGCGATCGAAGAAGTGCTTGCAGGAGACGGCGCGAAGCGCGCGCCTTTCATCCTGCGGCCGCATCGGCCGGGCGACATGGGATGGGTGGTGCACCGGGAGGCCGCATTGTACGCCGGAGAATACGGCTTTGACGAGACGTTCGAAGCGCTGGTGGCGCGCATCGTGGCGGACTTCATCGCGAACTTCGATCCGGCCCGCGAACGTTGCTGGATCGCCGAGGTGGACGGAGAAGCGCTGGGTCACGTGTTCCTGGTGAAGCATCCCGAGGAGCCGGAAACGGCGAAGCTGCGGCTGCTGCTGGTGGAGTCCAGCGCACGTGGCAAGGGACTGGGGCACGCGCTGGTGAACGAGTGCGTGCGATTCGCGCGCGCCGCCGGCTACCGGAAAGTCACGCTGTGGACGCAGAGCATTCTGGTGGAGGCGCATCGCATTTACCAACGGGCCGGATTCCGGCTGGTGAAGGAAGAGCCGCATCATAGTTTCGGGAAGGATCTGGTTGGGCAGACGTGGGAGTTGGATCTGGCGGCGCAGGGATCTCGTTCGACCCGTTGACTTCCCCTTTTCTTCGCCTCATAATGGATGCATGGCGTTGACCAAGCGGCAAAAAGAGGTGCTGGACTTCATTGCGGACTTCGTGGAGGAGAACGGCTACAGCCCGAGCTACGAGGAACTGGCGCAGGGGCTGAAGCTGGCGTCGCTCGCCACGGTGCACAAGCACATCCAGGCGCTGGAGTCGCGCAATTATGTGCGGCGGTTGTTCAACCAAAGCCGCTCGCTCGAAGTGGCGCCGAAGTATGTGCAGGAGCGCCGCAAAGGGCGGCAGGCGGCGCGGGCCAACGAAATCCCCCTGGCAGGGCGAATCGCGGCGGGCGCGCCGGTGGAGGCCATCGAGGGACAGGAGACGCTGCAATTCACCGATTTCACCGGGAAGGGCGATACCTTCGCCCTGCAAGTCAGCGGCGAATCGATGATCGAAGACCACATCCTGAGCGGCGATTATGTCCTTGTGGAGCGCACTCCGCAAGCCAAGGACGGCGAGATTGTGGTGGCGCTGGTGGACGGCCGCGAAACCACGTTGAAGCGTTTGTATCACGAGCCGCAGGGCCGCATCCGGCTGCAGCCCGCCAACGCGGCCATGAAACCCATCCTGGTGGACGCGGCCAGCGTCCAGGTGCAGGGGCGCGTGCTGGCGGTGCTGCGAAAGTATAGATAAGTAAAAAGTTACCGTTCACGGGCGAGCACGCACATGGTGCATGCTAGACTGATGGTGAATGGGTAGCGCAGTCAACGGCATCAAGCGCTTCATCTTGTGGGATTATCCGCGCGCCGGCTGGCAGTACGACGTGATGGTGGCGCTGATCCTGGCTTTCATCTTCATTACGCCGCGCGACTGGTTCCGCGATCAGCCCCGAGCCAACAGCATTGTGATGCTTCCCTCCGATCGCGGCAATACCGTGTTTTGGATGGATGCCCAACAGCTGGCCAGCGTTCCGGAGGCCGCACGCGCCGGGAAAGCCAGCTCCCTGCTGCAGGCACGAACGGGGAAGAGATACCACGTAGTCCGTTTGGAACCGATTGTGGATTCCGAACAGGAGATCAAGGGTTTTATGGCGTTCACCACGCCGTAAACGACGCCCCAAACTGTTTCTCTCCATGCAACTGCACGCTCGAGCATTGGCTGTATGCCTGTTCCTGGCGGGCGCCTTTACGACGTCCGGGTGGGCGGATGACAATCTCAAGGATGTTCTGGCCCGGATGAACCAGGCGGCGAGTGAATTCAAGTCCATGACCGCGCATGTCACCTATGTCACGCACACGGACGTTCTGAACGAGGACAACACGGAAACCGGCAACGTGGTCATGAAAAAAGTACAGCCTGGCGAAGTCCAGGTGCGGATCGACTTTACAGCACCCGACGTGAAAACCGTGATTGTGGACATGCGGCGGTTCCGGGTGTACTACCCGAAGATTAAGACTGTGCAGGTCTATGATTTGGCCAAACACGGCGAGCAGTTTGATCAATTGGTGATGACCGGCTTCGGAACGTCTGGAACCGAACTTGCGAAGGACTACGACATGAAGGTTCTGGGCACGGAGCCTCTGAAGAGCCAGGAAGGCATGCCGGCAATCCGGGTGGAACTGACGCCCAAGCGCAGCGAGACTCGCCAGTATGTGAAGACGATGGTGTTATGGATTCCCGAGCAAGGCGACCCGTACCCGCTGCAGGAAAAAATCGTGGAGCCTTCCGGGGATTACCGGCTGGTGACGTACAGCGGGCTGAAGATCAATTCGCCGCTCGCGGGGGATGCAATGCAACTGAAACTTCCCGCAGGGGTTAAAACGGAATATCCAGGCAAATGACAGCAGTTGAACCCAATGTGAAGCCCGAGGCGCGTGCGGACGGCGAGGCACGCTTGCGCGGCAACAATCGAGACGCCAGCGGAAGGTTGAGTTTTTTGGATTGGTCACGCGGCCTGGCCGTTGTGATCATGCTGCAGGGGCACGTGTTTCATTCGTTCAATCGAACGGACCTGCGCACCGGCGGGCCGTTCATGATGTCGCAGTTTCTAGGCGGCATGGGGCCGGCGATCTTTCTGGTGCTGACCGGTATCACATTAGCTTTTTTGATCGACCGGCGCGAGCGCCAGGGCCTGGGGCCGATGGAGCGCTGGAAGGCGGCGTTGCGCCGGGCCGGTTATCTGTTTTCGCTGGCGTTCCTGTTCCGCCTCCAGCTCTGGACCTTCGGGCTGCCAGGGAGCCCGTGGACGGATCTGTTCCGGGTGGACATTCTGAACTGCATGGGATTCGGCATCACGCTGTTTTCGGTGATGGCGGTGTTTACGACAGCGGAGCGCGTGCGGCTGTGCGCGGCCCTGGGGCTGGCCATTGCGGCGATTTCGCCGCTGGTTTCCATGGTGGATTGGGGCTGGCTGCCGCCGCAGGTCTCCGCTTATTTCGTTCCCAGCTATCAATACTTCGCCTTCTTCCCCTGGGCTTCGTTCATCGCCTTTGGATTGAGCATCGGCAGCGCACTGCGGCTGGCCAGGCCGGAGCACATGCACCGCCTGATGCAGTGGGGCACGCTGCTGGGGCTCGGGCTGATTGTCAGCGGGCAATATTTTTCCAACATGACCTATTCGGTGTATCCGAAGTCTGAGTTCTGGCTGAACAGCCCGGGACTGATCATCATCAAACTGGGCGCGGTGATGCTGATCATCGCCTTCGCTTTCGTTTGGACGGAGTTTGCCGTGGGTGCGGCCTGGAGCTGGCTGCGGCAATTGGGCACCACCTCGCTGCTGGTTTACTGGGTGCACATCGAGTTGGTCTATGGGCGATGGTTCGGAGCGTTCAAGGAGTCGCTGAGCAATGTGCAATGCGGCGTGATCGCGGTGATCGTGGTGGCTCTTATGGTTGGGCTTTCGGTTTGTCGAACGCGCTGGAACACGCTGAAGCCGGCTCTGGCTTCGTACTTTTCGTGGAGCTCGCCCCGGCGGGCATCGGGAGACTAGGCGCCCGTTCCTCGAAGAGGAAGCCAGAAATCGCTCAGCGCCATACTGGCGTCCATCGGCGTGAGCCATGCCTCCTCGAATTGCGACCGGCGCATTTTGATTAAATACGGATTAAGCCGGCGGCTGAACTTGCGCGAGGAGCGCGCCCCAGTGGAATCCGGCGCCGAAGGCTGCGAAGCAGATCAGGCCGCCCGGGGGTGGCCCGGAATTCTGCCACCATTCTGACGCGGCGATCAGCAGGGATGCCGATGAGGTGTTGCCGTAGCGGCGAATGTTCGAGTGGAATCTGGCAGGATCGACTTCCAGGGCGCGCGCAACCCGGTCCATCAGGTTTTGATTGGCTTGGTGCATCAAGAAAACGTCGACCTCAGCAGCGGACTTACCTTGGCGTTCCAGCAATGTGGTGATGGCGGCGGGGATTTTGCGGGAAGCTTGCAAGATTACCGAGCGACCGTTCATGCTGATCGGAGCTTCGAAATCCAGACGCAGATCGTCGGCGAAGGTCCCGTCGGAATGGAGAGCCGAGTCAAGAATGCGGGCACGGCCATGGCCCGGGCCGATCAGGCACGCACCCGCGCCATCGCCGAATAGCGGCACGACGCCACGTTCGAGCGGCTCGCGGGAAACGACGGCCGACATTTTTTCCGCTGCGACGACCAGGATGTTGCCCTGGACTTCGGCGAGCGAAGCCGCCAGCGCCATGCCGAACAAACTGCCGGCACTGGCGATAGGGAGATCGATCGCGGGTGTGCCGCCCGCGCCGAGCTGCTGTGCGACGCTCGATGCCGGACCTGGGAAACGGCGTTCGGCGGAGCCGGAAGAGACGAGGACCATGCCGACCTCCGCGGGCTTGAGGCCCGCGCGCTCCAAGCATTGATTCGCAGCGGCTACGGCCATCGCGGCGACTGATTCGTCCGGCGCAGCGTAGCGCCGCTGCTCAATGCCCGATACATCCAGGATCCACTGCGGTTCGCAATTCAGCCGCGCGGCGAGTTCCTGATTGGTGACGGCGCGCGCGGGCAGGTAGGCGCCGAAGGCCTGGATGGAGGCCACGATCTAGAGCCTGCTTTCGATGTAGCTTTGAATGCGCTCGATGGATTCGAACTTGCGCGGGTGCAGATCGGAATCCGGGACCTGAATGTGGAACTCGCGCTCCAGTTCGCTGACCATGTCGGGCAGCGCGAAAGAGTCCAGGTAACCGGAGTCGAACAGCGACTCGTCCGCGCCGGGCACGGAGGTGTTCTTCGACACAGCCTGCAGAATGGCAATGATGCGTTGTCTATTGTCCATTGGTTTCTTGCGCGCGGATCTGGAGAAAGCGGTCGTATTGATTCATCAGCACGGCGAAGAGCGTGTCGCCGAGCAGGCGGTAACCGGCGCCGGTGAGGTGTGTGTAGTCGGCCTGGCTGAGACCGGCCTGCACCCATTGCCGCCGGGATCCGGGACCGCCCATAGCGGCGCGCCAATCCCAAAACGCGCAGCCGCGTTCCTGCGCGACGGCGCGCTGGATGTCGATGACTTCGTCGAGGTGCGGAAACGCAACGCGGCGGCCGCGAATACGGTGCTCGCAATCGGGAGGCCCAACCATCAGGATGCTGGCCAGCGGAGCGGCGGCGCGCAGTCGCTGGACAATTTCAGTCAGAGCGGTGCGATATTCTTCGGAGGTCCATTTCCGGCTGAGAGCTTCGTTGGTGCCGTAGGCCAGCACGATGAGGGCGGGCTCGCGGCCGGTCAACTCGCTGGAGAAGATATCCGCATTCCAAGCCAGCATCAGGTTGGCTTCCGCGCCGTTGATGCCCAACGTCTCATAGGTGACGCCCGATCGATTTTCGGCGACCCAGCCGAAGATGCGCACGGGATCGGCGCTCAGCGTGCGCAGGGTATACTCGTGCGGGCCGGACGAGGGCATGTACTGATAGACGCCCGCCGCGAATTCTCCAGCGGTGTCGATGGTGTCCGTGGAGATTCCATCCACGGAAAACTCGACCTGCCCGCCGCCGGGCTGTTTGAGGAAGTGCAGTTCCAGCTGCTCGCATTCCACGGTGAGTGAGATGGTCTGCCCAGCGGCGTGCGCCGTGAGGCTGATGCCGCTCAGCCCGTCAATACCATCGCCGGGACGGGTGACGACGCCACCGGTGTACCAGCCGCGCGAATTGCTGCCGCGGCTGTCAAAGCGCCGGTAGCCAAGAAAAGGATGGCCCGGCAGGGTGAAACCGGGGCCGCCGGCTCCAAACTTACGCTGGAACGATTCGCGCATGGCATTGGCCCAGTCGTCGGAGGCGGTGTGCGAATCGCCGAACTGCAGGATGTGGAGCGAACCGGTTTCCGGCGGGTGCGAAAGCTGCTCGAAGAACGGAACCAGAGCACCCGCGTCCTCGACCGGCTGCGCCGATTGGACGGTCCGTTGGTCGATGGCGCGGAGGGCGGCCTGCCGGACCGCGGGCGAAACATGAACCACCGCAGGCCGATAATGTTTCTTGCGTTTCTTTTTCTTGGTTGTAACCGTGGTGGGCGTAACACTGTGCGCCGGCATCCCGCACAGCAAGAACAGACAGACGAACGCCAGAGTTCGCACTAGGGCTGCTTCCTTCGGCTCGTGGAGGCTCGCCGCGCGAACTGTTGCTGCCGTCGCCGGGCCTTGAATTGCTGGAAGCCGGTGTCGAGCGCGTCATACAGAAGGATGCCAACTTTTCGCGCGCCGGCCGGCAGCGGATGCATGAAATCCGCGCTGACCAGACGGGGCTGGCTCTCGTACCATCGCGCCATGGTTCCTTCGCCGCCCATGGCTTGAAACGTGTTGAAGAAGGCGCAGCCCATTTCGGCGGCGACCTGGCGCTGGATTTCCACCAGGCGCGGGATGGTTGGAACGGTTACGATGCGGCCCGTGGAATCGCGCTGGCCGCGATCCATAGGGCTCATCACCAGGAGGGATGCGTCCGGCACGGCAGCTTTGACGCGCCGGATCACTTCGCGCAGCTCGCCGGGGTAATAACGTTCAATGTAGTCGGCATACACGCTTTCGTTGGTGCCGTAATTCAGCACGACGAGGTCGGGGTGCTGATGCTGGAGCTGCTCGGTCCATTGTTTCTTTTCGAAGTACCGGACCACGACCTGGACCTGACCACCATTGAGTCCCAAACTATTGTAGATCACACCGGGCGCGTCCCTCTCGAAACTCGCGCCGAAGAGGCGTACCGGGCCGCGCTGGACGGTCAAGTCGATCTCGCGGGCACCGGCTGGAAGCGAAACGGTCTGGAAACCAGGTTCCTTGTCGGGACCGTCGGTATCGATGGACGCGATTCCCTGCCCCATCGTTTCGACCGCCAAGAGACCGCCGCCCGGCTGGCGGAGGTATTGAATCTCCATGCGCGCGTGGTCTTCTTTCAGGACGATGCGCGAAGATGCGCCGGTATCGCCCTCGAAGCTGACGCCGCCGAGGCCGTGGAACCCGTCGCGGGCGCGGGCCTGTGTGGCGGGGGCGATGTGCCATCCTTTGCCCTGCACGTCGATGCCGCGATGGCCGTACCAGGCCCAGGGTTTTGCGATCAGGATGAAGCCGTGGCCGGCGTCGCCGTAGTGTTGCTGGAACAGGGAGCGCGCGTCGGCGGTGATGGAGTCGGCCGTGACGGGCGAATCGCCGTAATGCAGGATGCGGGTGACGGCGCCGGGCAGCCCGGACTCGGTGCGCCACAGCGCCTTATAGAAGGCGGTGAGACTGCCTTGTTTGTCGATGAGGTTCGGTTCGGGAATCGAGGGCTTGGGATTCGTGGCAGTCGCGGGCACGGCGCGGGGCGGCGGAAGCACTTCGCCGGCGGAGGGTCGAGGTTGGAAGTCGACGACGCTGGAGAGGGTGACCGGGCGCGCCAGCTTCACCGCTTCCAGCAGCAGCACCAATGCAGCGAAAGAGGCGATGGCGAGGGAGGTCTTTTTCGGCAGCATGGCTAGAAGCGCGAATAAATGAACGGCGCGGAACCGGCTCCGGCCAGGCGCTGGATGACGAGGACGAGCGCGGCCATGGCGGCGGCTTGCGCGTAGAAAGGCGATTCGCTGAAAATCTTCAACGCGCGATCGTACCAATCTTTCGGCAAGTAGTGCGCGGCGGCGGCGATCAGCGCGACCAGGACAAACTGCAGCGTGACGTTGGCGAAAGAGACCGTACCGGAGACGCATTGCGCGAGGATGTCGCGCGCGCCGGCCATGCTGGATGCGCGGAAGAAGACCCAGCCGATCAGGACAAAGTGGAACGTCACAAATGCACGCAAGAAACGGGCGGCCCAATGCGGCGAGGGCTTCGGATTCCCGCGCAGGGTCAGCCACCAGCGATGCGCGGCGAGACCGACGCCATGCCAGGCGCCCCAAGCAGCGAAGGTCCATCCGGAGCCATGCCAAAGACCACCCAGGACCATCGTGATTACGAGATTGGCGTAGGTGAAGATCTTCCAGCGGGAGCGCAGGCCGGGCAGCGAAAAATAGAGATAATCGCGCAGCCAGAAAGAAAAGGACATGTGCCAGCGGCGCCAGAAATCGGAGATGTTGAGAGAGGCGTAGGGACGATTGAAGTTGGGCGGCAGAGCGATACCGAGCAAAAGCGCCGAGCCGATGGCGATGTCGGTGTAGCCGGAGAAGTCGTAGTAAAGCTGAAGTGCGTATCCATAGACGCCTGCGAGCACTTCGGCGCCGGAGTAGAGTTTGGGCAGATCGAAGACGCGGTTTACGAGATTCTCGGCGAGAAAGTCGGCGATCAGGAATTTCTTCAGCAAGCCGAGGCCGATGAGAAACAGTGCGCGGCCGCCGATCTGCGGGCTAAGAAGTTCGCGCTGAGACCACTGTGGCAACAGCGTTGCAATGCGGGTGATGGGCCCGGCCAGCGTGGTCGGGAAAAAGCTGGCGGAAGCGAGGTAGGCCAGATAACTGGTGGCAGGCTTAGCGTCGCGACGGTAGATGTCGATGGTGTAGGTCAGCGATTGGAAGGCGTAGAACGAGAGCGCCAGCGGGAGCGTCCAAGGCAAGACCGGCAGATATTTGACCGAGGCGATGAGGCCGATATTGAGGATGACGCTGAGCGTGACGAGCAAGCGCCGAACGTCCGGGCGCCGCGCGCGATCGATTGCCTGGCCCAGGAAGAAGTCGCAGGTGGACGCCGCCGGAATGAGGGCGAGATAGGCGAGGTCCCAGCGCGCGTAGAAAAAGTAATTCGCGAAGACGATGACGGCCAGCGCGCCGAAGCGGTAACGCGCGGCGAGCCAATAGGCGAAGAAGATGGCTACTAAAAACGTGAAGTACGCTGGACTCGACAACAGCATGGAGGGGAAGCCTCAGTATAACGTGGCGCGTTAACCGGCGAACGAACGGAAGAATCGGATAAAGAGCGAGAGGGCCATACCGAGGCCGACGCAGATGACGATGCGGCGCACCGCTGCTCCTCCGATGCGCCGGGCGATCCGTGCGCCACCGTATCCGCCGACGATCGCTCCGGCCACCATGACGACGAACTCCGGCCAGCGAACCATTCCGGCCCAGATGAAGTAGGCCGATGCGACGCCGTTGATGCTGGCGCCGAACAGCGCTTTCAGGCCGTTCATCTGGTGAATGTTGGTGAGGCCGAGCACGCTGAGCGCCGCGAGCATCAGAATGCCGATGCCCGCGCCGAAGTAACCGCCGTAGAGCGAGACAAAAAGCTGGAAGGACATCGCCCCAATCAGCCAGCGCGCGGACTTATGCGACTCGGGATGCGAGAGTTTCAAGCGGCGCTGCACCGGCTCCTGGATCATGAACAACAGGGTGGCGAAGAGAATCAGGAACGGGACCAGGGCGTCGAAAAGCGCCGGCGGCGTGCGGCGCAGCAGCAGCGCGCCCGCGATTCCACCGATCACGCTCGGAGCGATCAAGGCCAGCATACGCGGGCTGGAGGAACTGAGATCCTGGCGGTAGCCCCAGATGGTTCCGACCGTTCCCGGCCAGATGGCGACGGTGCTGGTGGCGTTGGCGTTGATGGAAGGCAGGCCGATCCAGATCAGCGTGGGGAACGTGAGCAGTGTGCCGCCGCCGGCGACGGAGTTGATGGTCCCAGCGAGAAAAGCGGAGCCGAAGGCGACGAGCGCCTTCCAAGGTTGAATTGCTATAACGGAGAACATGCGTCAAAGGTTCAGCCTAACATCTGCGGAAGCGCGGGCCGCCATAGCCGCTGCGAAAACCGAAGCTGAAAAGAACAACTGGATGGTCGCGATCGCGGTGGTGGATGAGGGCGGATACCTGATTCAACTGGAGCGCATGGACGGCGCGGTGCTGACGAGTCCGGAGATTGCGGCGCTGAAGGCGAAGACGGCGGCGCTGGCGCGCGTGCCGACCAAGTTTCTGGAAGACGTGACGAAAGAACGTGTGGCGACGGTTGTGTTTCCGGGCCGGCTGCCCGTACAGGGCGGGCTCCCAATTTTCCACGAGGGCGAATGCGTGGGCGCGATCGGCGTATCGGGTGTCAAGTCGCCAGAGGACGAGCAGATCGCGAAGGCCGGGTTGGCGGCGCTCGGCTAGGTTAGCTGTCCTCGATTACTTTTCGAGATCGTTCAGTAGCGGAATATCTTTCGGCGATTTGGCTTTGGGCAGAGTTTGCAAGAACGCCCAGATGTCGGTCAATTGCTGATCGGAAATGACTTTCGCCTTGTAGGCGGGCATTTGGCCGACGGGGGCGCGCACGTAGCGGATGAGGCCCTGAGCATTCAGTCCAATGTCCGCGATGCGAGCGCCGGCGGCTCCGCCCTGTCCCGCGTACCCGTGACATTCGTAGCAGCCATCCTTCACGAACAGGTGCTTGCCGTTTTCAGCGTCGACTTTAGTCTGGGCATTTGACGCCATCGACAGCAGCGAGGCCAGGAGCGCAAGTAACAACGGTATCTTCATTGCCGGCTCCTAGCGGGGTTCCGTCACCACGTCGATCATGGCCGGTTCGCCCTTCTTGACCACTTCGATGGCGCGCTTGATGGCGGGGCCGACATCGTTGGGGTTGTCGATGGGCCCTTCGCTGTACATGCCGTAAGCTTTCGCCATGAGCTGATAGTTGATGTTGGGATCGGTGATGGCGGTGCCGATTTGGGCCTTATCCACCGGGCGCTGGGCGCGCGCGGCCATGTCTTCCAGGTACATCATTTCCTGGTGATAGGCGCGGTTGTTGTGCATGATGTTCAGCAGCGGGATGCGGTGATGGGCGGCGGTCCACAGCACGCCGGGCGCGTAATTGAGATCGCCGTCGCACTGGATGTTAACGCTCAGACGGCCGTGCGCCTTGTTGGCCAGAGCCGCGCCAACGGCCGCGGGAGCTCCGTAGCCGACGCCATAAGCGCCGTGCCCGCCGATGAAGTGGTAAGGTTTGTCGAAATCCCAAAGGCGTAGCGGCCAGTTGCTGAAGAACGTGACGTCGGAAACCAGCGACCAGTCTTCGTTCTTGACCTGATTCCACAGCTCGGCGGAAACGCGAGCCGTGGAGACCGGGCTGGCGTCCCACGCCCAAGCGGCCTGCTGGATATCGCGCTCGCGATTCCTTCTGTGTGTCTCGGCGTATTTGGCGGCACGCGCCTGAATCACGCTCTTGCGTTCGGAAGTGATCAGGCGCCTGCATTCGTCGATCAGCATGGGCAGCGTGGCTTCGGCATCGGCCGCGATGGACAGATCGACGTCGTCGTAGCGTCCGAAGTCCTGGTAGTTGCTCTTGGAGAACAGATCGCCGGCGAAAATGGTGATGACCTTCGCGCCCGGCTTGGTGATGGGCTTCGATTCCATGCCCATCCGGTTGATGGGCGTCTGCGAATGGGTCATGTACCACATGTCGGGGACTTCCAGGCCCAGGACCACGTCGGCCGAGGAAACGCTGCCGGATCCGTATAGCGGGTTGCTGGTGGGGAAGTTCATGCGGAAATGGCGATCGATGATGGGAGCCTGCAACATCTCCGCCAGTTCGACCAGCAGCGGGATGGCCGCGGGAGTGCGCGCCACGCGCCCGGCGATGATCACCGGGGCATCGGCGTTCACCAGCATCTTGGCGGCTTCGCGCACCGCGCCGTAGTCGCCGGCGGGCGGCTGCGACATGACCAGCTTGGGGATGTACAGCTTGCCGCGATCTTCGGCCGCCACGGGCTCTTCCTGCAGCACCGCGTCGGCGACGAGAACCACCGGTTCCATGGGCGGGGTGGTCGCAATCTTGTAAGCGCGGATGGCGGATTCGGCGAACTGGCCGAGGGATACCGGCGAATCGTCCCATTTGGTGTAGTCGCGAACCATGGACGCGGCGTCCTGGACACTGTGAGTCCATTCGACGTCGCCGCGGCGCCAGCGGCCATCCAGGATGTTGCCCAGAATGATATAGACCGGGACACGGTCGGCATAGGCGTTGTAGATGGCCATGGAGGCGTGCTGCAGCCCGACCGTGCCGTGCGCCATGATGCAGATCGGCTTGCCGGAGATCTTGTAATATCCGTGCGCCATGCCGACTGAGGATTCCTCGTGGCAGCAGGTGATCCATTGCGGGTCCTTGTTGCCGCCGTAGTTGGTGAAGGACTCCTGCAGGCCGCGGAAGCTGGAGCCGGGGTTGGCGAAGATGTAATCGAAGTTCAGGGTCTTCAGGACGTCGACCATGAAGTCGGAGCCGGGCCGGTCGGTGGTGTAAACGTCGACGTGGGGCGGCGGCGAGGTCTCGGCGGCGGTTTGCTTGGCGCCTGGCAGCGGGGCGGGACGGCGTACTTCGGCAGCCTCCTGAGCTTGCTGGGCCTTGGCGGCTTCGGGCTTTGCGACCAGGGCGGCAGCACCGGCGGCCGCTCCTTTCAAGAAACCGCGACGATCAACGGAAATCTTCTTGGATCTCGCCATATTGAATCCTCCCTGGGGTGTCGAAACCCATGATACTTGATCGCGCCGGCGTTTGGGAGTAGTTGCGGGCCAGGCGGCAGAGGCTGCCGAAAGGGCGGACGAGACTGTTAATAGGGGCGCTCGCCAACCCAGTTGCCGTGGGGGGCGTAGTTGCAGACCCAGACTTCGCGGTTGTCCGCGCGGGCCACGGCGCATCCGACTTCCCGCGTGGTTCCCCAGACGAGTTGGGTGTAGTGGCCGCACACGGCGCGGCAGGTGTTGGCGCGGTAGTTGTAGTCGTGGGCTTCCGAAGCCCAGTCGGCGACCACTTCAGCGGGTGACGCCGGCGCGCCCGAAATTTCAAAAATGTTCTCGCCGAGGTTGGAACCCGGGCGGTGATAGAAGCGGCGCGAGCGGGCCAGGAAGTCGGCCCAATCCTGGGCCCGGGCGGCCAGTTGCCGCGACCAGATGAGCGGCGGCACATTCACCTGAGCCCTGACGGCGTTATGGGCCGCGAGCATCTCACGGGAAAGCGAGGGGCTGCTTTCGCCGGAACGCCGGTGCTGCGCGCCCGCGGTGACAGCCAGTATGGCCGCGAGCAATAGCAGCACCGGAAGTTCGCGATGCCAATACAACAGGAACCTGGATTCTACGGCAGCGCGCAGGCGAAATTCTGAGCTTCGTCGATGCTGCCGCTGCCCTTGTATTTGGCCACCTGCGGATACGGGCACAAGGGCCGGGTGCGCACGACGGCGCCGGAGCGGTCCTTGCGCGCGGCGATCATAACCTCGGGCGCCTTGCCGTCTTCCACCCAATTCCGGATGGCGGTCATCTTATCGAAATCATTCGGGCCCTCGCCGCCGGCGCAGTGCGCCATACCGGGCACCATGAAGAGCCGGATGTCGTCCGAGGCCTTGGCTTCGCCACCCAGATTTTTCACCACGCTTTTGTAATAATTCACGCTGTTTACGGGCGCGATGGCCTGGTCGCTCCAGCCGTGATACATGAGCAGCTTGCCTTGGTGCGAGAAGAACGGCTGCATGTCGGGGTTGGTGGCGTCGATCAGGCTGCCGTAGGTTTTCTCGATCGCCTTTACGTCGCTATCGAGATTCATCGTACGCCAGTCCCACTTGGGATTCTTGTAGACGACATAAGTGAAGCTATCGGCTGCTACCGAAGCCGCCTCTTTTCCGGCCAGCAGATTCCAACCGAGTTCGCTGCCCGGCTCGAAGGTGGGGAAAATTTGCTTGCCGGTGTGTGGATCTTTCGGCCCGGCGTAGATGGCCGCCACCGCTTTCACCTGGGCTGAGGAGAGACAGGTTGGCTCGTCGGCGCTCTTGCATTCGATCGTTTTCGGATCGAAATGGCAGCGTGTGGGGTCGTTGATCAGGCCGTCCTGAACGCCGTCAGCGGCGTCGCATGCGGCGAGAACCGCCTTATGCAGAACGGCCAGCTTCGCGGGCGGGAGATAGCTTCCCGGTGTCTGGTTCATTTCCTGCGCCACCCAGACCGACCAGACATGCAGGTGCGTCTGGTAATTAGCCGGCGCGCCGGCCACGATTCCGTCGAAATCGGCCGGGAATTTCTGCGCTTCTTTCAAGCCCTGGCGCCCTCCGGTGGAGCAGCCGTTCCAGTACGAGTAACGCGGGGCAGTGCCGTAGTAATCCCTGACGATGGCCTTAGCGGTGACGGTCATGTCATGCACCGCGCGATAGGCGAAGTCCGTGAGCTTCTCCGGATGCCCCATGGCGAAGCTCGCGCTGCCGCCCACATGGCCGGTGTCGGTAGCGGCGGTGGCATATCCGCCTTTCACTCCTTCGGCCAGCGCCGCATAGCCGATGGTTCCGTTCCAACCGCCGTTGCCGATGGCCTGCAGATCGTTGTTCCAGCCGGATGCCGGCAGCCAGACTTCCACCTTGATGTCGGAATCGGACGACGGAGTGAGCGTCGCCAGGACGCGGCAGAAGGCCGGCAGGCTCTTAAACAGCGCCGGATTCGGCCCAAACGGACCTGGGGAAGGCGCGGGCATGAAAGCGCCCGCGGAAACGTCCTGCGCCTGCGCGATGGTCACGTGAGGCAGCGAGATTTTCGACAGGTTCTCGCACGGGGAGCCGCCGGTCGGGGCGGCCATCAGCGCGCCGGCCGTTACCAGGAACGAGCCGGCTATCCAGAACTTTTGCATGGCGCTTGTCCTCTCGACAGGCAATTGTACACCCACCTCGACCGCGCTGAGCGTTCCGGTGGACGTGCTATTCTGAGATCGCGTTCGTGTATCCAGCATGCGTTTTCGCGTCACATTCGTGGTTGGCATTGTGGCGATCCTGTCGGCTTGGGGGCTGCTTCGCGCGCAGAAGCCGTTCAAAGAATATCCCGCGATCGAGTACGAGAATTTTCCCAAGCCGCCGGACTGGAATGATAAGCACGAGTGGGTGCGCGCGCGCCTGCGCTATCCCGACATTTACGGGTACCCCTACCGCCAGATCTTCCTGCGCGATGGCCGCGAGTTTCCCGGCTATTGGACCATGGACTATCCGCGCTCGGACCGGCATCTGCTGGCGGGCATCCGGCGCCTGACGCGCATCGACACCCGCTCGGTGGAGCAGGTGGTGACGCTGGACGGAACCGACGACGTGTACAACTGGCCCACCATGTACGCCGTCGAAGTGGGCCATTGGAATCTGGGCCCGGAGGAGGCGCAGCAGTTGCGCGAGTATCTGCTGCGGGGCGGGTTCTTAATGGTCGACGATTTTCACGGCACTGCGCCGTACAATGGCGTGCCGGAATGGGAAACCTTTACGCGCAGCATGAGCAGGGTTTTTCCGAGCCGGCCCATCGAAGATATTCCGGACAACGATCCGATCTTTCACACCCTGTTCGACCTGCAGGACCGCTTCCAGGTGCCGGGCGCGCAATATTTCGACTCGGGTCTGACCTATGAAGACGGCGAGACGGGAAAAGTGCCGCACTGGCGCTGCATTCGCGACGACAAGGGCCGCATTATCGTGGCCATCTGCCACAACATGGACCTGGGCGACGCCTGGGAGTGGGCCGACGATCCCCGGTATGCGGAAAAGTGGGCTTCCCTGGCCTACCGGATCGCCGCGAACTACTTCGTTTACGATCTAACGCACTAGAATCCGCTCGGGCGAATCCAGAAGCTCTCCGCCCAAGTCGCACCCGGGGGGATCGTCTGGAGTTCTTTGTAAAGCCCAGCGTGGGCCAAGTTGAAGCCGTTCGTAACACCCGTCATGGGCTCGAAGCAGATCACACTGCGCGCTTGGGGCGCATAAACGACGGCAATAGGGAATTTCGGGCCGTAGCGCACCGAGATTCGCTTGCCATAGGCGTCCACATAAAACTCATCGTGGGGATTCACATTGCCGAACACGTCATCGAGCTGGCGTCCGGCGAGCGGCGTCGGATCGGGCAGATCCACCGGCCGGGTCTCGCCGGTGGGAACCAGTTTCGGCGAAAGATGATAGTGCTTGCGCACGGGCAGGTGCACTTTCCAGGCGTCACGCGGAGTATCGGGGATCTGATACCAGGGATGATAGCCGATCACCAGCGGCATCGCGGCGGTGGAGAGATTTTCGATGGACGTGCGAACTTCCAGCACACCGTCCACCAGCCGGTGCATGATCTCGATGGTGTGGGCGAAGGGGAACTGCGACATCCATTCCGGATGTTTCCAGAATTCCAGACGGCTGGTGACTTCGGCTCCCTGCTTATCGGCCTGCAGGCGCAACACCCGCCAGTCCGGCGCGAACAGGAGAAGCCCGTGGATGGGGAGTCCGTTGGGGTCGCGCCGAACATCCGCGGCGTCGGGGTTCAACAGGTATCTCCGGCCGTTGGCCCAGTACGAATCGCCATCCAGCCGGTTGGCCCAAGGCGCGAGAAACGGAATGCCGGCCTGCGAAGGCTTGGATTTCCATTCGGCGAGCGAAGCGGGAGGCGGCAGAAGCACGGGGACGCCGTTCACCCGCATATCGTAGGCGATGTTTCCGATCGAGGGGCAAATGGAGACTTCGATGCGATGGGCGGCGTCGGCGAGACGAAGGACTTCGATCCCCTCGACGTCCGTCTTCTGCGCGGTGTAGATTTGAGCCACAGGAGAAGTCCTTTCCGGCGAAACGCGCTCTACAGGAAGATGGTGCCTTCGAGAAACCGCGCCGCCTTGCCGCTCATGCTCACGCGTTCGCCGCGGTCTTCGCACCAGAGTTCGCCGCCGCGCGGAGACACCTGATAAGCGTGCAGCCTGGTTTTGCCTAGCCGCTGGGACCAGTAGGGGATCAACGAGCAGTGTGCGGAGCCCGTGACCGGGTCTTCCGGGACGCCTTTGGCCGGGGCGAAGAAGCGCGAAACAAAATCGGCCTCGCGGCCCGGCGCGGTCGCGATGACGGCGAAGCGGTCAATCCCCATCAGCGCGACCATGTTGGGCCGCAGGGCGCGCAGCTCCTCTTCGGAAGCATATACGACGAAATAATCACGCGCCGCCAGAACCGCTTCGGGCTTGCCGCCCAGCGCTTCCAGGAGGCCGGCGTAAGGAGTGCATGGACCCGGAGGCCGGGAAGGAAAATCCATCGAATACAGGTCGCCGTCGCGCGTCACCGTCAGCGTGCCGCTCTTCGTTTCAAACGAAACGGAGCGCTCGCCTGGCGTCAGATCGTTCAAGATGACGAACGCCGACGCCAGCGTGGCGTGGCCGCACAGATCCACTTCGACGGCCGGCGTGAACCAGCGCAGCTTGTATCCGTGGCCGTTGCGCACGAAGAACGCTGTCTCGGCCAGATTATTCTCCGCCGCGATGGCCTGCATCTGCTCGTCCGGCAGCCATTCTTCCAACGGACAGATGGCCGCGGGATTGCCCGCGAACACGCGGCTCGCGAACGCGTCCACCTGATAGACGGGAATCCGTAGCCCGCTCATGGCGTGACTCCTAATTCCCGCCCCATGGCGAAGCTGGGCCGATGCCGGTTCGCCACCAGTTCGCGGTGCTCGAGCAAAGCCGAAACCAGCATGGGCATGGCGATGGTGGAATCCGAGTGGCACGTCACCATGGATGCGTCTTTGGCGATCTTGCCCCAGCTCTGCGCCTCCTCGAACGTGCAGCCGGAAAGGCCGCCCCAATGCGGCGAATCGGTGACACACTGAATCGCGTACTTGTGCCCGGTGACGCCGGTGTTCATGATGATCGCGGTCACTTCGGTCTGCTGCACGAAGTTCTTGGGAGTGCCGCCGCCAAAATAAATGACGCCGGATGCCTTGGACTCGGCCACGATTTGCGCCGTTTCCACCACGTCGCCGATCACGTCGAACGTGAAACGGTTTCCGCCCGCGTAGCGGTTGGCGGCGATGCCGATGCCGATGGAGCTGTCCGCCACAGCCGGACAATACAACGGAATGCCCGCTTTGGCGGCCGCGGAGACAATTCCGTCTTCCTTGCAGTGTTTTCCCAACTCCAGACCCAGCAGATGCAGGAACTCACGCGTCGTATAGGGCCGCGACTGATCGAGCGACGCCGCGAACCGCCCGATCCACTGGTCGTGCTCGCGAAACTTCTCTTCGTCCGCCAGCACGTCGTACATGCGATCCACCAGGTTCTCGGCCAGCAGGACGTCGTCAATCGCGGGCGATCCCTGATAGTGATAATTGCCCAGCGTCTCGTGCAGATCGTGAAAGAAATTCGCGCCGGTGGAAACCAGGCAGTCGATCAGCCGGTTCTCGATCATGCGCACCACCAGCCGCCGCATCCCCGCCGGAACCATCGCGCCGGACATGCCCATCAGGATCGTGCAGCGGTCCCCGAGCATCTTTTTCCACACTTCGAAGGCCAGCCCCAGCTGCCGGCCCTGAAAGGCGGTGCCCTGCATGCGCGTCAGGATTTCCGTGGCGCTGGACGCGCCTATCGGATCGAACGGGCGCGTCGGCGTGGCGAGCAGCCGGGACTTGGTATCTTCCTGTGGTTCAGCGACGGGTGGGGTATGGGTGTGTTTCATCTTTATTCAGTGTAAGGGGAAGCGGGCGCGGCCGTTGTGAATAACGGGTTACTGAACGCGCAGCCGGGTCTTCTCGTTCAAGACCAGCTCGTCGAAAATGGCCAGCACCTGTTTGCGGTAGGTGTAAACACGGCGCAACACGTCGCGGAAGTTGGATTCATAGCGCCGCTGACTCAGCCACTTTTCCAAAACGGGCTTGGGTACGTCGATGTCCCGGCGCAACGTTTCCGCCGAGTGACCGCGCAGGAAAAGCCCGTAGAACATCGCCGCCTCACGCTGCGGAGCCAGCGGATCGGATTCGTCCCGGACTGTCGCGCTCCAGTTGGTCATTGCCCAAAAAAAGCCAGTATAAACACGCCCGCCGCTTGAATCAAGGGGGATCTTCGCGGGCCTGCGTTACCTTCGATTCTTACTTCATCCTAACAGACCGTGCGGAGTGGAAGCCTCAATTGGCGGCGCCGCGATACCGCACCACGATCGAGACCCGGCGGTTCGATGAGCTGTCCGGGGCATCCGGTTTCCGCAGATGCTGATCGGCGAATCCGCGCACTTCGGCGACTTGATCGGCCCCCAGGCCGCACTGCTGCATGAGCCGGCGGGCCGAGTTGGCGCGGTCCGCGGAAAGCTCCCAGTTGGAGTACCCGGTCCTGGAGACATACGGACGTGCGTCGGTGTGGCCTTCAATGAAGATGCTGTTAGGCAACTTGCCCAGCTGAGAAGCCAGCATGCGCAGCATCTCCTGTCCGGAGTTCGTAGGTTGGGCGCTGCCCGTCTCGAAGAACGTGCTGACGTCGCTTTCCAACAGCTCGATCCGCAATCCCTCTCCGGTAACAGTCATCTGCACCTGGTCCTTCAGCTTGTCCAGGTCCGGAGCCTGTTTCATCGCGTCTTCCAGCTTCTGGCGCAGCTGTTTCATATCGTCCTTGCCCAAGCCGATGTTTTGATTCACGCCGCCTTCGCCGTTGCCGGTTTGCACGGCGTGCCCGGAGGGATCGCGGAAATAGCCGGCCACCGCCTTCTTGACCGGCTCGCTCGCGCCCATCAGCCACAAGACGATGAACAACGCCATCATGGCCGTCACGAAATCGGCATAAGCGACTTTCCAGGCCCCGCCATGATGTCCGGCGTGCACGATCTTCTTCTGGATGACGATCGGCTGGACGGGAGGCGATTCGGAGTTCTGCATGGCCACGCCCTAACTTTGCACCGGCGCCGGCTTTCCTTTGCAGGCCGCCTCGAGTTCCTGGAACGTCGGCCGGAGGTGGCCCGGAATCGCCCGGCGCCCGAACTCCAGCGCCACTTGGGGCGAACTGCCTTTCAGGAAGGCGATCAGGACCACTCGCACCACGTGCAGGAAATGCCCTTCCTCTTCCGCTGCTTTGCCCATTTTGGAAGCCATCGGACCCAGCAGCCCGTAGCACAGCAGAATGCCCAGGAACGTTCCCACCAGGGCTGCGGCAACCTTGTGGCCGATCTCTTCCGGCGGACCGCCCAATGCGCCCATCGTGATCACGACGCCGAGCACGGCCGCAACAATTCCCAAGCCCGGCAAGGAATCGGCAACGGTGGTCAGCGCATTCACAGGCTCCTGCGTGTAGTGGTGATGGACATCCATGTCCAGCTCCATCATCTGGTCGAGTTCAAACGGCGTAGGGCCGCCGGTCATGGCCATGCGGAGGGTGTCACACACGAAGTCACGCAGATGGTGCTCCCACTTGGCGAACAGCTCGCTTTTTCCCGGATTCTCCACATCGTTTTCCAGTTCGTTGAGGCCTTTCTTGCGCGCCTTCTGCATCACGCCGTACATCTGCTGCAAGGTGCTGGCATAAAGAGTTTTTGTGAAACGGGAATTGCCGAAGACGCTGCTCATACCGGCCAGCACGCCTTTGAGGATGGAAGGCGGATTGGCGATCAGAATGGTGCCTACGGCGGCGCCGCCGATGATGACCAGCTCCGCCGGCTGCAGCAACACTTTCAGATTGCCGTGTTCCATCAGGTAGCCGCCGACGATGGCTCCAAAGACCGCGAGGATTCCGGCTATTGCAAACATGCGGGCTCTTCCCTTCCCTCACTGTGCGCCACCGCGGCGCGATCGCCTCCCGCAGCGCGGCAGCTTTCAAAGACGGGCTGGACACGGTTTTCGAGCGACTCCAGGGTGTCGCCCCGTCTGGCCATTACGCCTCCGATGGAAACCGCCAGGTGAACGCGATCCCCCCACCATTCCAGGTTGGACATGCGCACCAGGACCAGCAGCTTTTCCGCGACTTCCGCGAGGACCACGGGGGAGCGGAGACTCATCTCGACCCGGAATTCGGCGCGCTCCCAGCGCGTCAGAACATCCAGGGCTTTCAGGTTGCTGTTCAAGGTGGCCGCAATTGTCCGTACCGCGGCGTCCACCATTCCGTGGCCGAAGCGCTGTTCCAACTCTTCGGCCGAATCCAAGCCGATTCGCAGCCATCCGAACGGGATCGCGAAGGAATGGAGCTTATCCAGCGCGTGCCGGAGCTTCATTTCGCCAAAACCGCGGTGTACCGCGTCGGAAGCCGGATCCAGGCAGCCGAAGGTCCGCAGGGCTTCAATATCGTAGCGCGCGGCGGGAATGGCTTCCTCGAACACCTCCACCGCGCCGATGATTTCGCCCTGGGCGTTGTGGATGGGGCGCGATTGGACGTGCACGGGTAGCCGGTGCCCTTGCCGGTGGCGCAGAAAGAGCGTGCATTCACGCGCCCGCCCGTCCTGCATCACGCCCGTCAAGGGGCAGCGCTCGCCGCACAACACCCCGCCGTCACTATCGCAGTGCATCAGCAGGTCGCCAAAGCAGAATTGGCCGGCCACCTCGTGAGCCCTGTAGCCGCTGATTCGTTCCGCGCCGCCGTTCCAGTACAGAATGCGGCGGTCCCGGTCCACCATGTAAATGCCTTCTTCCAGCTGATCCAGCAGCGCTTTGTGCAGGTTACCGTCCTGCAGCGCCTGTTGAATCACAATTTCGCCGGCGTCCGGCGCACGCTCGAACATCACACTCTCCGATGCTCTTATCGGAATGGATTGGGAATCCATGATTCGTGACCGGACGCCTGTTTTTCGCTACGATGAAGTTTTCCCCCAAACATGTTCCGTTTCGAAACAGCCGGTGAATCCCACGGAGAGTGCTTGGTCGCGACCTTGACCGGGCTGCCCGCCGGTATCCCCATTTCTGTCGACGCGATCAATCGCGAATTGTGGCGCCGCCAGCAGGGCTACGGCCGCGGCGGGCGCATGAAGATTGAAACCGATCAGGCGCAGATTGTCGCCGGGGTCCGGCACTCCCGCACCATCGGTTCGCCCGTCGCGATTCTCATCCAAAACAAAGACTGGAAGAATTGGACCGAAGCGCTGCCGGTGGAAGACATCGACGGAGGCGAGGACAAACGCAAACCCGTCACGCGCCCGCGCCCCGGCCATGCCGACCTGGCCGGCAGCATCAAGTACAATTTCCACGACGCCCGTTACATCCTGGAACGCGCCAGCGCCCGCGAAACGACGGCCCGCGTGGCAGTGGGCGCCGTGGCCAAGGCGTTCCTTGGCCAGTTCGCCATCGGCGTGCTCAGTCATGTCATTGGCGTCGGCGAGGCCCGTATGGACCGTTCCGCGGAATGGGACGAGCTGGTCGAACTCAGCCACAAGACCGAAGTCCTGCTGGGCTGCGTGGACGAAAAGACCGAAGAGCAAATGAAAGCCGTCGTCGATCAGGCCTACCGCACCGGCGACACCGTCGGCGGCGTCTTTGAAGTGGTGGCGCACAACGTGCCTCCGGGCCTGGGCTCGCACATTACCTGGGATTCGCGCCTGGACGGGCGCCTGGCGCAAGCCATTGTCTCCATGCAGGCGGTGAAAGGGGTGGAAATCGGGTTCGCCGCTGAAGGCGCAGCCTCTTTTGGCTCGCGCGTGCAGGATACGATTCACTACAATCGGGAGCAGCGGCAGTTCACACGCGGCGCCAATCGCGCCGGCGGTTTGGAAGGCGGCATGACCAACGGGGAAGATGTCGTGGTGCGGGGACTGCTCAAGCCCATTTCCACATTACGGCGCCCGCTCGAATCCGTGGATCTGGCCACGCGCGAGCCCGCTCTGGCCGCCTATGAGCGCAGCGACGTCTGTGTCGTCCCCGCGGCCGGAGTCATCGGCGAAGCTATGGTGGCCATCGTTCTGGCGCAGGCGTTCTTGGAGAAGTTTGGCGGCGATTCACTGGAAGAAACACGACGCAACTTTGAGGGCTACAAGGAACAGGTAAGAAATTTCTGATGACGTATCCGATCGTTTTATATGGCGAGCCCGTTCTGGAAAAGCAAGCCTCCACGGTAACCGAATTCGACACGCCCGAACTGCACCAACTCATCGACGACATGTTCGAGTCCATGTACGCGGCCAAGGGCGTGGGGCTGGCGGCCCCGCAAATCGGCATTTCCAAACGCATCGCCGTCGTCGATCTGTCCGTGGCCGAGGACCCGGCGCAAAGGATCGTGCTCGTCAACCCCGAGATCCTCGACAAGGACGCGTTCCAAACGGGCGAGGAGGGCTGCCTCAGCCTGCCTGGTTTTCGCGAGCAAGTTACCCGGCCCAAAAAGGTCACCGTGCGAGCGCAGAACGTCAAGGGCGAGCCGTTTGAAATGAGCGGCGAAGAACTGCTGGCGCGCGCCTTTTGCCACGAGATCGATCACCTGAACGGCCGTCTTTATATCGCCCATGTGAGCACGCTGAAGCGCGATCTGATCCGGCGCAAGGTGCGCAAACTGGTAAAAGCCGGCGAATGGAGCTGATCTTTCTGGGCACGCCATCCTTCGCGGTCCCCACGCTGGAGCGGATCGTGGCCGCCGGCCATCCCGTCTTAGCTGTGTTCACCCAACCGGATCGCCCTAAAGGCCGCGGCGGGCAACTCGCCGCATCACCGGTCAAGGAAGCCGCCCTGCGCTGGGGATTGGCTGTATATCAGCCCGAGCGGGTGCGCCGGCCCGAGGTCGTCGAACAGCTTCGCGGGATGCGCCCCGAGGCTATGGTCGTCGTTGGCTACGGGCAAATCATTCCGCAGTCCATCATTGATATTCCTTCGCGCGGAATCGTCAATGTCCACGCCTCGCTGCTGCCGAAGTACCGTGGCGCGGCGCCGATTCAGTGGGCTGTCGCGAACGGAGAAAGCCGCACCGGTGTCACCACGATGCGAATCGACGCGGGCCTGGACACCGGCGACATGCTGCTGAAATGGGAAACCGGAATCGGCGCGGAAGAAAACGCGATTGAGTTGGGCGAACGCCTGGCACGCGCCGGCGCGGACCTGCTAATCGAAACGCTCCGGAAGATGGAGGCCGGTGCAATCCAGCCAGAGCCACAAGACGATTCAGAAGCGACTCTGGCGCCGATCCTGAAAAAAGAAGACGGCATCATCGACTGGACCTGGCCGGCGGCGAAAATCTTCAACCGCACGCGAGGCTTCCTCCCCTGGCCGGGGGCTTACAGTTTCTTTCGGGGCCAGGTGTTTCACATTTGGAAATCGCGCGTCGCGGCGGGCGTGCCTTCGGCCGAGCCAGGCCGCATGATTCCGCAAAAAAGACGCCTCCTTGTCGCCTGCGGGGAGCAAACCGCCCTCGAATTGGTCGAAGTGCAAATCGAAGGACGCAAGCGCATGTCCGCGGAGGCGTTTCTCAACGGCCAGCACTTGCATGACAATGAGACGTTGGGAGTGACAACCGCTTGAAGCTGCCTCTGGGCTATCGCTATTCGGCCGTGTACGCCGGAATCCGCAAAGTGAAGCAGGACGACCTGGCGCTGATCGTTTCGGATAAACCGGCTTCGGCCGCCGCTGTGTTCACGCAAAACAAAGTGCAGGCCGCACCCGTGCGCATCGCACGCTTTAATTTGTCGAAATCGCGCGGCCTGGTGAGCGCCGTGCTCGCCAACGCTGGCAACGCCAACTGCGCCACGCGCACGGGAGACCGGGTCGCACTGGCCTGCTGCGACGCGGCCGCCAATCAGCTGCGCGTCCCGGCCAACCAAGTCTTCCCGGCGTCCACGGGCGTCATCGGCGTCGAACTCGACCAGCACCTCATCATCAACGCGTTGCCGCAGCTGATCCAGAGTCTCGCGCCCAACCGGTTTGACGACGCCGCGCGCGCCATCATGACTACCGACCTGGTCATGAAAACCAGCGTCGAACAGCTCCGAATAAAGCGCGGCACGGTACACGTCGCCGGAATGACCAAAGGATCGGGCATGATCCATCCGAACATGGCCACCACGCTCGGATTCATCCTGACTGACGCCGGGCTGCCGCCCGCGACGCTGGCTGCCATGCTCGCCTCGGCCGTCAAACGCAGTTACAACCGCATCAGCGTGGACGGCGACACGTCCACCAACGACTGTCTGTTGCTGCTGGCCAACGGCGCGTCGGGCATGCAGCCGAACCAGAAGGAAGCGAAGAAGCTGGAGGAAGCGATCACCCAGGTCGCCGAGGAGCTGGCGCGGCAGATCGCCCGCGATGGAGAGGGCGCGCGCAAGCTGGTCACCATCGAGATCAGCGGTGCATCCAGCGAAGAGACCGCCGAACGAATCGCGCGCAGCATCGCCAACTCGCCCCTGGTGAAGACCGCCATCGCCGGTTCGGACCCCAACTGGGGACGTATCCTTTCAGCGGCGGGCAATGCGGGCGTGCCGCTTGACCCCTCCAAGGTTGATATCGATTTGCAGGGGACGCCGGTCTGCCGCGGCGGCCTGGCGGCCGATTTCTCTGAAACCGAGTTGAAAGAGAAACTGGATGAAACCGAATGCCTCATTCGCGTCGTCCTGCACGGTAGAGGCAAGGGCAGCGTGCGCTTCTGGACGTGCGACCTGACCGAGAAATACATTGAGATCAATGCCAGCTATCGTACGTAGCGCTGTCCTGGCGTGCGCTTTTGCCGCCGCGCTCAGCGCCGACGCGCACGACGACGTCACCGAACTGGTCACGTCCATGGCCGGCGCGCTCACGCAAGCGGATGTGCCGGAATTCATGGACGCTTTCGATAAAAACATGCCGGATTACGGCACGCTTGAGGCGGAAGTCACGGCGCTGGTGACGCAAACGGAGATTTCATCCGACATTGAGCCGCTCACGGCGAGCGGAAACAACCAGACCTACAGTATCGATCTGGATTGGTTTCTCCAGGTGCGCAGCCTGCAGCAGGTCGGCCCGATTACGCGGCGCCGTCAAATCGTGCACTGCGAGCTGCGGAAAATCAAGAAGCATTGGAAAATCGTGGCGATCAAGCCGGTGGACTTTTTCGCAGCGCCCAAAACCACGCCATGATCGGGCGCGTGGTGCTCCTCTTTGCTTCGGTTGCGCTGCTCGCCGCGCAACCCAACCTGATGCCCTGGCCGGCGAAAATCTCGATGGGTGAGGGCTACCTGCCGCTCGGGCACTTGCGCATTACGATCACCGGCTCTTCAGACCCCCGCCTGGCCTCCGGCGTGTCCCGCTTCCTCGCGCGAATTCCCAAAGCCGAGGCCGGCTCTCCCGAGACCCCGTTTTCCATCCGCTGCGATCGAGACGGCAACCCGGTTCAGGAATTAGGCGAAGACGAAAGCTATCGCCTCGACGTCACGCCGGAGCGGGTCCAACTGACGGCTGCGACGCCGCTCGGAGTCTTGCACGGTCTGGAAACGTTTTTGCAGTTGATCGACTCCGGCAAGGTTCCGGTGGCGCTCATCGAAGACCATCCCCGCTTCCCTTGGCGCGGCCTGCATCTTGACGTCGCGCGCCACTGGATGCCGGTGGAAGTGGTCAAGCGCAATCTGGACGCTATGGCCGCCGTGAAACTCAACGTTTTCCACTGGCATCTGTCCGACGATCAGGGGTTCCGCATCGAAAGCCGCCGGTTTCCGAAGCTGCAGCAATCCGGCTCCGATGGCCATTACTACACGCAAGCCCAGGTGCGCGACATCATCGCCTACGCGCGCGACCGCGGCATCCGCGTGGTCCCGGAGTTCGACATTCCGGGACACA
This sequence comes from Bryobacteraceae bacterium, assembly GCA_035508055.1. Taxonomy (GTDB): domain Bacteria; phylum Acidobacteriota; class Terriglobia; order Bryobacterales; family Bryobacteraceae; genus Palsa-89. Next base: position 12,805 of record DATJNO010000135.1, on the reverse strand, counting down.
CCACCAGTTGGTTCGTGGGCTATCCGCAGCTTGCCAGCGCTCGTGGGCCTTATCAGATCGAACGCCAGTGGGGAGTGTTCGATCCGGCCATGGACCCGACACGCGAGTCCACCTACCGGTTTCTCGACGCCTTCCTGGGTGAAATGGCAGCGCTTTTTCCCGACGCCTTCTTCCACATCGGCGGGGACGAGGTGACCGGCAGGCAGTGGCGGAACAACCCGCGCATCCGCTCTTTCATGCGCGCCCACCGGCTGAAAGATGCTCATGCTTTGCAGGCCTATTTCAATACCCGCGTGCAAAAGATTCTTGCTAAGCACGGCAAGCGGATGGAAGGCTGGGACGAGATTCTCGACGCGGATCTCCCGCGAGACGTCGTCGTTCAATCCTGGCGCGGCCAGAAATCGCTTGCGGATGCTGCCCGGCTGGGTTTCTCCGGCATCCTGTCATTCGGCTACTACCTCGATCACATGGAGCCCGCCTCCACGCTTTATGGCGTAGACCCGCTCGCGGGCGACTCGGAAGCGCTCACGGACGAAGAGAAGTCGCGCATTCTGGGGGGCGAGGTCGCGATGTGGGGCGAGTTCGTCAGCCCGGAAAATGTCGACTCCCGCATCTGGCCGCGCGCCGCCGCGGTGGCCGAACGGCTGTGGTCGCAGACGGATGTGACCAACGTTCCTTCGATGTACCAGCGTCTGGAGGCGATCAGCCGCGCTCTGGACCGGCTTGGGCTCCGGCACAACTCCGGGCAAATGGCTATGCTCGAGCGCCTGGCGGATGGCGAGCCCATCGCGCCGCTCCAGACTCTCGCGGAGGTGGTGACGCCCGCGACGTTCGGCCAACGCATTCGCACGCACAAGTACACGCAGCAAACGCCGCTCAACCGTTTAGTGGACACCGTACAGCCGGAAAGCGATACCGCGCGGCACTTCGCCTCGCTGGTGGACCAAGGCGACCGCGCTCCAATGCGAACCTGGCTCATTCGCTGGCGCGACAACGCCGCTTCATTGAAGCCAACATTGGAAAAGTCCTCCTTGCTCACAGAGGACATTCCCGTCTCGGATGATCTTAGCCGGCTCGGCGCCATCGGCATCGAAGCGCTGGACGATCTGGATCGCGGCCAGCGCCCTCCCGAAGCTTGGCTGACGGAACAGCGCGCCTTTCTGGCCGGCCTCGCCAAGCCGCAGTTCGAGCTTCGCCTCGCCATCGTACCCTCCATCCGGAAGCTCGTCGACCTGGCTGCCGCGCAGTAAGTCAGCGCTCTTTCAACGCATCGTCCACCGAAACATGATTGGTCTCGAGTGTCTGGCCGAGCACTTGATCCAGCGAGATGCGCGCGTGGCTGTAGGCGGAAAGCGTCAGGACCTCGGTCTCCTGCGCGGCCACCAGCGCGGTTTGCGCCGCTACGACGTCATCGATGCTGGCGCTCCCGAAGGAGAACAGCTGCTGCTCCTTCTGGAACAGTTCCTCCTGCAGCTTGCGCGTATCCACCGCCTGCGCGTATCTCGATCTCGCCTGCCTCAGCGCGGTCATCTGGTTGGAAATGTCCAGCACCACCTGGTTCAGATTCTTCCGCTCGATCAAATCGCCTTGACTGAGCTGCAACTGATCGATGCCGTAATCTCCCTGCGCCACCCGATTGCGTACAGTTCCCTGGAAAAGCACCCCGGCGCGCTGGTTCTTGTAATCGTTGCGGAAGATTTGGCCGATCGCGGTGCCCAGGTTGCCGATGTAGCGCGAATCTGGCGTGATGCCGAACTGCGGCGACGATTTGCCGGCGAGACCACTGGCGCTGACCGAAGCCACGCCCTCCAGCACCGGCAGCACCCCGTTGGCCGTTCCGCGGGCCGAGATCGCCGCCGTCTCGTCATTGAGCTTGGCCAGCGCCACGTCGGGCCGGTTCGCCATCGCCTTGGCCACCAGCTCGCGCAGCGGCGGAAGATTCTCCTCGGCGGGCGCCTGAATGCGATCCAAAGGAACCACTTCGGCGGAATTCAACAGGGGATCTCCCAGCCCGTTGCGGCTCAATGCATCCTTTAAGAGATTCTCCTGCTGCGCGGCCGCGGCCTGTGCGATCGAGAGCAACTGGCGGCTGTTCGTCAATTCCTCCTGGGCCCGAAATGCTTCAAAGCGGGGAATCACGCCCAGCTCGATCTGTTTCTGCGTATCATCGGCAAACTTCTGCGCCTGGTCCACCGCGCGCTGGCGCACCGCCAGGTCGTCCAGATCGGTAACCAGGTCCCAGTACAGGTTCAGAACGTTGGCGACCACGTTCAGCAGCTGCGAGCGAAAAGTTTCGCGCGACGCCGTGATGTTCTTCTCCGCCACGCGGATGAACCGGCTGTTGACGCCGGTGCCGAAGCCTTGCAGGAAGTTGTGCTGCATGTAAACCTGCACCACCGGCGCGACGGACGGGTTCACGATGTCGGTGGGCGAGTTCTCATTCAAGTACGATTCGTTGGCCGCCACCTGCACGTAACCGCCGCTGAGCAGCCCCTGCTGGACGAAGGTATCGACCAGTCGCCGCGAATCGATCAAAGCCGTCGTCTGGCTCTGCACCAGGTTGGGCTGGGGCGATGTCGTGTGCGAAAACAGGCTGGCATTTTGTACCACCGGGTCGAGGTTCTGTGTCACGGGACCGATCTGCGAAACAATGGCGCCGCCGCCGCGCGAGTTCGGCCCGCCGCTGGACTGGTTCAGTCCGGCCGCTACCTGGCTGCCCACCACGCCCTGCCCGCTGGTAGCCTGATTCACCAGCGTGCTTCCGCTGGTGACGCCGCGCAACGGGCCGCCGCCCTGCGCGCGCACCACCGCCCAGTCCGCCAGCACCGGCCCATACCGGTCCACTTCCAGGTCCAGGTTGTTTTCGATGGCCACGGCGATCGCGTCCTGCACGGTCAGATAGAGCTTCCCGGCGCGGATCAAAGTGTGCCAGTGATCGGAGTTCGTCAGCACCACCGGCGCAACCGCGGCGCCTTCATACCAGCGCAAGACGCCTTGTGGCTTCTCCACCACCTGTTGCTGCGCCGAAGCCAGCCACGCCGCGGCGCAGAGTGCCGCAAGGAGTTTTCGCAGCCGCATGGCTAGTCCTTCCTCGCCGGAAACTGAGCCGGCAAAGTCGACTGCCGGGTCACGAGCCCCGCCGCGGCTTCTTCCATCGAGATCCCGTTGACCTCCAGCGTCTGGCCGGTCGCTTCGTCAAACGCGATGCGGGCGTGCGTGTAGTTGGCCATCGCCTGAATCTCCGCGCTCTGGTCTGTGGCCAGGTCGCGCTGCGCCTGCACCACCGTCGCGATGGTTGACTCGCCAAACTTGAACCGGTTCTGCTCGGCTCCCAGCGTCTGCTGCGCCAGCGTCCGCGTCGCGACCGCCGTCTCGTATCGGGCACGCGCCTGCTGCAATCCGATGACGGCGTTCTTCACGTCCACGCGCACCTGGTTCACCACCTTCTGGTACTGCAACTGGCTTTGCCGCAGGCTCAGTTGATCGGTTACGTAGTCGGCCTGCGCCTGCCGGTTGCGCAGCGTGATATTCAGAGAAAATCCGGCCGAGTAGTTGGGAAAATTCCGGCGGAAGATCTGGCCCAGCAGGCTTCCGTAGCCGCCCACCAGAATGCCCGGCGGAGCGCCGCCGGCGCCTCCGTTGAGCGCATTCGGCTCTCCGGCGAGTCCGTTATTCGTGAACTCCACGAAGGCCTGCAGCTGGGGCAGGAGCTCGTTCTTGGTGCCGCCGAGATTGATGAGGCTGCTCTCGATGTTGATCTTGGTCTGCTCGATTTCGGGCCGCCGGGCCAGGGCCTCCCGGATCAGTTCGTCCGCCGGCTTCATTTCCTCGTTCGCCGGCACAACGATCCGATTCAGCGGAACAAGGTGTACGTCGTCCAACTCAGCATTCACCGCGCCGTTGCGGCTCAACGCGTTCTTGAGCACGGTCTCCTGCTGCGCCACGTTGGTCTGGGCGATCAGCAGGTTTTCTTTCGCGTTCGATACCTCAGCCGCCGCGCGCGTCACTTCGATTTCCGGCAGCGTCCCCAGCGCCACCTGCTCTTTGTTGCCGTTGTACAACTGCTGCGCCGTGTCCAGCGCCTCCTGCTTGATGCGCACGTCGTCGTTGAAGCTTACCAGGTCCCAGTAAAGATTCAGGACCGCGGAAATGGTCGTGATCACCTGGCGCTTCAGCTGCAGATCCGTCACTTTCATGTTGTTTTTCGCCACCCGGATGTTGCGGTTGTTCACCGCAGCGCTAAAACCTTGCAGCAGGTTTTGCGTGATGTACAGGTCCAGATAACCGGTGGTGTAAGGATTAACCTGATTGGCCGGGCTGTTCATCGAGTTGCGGTAGCTGGCGAACGTGAGCTGCGCATTCGTGCCTTCGACGAACGTCTGGGAGTAGCCGGCCTGATAAAACCGGGTGTTATCCAGCAGGAAGGGAATTTCGCTCAGAAAAACGTTGCTCAGCGGCGTAGTCGTGTGCTGGAAATTCGCATAGGCGAAAATCACCGGGTCCAGATTCGGCGGCGGCGTGCCGAGCTGAATGACAATTCCGCCGCCCGAGCCCACTCCCGAGCCGCTTTCCGGCAGTCCAACCGCGTTCACGTTGACGCCTTCCAGGCTCACGCTGACCGGCCCGGGACTGATGGGCTGGCCGACGCTGCGCAGAAATCCGCCGCCTTGCGCCCGCCGGAGCACTTCGCGCGCCAGGTACGGTCCATACCGCTGGATTGCGATATCCACGTTGTTTTCGAGCGCCAGGGCGATGACGTCCTGCACCGAGAGATACAGGTTGCCGGCGCGAATCAGCGATTCCAGGCGCGGTGAATCGGTGAGCGTGGCCGGCGACACCACACGCTGCTCCAGGTGAAACGGCCGCAGCAGCGGGCCCACCACGTGCGGACCCGGCGGCGTCTGGATGGTGATCTCCGGCGATTGCGCCCACGCGCACAATGCCGTGGCCATCCACAAAGCGATGAGATGAGTTCGTAGGCGGGTCATGTCAATAGAATCCTGGCTGAGAGGGCCTTCTGCACTGATCCCGCACAGACTGCAACTCCTCTTCCAGCTTGGATTTGCGGCAAAACGTGGGCTATGGGGCGAGCCCGTGCCCCCGCGCTGTCCGATTTCGCAACCAACTGTCCGATTTCGGAAACTAAAGCAGACTCTCCGCCAGCTCTTTGAAGTTCTCGGGCGTCACCAGATGAAACCGCAGAGAGAGGCGCGTGAAGGCGCTGAGCACCTGGCTGAGCTCGTCGGTGGGGACTTCGGGACTGGCCAGAAACAGGCTGCCGGAGGCAATGCGAAACGGCAGCACTTTCCAATCGCGCACTACTCGCCGCGGCAGCGCCCGCGCCACGTTGGTACTGATCACCCAGGGCTCCAACCGCCCGGCCGGCAAGCTTTGCTGCAAGCTGAGCGCCTCATAGAGATCGTCTTCGCTCAGCAGGCCTAGTTGCACCAGATGCTCGCCCAAGCGCATTCCCGGCGGCCGGGTCTCGAGCGCGCTCCGCAAATCGGCTTCGTCCACATATGCCGAGCCCACCAGGATTTCACCGAGCTTCCGCTTGTGCTCCACCAGCGCGCTCCGCGAAGGATAGGCGTGCTCGGTCTTGATCCAAACCAGCGGCTCGTGGCGGATGCGCGCGCGCAGATATCCGAAAACCGCCCGGAACGTCGCGACGGAGTTGATCCAGTTGGCGCAGATCGCCCGCGGCGGAACTCCCAGCGCGAATGCCACGCCATACAACCGCCCCACGCATGCCATGCGCACGCCGCTCTGAATCACCAGCAGGGCTAACGTGCCGGCCAGCAGCGCCGGAGGCAGCGAATGTTTCGCCAGTCCCCACGCGGCCCCGCCCGCGTGCGCCGTAAGCCAGGTCACCGCGCCATAAGCGAACAGCAGATTGCTGAGCAGGCTGAGCGGGTGGCCGAGGAGCCCCTTTCGATCGCGCCAGAACCAGTACACTTCGGGCCAGCTGCCCCGCCAGCCGTGCCGCTCCCAACACTGCAGCGCGATGCCCAGGATCCAGCGCGTGCGCTGCCGCACCGCCGAGTGCACGGTGCGAGGGAAAAACTCCCGCGTCGCCACAATGCTCGATCCGCACCGCGCCAGCGGTACGAACATCTGCCGGCACCCTAATTGATGCAGGCGTAGTCCGTTCTCGTAGTCCTCGGTCAAACAGGCCGGCTCGAAGATCAGGTTGTGCTCGGCCGTGGCCAGCTTTTCCAGCGCCTCCCGCGTAAATCCGGTGCCCACGCCGTTGGAAGGAACAAAGCTGCCCATCAGCCGGCGCGCGGGCATGTCCTTCATCTGCCACTCGGCGAACTCGTCGCAGTAGATGCCGTGCACCAGGTCGCGGAAGGGCGTCGGCAGCGGCAGCACCGGAATCTGGACCATGTCGAATTCGTCGGCATAGGCATTCACCTGCGCCAGCGCTTCCGGATGGATGAGGTCCTCGGCGTCATGCGTGATCACGATGTCGAAGCGTTCGCCGTCATGCTCCTCGAACAGAAGCATGCGCTGATAGATCCAGTTCAGACAGTCGGCCTTCGAGGTCGGCCCATCGTGCGGGCACACCGCCAGGTGCACGTGCGGAAAACGGGCTTCCAGATCGCGCACGGCGTCCAGTGTCGGCTCGTCGTTCGGATAAGCGCCGATAAAAAAGTGATACCGGTCGTAGTTCACCGCCGCGACATTGTGCTCCACCATGCCGCCAATGACTCCGTGCTCGTGCCACAAAGGCACAAAGATGGCGATCCGCTTCTGGACGGCGGACCGGGGCGCCGCCCGATTGAGCCGCTGCAGGCCGCCCAGGCGCCCTGTGGCCCAGGCCCACAAGCAGACCGCGTCCAGCGCCAGATCGTCCAACCCGCTGATCAGGATCGCCAGGGCCACCGGAAACAGACACGCTGCCACCCAGCCGTCTAACGTGGAACACCAAGATGGCAGACCGGATATCACCTACAAAACTAGTGCCCCGGGCGTCAAAAGTTCGCAGCCATTCTGAAAACCACTGAGATGGGCGCCTACCCCATATCCAACCTCGACTCGCATAGTTTCAATTGGGCCTTAGAAGTATTGTTTTGCTGGCCGGTTCAGGGCATTCTGTCGATGGTATCGATGCTATGCTGAGCGAGCGGCGTGTAACCTTCATTAACTTCGTTCTGGTACTCGGCTATACCGGGTTTGGCCATGGCCCCGCCCGGTCCCAGAGCCTCGACAAGCCTCCAGCCGTGTCCGCCCAGGAGCAGGCTTTCTTGGATGCGGTTCGCTCTTCTGCTCAATGGAAGCCGAACGATCCGCGGGTTGCCCAAGCCTACCAGAATCTGGCAGGTTACTACGCGTCGCAAGGCAGATACATAGAGGCGGAAAAGCCTTACGAGAAGCGGCTGGAGCTGGAAGAAGACGCCTTGGGCCGGGCGAACCCGGCCATCATACCCGCCATCGACGACCTGGCGCGCGTCAATTTTTCCCAGATGAAGTACGACCGCACGGCCGAGCTGTTCGAACGCTCGCTGCGTATCCAGGAGCGCGAATACGGCGACGACGATCCCAAGCTGGTTCCAACGCTGGATGAAATCGCCAAGGTGCTGCAAGGAGCCTTGGAGTACCCGGAAGCGGAGAAGTATCTGCGCCGCGCCATCGCCATCCGCGAGAAAACCTCGGGCAAAGACACGCCCGGAATCGCTTCGGAACTGACTCAGCTTGCCCGCGTGAACCTCGCTAAAGCGGATGTGCCCGCGGCCGAATCCCTCTATCAGCGCGTCGTGAGTATTCAGCAGAAGACATTTTCGCCCACAGGCCAGGAGCTGCTTCCCGCCCTGGATGCCCTCGCCGCTCTTTACCTGAAGCAGGAAAAATTCGCCGAGGCCGAGGCCGTGCTCCGCCAGACGCTACAGATCCGGGAAGGCACGCTGGGACCGGCGCACGTCGAGGTCGCCCGCAACCTGGAGCTGTTGGCCGACTTATATGCCGCTCAGAAGCGCTATGCCGAAGCGGCCAGGGCCTACGAACGTTGCGTCTTCATCTGGTCCAAGGAACTGGACCCAAACAGCGCCGAACTCGCCAACAAGTATCAGAAGCTGGCCGAAGTCTACACCGCGCTGAATCGAACCACCGACGCCGAGCCGCTGGTGGAACAGGTGCTGACTGCGCGGGAGAGCGAAACGGTGGCCAGTCTCAACGCGCTCGCGGCGATCTATGTCGCCAAGGAACAGCTTGGGCAGGCCGAGCCGCTCTACCGCCTCTCCTTGGCGCTTTTGGATAAACGCGGTATCCTCACCAGCCGGCATCCCGCCGCCGTCAGTTCATCCGATTCCAACCTGACGCTGCTGGCCGACACCGCCGCCGACTACGTCGAGCTTCTCAAGAAAATGCGGCGCAGATCCGAAGCGAACCGCCTGGAAGCCCGCCTGCGGGCGATCACCGGGAAGAACCGTTACACGAAGAAGAAAGCCGGCTGATCAGGGCGCGCTGGCGGCGTCCTGGGTTCGATGTTGGAACATTTTGTGCTTGATGTCCGGCCAGAATTCCTTCAGCACCTGCGAAAACGCATCGATTCCGATCTGCATGCCCAGCTTCTGAATATTGTCGTCAACGTCTCGCCCATCCGGCTCATACGTATTCCCAATCGCGGCCGCCACGGAGTTGCCGACCACTTCCGAGAAATTGAAGCGCGTTCCACCGGAATCGGTGCGCGTCACGAAAACCCGCGTGGCCGCGTACCAGGCGCGTGACCATTTGCTGCCGTACCCCCTTCGGAAGTAACGGGGATCCTCGCGGAGCATCATGGGGAAAAGACCTTCGGTCATCATGTTGCCGATCACCTGATCGGCATAGCCGGTGGCCAACCGGTGTGCGTAACCCTCCATCCCTTGCCCAAACGATGGATTGCTGTTGGTCAGCTGGCTCAAACCGGCGACACCACCCGCTACCAGCACCAAGGGATAGTCGAAAGAATCCTTGCTGGCGATGATGAATTTTTGCTTGGTGGTGATCGGCGTATAGATCGCGCTCTCATTCGCTGTCCGATAGTTCGGCAAAACGCCGAAGATACGCTTGTCCGGCGGCGCTTGCTGCGGCGCGATGGGCGCCAGTCCCGCCGGATCCGCGGGCGCCGGCGCCGGAGGGTCCTGAGCCGCCAGCACACCCGCCAGGAATACAGATGCCAGTACGGAGGTGCCATAAAAACGAAGGAAAGTCATGCAGTTGGAATTAAAGGTCGGCGGGCCGGGTGATGCGCACTGCTTCTATCTTACCCTGCCCGGGGCTCTTCGGGGCGCTGCGATTACAAATCTTCACAAACTACAATCGCTAGAGGGGCAGCTGGCTTTCCGGCTGGCGTTCAACTTCACCTAAATTTGTGGCGCGAATCCTGCTTTCTTCTTTCGGCTCGTTCGGCGACCTGTATCCCTATCTTGCGTTGGGACACGAGTTGCGCCGCCGCGGCCACGCGGTCACGATTGCCACCAGCAACATCTATCGCGACCCTGTGGAGGCGCAGGGGCTGGCCTTTCACGCAGTGCGACCCGATATTTCGCTGGACGATCGCGAAGCAATCGCCTACATCGTCGATGCACGTCATGGAGCCGAGCGCTTGCTGCGCTATCTGGCTTCCTGTGCGCGCGAAAGCTACGCGGATTTTTTGGCTGCGGCCCAACACGCCGACATCCTTGGAACGCATCCAGCCACTTATGCTTCCGTGCTGGTCGCGCAGAAATTGCGCCGGCGGTGGTTCTCTACCGTCCTCGCGCCGCTCTCGCTGTTCTCGCTCTGCGACGCTCCCGTCCTGGCGGAGGCGCCTTGGCTGGCTCGCTTGAGTTTCCTGGGCCCTGCATTCATGCGCCTCCTGTGGTCCGCAGGCAGCCGCCAGACACTGCGCTGGATGCGGCCGCTCTTGGATCTGCGCGCCGAACTGGGACTGGGTCCCGGCGAGAACCCGGTGTTCGCCGGCCAGCATTCCCCCGCGCTCGTATTGGCGCTGTTTTCGCGCTACCTCGCCACTCCGCAGCCGGATTGGCCCCGCCAAACCGTAATCACCGGCTTCTTATTCCACGAGCATGGCGAACTGCCGCGTGACCTGGCGCGTTTCCTCGACGCCGGTCCCGCCCCGGTGGTGTTCACGCTCGGGTCTTCGGCTGTCGGCGCCGCGGGCGATTTCTACCGCCGCAGCCTGGAAGCGGTCCAGCGTCTGGGCGTTCGCGCCGTTTTTCTCACCGGATCCCATCCTCAAGGCCTGCCGGAGGTCTTGCCGGAAGACGTGTTCCAGGTCGGTTACGCCCCGCATGCGCTGCTGTTCCCTCGCGCGGCCGCGATCGTGCATCAGGGCGGCATCGGGACCACGGCGCAAGCGATGCGGTCCGGTCGTCCGATGCTGGTCGTTCCGTTCGCCTTCGACCAGTTCGACAACGGTGCTCGCGCACGCCGCCTCGGCGTGGCCCAGGTCCTGTATCGATCGCGTTACAACGCGCGTCGCGCAGCCGCACTCTTGCGCCGCCTCACCGAAGAGGCATCCTACGCCCGGGCTGCGTCCTCAATCGGGGAGCAAGTTCGCGCGGAAAGCGGCTCACGCTGCGCCGCGGATGCCGTCGAATCGCTACTTCGGAGCTAAAGCGAATAATTGCTGACCACCAAATAAACCACCGGCAGAGCGAACAGGCTGCTGTCCACGCGGTCCAGCCAGCCGCCGTGTCCGGGAAGCAGCTTTCCGCTGTCCTTCACCCCCGCGCCCCGCTTCAATGCCGACTCGCAAAGATCGCCGAATTGTCCGGCAATGTTGGCGGCCGCCGTCAGCGCCAGGCTCGCGGCCACCGGCGCCGAAGGCAGCAGCCAGTGGAAATAGAATGCCGCGTAGAGCAGCGATGCGGCCATGGAGGCGATCGATCCCTCCCAGGATTTTCCGGGGCTGACGTGCGGCGCCAGCTTGTGCCGCCCGATCCAGCGTCCCACGTAGAGGGCCGCGATGTCGCCCGCCCAATTCAGCGACAGCGCGAAAAACAGCCAGTACGCATTGATCGCGCGTAGTCCCATCGCGCAGCGCAAGGCGCCGAAGATATACGCCACGCCCAGAAGCAGCGCTCCGGCGTAGGGCAGCGCGCCGGCAAGTTCCCGCGAGCGCAGCGCGAGCGACATTGCCACCAGCGCTACCAGCACGAAGAACCCGCTTCCCTTGGCGGGCAGGAACAGCACCGCGAGGCCGGCCGCGTAGCCAAACACCCCCGGCTTCGCAATGCCGTGTAGCGCCGCAAGATCGCTGTATTCGTGGAAACAGAGCGCGGCCACGGCCGCCACCGTCACGAAGAACGCCCAGGGCGGGGCCCAGAGCACGATGTAAACAAAAAACGGGATGAGAAGCAGCGCCGTAAGGACGCGCTTCATCGCACCAGCGAGCCGCCTGCCAATTCGATCAAATTGTCCCGCGAGGCCCGCTCCGCACTCAAACCGCCATAGCGGCGATCGCGCTTCTGATAATCCAGAATCGCGTCCAGCAGGTCCGTGCGCCCGAAGTCGGGCCACAGGGTGTCGGTGACATACAGCTCGGCATAAGCGATCTGCCACAGCAGAAAATTGCTGATCCGCATTTCGCCCGAAGTGCGGAGGAGCAGATCCGGATCCGGCAAGCCCGCCGTGTACAGACGCTTGGCGATGGCCTCTTCATCCACCCGCAGATCCCGCAGCCGCCCCTCCAGGCGCGCGTCTTCGATGATCGAGTTCAGCGCATCCACCAGCTCGGCTCGCCCGCTGTAATTCAGCGCCACGTTCAGACGCATGCCGGTATTGTGCGCCGTGGCCTCGATCGCGCTTTCCAATTCCTCCCGCACCTGGAAGGGAAGACCATCCAGGCGGCCCATCGAGTTGAGCCGGATCCCGTTGCCGAGAATTTCCGGCAGCTCGCGCCGGAGATACAGCCGCATCAACCGCCACAAGGTATCCACCTCGGCCCGGGGACGCTTCCAGTTCTCGGCCGAAAACGCGTACAGCGTCAATGCCCGGATGCCCAGGCGGTTACACGTTTCCACCGTGACCCGGACGGATTCCATCCCTGCTTTATGTCCCGCCACGCGCGGCAGACTGCGCCGCCTCGCCCAGCGCCCGTTGCCGTCCATAATGATGGCGATGTGCGCCGGCAGACGCTCCGGATCCAGCGCGTTAGCGAGGATCCAGTCCTTGCTGCCCGGCTTCAGGACATCGAACAGGGCCTTCATAGGTTAAAGTGCTATGGTACACCGGAATGTCCGGGGTTCGCTCAAAGCACGCATCATCTTCCCAGCGGTCGCGCTAAAGCCTTTTTGGCCGTCGTGCTGAGCGGCAGGCGCTCCAGAATCTTTCTGCTCTTCCAACCAAACCCGCGCGGGATACGCTGGACTGCCGCTCGCAACACCTGAACCACGTATACCGTGTTGACAATGGTATGGCGGAAACGGGCGACGCTTTCCTGAACTTCGGCGGACGGCACTTGTTGGCGCTCCGGCAGTTCCCAAAAGCCCGCCAGGCGGCGGCTGTCGGCGGGCCGCTGCCATAGCAACACCTTGCCGTCTTGCTCGATCAGTAGCAGCTGCTTCTCGATGCGCCGGGGAGTGGGGCGCACCGCGTTTACAGGCAGCTCGTTCTGCTGCCCCTGCCGCCGCGCCTCGCAATAACGGCTGACCGGACACTGCCCGCAAAGCGGCCGCTTCGGCAGACACACCGTCGCGCCCAGCTCCATGAGGGCCTGGTTGAATTCACCGGGACGTTTCGCATCCAGCAGCCGGCCGGCAGTCTCGCGCAACCGCTGGCGCACCGCTTGGGACTGTATGCTCCCTCGTTCCGCGGTCAG
>DATJNO010000134.1:0-8665 GCA_035508055.1 Bryobacteraceae bacterium | reverse complement strand
CGACCGGAACTTCACCTTCGGATTGTGCTTGGCCAACACCTTCGTGATCGCCGCCGTCAGCGTCGTCTTGCCGTGATCGATGTGCCCGATCGTCCCGATGTTTACATGCGGCTTGCTGCGGTCAAATTTTTCCTTCGCCATAAAATCCTTTGGTGGTGGGTAGTGGGAGGCAGGCAGTGGCTCATCCTAGTTCCCACTCCCTACTCCCCCACTCCCTAACTGGAGCCGTTGACCAGGATTGAACTGGTGACCTCGTCCTTACCAAGGACGCGCTCTACCATCTGAGCTACAACGGCCTAAAACTTTCCCTGGTGGACAGGGGAGGATTCGAACCTCCGTAGCTCGCAAGGAGCGGCAGATTTACAGTCTGCTGCCATTAACCACTCGGCCACCTGTCCAAAAAAATTGCATCCCCCGATACCTGATTCCTGCGTGCGACTTACCCGCTGATGAATGAGGACAATACAGAAATCGGCGGAGGGACCGGAATCTACAAATCCATCAAAAATTTTACCACAACATCGCCGATCGCGTCTTCACGCTTCCTTGAACCGTGGCCACAACCGCTCCGCATTGCCTCGGTCAAGCGCATGTTGCACATCGGCCGGCAGTTTGATCAACGGGAACTGCTCCACGGTGGATTCCGTCGGCTCGATCGGGAAATCCGTCCCAAACAGAAACTGCGTCGGCGGCGCGAAAGCCCGCAACGCCGCCATGGGCATCGGATAAGTCGCGTGCGCGCACTCGTAATACAGCCGCTTCAATTCGTAAAACGTGCCGTTCGGGATCTTGTCGCTCTTGCCATCCGTGCGGTTGAACTTGCCGCCAACGTTGCTGCCCGCTCCCGGCACGCGATCCTTCACGCGCCCAGCCAGTGTCGGCACCGCCGCGCCCGAATGATTCACAATCCACCTGATGCTCTGGCAACGCGACAGCACTCCGTTGTACAGCAAGCTCACGATCGTGCGCGTCGTGTCGAAGTCGAACTCCACCACGCCATCGCCCAACCCGGCGAGATTGTGGCAACAGTTCGCCACGGCCGGATGAAAGAAGACTGCCGCATTCCGCCGGTTCAGCTCATCGAACAGGGGCAGGAACATCGGGTCGCCCCACCACTTGTCGCCCGTGTTGGTGAACAGCGCCACGCCATCGCAGTGCAGCGTATCGAAGGCGTACTCGATCTCTTGCAAGGTGGCATCCATGCTCTTGGCCGGCAACGCCGCGAAGAAGCCCAGCCGTTTCGGGTACTTTTGCATCGCGAGGGCCCCGTATTCGTTGGTCTTACGGGCAAACTCGATGGCCTTCTGGCTTCCGTCGTACAGGTAGTCCGCCGCAATCGTCAGCGACAGAATCGCCGATTCGGTTCCAAACCTGTCCATCTCGTCCAGCGAGACCTGCGGCGTGTAGTTCCGCGACCCCATGTTGGGCTGGAACGGTGGAAGCATATGATGATGGACGTCGATGCGCCCACGTCCCCGCCGCTTCTTGGATTGAGCGGTCAACTCGGCGAACGGCATCAGAGCCGCGCTGCCGGCCGCCATCGCCTTCCAAACGTCCCGGCGCGTCAAGCCATGCACAAAGCCCCCTCGGAGAGTTGCCGAGCGATTCTATCACGCGCCCGACACAACTGCGCCACCGTCTCGCTATATTGGTAGCTCAGGTTCAAATCCATGCTAGTCGTCATGCAGGAGGGCGCCGAGGAGTCCCAGATCCAGAAAGTCATCGACCGGCTGGTGTCCATGGGCTTCATCGTGCACCGCTCGTCGGGTGTCATGCACACGGTCCTGGGCGGCGTCGGTCCGGCCGCCGACGTCGATCCCATCGAGTTCGAAGTGATGCCCGGCGTCAAGGAATGCCATCGCATCGTCTCCCCTTATAAGCTGGCCAGCCGCCACTTCAAGCCGGGCGGAACGGTGGTCAAGATCGGCGATGTGGAAATCGGCGCGAGCCAGGTGGTCGTCATGGCGGGGCCCTGCAGCGTCGAAAGCCCCGAGCAAATCGGCTGCGTCGCGGAAGCCGTGGCGCGCGCCGGAGCCAAAGTCCTGCGAGGCGGCGCCTTCAAACCCCGTACCTCGCCCTACAGCTTTCAGGGACTCGGGGAAGACGGGCTGAAAATGCTGCGGGAAGCAGCCGACCGCAATCACCTTCTGCTGGTCAGCGAGGTGATGGACCAAACCCAGATCCCGCTGCTCGCTTCCTATGCCGACATCCTGCAAGTGGGCGCGCGCAATATGCAGAACTACAACCTGCTGCGCGAGCTCGGCCAGATCCGCAAGCCGGTGCTGTTAAAGCGTGGCATCTCCGCCACCGTCGAAGAGCTTCTGCTCAGCGCCGAATACATTCTTTCCGGCGGCAACTACGACGTCATTCTTTGCGAGCGCGGCATTCGCACCTTCGAGAATTCCACGCGCAACACTATGGACATCTCGGCGATTCCGGTGGTGAAGTCGCTCTCGCACCTGCCCATCATCGCCGATCCTTCGCACGGCACCGGCCGGCGCGACAAGGTTCTTCCCATGGCGCGAGCGGCTGTCGCGGCCGGAGCCGACGGTTTGCTGGTGGAAGTCCACAACGACCCCGATCGCGCGCTCAGCGACGGCGCGCAATCGCTCTTCCCGGAACAATTCACCGAGCTGATGAACCAGCTCCGCATCATCGCCCAGGCCGTGGGGCGCGCCGTGTAATGGAATTGGTGTAATGGAAACCGTCGCCATCTTCGGCGTGGGGCTGATCGGAGGCTCCTTCGCGCTCGCTCTCCGCGCCGCGGGTTTTCGCGGTCAGATTCTGGGAGTCAGCTCGCCGCACACCATCCACCGCGCGCTCGACCTGGGCGTGGTCGACAAAGCCGCGACCGCACAGGAAGCCGCGCAATCCGCCGACCTTATTTATCTGTCGCAGCCCATCCTGCAGATCATCGAATGCATGGCCGAACTGAACGCCTGGGTCAGACCGGACGCTCTGGTCACCGACGCGGGCAGCACGAAAAAAGCCATCGTCGAACGCGCCGCCCAAGCCATCACGCGTTGCCAGTTCCTGGGCGGTCATCCCATGGCCGGACGTGAGCGTCGCGGCGTGGAGGCCGCCGAGGCCAACCTCTTCCAGGGCCGCCCCTATGTTCTGACGCCCCGCTCGCCCGCCGAACTCGAGACGCCCGCCGCGCGAAGCTTCCGGGATTGGATCGGCCGCATCGGCTCGTTCACGGTCCTGTTGGAACCCGCGGAGCACGACCGCATCGTCGCCTACACCTCGCATCTTCCTCAGCTCGCCGCCACGGCCCTGGCCGCGCTCATGGACGGGCGCCCGGAACCTCAGTCACGCGTCTTCGGTCCGGCTTTGGTGGATAGCACCCGGCTCGCGCTGAGCACCTTCGACATCTGGGGCGATATCCTCGCCACCAACCGCGAACCCATCCGCGAAGCCCTCGCCGGATACATCGCTCAACTCGAAGAGATCCGGGGGAACCTCGACCCGGCACCCATGCGCGCCTGCTTCGACCGCGCCGCCCGCTTCGCCGGCCGTGTCCGGGATCCGGGCTGAAATCTGGTACCCGGATAGTACTGTGACCGGACGGAACCATATTTTGGATCACAATTCCGTTGACATTCGGACTATAATGGGCAGGATCAATGGACTCGCTATCAACCTCGATCGCGACCGTCGTTCGCAATGATTTGTTGAACCACGATGGGGTAACGAAGTTCTCCCCCAACCGCCGCTTCGCCGCGGTTTTTTCCGAAGGCGCTCCCGCCGACGCGCTCTTCTTCATCGAATCCGGCTTGGTGAAAATCCACAAGCGCGGAGACGACAACAAAGAGATCATCCTGCAGATCGTCACCGCCGGCGAGCTGTTCGGCGAACAGGCGCTGGGAGGCGAACAGGTTCGCTCCATGGCCGCCGAAGTCTTGCAGGAAGGCGTGATTTACGGCATCCCGCGCGATTTATTCCTGCGTGTTTGCGACGAACGCCCGCAACTCTGGCGCGAGATTTCCGCGATGCTGGCGGCGCGCAAGCGCCAATTAGAGAAAAAAGTCGAATTGCTCTGCCTGCGCGATGTCGAATACCGCATCCTGTACTACATGGCTGAGCTGGCCCGGACCTTCGGCGCCCGGTCCAATGGCTCGGAATATTCCATTCCGCTCTCGCAGGGCGAACTGGCCAGCCTCATCGGCGCCACGCGCGAAACGACCTCCACCACGCTCAACGCGCTGGCGCGGCGCGGCGTGATCAAACTGGGCCGGCGCCAACTGATCGTGCCTTCGCTCGAAGGCGTACAGGCAGCGGCCAATCAGCGCAGCCAGGCCGCCAAGGTTTCTTCCTAGTGCGGACCTCCGACCGAATCTGAGCCGCGAC
This sequence comes from Bryobacteraceae bacterium, assembly GCA_035508055.1. Lineage (GTDB taxonomy): Bacteria > Acidobacteriota > Terriglobia > Bryobacterales > Bryobacteraceae > Palsa-89. The sequence goes on along the minus strand of DATJNO010000134.1, from coordinate 4,315 downwards.
CGTGAGGAAGCGATTCCCCTGTTCTCCCGCCACACGTGTGCCGCCGCGTCACACTACCGAGTAATAAGCTATAGTGTTTCGAGAAACTTACGTTTGGAACCCGGATTGCCATTTCGAGGCCCCATGAAACTCGCTTTGGTCCTGGTCGCGGCCGCCATCCTGCTGCAGCCGGCTACCCGGGCTGACACTGTAACCGACGCCGAGCGCGCCACGGACCTCAATGTGAACTCCCGCTACACCATCGAGAGCATCGGATTCATGGATCAGTCGCAATACCGGCTCAGTCCTTCCGCCATGGAGGAAATGCGCCTGCTCATCGGCGCCAAACTGAACAGCGAAGCCCTCAACCGTTTGGTTCAGCATGTTCGCTCCGAATTGCGCGCCCATGACGTAACCTTCAAGCTGGTGCGCGGCGGCGAGCCGGGGTCCGTCAAGGTCCTATTAGAAGTCGATCCCGGGCCCGGCCGAATCGACGTTTCCATCCCCCAGTTCGGCTATTACACCGGCCAGGGCTGGACCGCCGCCGCCGAAGCCACCGCCACGCTGGGCGCCAACACGTTAACCTTCCGCGCGCTCAAGGATAACGATTCCTCCATCGAACAAATGGCTGGAATCCAAACCAGCTACGCACGGCATCTCGCAGACGACCGGATCCGGCTGGGCTTCGAGTTTGACGCTTATGCCGATCAATATGACCCGGCAACACTGGCCGCTCTCGCATCCGCCAAGCCTTCTTCCCTGGGCGCTGGCGCTTACAGTTCCCGCCTGAACTTTGAGCCCAGCGCCAGTTTTGTTTTGGCCAAGCCTTTGACGTTCACCATCGGCGTCAGCTTCGAGCAGTTGCAGCCTGGATTTTCGGCCGCGCCATTGGAATCCGCCAACGCGGTGATCAATACTCTGCGCTATCACCAGCTTTGGTCTTCCGATGCCACTACACAGCAGTTGGACGCAGGTTACAGCCTGCACGCGGCCACCACCTTGCTCGGTACCGATTTGGCGTATACCCGCCATACGTTCGACGTGGATTACCTCTACAAACATGCGCAGCAGTTGCTGGAAGTCAGCGTTCTGGCGGGTGTTATCTACGGCCGCGCGCCCCTGTTTGAGCGCTTTGTCCTGGGCGACAGCACCGACCTGCGCGGTTGGGACAAGTACGAACTGGATCCCTTGGGGGGAAACCGTTTGGCCTATGGCTCCGTCACATATGGGTATCATATCTTGAGGGTTTTCTACGATGCCGGGTCCGTTTGGGACCAAGGGAATGCGCCGGAGGCTAGACAATCGGCCGGCATCGGAGTCGCAAGCGGCCTGGGTCTGTTGGATAGGGGCGCTTTTTTGTTGGCAGTGGCTTTTCCCCTCCGGCAAGGCCATACCGAACCGGTATTGATTGCAGGAATGAATTTTTGATCGTCTGGTGCCAGCGGGCCCGGCAGCCCGCCCTGCGGTATTTCATCGTCGCACTGACTGCCTTTGACCTCCTGGGCTTGGGTATTTCCAGCGCGGAGCTTGCCGTGCGTTCATCCGGCGATGAGTTGCAGATCGCCGCCCCACGCCTGCATTTCCTCACCGGTAAGTCGTTGCAGCGGCTCCATGACGGCGCTGCAGTGCCGTTCGATTTCCAGCTCACCGTCGCCGCCGGATCGCGCAATAATGTGGTGGCCCGCGCTCTGGAGCGCTTCGTGGTCAGTTACGATGTCTGGGAGGAGAAGTTTTCCGTGGTCCGATTGCGCGATCTTCACAAATCCGGATCACACCTTTCTGCCAGCGCCGCCGAGGCCTGGTGCCTGGATAATATCTTCGCCTCCAGCTCGAATCTGCCGCCCGGTCAGCAGCTGCGCGCGCGCCTGGAAATCCGCGCCGCCGAGCAAAAGGAACCGGCGATCATGCCGCAGGACACCGGCATCAGTCTCACCGCGTTGATCGAAGTCTTCAGCCGCCCCTCCCGCCCGCAGCAGGAACATTGGGCGCTCGAGTCCGCTCCCTTCCGCCTGGCCGATCTGAAGCCCTGACGCCATGAACCGTCTGCGCAACCGGTTGATCCTTGTCTTCGTCGTCGCCACGCTCGCGCCTTTGCTGGTCATCGGCTGGCTGTCGGTGTCGTTGCTCCGTTACAGCCTGTCTCTTTCCTCCTCCCGGCAGCTGGATGACGTCTCGCAATCGCTCGAAAAATCCGGTCGTGAGCTCTATCAGCGCGCCCGCCAGTCGCTCGAACAGGATGCAGCCACGGGCCGTCTGGCCCCCCAACGCTACCTCTCCGGCGCCCGCGCGCACTGGCCGCCGGAGGTTCAGGAATTCTTCGCCTCGGGCGAGCCCGCAAGTTTTGTGCTTGCCGGCAAAGACGGCGACCGGCTGGATCATTTCGTCCGGCACGGCGACAGCGTGTGGGCCTATTCGGCCTCGTTTCACGGCGTGGCCTTACGGCAGCTCTCCGATCAATACACGGCAGCTCGCGCGCAAGTCGCTTCCGCCACCTCTTATAATTGGCGCCGCGGCTTTACGTACACCTACCTGCTGTTGGCCGCCGTCATCTGGATCGCGCCGTTGCTGGCCATCATCTACTTCGCCCATCGCATCAGCCGGCCCATTCAGCAGCTGACCACCGGCCTTTCCGCGGTTGCCGCGGGTCATCTGGATCATCGCGTTCCCCCGGCACGCAACGACGAAGTCGGGGCCGCCATCCAGGCCTTCAACGACATGGCGGATCAGCTTCAGCAATCCCAGGCCCGCCTGGTTTATATGACCCGGCTGGAAAGCTGGCAGGCGCTGGCCCGCAAAATGGCCCACGAGGTGAAGAACTCGCTCACTCCCATCCGCCTCACCATGGAAGAAATCGCCGCACGCCAATCCGGCCAGGAGGGCGAATTCTACCAGCAGGCCGCTCAGATTGTGGTCGACGAAGTCCTGAGCCTGGAGCGCCGCGTGCGCGCCTTCTCGGAGTTCTCCAGCGAGCCGCCGATTTCTCCCAAGCCGATCGATATCAACTCGCTGCTGGAAGAACGCATCGCCTTCCTGAAATCGGCCCATCCCGGCGTGCGCTACGACACGCGTCTGGCGCCCGACCAGCCCACGCTGGTCGCCGACGAAGACCTCATCAAGGGCGTCCTCACGAACCTGCTCGAAAATGCCGCGCAAGCTGTGGAACCCGGCGGAGTCGTGCTCGGCGTCACCGCCGCAAACGCCGGCCAGATCGCGATCGAAGTTCACGATTCCGGCCCCGGCCTCACCCAACAGGCCCGCAGCACGTTGTTCGAACCGGCGATTTCGTTCAAGCGTGGAGGAATGGGTTTGGGTTTGTCCATCGCGCGCAAGAGCGCCCGCCTGCTTGGCGGCGATATCCTGTTGGTTCCGGGCGAACTCGGCGGAGCGGCCTTCCGCGTTCTGCTTCCGTCCGCCTGAATTTCGCGCGACGCCTATGCCTGCCAAACGCATCCTCGTGCTGGACGACGAGCCCAACATCGGCAACTCGTTGCGCTTGATTCTGGAGCGCGAGGGTTATGCCGTCAGCCTGACCCGCACCATCGCCGATGCCAAGAAAACCGCCGGGCAAGCCGACCTGTTTCTGCTCGACGTTCGCCTTCCCGACGGCAGCGGCATCGATCTGTTGCGCAAACTCCGCGAACGCGATATCGCCACGCCCGCCGTCATGATCTCCGGCCACGGCACCATCGCCGAGGCGATCGAAGCCACGCGCGCCGGCGCCTTCGACTTTCTGGAAAAACCGCTTGGCCGTGACAAAGTGCTGCTTTCCATCAAGAACGCCCTCGAACAGGCCAGCCTGCGCCGTGAGAACGAACGCCTGCGCGAGCTGGTCGGTTCCGGCCCGAAGATGATCGGCTCCTCCCAGGCCTTCCTCCGCGTGGCCGAGCAGGCCGCCATGGCCGCCCGTTCCGACGCCCGCATTCTCCTCTCCGGCGAGTCGGGAACCGGCAAGGAACTGCTGGCCGCGCAAATCCATCGCGATAGCCCCTTCGCTGCCGGCCCGTTCGTCAAGGTGAACTGCGCAGCGATCCCGTCCGAACTGCTCGAAAGCGAACTGTTCGGCCACGAAAAGGGAGCGTTCACGGACGCCCGTAGCGCCAAGGCCGGCATCCTGGAAATCGCAACCACGGGCACAATCTTCTTAGATGAGATCGCCGAAATGCCGCCGCCGGTGCAAGCCAAACTCTTGCGCGTGCTCGAACAGCAATCCTTCCGTCGGTTGGGCGGCGTGCGCGATATCCAGGTGGACGTGCGTATTGTCGCGGCCACCAACCGCAAGCTCACGGAGGCCATCGAAGAAGGCCAGTTCCGGCTGGATCTGTACTATCGCCTGAAC
>DATJNO010000133.1:0-6273 GCA_035508055.1 Bryobacteraceae bacterium | reverse complement strand
GGTGCGGTCCTGTTCGCGGATGTCGTAGAGCGTGTGCATGACCGAATCGGACTCGGCGATATCGGAGATGGGCCGATCGCCGAGGACGCGCTCCATTGTTTCGCGAAAGATCTCCCACTGCTCCTCGCCCCAGAAGTCGTCCACTACCAAAAAGCCGCCGCGCAGCAGATACTCGCGCAGGCGCGAGGTTTCGGCATCGGTCAAACCCCACCAGCCGGTTTGCGTCGCGTAAATCCAGGGATAGTCGAAGAGGCGGTCGTCGGTGAGGCGCAAATGGCGCGGATCGCCCGTGTCGATGCGGGTGAGCCTCTGGAGGCCCTGGGAAAAATGATCGTCCGCGTCGGGCCAATCCACCAGCCACCAGCCCTCGCCTGTGGCGCCGCGCGAGGCGTAGCCGAAAAATCTGTGGAACTGCGGCAAGTCGGTGTATTCGACGCGGATGAAGTGGAACTCGGCTTGGGTGGGGAAGACCGGCCGGGGGCCTTCGGCCTGTTCGGGGATGCCGAAGCGGAAGCGCTGCGCCAGCGCGGCCATCGCGAGAACCAGAAGCGCGGTGACGAGCAGGCCGAGGCGCATCGACCTCATTTTACTTAAGAGCCCACGTGCATCTTCAACGCCGCGGCGAGAAACGCGAACCGGTCCGTCCATTCGTCAATTTGTTTCGTTGTGGGCGAGCCGGCCCCATGCCCGGCGCGCGTTTCGATGCGGATCAGAATCGGCGCCGGTCCCGCTTGCGCCTGCTGCAGCGTGGCTGCGTATTTCAAACTGTGTCCGGGCATCACGCGGTCGTCGTGATCGGCGGTCGTGATCAGCGTGGGCGGATACGCCACGCCTTTGCGAATGTTCTGCAGCGGCGAATACTTGATGAGTACCTTGAAATCCGCAGGATTTTCCGGCCGCCCGTATTCGCCCACCCACTGTGTGCCGAAGCCGAACTTGTCGAAGCGCAGCATGTCCATCACGCCGACGGCGGGCATGGCCGCGCCGAACAGGTCTGGACGCTGATTCAACACAGCTCCGATCAGCAGGCCGCCATTGCTCGCGCCGTAGATCGCCAGCTTGGGAGTCGAGGTGTACTTGTTCGCGATCAGCCATTCCGCGGCCGCGATGAAATCGTCGAAGACGTTTTGCTTATTCTGACGCCAGCCGGCGTGGTGCCAGGCTTCCCCATATTCGGATCCGCCGCGGAGATTGGCCGAGGCATAAATGCCGCCCATCTCCAGCCATTCCATGATTCGGGGCCGGAAGACCGGATTTTCGGCGATATCGAACCCACCGTAGCCATACAGCAGGGTCGGATTCTCGCCGTCGAGCTTCAGCCCTTTGCGGTAACTGAGAAACATCGGCACGCGCGTGCCATCCTTGCTGTGATAGAAAATCTGCTTCGTCTCAAACCCGGACGGATCGAACGCCACCTTGCTTCGGCGCACCAATTTGCTCTTCGCGGTCTCCAGATCCAGGCGGTAGGTGCTGGGGGGAATGGTGAAGCTTTCGAACTGATAGAACATTTCCTGGTCGTGCAGGCGCGCCGGCGACCAATTCGCGGTGCCGATCGCGGGCAGCGCGATTTCCGAAACCGGCTTTCCTGCGAGTGTCACGAGGCGCGCGACCGAATGCGCGTCCTGCATGTAATCCAGCAGTAGTTTGTCGTTCGCCATCTGCACGCCCTGCAATGTTTCTTCACGTTGCGGGACGATTTCTCTCCAGTTCGCGCGCTCGGGATGATCGAGATCGATGGCGATCACTTTGCCCCGCGGAGCGTTGTCGTTCGTTTGCACGTACAGAACTGATCCAAGCGCCGCAATGGGCATGTAGCTGTACTGCGGGGTCGTAATGAGATCGACGGTGCGCGGATTCGCCTTACTCAGATCCTGGTACGACAGCAGGTTGGTGCCTTCAACGCCCGGATAGATGTAAAAGAACAGGTAGTGACTGCCCTCCAGCAGGATCGGGTCGAGACCCCAGGCGGGATGGTCCGGGCGCTCATACATCAGCTGGTCGGCCGATTGCGGATCGCCGAGCTTATGGAAGTAGATCTTTTGGTTGAGCGCAGCCGCGGTGAGAATCTTATCGGGCGAAGGCTCGGGAAAACGTGAATAGTAGAATCCGCGATCGTCCGCGGTCCATTCCGGCGTAGTGGACTTGGTCCAGTGAAGCAGATCCGGCAGATCCTTGCCCGTTGCAACCTCGCGCACGTGCCAATCGGTCCAATCCGATCCGGCTTGCGCCACGCCATAGGCATACAGCTTGCCGTTCCAGCTGATCGACTCGCCGTTCAGCGCCGCTGTTCCGTCCTTGCGGTAGGTGTTCGGGTCGATCAACTCGCGCGCCGGGCCGGTTAGCGAATCTTCCACGAACACCACGGATTGATTCTGCAGTCCGGTGTTGTGCCGGTAGAAGTAGTGGCCCCCGGCCTTGTGCAAGTCGGAAAATTTCTCGTAATTCCACAGCTCGGTCAGCTGTTTCTGGATGGCGTCGCGCCCAGGCAGCTTGTGAAGATAAGAGAACGTCAGTTCGTTCTCTTCCTTGACCCACTTCTCGGTGGCCGGCGAATCGGCATCTTCGAGCTGGCGGTACGGATCCGCAATCTTGACGCCGTGATAATCGTCCACCTGGTTGCCTTTCGGCGCGAGCGGATAGTGGAACGTCGCGGCCGACTGGCTGCACAGGGTGAGAGCCGCACCCGCCAGCACGAGGAGGAGTTGTTTCATGGGAGAGCCTTCTGCCTGCATTGTCCCAGAGTTTGGGGCGGAGTGGACCCGCACCCGCCCGCCGAACCTGCTATTCTGGTTTTTGTCCTCGTAGAGGAGCGGAGACCATCAGTAACCGGCGGCGCGGTTCCGGGAGTTTCGGAGCGGCCGGCGAAAGGGGTCAGCAGCATCTTCCGCCGAAATCGGCCGCGGCAACGCCCGCCCGGCGCGGTTGGGGGGCCAGGCTAAGACCTGCCCACTGTCATCCGGATCTCCTGGACTCGGGATCGGATGGAGCGCTACCGGGAAGCACGCGAGCGCGGTGTTCGCGTCCCTCCTCCGTTCCATCCTCCTTTCGGTTGCTATGGGTTTATTCGAGCTAACACGGGCATTGGTGGACATCGAGTCCATCACCGGCAACGAAGAGCGCATGGGCGAAGTGCTATTCGCGCATCTCGCGGAGCTTGCCGCGCGGCACGGCGGCCATGCCGAGTTGCTGCCGGTTGAGCCGCGCCGGTCAAATCTGTTTGCTTGCTGGGGCGATCCGGTGGTGACGTTCTCCACGCACATCGATACCGTCCCGCCGTTCTACCCGTCGCGCGAAGACGCGGAGCATATCTGGGGCCGCGGCGCTTGCGACACCAAGGGCATCATCGCCGCGATGTTGTTCGCGGTGCGCGAGCTTCTGGAAGAGGGGCAGCGCAACATCGGGATGCTGTTTGTGGTTGGCGAGGAGCGCAACAGTGCCGGCGCATACGCCGCGTCCAGGATGACTCGCGGGTCGAAATTTCTGATCAACGGAGAGCCGACGGAGAACAAACTGGCCATCGGGTCGAAAGGCGCGCTGCGGTTGGAGCTGGTTGCCAGCGGGCGCATGGCGCACTCCGCTTATCCGGAGTTGGGTGAATCGGCGATCGAAAAACTGCTCGACGTGCTGGAATCGGTTCGCCGCATTCCGCTCCGGGTGGATCAGATCCTCGGCGCGAGCACCCTAAACATCGGGACGCTCGGGGGCGGCCGCGCTCCCAACGTCATCGCGGACAGCGCCAAGGCCGAGCTGTTCATCCGGCTGGTGGACGACGGAGCGGCAACACTGGAAGCGGTTCAGAAGGCGGTAAACGGCAAAGTGGACGTGCGCGAAGTACTCACCATTCCCGCCGTGCACTTGGGGTCGCTGACGGGATTTGAGACTTCGATCGTGGCCTACACCACCGACATCCCGGCTTTCGGCGGGGCATGGGGACAGCCGTTCCTGATTGGGCCCGGATCCATCCACGTCGCGCACACCGCCGAAGAACGCATCCCGAAGACGCAGCTTCTCGAAGCAGTGCAAATTTATAAACGAATGGTCAGGCAACTCCAATGAACGAAACACGCATCCCCGTTGGTATTCTCGGCGCGACCGGCATGGTCGGACAGCACTTCGTGAAATTCCTGCAGAACCATCCCTGGTTTGATATCGCCTGGGTGGGCGCGAGCGACCGCTCGGCAGGCAAGCCGTATCGCGAGGCCACGGCCTGGCGGCTGGATGGCGCGATGCCTGCGGCTGTCCAGCATCTCGAAGTCCAGGATTGTAAGCCGGGCAAAGCGCCGCGCCTGATGTTTTCTGCTATGGATGCATCGGTGGCCACGGAGATCGAGCGTGAGTTCGCGCAGGCCGGCCACATCGTCGTCTCCAACTCGCGCAATCATCGCATGGAGCCGGATGTTCCGCTGCTGGTGCCGGAGATCAATCCGGATCATCTGAAGATGATTCCTTTGCAACAGCGGAGGCGCGGATGGAAAGGCCAGATCGCGACCAATCCAAATTGCTCCACCATAGTGCTTACCATGGCGCTGGCGCCGCTGAAGCAGTTCGGGATCCTGCGCGTGATCGCCACAACCATGCAGGCTATCTCGGGTGCGGGCTATCCGGGCGTCGCGTCCATGGACATCAACGCGAACGTGATTCCGTTCATCGGCGGCGAAGAAGAGAAGATGCAGCAGGAGACGCAGAAGATCCTGGGCGATTTCAGCGCCGAGGGTTTCCGGCCCCTCGCGGCCCAGGTCAGCGCCCACTGCAACCGGGTTCCCGTGGTGGACGGCCACACCGTCACTGTTAGCGTCGAGTTTGAGCGCAAGCCGTCGATCGACGAAATCATCCGCGCCATCGAAAGCTACCGCAGCGTGCCCCAGGAGCGGAAGCTGCCCAGCGCGCCCCCGCAGCCGGTCATCTATACGCACGAGAAGGACCGTCCGCAGCCTCGCCGCGACGTCGAGCGCGAGCGCGGTATGGCCGTGTTCATTGGCCGCCTGCGCGAATGCCCGGTGCTGGATTACAAGTTCATCGCGCTGGGACACAACACCATCCGCGGCGCGGCCGGCGCGGCCGTCTTGAACGCGGAGTTAATGTATTCCGAAGGACTTCTCGACTGATGATCGTGATGAAATTTGGCGGGACCTCCGTCGAGTCCGCCGAAGCCATCCAGCGCGTCACCGGCATCGTGAAATCCCGGCTGGACCGCCGGCCCGTGGTTGTGGTCTCAGCCATGGGCAAGACTACCAACCGCCTGCTTCACATCGCGAATCTCGCGGTCGGCGGCAAGCGCGATGCAGCGCTGGGCGAGTTGATGGCTCTGCGCGATTTTCATCTGCGCGAATCCGGAATGGAACGCACCGTCGACGAGCACTTCCAGGAGCTTTCCGAGTTGGTGAAAGGGCTGGCGGTGCTGGGTGAGTTGACGCCGCGCTCCATCGACGCGATATCCAGCTTCGGCGAGCGGCTATCCAGCCTGATCGTCACGAACTACTTCCAGCACCACGGCTTGAACGCCGTTCACGTCGATTCGCGCAAGGTGATTGTCACCGATCATCGTCACACGCAAGCCGCGCCGCTGTTGGACCAGACCTACGCGAAGCTGGCGGCCGCGATTCCAGCTCTCACGAGGCAGCATGTCGTGGTGATGGGCGGCTTCATCGGGTCCACCGAAGACGGCGTCACCACCACCCTCGGCCGGGGCGGCTCAGATTTCACGGCTTCTCTGGTAGGAGCGGGCATCGGCTCCGAGGAGATCCAAATCTGGACCGATGTGGACGGCATGCTGACCGCCGATCCGAATATGATCCCTGCCGCGCATCGTGTCCGCGTGATCTCGTTCACCGAAGCCGCGGAATTGGCCTATTTCGGCGCCAAGGTGTTGCATCCGGCCACGGTGATGCCGGCCATCGACAAAAACATTCCGGTGATGATCCTGAACTCGCGTCGACCTCAAGTGGAGGGCACGCGCATTCAGTCGGCGTCCGTGCCTTCCAAGAACGTCGTGAAGTCGATTGCCTGCAAATCGAAGGTGATCGTGATGAACATACGGTCGACGCGAATGTTCATGGCGCACGGTTTCATGCGGCGCATTTTTGAGGTTTTTGAACGCTTTGAAACGTCCGTGGACATGGTGGCGACGTCCGAGGTCAGCGTTTCGCTCACCATCGATCAACCGGAGCGCGTCGAAGCCATCGCGGCGGCATTACGCGAGTTCGCCGAAGTCTCGGTGGACGAAAATCAGGCTATCATCTGCATTGTGGGCGAGAACATCAGCCATACGCCGGG
>DATJNO010000132.1:0-20258 GCA_035508055.1 Bryobacteraceae bacterium | reverse complement strand
AATGCGCTGGTCACCAGCGACGGGATCAACGACAACCACTGGCATCACGTCGCGGCGGTGAACGACGGCTCGACCATCTGGCTGTATCTGGACGGTCAATACACCGGAAGCTCCCTGTCCTCCGGCGAGGGACTGGACAGCTTGGGCTGGTACCTGGGAGCGCAGCAATCCCTCACGAGCGGCGTCGCCAGTTACTTCCATCAGGGCGTCATCGACGAGTTCCGCTTCTCCAACTCCGTCCGCAGCGCGGGTTGGATCGGCACCGAATTCAACAACCAAAGCTCTCCGGCTACCTTCTTTTCCGTCGGTTCCCTGCAGAGCGCTCCGTAGCGGTGGCAGCGACATGTCAACTCCGGTCGAAGATTCCGCATTTCGCAACCCCGGCTTGCCCGCGGCCCTTGCGAATCTCTATCCTCATTTAGAGGAGATCGTCAATGCGAACTAGTTTGCCGAGAAGCTTTACAGTCACGGCTTTCCCGTGTGGATTGGTAGTTGCACTCGCTGTTGTGGCCTTGGCACAGTCCCAATACACGATGACCGTCAACAAGGACCGACTGCTCAACGCACAGAATGAGCCGCAAAACTGGTTAATGGAGAACGGCGATTACGGTTCTACACGGTACTCCAAGCTTTCGCAGATCAACCGGGAAAACGTCAAGAACCTCCGGATGGTTTGGGCGCTCGCGCTCGGCGGCATGCAAGACGTCGGGCAGAACGGCCCGGAGAACGAACTGAATCCGCTGATTGACAACGGATTCCTGTACACGTCGGACGGTTGGGGGACGATTTATAAGATCGACGCGCGCGATCCCACCAAGGGCCAGTTCGTCTGGGTCTGCGACCCAGGCGTGAAACACCAGGGCAACACGTCGCGAACACGCGGGATCGCGCTGTGGGAAGACCTGGTGATCGCCGCCCTTCCCGACGGGCGCGTCATTGGAGTCAATCGCAACAACGGCGAAATCGTGTGGGACAAGATGATGGCCACAACCAACGAGTTCGGCACTCGCGAGTTTTTCGATACGGCGCCGCTTACGGCCGAAGGCAAGGTCCTGGTTGCCAACGGGGCCGGCGACGCGGGAACGCGGGGCTGGATCGCCGCCCTGGATGCGCGAACGGGCAAGGAGCTGTGGCGCTGGTATGTGGTACCCAAGCCGGGCGATCCCGGCAGCGAGACTTGGAAGGACAAGAACAATGCCTGGAAAACCGGCGGCGGCGGTATCTGGCAGACCGGCTCCTACGATCCCGAGACAAAGCTCACCATATGGGGGACCGGTAATCCGGTTCCGCAATACGATCCCCAGTCACGTCCGGGTGACAATCTGTACACGGATTCTGCCGTGGCCCTCGACATCAACACCGGGAAATTAGCATGGTATTTCCAATACACGCCCAACGATTCCTGGGACTACGACGAGGTCGGTGTACACATGCTCTATGACACGGTCATCAATGGCCAGCCCCGCAAGGTGGTGAGCCACTTCGCCCGCAACGGCTTCTTTTACTCGCTGGACCGCACCAACGGAAGGTTCCTCAAGGCGGGTCAGTACGTCAACGATTTGAACTGGACCAAGGGCATCGATCCGGAGACCGGCAAGCCGGTCGAATACAATCCGAAGCTGGATGTGCAACTCTACAATCCTGCCGCGAGGGCGCTGCGAGGCGACCCGCAAAAGCGGACCTGCCCGACCTGGCACGGCGGCATCGCTCACCAGCCCACCGCGTATAATCCCGTCAAGCACATCGCCTACGGCGTGGGAATTGAGGGCTGCTTCTCCCAAAACGGCGCAGAGTATAAGTTCCTGTCGCCCAACGGCGGCCTGGATCGAAAGAACAGCGAGAAACGAACCTTCAACAGCGACCTTTATTACGGTTCGGTGACCGCCTTCGACACCATGAGTCATAAGGTCCTGGCGAAAGCCGTGACCGACATCGAGATTCGATCGGGCGCTACCGACACAGCCGGCGGCGTTCTTTTCACTGCGCTGCAGGACGGCTGGGTGGTGGCCTACAACGATGAGACACTCGAAGAACTGTGGCGATTTAACGTGGGCACGGCGCTCAAGGGCGCGCCGGTAACCTACGCGATCGGATCGAAACAGTACCTGGCCGTTCAAGCCGGCGGCCGGCATCTGCATCCGGTCCGGTTCGACAACTTCCAGGATGCCAGTTATCTGTTCGTGTTTGCGTTGAACTGATCGGAACAATTCATTTCGGCAGCGTCTTACAGACCTCGGTGTCCGAGCCCCAGAACTCGATGCACTTGGCGCGATCCATCGGGCCTTTGCCGACCACCTTGGCAATCAGGAAGTCGACCACGAGGTTGATCTCGCGCTGCTGCAGGGTTGCTGGAGGATCCGGCATGCGTGTCGGGTAGGCCTTCAGATCTTCTTCTTTCTTGCCATAGCATCGGCCGTCGCTATAGGCAAACTTATCGAAGGCCGGCATTTGTGAATTGAGCTTGCCGCACTTGATAATCAGGGCGAGACCCGCACGGTTGAGCTTGGTCTCACGTAAATTGGCGCCGTCGGGCATTTCGCCGTCGGTTTTGTGGCCGTCACCAGACCAGCCATGGCACCTTTGGCAGTTGCCCTTTTGCTCAAACAGCCGCATGCCGTCGGCAACGTCATCGGCACTGGGTGGCTGCTGCTCCTGCGCTCGCGCCTGCAGCGTGATGAAGGTCGCGGCGAGGGCAGCCGCGGCAAAAGCCGGTCTTGAAAAGCAGAAGCGCTGGCGCATGAAGTGTCGGCGCGTATTGGTCATGAACGCAGTATACAGCGCCGCAGAAACTTCATGGGACTGATCCCTGAAATCCGGGCGCGACGGTTGGCCAACAGTAGAATAGCAAGTGGCCCGGCCCCATAGCCTTGGCGACGAGGGTGCCCCCTAACACGTACCCAGGAGCTGCCGCCCTTACGATTTCAGGAAGGCTAGCACCAGCCGAGACGGTTGAGTGTACAATGACTCAGTCATTGAAAGCCGAAGTGAAAGCCGGACTATTCACGTTAAGGAGCGCGAGATGAAGACGTTAGCGAAAACTGTTGGTGCAATCCTGGTCTGTCTGGTTTTGGCATTGGTCGTGCTGCGTATCACCGGCCTTAACCCGACTGGGGACACACCCGGCCGGGGTAATTATCCCGGGCTATGGCTTAGTGGAAACGTCGTGACCACTCCGGTCACCGACTGGTCGTTCGCTGACCAATATAAGACAGACAAGCTGCAGACGCGAACCTGGTACCTGATTCCGCATTCGGTAACGACAGGACACATCGTTCACAATGGCCAGCTCTACATTACATCCTTTTTCCCCGCAGGCATGCCTTTTCCCCAAGGCAAGAGTTGGGTGAAGAATGTGATGCGTGATCCGCATGTCCGCCTGAAGTTTGGAAACAATTTATATGATTGTGTCTTATCGCCTGTCACCGATCCGGACGAAAGAGCGGCCGTGCTCGGACCGAGGGCGAAGCAGAACCCTCAACTTTTGGCCTCAGCCCCGGGTGGTCCCGTAATGCACCTGTTTCACGTGCTGCCTCAGTGAGCTTGCGGTAGAGGCGGGTTCACCCGGCTGCGCTAGGCAGGGTTCACGCGAAAGACGGTCGCTGTCGAGACCGATGGCACTTTCCACTGGGGATATTTCTTCCCCTTAGCCTGGAGAACGGCTGCCTTCTCAACCGGATCGTTGACCAGTGACAAAGTACGATCAAACACCTGGTCCGCGATCTTCAGGCGCACGTGGGGGTCACGAATGATATCTTCAACCCACTGTCTGCCGCGATAAGAGGTGACATACAAATTGCCGTTATACACGGCGCACCAGATCGTCACCGAGTGGGGCAGCAGGTACGGGGTCTGGGTCTGAATCATGATCTGTGGAATCTTGTCCGTGAACGACCAGTCCGTAACTGGGGTCGTGACGGGTGCGCCCTTTATCCAAAGCCCTGGCATTCTGCACGTCAAAGATCTATCGGTTGGTGGGCAGTTCCCAGGTTCGAAACCAGTGACGCTCACAAGCAGCAGAACCGCCGCCAAGACAATTACTATTGATCCGACAATGGTTACTAGTTTTTTCATTCTGGGCTCCTGGTGTATCCGGGATGTCCGGATGGCTTCACCTATCGGATGATTCTACACCCAACCAGTCTCCGCCAGGGTGCTTGAGGATTTGCGATGCTTAGTGCCAGCGGTTGCGGGAATCGAGGACATGAGAATACTCATCACCGGCGCCAATAGCGCCACCGGCCAAGCCATCCTGCGCTGCGCAGCGGAGAACGATTCGGCGCCAGACGAACTGGCCGCGGCGGTCCGCTCCGAGCGAGCCGCGGACCAAATTCGGACGCTGCTGTGCGAGAGGATTAGCGCGGTTCGAATCTCTTACGACGATGCCGGTAGTTTGGATAAAGCGTTTCAGGGGGCGAACGCGATTATCCACCTGGCTGGAATTCTCGTCGAGCGGCCGGGTTCCACGTATCAACAGGCGAATGTTGCGCCGGGTCGCAGCGTCGTGGAAGCGGCGAAACGGTGCGCTGTCGAGAGATTCGTTTTGGTGAGCGCCACGGGAGCCGATGAAAAGTCTTCCAACGGCTACTACCGTACCAAGGGCCAGGTGGAAGCTCTGGTGCGTTCCTCCGGCCTGTGTTATACGATACTTCGCGCTCCGCTCCTGCTGGGTCCCCTGACCGAAGGCGCGGCGGCGCTCGCGCGGCATGCGAGCGGGGCCAAGGCCAGGCTGATTGGCGGAGGACGCAATCTTCAGCAGCCTCTCTATGTGGACGACCTGGCGCGGGCGGCGCTTGCTGCCACCCGGCTGGGGCTCGCCAGCCACCGTACTCTGGATCTGGTTGGTCCCGTTTCGCTCACCGAGCGGGAACTCGTCGAGCGCGCTGCTCACACCCTAGGTCACGAAATACGAATCAGTTCCATCCCGAAAGGGCTGCTGAAACTTATACTCTCGATCCGCCAGAGCGTCTCGGGCCCCGGATTTTCGCCGGACGCTCTCGAAGTGATCACCGCCGACACGCGCCTCGATCCGGGACCTGCCGCCAATGAATTAGGAATCCGGCTTACGGGACTCGACGAAATGATCCAGAATAGTTTAAGCCAGGAACCCAAAAATGAGTGACACCAGCCATTCCACCGCTATGGCCCGGGAGGCCGGCGCGAAAAAGGCCTCGCCCTGGCAGCGGCTCTTGCCGTTGCTGATCACCCTGGCGTGCTTCGCTTATCTCTATAACGCCATCCATCGCGCGGCGCTCGCCCAAGGCACGACGCTGCTCGCTTACCTCGGAAAAAGCTTCGAGAATGTGAATTGGGTTTACTGGCTCGCTCTCATGATCCCCTACTGTTTCCTGTATCTGATCTTCGACAGCCTCGGGGTCTGGTGCGCCATCAACTGGTTCAACACCAAGATACGCTATGCCGACATTCTGCCCATTCGCGCCAGCGCCTACATTCTGTCGCTGGTGAACGAGCAGGTAAGCAAGGGAGCGATCGCGGTTTATGTGAATCGCAGGGATGGAGTGCCCGGCTGGGAAGTCGGATCCAGCATGATCCTGCTCGTCTTCTGCGAGTTTTACAGCCTGATCCTGTGGGCGACCATTGGCGTCCTGTTGCGCTGGAATCATTTTCAACCGGCATTCCACGTGATTCCCTGGGTTGCCTTGGGAGCCGCTGTCTTCTTCGTCGTGTTCCAATTATTTTTCAGCGGAAAGATCCTGCCCGGCGTCGCGCTGCGCGAGCGGCCGATCTTCCGCGCGTTCCGACTGGCTAAGGTTTGGCACTACGCCGTGGTCGTCGCGTTGCGGGCGCCCCTGGTACTGGCGGGTGTGGTCGTATATACGTTGGCCTTGCGGCTCTTTGGAGGCTCCGTCGGTTTTGGAGAAATGCTGGGCATTTTGCCGGTGATCTTCTTCGGGGCGGCAATGCCCGGACCGATGCACTCCGTCGCGATTCTTTTCTGGGTTCTGCTGTTCCCGGACCGGCCCGGCCAGATGACCGCTTTCGGGTTCGTCATGCACAATTTCTTCATCTTCTTTAACGCCGCGGTGGGCCTGCTATTTCTCCGGCGCGCGACTCGAGAGCTCTTCGGGTAGTCTTCTGAACATCAGCCGTTGCGCCATCGAGATCAGCGTGGTGAGAACGAGCAGCCAAACCAGAATGCTGAGCGCGGGCTGCAGAAAGCGGAGTCCCATTCGGATCAGAATGTCCAGGAGCGATGGAACGAAGTATAGGATGCCATTGTAGCGGCCGAGCTTGCTTCCACGAAGTTTGGCGTGCCGGTGAATCCAGTACGAATCGATCACATACTGGGCAAAGGCCGCCGTGATGAGCAGCGGCAGGATCCACGGGAACGCGCCGCGCAGGGCTCCCGCATACAATCCGGAGGTGACGAATAGAAAATCACTGGCGTGATCGAACGTTGCGCTAAATGCGGTCACGGTTCCTCTTCGGCGTGCGATCGGACCATCCAGAAGATCGGTAGCCAGCGCGACCATCCATGCGACGAGCGCGAAAATCGCGGAACCTCGGTCTCCTTTTGCCATGAGAAGCGCGAACGGAAACACGAGAAACAGGCGAATCGCCGTTAGTGCATTAGCCATCCCCCCCACCGCGGTCCCTGCACGCCACATAACGCCAAGCATACATCGAGCATGCCTTGCGTTAAAACCGTAATGGCGGAAATAGCGAGCCCCAGCCGCGTGAAGGGCCACTTGACACAGCCCCCTTTCCTTGACACGATCACGGAATGCAGAGCGCGTCGGTTCGACCGAAGCGGCGGCGTGTGGGCGGCGGCTTGCGCCCTTCAGCCTTAGCGCTGGCTGTCCTATTCTTCGTCGGATCCGCCAGTTTCATAGCCGCTCAGACCAACGCCGCGCGCCGGACCGTCTGGGACGGTGTGTACACGGAGGCACAAGCAGCCCGTGGCACGACGGCCTTCGGCCAAAGCTGTTCAGGCTGCCATGCGCTCGTGGCAGAAGGCAAGATTCCGCTGGTCGGCGATCCGTTCTGGAAGAGTTTCGCCCAAAAGAAGGTTGGCGATCTGCTCGATTACGTCAGCAAGAACATGCCGAACGGAACGCCCGGCTCTCTCACCGAAACGACCTATCAGGACATCGTCGCGGTGATGTTGAAGTCCAACGGCTTTCCCGCCGGAGCGACCGAGCTTCAGCGCGACACCATCGCCGACGTCCAGATTGTGCAAAAGGACGGACGCACGGAGCTCCCGGCCGATGCGCTTGCTCGCGTGGTTGGCTGTCTAGCCCGCAGCGGAGCGGACTGGGTGGTCACGAATGCCACAACTCCCGAGCGCGCCGAAAACGCTGCTTCAGGCAAGGAAGACACTACCCGGCCTCTTGGGAATCATACGTTCCCGCTTAAGTTCGTCGTCACCCGCCTGGATTCGTTGGCCGGTTCGCGAGTCGCGGTAAGCGGGCTGCTGATCGGCGCAAACGGAGCAGACGGAATCAACGTGACAACCGTGAACCGCGTTGCGCCGAAATGCCCTTGACTGAGAAAGCTCGCCCCGGGCGCGACTGCAATCTATAGATCGATTCGGCCGGTACTCGCTCCGAGTTTATCGATCTCCGCTCCGCCCAAGTGCGCCATCGCCAGCAGCAGGTTCGCCGTTGGCGTTTCCTCCGCCACAATATGCCGGTTGCCTTTCATCCGGCCGCAAGCGCCACCCACGATCACGGCCGGCGGATTGTGGCGATCGTGCTGATTGCCGTTGCTCATGCCGCTGCCCCAGTAGAGAAGCGAGTGATCGAGCAGGTTTCCGTCGGCTTCTTTCGTGGCCTTCAGCTTGTCGCAGAAGTCGGCGAACTTCTGGATCTGGTACGTGGCGATCTTGGCGTATTTCGCGAGCTTCTGCGGATCGTTGCCATGATGCGAGATGGTGTGATGCTGTTCGGGAATGCCGATGAACGCGTAGGCGCGATCGCTGGCTTCATGGCCGGTCATGAAGGTGAAGACGCGGCTGATGTCGCCTTGGTAGGCCAGATGCATCAGGTTGTAGGTGATGGTCATGTGATCATCGAAAGCCTCCGGCAAGCCGACCGGCGCTTCCGGATTGCCGGTGATGGTGTCGAGACGGCTCTCCATGCGCTGGAGCTGCTTTTCGACATCTCGAATGTTAGTCATGTATTCATCGAGGATCGCGCGGTCGGGCGCTCCGAGGGACTTTTCCAGCTTCGCGGTTTCCTGGGTCACGGAGTCCAACAGGCTCTGCTTTTCCTTCAGGCGGGCGAAGCGCCGCTCGGTGGAATCCGTCTCACCGAACATGCGCTCGAACGTCACACGCGGATTGATGCCCACAGGCAGGGGGCTCTCATCGTCGCGCCAAGCGAGCGTATTGAAAAACGTGCAGGCGAAGCCGTCGCAAGCGCCGACGGCGGTTCCCATGTCCTCGGTACCGACTTCGATCGAGCGCAGGGGTGTATCGGCTGCCACCTGATCCGCTATGAACTGGTCGACTGTCTTCTTCGATTCGATCTTTCCGAAGGAGTCGCCTCTCCCGTCGCGGTGGACGGCAGGCCCCACGCCGTTCAGAAACGCGGAACTCGCGCCCAGGTGGACCGACTCGCCCCATGGCGCCTTCATCTTGCTGACCGTGACCAGCTGATTGCGGAATTGCTCCAGCGGCTGCATCACCGGCTTGAAGACGAAGTCGCTGCCCTCCTTATCGGGATGCCAAGTAGCGGGCCAAACGCCGCAGGGAAAATAGACCGCACCGAAGCGGAAGGACGATTTCGGCGCCGCTGAGAGCGCCGGAATCATGGCGTCCAGGAACGGAAGTGCGACCGAGGCGCCCAGTGCGCCACGCAACAACGTGCGGCGCGAAAGATGCTTTTTCGTAATGATCATGGCTGCTCCCTCTTTGATCCTGCAGTTTTGTTCGATCGTGCGACGTTCACAGCATCGGGCAGGGTACGGCCCGTTTCTACCGGTTCCAACTTCGTGCGCATCTGAAAAGGTGCACTCTCCACTATCCCCATGATAACAGAGGAAAGCCGGTAGTCGTTCTGGGCCGCCTTCCTTACGATCCGGCGAACCACGGGCATGTCGGCAGGCTCCAGCCCGCGGCCCAGCGCGTAGGTCAGCATTTTTTCAGTGACCACGGTCACAAAGGCCTCCGGCCTGCTCAGGATGGCCTCCCGGAGCGCCACGGGACCGTTCACCTGCGATCCGTCCGCCAGCGTGCCCGCGACGTCCAGCGGTGCGCCATCGGGCCCCTTATCGCGCCACTGCCCCACTGGATTGAAGTTCTCCAGCGCGAACCCCGCCGGATCGATAACCCGGTGGCAACCCGCACAGGGCTGGTTCTTCCGGTGCAATTCCAACTGCGCCCGCACGGTCTTGGGAACCTTCGAGTCCTTATTGCTTGCATCCAGCGTGGGGACATTGGGCGGCGGAGGAGGTGGCGGCGTGTTGAGGAAGGTGCTCAGCACGTACTTCCCCCGGTAGACCGGCGAAGTTCGGGTGGCGACGGAAGTCATCGACAGGATGCTTCCTTGCCCCAGCAGACCTCGACGATTGGGATCGGTAAGCTTTACGCGTCGGAACTGCGGACCGTAAACGCCCGGGATGCCGTAATGCCTGGCGAGCCGCTCGTCGACGAACGTGTAATCCGCGTTCAAAAGCTCCAGCGTGCTGCGGTCATGGCGCAAAATGTAGCCGAAGAACATCTCTGTCTCGGTGCGGAATCCTTTGCGCATGTTATCGTCGAAATCCGGGAACATGAGAATATCCGGAACGACCTTGGCCTCCAGATTCCGCAGCTGCAGCCACTGACCGGTGAAATTGTTCACCAACGCGTCGGAGCGGTCATCGGCGAGCATGCGGTGCACCTGAGCGGTGAGCACTTCCGGCTCTCGCAGGCGCCCCGCTTCCGCCAGGTCCATCAGCTTTTCATCGGGAATGCTGCTCCACAGGAAGAAGGACAAACGGGAGGCCAGATCGACCTCGCTGACCGGATGCGCCACACCCGGACGAGCGCCGGGCGGATCGCTTTCGATGCGGTATAGGAAATAAGGGCTGGACAGAACGCGCGCGACGCCGGCGCGAATTCCCTCGTCGAAACTGCCGCCGCTCTGCCGCGCCCGCTTGTAAAACGACATCGGCGCCTCGACATCGGCCGCGCTCACAGGACGCCGATAGGCGCGGCGGGCGAAATTGGTGAGGATCTTCGTGGCGCAAGCCGGCTCGTCGAGCTGCGCTTCACCTTTGACACTCGCGCCCGGATGGCACACAAAGAGCAATTTCCGGCTCGGGTCTTCGCTCACGCCGCGCACGTTATACGGACCGTCTATAGACACGGTCCTCAGCCTGGGCAGGCCTGCCACCAGGTGGATTTCCTGGCTGTCGCGCCGGGCCGGCTCCCAGACATCCTGCAACTGAGCGGGCCGCTCTCTCCATGTATAGCCGACATCGTGAGGACCGGCGGTGACCCGGACCCGGCCCGTCATTCTTTTGTCGATGACCGGCTGCGCGGCGGCCAAATCCTTGGCCTGCATCGCGTCGTCAGCCGGACCACCGATCGGAGCCGAATACACTTCCGCGCCATCGATGGTGATGACGAAAGTGAAGGGCGTGTCATTTCCTTCCACGCCGGAGTAGCCTTCCTGAACGCCTCGCGTCAGCCGGCCGGACAGCTTGTACTCGGCGTCGGCCGGAAAAACGTGATGGACTACTGTGCCGCCCACCGTTCCGAGCGGCAAGCCGTCGATATATCCGCTCTGGCTGAATTCAAAGCTGATGGACTGCTCGGTGGTTCCAGGCTTGACCTGCGGATCGCCCACGGCCATGGCGCTGACGCGCTCGGCCGCGTTGACGTAGCCTTCCAGCAGGAGCGGGGACGTCTTCAGGGCCGTCGCAATGTTATCGAACCCGAATTCCGCGCCGTCGGTCGGCAGCAGGTCGCTTACGTTAATGTCGATTGCCAGCAGATCGCGGACTGCATTCGCATATTCGGCGCGATTCAGACGGTGCACGACGTAGCGGCCCGGTGTACTATGGCCTTCCCAGGCGCGATCCAGCGAGGAAGCGAGCCAGCCGGTAAAGGCCGCGTAGTCGGCCTCGGATGGACGGGGCATGCCTTGCGGCGGCATCGCCCGCACACTCAACTTGCGCAGGACTCTTTCCCAGGTGTCCGCGTGGCCCAAAAGGTCGTCGAAGCTCGCAGCCTCCAGATTAATCGGGGCCTCCGCGGGATTCGCCGCGCGTTTGCTATGA
Source organism: Bryobacteraceae bacterium (assembly GCA_035508055.1). Taxonomy (GTDB): domain Bacteria; phylum Acidobacteriota; class Terriglobia; order Bryobacterales; family Bryobacteraceae; genus Palsa-89. Next base: position 9,032 of record DATJNO010000132.1, on the reverse strand, counting down.
CAGGCGATGCAATATTGATTCACGAACGCCCGGTATTTGGCGTCCGCCGTTGTGCCGGCCTTTCCTGCTGCCGCGCTCGCGGTCTGCGCCATCAGCGGAACGCCTGCTGCACCGCAGACCAAAGCCGTTGTGATTAGAATTTTGCTCATTGCGCGCCGGTGACTGCCGCTGTAGCGGTGGTCTTCTTAACCTTTTCGTCCGTCTTCTTGTCATCCTTCTTGTCGGTCGCCGGCAGCGGTGGAGGCTGCGGCGCCGGATCATTGGGCCCAAGGTGCATCAGCTCACGCAGGGCGGCGATGACCGCCTCCTTGGAATCGCGCTTCGGTTTATACGCATCCTGATCCCCCATGTCGAGCGGGTCTGGTTTCTTGGGCTTTTCGGCCAGAAGCAGCGGGGTCAGATTGTCCTTATTGACCGCGTCCAGCTTTCCACCGGCGGCAGCGAGCGCACGAATCATGGCCACGTGCGACTCTTGCACGGCGATGTGGAGCGGGCTCGAGCCATCCGGCGCCTGGGCGTTCGGATTGGCGCCGGCCTTCAGGAGCAGGTTGAGGGCTTCCAGTGGATCGCGGCTGCCGGGCTCACGGAACTCCGGCGCAGTCATACGGGTAAAACCGGGGCCGCCTGCAATGGGTGCTCCCTGGCCACCCTTTATCGCGGCCATAAGGGGCGTCTTGCCAATATACGGGTTCGGGGGGCCAGGAGCGGCGGGTTTACCGTCCTTCGGCTTGACTTCACTCGGGCTCCACTCGAGTTGCGGGCGATGCGCGAGCAGCAACTTCAAGACCTCGACATCGGCGGCGGTCGCCGCACGGTAAAATGGCGTGCTGTTGACCTTTGCGCCGCAGCACAGCGTCGTTGAATGCAACGCGCCAATGAACGGCTTGTTCACATCCGCGCCCAGGTCGAGCAGCACCTTCACCAGCCCCAAAGAGCTCAGATTATTCGGATGAGTGGGTTGCATGCGCGAGCCGTCGTGGGCCCGCATGTCGGTCGTGCCATCGTGCATGTCAACGGCCCAATAAAGCGAGCCGTCGTTGGGGTCGGCGCCGAGGTCCAGTAGTCGTTTTGCCAGATCGAAGCGGTCATTGACGATCGCAACGATGGTCGCCGACGCCCCATCGGCATTGGTCAGCTTCGGATCCGCGCCGCCCTTGATCAGCGCCTCGACCACATCCGCGTGTCCGTTCCGGGTGGCGAACATCAGCGCCGTGAAGCCGCCGGAGGGATGGTCTGCGTCCTTGCGCTCGGTGATGGTGGAGACGTGTGCCTTGAGGTTCGGATCCGCGCCCGCGGCCAGCAGCGTCTTGACTACCTCCAGCTGCCCTTCGGCGGAAGCCCACATGAGCGCGGTCTCTTCCTGATACGGATCCGCGGCGTTGACGAACGAGCCATGCGAAAGCAGCAATTTCACGGCATCTACACGCCCCGTGCGCGAGGCAGCCATCAACGGAGTCTCGCCTTCAGGGTGCCAGCGCGTCGCGTCCGCTCCGGCGTCGAGCAACGCCCGCATCTCCGCGACGTCGCCGTTGCGGCTTGCTTGCAGAAGAGGGGTTACGCCGTAACGGTTCGGCGTGTCCACCCAGGCTCCCGCCGCAAGCAGCGCCTTGGTCATTTCAAGGTCCGAGTGATAGGCAGCCCACAGCAGCGCGGTTGAGCCGTCGTTGGCGGGCGCGTTTACCTCCGCGTGCTCCTTGATCAGCTTGTGGACCTCAGGCAGATCATCGGCCTGGGCGGCCTCGGCCACGACGCCTACGTTCGATGCAGCCTGCAGACGTGCGTCCGGCGCCACCAGCATCAACCCAAGCAAAAGCGGCAGGTACCACCCCACGTGCCGCGCGGCTACTGCATGCAGTCTCTTGGCCCGTTGCATACCACCCTTTCCTACGTCACTTGCAACATAAGATATACCCTCGAAGCCAGGACCGCAAGGCCCCCCCTCCTGGCCAGGTGAGAGCTACTTTCCTGGCGGAAGTCCGGAGTTGCCTTCGGCAGGGCGCTCATCGACCGCGATGGCGAAATAGCCACTCACTGCATAAGTGCTCATGACGGCCACCATGTCCATCGTGCCGCGCTTGCCCCAGAATTCGACGGCCTTGGCGAAGGTCGCCGAATCGACTTTCTTGTCGCGGAACATCTGGCGGCCGAAACGGATGACGGTGGCGTCTTTTTCATTCAATCCGGCGAGCGGGCGGTTGTGCCGAACGACGTCGATCAGGCTGGCGTCGAGTCCAGCCTTACGAGCGATGGCCTCGTGCGCGTTCCATTCCAAGTTGTAGTTGGTTGCGCGGCAGGCCACCAGAATCGCGAGTTCCCGCGTATGCGGGTCCAGCGTGCCGCCCGGCACGGCCGCATTATGAAGATCAAACAGCGCCTGCGCCACGGCAGGGTTATAGGCGGCGAAGGCGAGAGGACCGCGCAGGATCTCATCCTTACCGGCGCCCGGCAGCGTGTCGAAGATCTTCTGCCCCTTCGCGTCCATATCGGACTTCTTCAGATACGGCAACCGGGCTCGGGATTGGGGATCCAGGTCGGCAGGGGGCTTCGATTGAGCATATGCCGAGGACGCCGAGGCTGCGAGCACGATCGCGGCACACCAGTGCGCGGACGCGTTAAGGATCATACGTCTTTCCTCCTTGGTTGATTCTACTTCCTGGGCCGGGTAATAGGCGTGGGCGTGGTTCTGCTCGCTGAAGTGACTCACTTTGGGCGATGTCAGCAACAGCAAGTCGTTCCAGCGGTGTCTTCGCCGAGGCGCATGGCGTGAAACGCGCCCTAAACTCGCAACCGGCCGCGATAAATTTGCGATCATGTATGGTCGTGAAAGGACTCACCCTCACCCTGGTATTGCTGCCACTCTGCGCTCTGGCGGGGGATGCGGGGCTGACGGCCATCAGCAGAACCGTTCTCGAGATGCGTCAGTACGCCAATCAACACCAGGACATACGCGGAGGCATTCCGCAGGTCACGGTCGCCAAGCACGATCTGCGCGACTGGATCGAAGCTCGCTTCGCCAGTTTTCCCCAAAACGGGGATGTCGGGGCGCTGACGGACACTTTGAATCACGACCTTAACCAGGCGATGCTGTTCTGCGATCGGGACTCCGATTGTCTTCCAACCGCACTCGGTTTTCTGGATGAGATTCAGATCGAACGGCAGGGAGATTTCCTCATCTCACAAACTGCGGTGGGCACCGGAGTTCGCTGTGGGTACGATTATTCCGCTTACATCTATCATTGGAGCGACGGTATGTGGCAGCGCATTTGGGACAACGAGCAAAACGACTACTCGGCCGGTGCTTATTTTCCTCAGCTGCTCCATTCCGTTCAGATCTCCGATCCCGGACCGGACGGCAAGCGGCTTGTCCTCACGCTCGGCACTCAGGCCGGCTGCCTGACTTTCAAAGATGTCTACTACCGGGTGTGGCGACTCGGGACGCAGACGCCTCTGCTCGATAAGCGCGAGTTGCTGTACGACGATGGCGATCCGCCGGTGGAGGGGAAGATTCAACCCGGGGACCTGCGAATTGAATTCTCGGCGGGAGGCGGCGGCTATGGCTATCCGCACAAGGCAGTCCGTCACTTCAAAATTCACGGCACAACGGTAGAGCAAGTCGGCCCAATCGCACCAACGCCCCGCGACTTTGTCGAAGAGTGGCTGGCGGCGCCCTGGCAGCAGAGCGCCAGGCTAGCCTCTTCCTCCGCGCTGCAGCAGTGGCATAAAAAGCTGCACCGCGACGATGACGAGGGGGATTTCCCCGACGATCCGGTCCACTGCCGCAGTGACCCCGAGCTATGGCAGATCGGCACTCATCTGGAGGACGAGCCTAGCCACTATTTTCTTGTCCGCTGGCATCGCCCCGACCGTTTCACTATGGTGCAGATCAGCGATCAGCCGCTCGAAGTCTGCAAGTAATCCCGTTCAGCGCACGCTGAAGGGCAGCGATACCGTTCTGGTGTCGATGTGCTCGGTAACCTTGTTGAAGACGTCGATATCGAAAGGCTCGCCGATGTGGTTGCCGGCGAGATCTTCGAGGCCGGTGTCGACGAGGATCCGGTAATTGCCGGCGGACCAGGGCTGCTTAGGCGCAAAACGCCATTCGGTTTCCTGACGCGCGATGGCAACCGCGCCCAAAGGCACGCCATCCCCAGGCCCGAGGACGCGGATCATCCGTTGCAGCAGCGGGTAGTTCATGGGCGTGGGGAAATCGATCACGAGCGGCACCCTGTCGCCGGCCTCCGGAACCGTAATTTTCCATCGTTTGGGATCGGGCGGGACACGCTGCGCCGGTCCGCCGCGAAAGGCTTTGCGGAACTCCCTGGCCATCGGCACGCCGCGGGCGTCCGGCCAGCCGGCATCGATCACGAGCGTGTAGCGCCTCCCTTCCGTGATAGGCGGTCCGATGCTCTCATTCGAGGTGAGGCCCCGTTTTATGCGGCCCGGGTCAAAGGTCATCGTCAGACGCCGGAAGGCACGGTCCCATAGCTCTTCACCCGGTAGAAACACGCCGCGTGAGCCAGCCAGCTCTTTGCCCTCCGAATCGAGCACATGAATATGGCGCGCGGCTTCCCCGCGGCTCATGGACTCCGAAAAGTAGATGTACAGTCGAAGCTGATTGCTGGGCCAGACGTCGCCGGAAGGGTAGACCTGCTCGACGCGCGCTATGCGGTTGGTGGGACGCGGAGGCCCATCGAAGGATTTCTCGATCCGCGCACCGCCGGAAGGCGAATTGAAAATGGCCCGGTAATGAACGCCCGCCGCGATCGGGTAGGTGGGATGGAAGACCAAAGAGCCGTCTTCGACCGCGTAGCTGCCGAGCAGCGGAGGTATATCGCCACTCCCCGCATACACGACGAAAACAGAAGGCCACCCTTTCGCCGGCGGGGTCGAGGGAGCCTGCCAGCCGGTGATCCGGAATACGCCGCCCTGAAACTGAATGGAGATATTTTGCGCGGCGGCCATCCCCCACGGGAGGATGACCGCCAGTACGGCAACAATGAATTTACACAATGTGGCGCCGCTGAGGGAACTGGAAACTTCAGGGCAGGGCGACCGTCTCCAGATTGATCGGACCCTGCGGCGGGCCAGGATTGTAAATGGGACCGGAACCGGGATGGCCGGTCATGACGAGCACGTTCGAGGAATCGAGCGCTGCCAGGTGTTGAACGTTGTCGAGCCCGCTGACTTTATCGTAGGGAACGCCGGCTACGTCGGTGCGCTGCGGTGCCGAGATGGTCGGGTATGTCTCGAGGTTGTCGGCTTTCAGCTTCACTACGCCGAAGCTGGTGTTGGCGATCAGGACATATTGATGGCCATCCTTCGTATAGGGGACCATGTCGAGCGGTTGGTTGCCGGCGCCCAGGTCGGCGATCTCAGCGCCTTTCACCTGCGCGCCCGGTTTCAGCTCGCTAACCGGGATCTTCACGAGCGGAGTGCAGGTGTAAGCAGCGAGCACATACTTTTGGCCGGAGATATCGTAAGGAACAAAGGTGCGGATGGGGGCCTGCGTTTCGTAACGGCCATGCGAAGAGTGCCAGATTTGGAGCGTCGCGCCCTTCTCGGCGGTTTTGAACGGGAACGGGATCGAACGTAGCGCCGAACTCCACTCTTCGTTCGAGAGCCCCGCCACCATCAAATCGCCATTGACGTAGGTCATATCCGTGATCGTTTGCATGCGCGGATTTTGCCGGCCCTTCGAATTGGCTTCCGGAGCATCGACCAGGCTTACCGCCTCATTCGGCGCGCTGTCGAGCGACAGCATGCTGACGTTGCCGGCCGTATCGACCTTCGCGATCAGCGGAGCGGCGTCGGGTCCCTTGCCTCGTGAGGCCGACACATAGGCGTTTTTCGAAATGGGATTCACCACAACGTCATTGATTACGATCTGGTCAGCGGGCACGCCGACCATCGCGGCGATCTTGGCGTCAACGCCCTCGACATGAATCGAAGCTTTCGCCATCGGTTTCGTGTCTTTCGTATCAATGGCCACAACCTTTGCGCCTGCGGAATCGGCCACAAAAAGGATGCCTTCGGGTCCAAAGGCGAGCGGCCCGGCGGAAGTCAGCGGCACTTTTCCGACCGGCAGATTCACCTTGGAAGGAGCGGTTTGGCTGACGTGGCTGAATATTAACGCCAGGGCGGCGGCAGCGCAGACGCAAAAAGCGGTTCTGATTGTCTTTTTCAGACGCATGCTTGGATCTCCTCTCCTGCGTAGTGTATACCAATTCCACGCTGCGAGCGAAGCGCGGCCGGGACCGCTCTCCGCTGGAATTGCGGAAGCAGGTCCGCCGGCAAGCTGGCGAACACGGCTGATCCAGCGCGCATTGCGGAACCGGCGCTTCGTCGCACGCGCGATCTGGAGATCCCCGGAGTCGCGCTCGGTTTAGTGTCCCAGCTTTGCATGGCACACCGACATGTGGTAAAAGCAAGCTCTAGAGAGCAAGATAGGGAATTTCCGGACGCTCCAAGGAACCAGTGACCAGAACCTTCCATTCCACACTCATCGCCATGACTGCCCTGCTGGCAGGACTGACTGGCATCAGCGAAACACCCGCGCTTGCGCATCATTCATTCACGATGTTCGATCAGTCCAAGACGCTGACGCTGCACGGCACGATTAAAGATTTCCGCTGGACCAATCCCCACGTGTTCATCCAGTTGCTGGTGAAAAACGGCCAGGGGAGCGAAGAAGAGTGGAGCATTGAGATGACCAGCCCGGAGCATCTGTCGCGGGATGGCTGGCGGCCGGGAACGCTGAAGCCGGGCGATCAAATCACCTTGAAAATTCATCCCCTACACGATAATGCCAAAGGTGGTCAGTACCTCTCGGGAACAGGACCGAGCGGAGCGCCGCTGGGCGGAGCGCCGCCATCGGAAGGCCGCAAGTGAATCTGCGCTTCTACGCATTAGCCGCGCTCGTGACAGCACTGCCGGCGGCCTGCCCGGCGGCGCCAGGTGGGCCGGCACCGGCATCCTTGCCGGACTGGAGCGGCGAATGGCAGCAGGTCGGGGCGACGCCAAGTCCGGACGGAGGCTTCTACAAGTCGCTTGACCAGGTCCTGAAGGAGATGCAGTGGTCGCCGCCGAACAAGCCGGCCGTACAGGCAAAAGTCGACAAGGTCGTCGCGGAAGAGCGGAAGGAAATGGCGGCCGTGCGCCATGGAGCAAATCCGGGCGGCGCCGCGGCCGCCTGCACCTTTGGATATCCGACGATCATGCTGGACTCGCCGCTGATGTTTGAGGTGTTGCCCACGCCGAAGGAGACTGCCCTGATCTTCTCGAGCCGCGAGATTCGCCACGTTTACACCGACGGGCGCGCGCACCCCGGAAAGGATGATCTGTGGCCGACACGCTGGGGCGATTCGATTGGCCACTGGGAAGGGCAGACGCTCGTCATCGACACCATTGCCGTCGCACCGGCGATTGATTTTCTGCATCAGGGCGGCACGCCTGTGGTGGCCTTTGGCGGGATCGAGGAAATGCAGGTGGTCACCTACCTGAGCCCGGAGACACACTTCATCGAGCGACTCAGGATGACCGACAAGAACCATCTGCGGGACCAGATCACCATCATTGATCCGGTCAATTTCACGAAGCCCTGGGAGCTGACTCGCACCTACGAAAGGGTGCAGACCATCCACCGCATGGTGTATGAAGACTGCGAAGGCGAGGAGCGCAATCCCATCGTCAACGGCCACTTCACGCTCGCGCCACCGCCATCACCAGCAAAACGATAGCAATCGCGAGCCAAGTTTTGGCGCAAACGCTATTTCCCCACGCCGAACGCAATCAGCACATTGCCGGGCATGTTGCCGCGTTGCGCCGAGCCGGACACGGCGAATAACATTCCATTCGCCACGATGGGTCCACCCACGTCGATCGCGCCGCCTTTTCCGGCGATGCCGTTGACGGTCTGAAAATCGCGAGCCGTATCGTAATCCCAAATGATTTTTCCGTCGGTGGTGGCGTAGGCCCGCAGGTGCCCATCGAGCGCTCCCGAGAAAACCGCACCGGGTATTGCCGTGACCGCGGCCGATTGTGCGGGACTGCAAGGCCGCCTGTCAGCGCATCCCGGGGGAGCAGTTTGCCAGATGCGCTCGCCGTTGTCCACGCGAAAGGCGAACATTCCTCCGCCTTTGGCCGGATCCAGTTCATATTGCCGATCGTTGCTGTTGGGGCGGCGCGAGACCTGGAAGGCGACGTCGGAGAGAGCCGCGTAAAGATTACTGCCGTCGCTGGCGATGCCCCATTCAATTCCGCCGACGGTGCCCCCTTTTCCGGCCCGCGCCTGCCAGAGGATCTGGCCGCGGCGGTCCGGGTCGATCGCGTAGGTCACGCCGGATTTCTGGCCCAGGAGCAAGGCGCGCTTGCCATTCGTTAGCGAAACCAGAACCGGCGAAGCCGCGAAATCAAAATCCGGGCCGTCTGAATCAGGACAGTTGACTTTTCCCTCGAGGTAACACGAACTGTTCCACGAGTCCTTGGCGGTGAGCTGCTTGGACCAGAGGATTTCTCCGCTGGACATCCGCAGCGCGACGATCGCGTCGCTCATCGCTGTCGGGGGATCGGAGTAATTGTCGCCCGTGCCCACATACAGCGTGTCGCGGTCGGGATCGAGCGTGGCCGCATTCCACACGCCGACGCCGGAAGGCCCGTAGACCGAGGCTCCCAGCCTGGTCTTGCGTTGAGCTTTGGCGCGTTCGGCAATCATGTATCGTTTCCAGAGCACCTTGCCTGTCGCGGCATCGACTGCGGACTCGCTGCCTCGAAATGTGCAACAGATGTAGCCGGGCGAGACCGCCAAAGCCTCTTCGAGCGAAGACACGCCCACGTACAGACGCCCCTGATAGAACACGGGTGTGGCCGTGACTTTCGATGCCGGATGCTCCTCCGGTTGCAGTTTCCAAAGCTGTTTTCCCGTGTCACCATCGAGCGCGTAAACGTAGCCCGCCGAATCGCCGAAGAAGACCGCCGGCTTTCCAGCCACCTCCGCCACCGTGATGCCGGAGCGCACTTCCGCCTGCACGGCAGTT
>DATJNO010000131.1:0-17991 GCA_035508055.1 Bryobacteraceae bacterium | reverse complement strand
ACCGGGCATTAACAACCCGCTGAGTGATGTCTTCGTCACCAAGCTGGATGCGGCCGGCAACATCGTCTTCACCACCACCTTCGGAGGCAAGGGCAGCGACCAGGGCACAGCCATCGCCCTGGACCCGACCGGCAACATTTGGGTGGGCGGCTCAACTTCATCGACGAATTTTCCGCTCTACGGTCCGCTGCAGGCCGCTCCCGGGGCGGCCACTACCGGATTTCTGGCGAAATTGGCCCCGGATGGCACGATCATTTATGCGTCGTACTTCGGCGGCACGATGGGCACCAGCACTGTGAGTGGCATCGCGACCGACCCAGGCGGCAATGTGTATCTCACCGGCACGACAAATTCCTATGACTTCCCCTCGACGCCCGGTCTGCCATCCGCAACTCTTAACAGCTCGATTACTTCTGTTTCCGGCGCTTTTGTCACCAAGCTCGATCCCACCGGCTCCCACATCATCTACTCGGCCGTGATTGCTGGGAACACACTGGACTGCTCCGAAGGCAGCAGTTGTTTTCTAAGGGATCGAAACACTTCGGGCGTAGGGATCGCCCTCGACAGCGCGGGCAACGCATACATCGCGGGAAACACCAACACAATTGATCTGCCGGTGAGTGCGGGAGGGCTGACTGGCTATGGAGCCTTTGCCGCCGAGATCAACGGCGCGGGAAGTGGGCTCGCTTACTTGACGTATCTGGGTCCCCCTGCGGAGGAGCAGGCAACCTATGGGCCCGGGGAATATAACTGGGCGACCGCCATCGCTGTAGACAGCTCTGGCAACGCGTACCTGACGGGTTTAACCAACGATCCGTTACTTCCCACGACGGTCGGCGCGTATCAAACCCAGCTCAACGCCGGCACGAACCAGGACAACGCCTTCGCCGAGAACCTCAGTCCGGCCGGCGCGGTCGTATGGTCGACGTATCTCGGCGGGCCGGGAAGCGATGTAGCCAATTCGGTCAGCCTGGATACCGCAGGCAACGTATGGTTGGCGGGCAACAATGCCGCGGGCTTTCCCACGCCGTCCCCGGGAATTGTGGCCGCGCCCGGCGACTTCCTTGCCGAATTGAGCGCCGGCGGTTCTCGACTTCTCTATACGCAGGAATTCGCTCCGGGAACGGCCGGACAAGCCGTCGTGATCGAAGCGCCCGGAGTTGCCCACGTCGCAGGTCTCACCGGCCTTGTCTCTACCATCACACCTGGCCAACCTTCCACACCGCGCGTCTTTGGCATCGTCAATGCCGCCGCCGGTCAAGTCTCCGGGCGAATCGCGCCGGGCGAGATCATCTCCATTTACGGCTTCGGCCTGGGTCCAACCACGCCCGCCACGGCGACGCCGGTCAAGAGCACTTTTCCCACCTCGCTCGGCGGCGTCCAGGTCCTGCTCAACGGCTCCGCCATTCCGCTCTTGTATGTGTCGGCGTCGCAGATCAACGCCGAGATTCCGGCGCCTCTTTACGAGACGAGCGGCGCCATCCGCGTCCTAAATAGCACGGCGACGCTGCCGGATTTCCACGTCTCGCTGGATGCCTCCATTCCCGGCATCTTCGAAAATCCCGACGGAACCGCCCGGGCCATCAATCAGGATGGCACGGTCAACTCGGCAGCGAATCCGGCCAAAGCCGGTACGATCGTGAGCATCTGGGCGACAGGCTTCGACGGCAACGATGGCCCCAGCGTGAATGGCCAGGTACCCGCCGCAGCCAACAACTGGTGCTACTTCTGCACCGTTTCGGTGAATGGAGTCAACGCCGCTGTGCAATACGCCGGCGCGGCGCCCGGCTTGATCGACGGTGCGATGCAGATCAATTTCACCGTCCCACTGCAGCTGTCGTTTATCCCGAACCCGGCCACCCTGGACTTTGGCGGCGGGCTTGCAGCTAGTCTATACGTAACTCAGTGAGCGCTACGGCTCGCGAGCGAACCGAAACACCTCGAACTCCGGCCGTCCGTAGCTGTCGCTGATCACCGCGAGCAAGCGGCGCGAATAGCCCGATTCCGAGGCGAATTGGATCAGCTCCTCCGCGTTGCCGCGCACAATCTCCGCATTCTGTGTATGGCCGACGAAAATGTTAGACGGATCCGCGACCATCGCGGCGGCTTCCGCCTTCGTGATGCCTCCGTAGCCCTGCCGTAGCGGCAGACGGCCGTCGGAAAGCAGGCGCAGTCCCTCCAGCATGCCCCAATCCAGGCAGAACACCTGTCTCGCCGGTGTAGCCTTCGCGTAATTGGCCAAAGGGAAGATCGCGTCGGTCCAACTGGCTCTTGCGCCGTTGCGTACCATCTGCACGTAATACTCGTTGGTCACCGCCAGTTGCGACGCCGCAAGCAGGATCACGACGGCGGCCAAGCTCGCGCGGCCAAATTGCCGCGAAGCTCCGGCAAAAATGACCCCCATCATCAGCGCGGGCAGCGGCCATAACAAAATCGCATGATGCACCGCGCCTCCACCTCCCACCAGCACCATCTCGCTCCACGTGATGGCCATCGCGCTTACCGAGAAGAGAATGGCGCGTCGTGCGCCGGCTCCCGTGATCGGAGCCAGCAAAACGGCAAGTACCAGACCGTAAAGCATCCAATTGTGCCGCGAATGGTGTACGCACTCCGAAACACCGAAAGCAGCGCGCTGAAAGAGACCTTCTGGCGGATGCGGCCGCGGGGTTTGGGAATCCTCCGCCGTCAAGTACCCAAACAACCCCTCCCCTCGCAGCGTCTCCAGCAGAATCAGCGCTTTGTCGGATACGTTGCCCGCGCCCGCGTGGTTGTCGCTTCGAAACGTGCTTCCCTTGGTCCGCACGTTATACAGAATCAACGGAAGACACCCCATCAAAAGCGCTACGACCGAGATGGCCGCCCGCCGCCGCGAGATCAGCGACCGGATCTGTCTCCCAAAGACCGCAACGCCGGCCACGGCGATCCCGCTCAGCATCCACGCCGCCACCGCCTTATCCCACATCGCCAGGCCGAACGTGAAAAAGCCGGCCATCAGCCACCAATCTCTTCGCGTCTGCGCGAACACCACAAGAAAGAACATTCCCGCGGTTAGAAGTAAGTGCTGCAGCGCCACCGGGCCCCAATCAAAGCACGTCGTCAGCAAAAAAACCGAATCGAACGCCAGCAGGCTGCACCCAGCTAGAGCAGCCCGCTCGCCGGCGCAGCGCCGCAACAGCAAATAGAACAGCCAGATGGTCAGCGCGCCGGCCAGCAACACAGGCTCCCGCAAGACCCAAACGTTCATTCTCAGCGTTCGAACTACGGGCTGGTACAGCAGGGTCTTGAACGTCCCTATGTAGTCCATGACCATCAGGGGAAAATGAGAATGGCCAAGCTGAATCGTGCGGAGATTGTCGCGTGGCGCAAAAAACGGGCCCGCGAAGACAGCCTCATCGGCTTCGACGCCGAGGCGCGGCACAAAGGCTTGTCCGAGCAGAAGGAACACGGCGCATTGCAGCACCGCGAGTTGCCACGGCCGAAAGACAGCTCTGATCGACATGTCAGGCTTCCGCCTTTCGCGACCAGGCATAACAGTGGTTGCCCATCAACCCTGCCATCGTAGTGGAAACAGAATCCAACCCAGCACGATGTGCACAACGCCGCGCCACCCGCGTCACGTACTCCTGGATAAAGACCAGCGCGGTCGCGGTCGGTCCCGTTCGCTGAACCAGATGCAGATGCCCGCCCGGCGCCAGCACACGTTCTGTACAACCCGGCCGGACCCCTTCACTTCCCTTTGGGCCGCTGGAATCTGTATGTCGGTGGCGGCGGGGTCTGCTGAGCCAGTTGCGGGACCGCCGGCGGGCGTAGACGACTCCCTTCAGGGCAGCGGGCCTTGCAGGTCGAGTGAACTGGACAGCCGGCATTTTGAGAATTCCTCAACTGACCGGAAACCCTATACTATCGAGAGGGAGGAGCCGATTTGTACCTAGCGCCCTTGAAAACTCTGCACGTTTTCATGGTTTTCACGTCAGCCTGTTATAGGCATGACATTGGCGCTACGCACATATGAGGCAGTTATGAGCGACCGGGGTCTGCCGTCGGATGTCGAGGCCGCGCTGCTGGCGTCCCAGGAACAGCAGAACCGCTTTATTTCAGATAACTTACGCCGGATCTTCCTGCTCATCTACCGTATTGTGGGCAACGTCGCCGACGCCCAGGACCTCACCCAGGAAGCTTTCATCAAGGCGCTCCAGCGCCAGGATCAGCTCAAGGAACTGGATAAAGCGACACATTGGCTCTCGCGCATCGCCAGCAACACCGCCATCGACTTTCTGCGGCGCAACGGCAAGGTCAATTTCTGCGAGATCGACGCGCTGGTCGAGCCTCTGCGGGAACCCTCGGAATCGCCCGAACAAGCCCTGCTGCGCTCCGAGCACCGCGCTTATTTGGAAGACGGCCTGGCAGTTCTGACCGACCGCGAGCGGACGGCGCTGCTGCTGCGCGACGTAGAAGGTCTTCCCGCTGAAGTCGTTGCCGAGCAGATGAGCTGCTCGAAGGCCACCGTGCGGTCGCACATCGCCAACGCGCGCATCAAGCTCAAACGTTATATGGACCGTTCCCGGGGCACCGGAAAGAGGCTGTCATGAAACATCCGGCCGAAATTCAATTGGCGCTGTTTGCGGGTTCGGACCTCGGACGCTGGGAGCGCTGGCGCGTGCGTCGGCATGTGGGCCGGTGTGCCGGCTGCGCCGAAGAAGTGCAAGCTTTGCGGGCCGTCGGCGATGATCTGCGCGAAGCCGCCGGCGAAATGCCCGCGCAATTCACGAAAGATCTGAACTGGACTCGGCTGGCCGAAGAGATGACCGCCAATATCCGCGTCGGCTTGGCCGCGGGTGAAGCCATCGCGCGCTTCGACCGCCCGGTCGCACCTAAGAAATTAGGCCTGGGCTGGCATGCGGCTATGGTCGTCGCCGCTGCCTGCGCCATCTTCGCGGTCGCATTCTGGTCCAGCCTCCCGCCGCAACAGGCTCAGCACCTCATGGCCTCTCTGAGGCGGATCCGCGTCGAACGGCTCGGCATGTTCGTGCGCAGCCCGGCGCTCGCGTCCGACGAAGTGGTGTTGGAAGCATCCTCCTCCGGAATCGAACTGAAGGAGAACGGCGGCGCCATGTCGCTGACGCACCCGCACGCCGAAGGCGGCACCGTTTCGGTCAGCCTGCAGGGCGAAGCCGGAGTGCGGTTCGTCGACGCGGACACCGGCCAGGTGACCACCAACAAGGTGTACTATGGCGAGCAGTAAGTTTCTCGCCGCCGCAATCGCCGCCGCAGCAGGCACAATCTACGCCGGAGTCCTTCCGAAGATCGACCTCCCCAAGGATTCGCCGGTGGCCGTGCTTTCGGCCGACTACGGCGATTCCAACGAAACCGCGCGCGGCGGCGCGCTGCTGCTCGATCTGCACGCGGCTCTTTCGCTGCGCAATTCCAGCCAGCGCACTATCCGCGGTATTACCCTCGCGGTAACCGCGCAGGACGTCACGCCAGGCGGCAAGGGCTCGGTCACCGTCACCAGCCTGGATGTCGCTCCGGGCGACACATTTCCGGTGCGCGTCGATCTGCGCCTCCTGCGCCCGCTGCAGGCTTCCAGCGCCGTTCCTGTGGTGATCGGCCTCGACGGCGTGCTGTTCGATGACCTCAGTTTCTACGGCCCCGACCAGCTGAGCTCGCACCGCACCATGGCGCTGGCCGAGCAGGAAGCGCGTCGCGACCGGAAATATTTCAAGTCACTGCTTGCCGAAGGCGGCCCGGACCGCTTGCAGCAGCAAATGCTCGCCACGCTGACGCATGAAGCCGACCGTCCCAGTCTGGATGTCCAGGTGGTACGCGGCGGACGCGCCACCAACTTCGATACCGAGCAGAACGTGCGGTTCGCGTTCTTGAGCCTGCCAGATTCGCCCATCGAGCCGCTGGACGGCATGGCGCGGGTTGCCGGAAATGAAGCGCGGGCGCCGCGCCTGGAAGTCAAGAACCGTTCCGACCGCCCGGTCCGCTACATCGAAGTGGCCTGGATCCTGCGAGATCGCAACGGCCGCGAATTCCTGGCCGGTTCCGTCCCGGCTGATCTGAATCTCGCGCCCGGCCAGCGCCAGCAGATCCTGGAGAATACCACGCTGAAGTTCCCGGCCCGCGGCGGCCAGCCGCTCGCCATCGACGGCATGACCGGC
Source organism: Bryobacteraceae bacterium (assembly GCA_035508055.1). Lineage (GTDB taxonomy): Bacteria > Acidobacteriota > Terriglobia > Bryobacterales > Bryobacteraceae > Palsa-89. The sequence goes on along the minus strand of DATJNO010000131.1, from coordinate 11,827 downwards.
TTTGTCTCCAGCGTCGAGTTTTCCGACGGCAGCTTGTGGATCCCCAGCCGCGCCGATCTCGGCCAGCAGCAACTAGAGCATGTCGTCGCTCCCTCAGCCGAAGAACAGCGCCTGGCGCAGATCTACCGCAAGAAGGGCCTCAAAGCGCTGATCGCGGAACTGAACAAGTTCTAGCGGCATTTCACTCTTTTCCGGCGCTATATCACACAGGGCTTGAAAAGCCGCATCGATCCCCGGCGTATTTCGGCGTACTGAAAACAAAGCACTTCCGGGTTCGTTTCGCAGTCGGGCTGGCTAATTGCATATTCCCGCGGCATGAGGGACTTCCTGCGGGACGCCGGGCATCTGCTCCGCGTGGTTGTTCTATTGGCCCTGGGCGTGGCCGCCTTCCTGCTGATCCGGGCCGTGGTCGTCCCAAAGAATTTTGGTGAATATGGGCACTTCCGGCCCGCCGCCCTGGGCGATATCCGCGCCCGTCCCGTCAAATTCGCCGGACACGCCACCTGCGAGGCCTGCCACACCGACGAAGCGACGGCCAAAAGCAAGGGTAAACACGCCAACGTCGCCTGCGAAGCCTGCCATGGCCCCTTGGCCAATCATGCCGAAGACCCCGTGTCGGTGGTCCCGAAGCTGCCCGACGTGGCCACTCTGTGCGTGCGCTGTCACGAAGCCAACGCTTCGAAACCGAAATCGTTTCCACAAGTGGTCTCGGCCGACCATTCGGGCGGCGTGGTCTGCAACACCTGCCACAAACCGCACGACCCGCTGGGAGGAGCTTAAGCCATGCACTTAAACCGGCGCGAGGTGCTCATTCTGCTCACTGGCGCTGCCTCCGTGGCTTGGAAGCATGTATTGGCGGGGACGCCCGAGGCCTCGCCGAACTACGACATGACCAGACACTGGTGGGCGATGCTCATCGATCCCGGCAAATGCATCGGCTGCGGCAACTGCGTGCGAGCCTGCGAAGCCGAAAACGACGTCCCGCCGGGGTACTTTCGCACCTGGATCGAGCGCTATCACGTCAACGATTACGACCTGGAGCATCCGCAAGTCGATTCGCCCAACGGCGGCCACGACGGATTCCCGGATATTTACAAGGACGGCGGCAAAACCTTCTTCATCCCTAAGCTGTGCAATCATTGCGCCGATTCGCCGTGCGTCCAGGTCTGCCCCGTCGGCGCCACCTTCGTCTCGCCCGACGGCGTCGTGCTGGTGGACCAGAAATACTGCCTGGGTTGCCGCTATTGCGTTCAGGCGTGCCCGTACGGCTGCCGCTTCCTGAATCCCAAGACCAACACAGCGGACAAGTGCACGCTCTGCTATCACCGCATCACGCAGGGCCTGACCACCGCGTGCTGCGAAGCCTGCCCGACCCAGGCGCGCGTTCTGGCTGATTTGAAGAATCCCAAAGACCCTATCCACGCGTTCCTCAGAACGCATAGCGTACAGGTGCTGAAGCCGCAGATGGCCACCGGCGCCAAGGCGTTCTACGTGGACCTGGACGGGTCGGTTCGATAAGGAGCAGACGCATGTTACACCTTCTCCCCGGCGTTGAAGGCTACATGTACCCGAACGAAATCGAGCTGCAATGGAGCATCTTGATCGTCCTGTACCCATACATCACGGGACTGGTGGCCGGCGCGTTCATCCTGGCTTCGCTCGAGCGCGTGTTCAAAGTGGAGGAAGTGAAGCCCACCTACCGGCTGGCGCTGCTCACCGCGTTGGCGTTCTTGTTGGTGGCGCCGCTGCCATTGCAACTGCACCTGGGTCATCCCGAGCGCTCTTTTGAGATGTATCTGACGCCGCACCGCTCTTCCGCGATGGCGATGTTCGGCTTCGTTTACCTCTGGTACCTGATGGTGGTCCTGCTGATGGAGATCTGGCTGGACTATCGCAAGGACATCGTTACTTTCGCCGAGTCCAGGCGCGGCCCGGCAAAATGGATTTACCAGATCCTGACCCTGGGCTCGCATAATGTCAGCCCGGGCGCGCTGCGCGTAGACGATAAAGTCGGCTATTTTATCACGCTCATCGGCATTCCCTCCGCGTTTTTGCTGCACGGCTATGTGGGCTTCATCTTCGGCTCGGTGAAGGCCAATCCCTGGTGGTCCAGCCCGCTGATGCCCGTCGTCTTTATCTTTTCGGCCATGGTGTCGGGCATCGCGACGGTTCTGCTGCTCTACATGGCGACGTCGAAGCTGCGCCGGACGCCCATTGACATGCGTTGCGTCGATACGATCGCGCGTTACCTGCTCTATAGCTTCATCATTGATTTCTCGCTCGAAATGCTGGACCTGGTGCACCGCATCTACGAGGCTGACGAATCGCTGCGCGCGCTGGATTTTATGGTGCACACGCGCCTCTACTTCTCGCAGATCATTCTTCAGATTTACCTGGGCACGCTCTTGCCGATCGCGCTGCTCGGTTTGATGCAGTTATGGAAAGCCCGGGAAGGCGTGCGCAAGGCCGTCTACGCCGTCGCCGGATCGCTCACGTTGATCGGGATTTTCGCCATGCGCTGGAACGTCGTCATCGGCGGCCAGCTCTTTTCGAAAAGCTTCCTGGGATACACCGGCTACAAAATGGGCTTCGCCACGCGCGAAGGATTGCTGCCGGCGATTATTCTGACGCTCTTACCGTTGGTCATTCTGTATGGTTTAGTGAAACTGCTGCCGCCTTGGCCGAAGCACGAGGCGGCGGCATGAGGAGGTCGCCATGGATGGGCCTCCCGCTGAGGAAGCAACCCACCAACTCGAATCGTTAGTCCATGCCATTTCGGACTTACGCCGGCGCGTGGAGGCTCTGGAGCGCCAGTCGTTCATAGCGCCTGTGGAAGCGGAGCCGCTTTTCCAGGCCCAGGCACCCGCGCCCTTATCCGCCGATCTCTCTTCGGGCCTGTTGGCCGGCCTGGGGCGCGTGCTGCTCGGCATCGCCGGCGCGTACCTGCTGCGCGCCATCACCGAAGCCAATCTGCTCCCGCATCTCGCGGGCGCTCTCGCGGGCGTCTTGTACGCCTGCGTCTGGCTGGTTGTCGCGCAACGCGCCAGCGCCTCCAGCCGCTGGGCCGCGCCTTTGCAGGCCGCCGCTGCGTCCGCCGTTCTGGGGCCATTACTGTGGGAAGCTACACTCCGGTTCCATACCCTCCCGCCGTCCGCGGCAGCCGCCATCCTGGCAATCTTCATGATTCTGGGTCAAGCGCTGGCCTGGGGCCGCGGCGTGTCTTCGATGGCGGGCATCGTGACGCTGGCCGGCTCGGCTACCGCGCTCGCATTGATCGTCGCTACACTCGACCCGCTGCCGTTCGCGCTGGCGCTCGCCGCCACTGCGATTACGGTGGAGTACGGCGCGTGCCGTGACCGCTTGGTGGCCACGCGCTGGATCGCCGCGACCCCGGCCGATTTCTGCGGGTTTCTTCTCGCGTACCTGATCACAAGGCCGAACGGACTTCCGGAAGGCTACGCGCCCGTGCCGGTGGCCGTGGTGGTCTTGCTCCTGTGGATCCTGCTGGCTGTCTATTTGGCCAGCATCCTCTTCCGCACGCTCAGGCGCGAGCGCCGCATCGGCTGGTTCGAGATCGGACAGCTCCTCGTGTTAGCAGCTGTAGCAATCGGGACCGTACTGGAGCTCGCGCACGCTTCGGTCGTCGTGGCCGTAGTCGGCGGCGGTTGTCTGTTATTCTCGGCTGGTTTCTACGCGGCAGCCGGTTGGAAACGGGCGCGTGGACCGGAGCGCAACGCGCAAGTCTACGCCACGTTCGGTCTGCTGCTGGCGCTGCTCGGCTTCCGGCTGCTGGCCGTGGGGCTGACGCTGGCCGCGCTGTGGTCCGTTCTGGCGCTTGTAGCCACGGGACTCGGCGAGCATCTGCGCCGAAACGTTCTGCGCGTGCACGGCGCGCTCTATCTTGTGGCCGCAGGCACGGCTGCGGGTCTGATGAGCTGGTCGCCGCGGGTCAGCGCCGCGGCTCTGATCGGAATGGTTGCCGCTTCGGCTTACTTACTGACTCTTTGGATACGCCTGCCCGGCGCTGTGCGGTGGCAGGACCGTGCCCCGTCGCTCATTTCCGCCGGCCTGCTGTGTTGGAGCCTGGTGGGTTTGGCCACCGGATCCGCAACATTCCTGCACTTATCGATGGCGATTACAGGCACATTGCGCACGCTGGTGGTTTCGGCAATCGCGATCGCGCTGGCTTGGCTCGGATCTCGGCGCGCCTTGAACGAACTGGTCTGGCTTCTGTATCCCTGGATGACCTTCGGCGCGGCCAAGCTGCTGCTCGAAGACTTCGGCAAAGGCCAGTCCGCAACCTTGTTTGTTTCGCTGCTGGTCTATGGCGCCGCCCTGATTGCGTTGCCGCGCCTGCTCCGGCGGGTAGTGTCCTGATAGAGAGTTGATGGAGGCTGATTACGCCGCGCCTAGCCGTAGTGTATCACTGCGAAGTACCGCACCGAGGGCTATTATCCTCTGCTAAAAGCAAATCCGCCCGCTACCCACCCTATGGTCCTTACAGCACCCCATGGCAGGAAGAATCCCAAAACAGGCCAAGCCAACGGCAAGAGCCAATCATAAACTGAAGGCGCGGGCGTTTTGTCGATTGACTCGCCACTCTCCAGTTCGAACTGGTCGAAGCCCGTGCCTTGAGGATCGATCCTCATGCGGGTAATTCGATATTCGCCTACTTTGATGTCTTCGTCTTGATCAACCCATTTCCCTCCCTGATCGCGTTTTGGAGGGTTATCCGAGTTGGAATCATCCAGCCAGCGGTTGTCCACAAGATGGTGATTTTGGAGGCCCCCAACAAAGGACTGAATGCGAGGAGAGGAAAGAACGTTATGAAAACGTTCGGCGCTGCGGTACGCATCAACCAGACTCTGGTAACCAAGGTACGCAAAAAATGCGCCGATGCCAGCACCGACAACGCCTAAAACCAACGACAGTCTGCGCATCCCCTCCTTGAAGTTGAACGCCACTTTGAGAGCCTATCCGATTCGTCGTGGGTAGCGCAACAACGCTCTACTGCCGGGGTGTTTGCGCGTATAATTAGTTACATAAAAGCGGAAAGGCCCGATTCGCAGTCGGGCCTGTCAAGAAATTTCTGGGCGCACTAGAAGTTTAGATCAGGAGTGTGCCCAATGCAATCGAATTCATTTCAAGACGGAAGCAGCGAAGTTGAAGGCGCTGGACCAGTCAATAGGCATGTGACGGATTCCGATGCCACTTTGACTGTCACTCCTCCTTCCGATCCCCCAAGATTGGTCTCCGATAAAAGCGTCAGAGGCGAATCAAACTTTACTCCCAGCGTCCATCCACCAATGCCGGAAAACAGTATTACCTTATCATCGAATTCCGAAAGGTTGCCTTTCGCCTCAAACCAAAGGCCGCCGGGAGAGGTTACTTTTATCGAGAGGAAAGTTCCTTCGTCAAAAAGCCAACTGCTCAATGTCTGGCGAGAGGCTTCTTCAGATGAACTCATGTTGTTTCTCCTTTACCGAGAGCACGGAATTAAATTTGCGAGCGAGTGCGCTATCAAGTTTTGCTTAGTTCACCGGCCCGGTTGGCTTGAGTCACTGGAAATCAATTCTCCTATTTCCCAAACGTGATCGGCGATCCCCGCTTCCATCGCAGGCGTGACGCGCAAGGACCGATGCACGCGCACGAAGTTATACCAAGCGAAGTGCAAACACAAGGCTGCCCAGAGGTTATCCCACTTCTTTGAAAACGCATTGGTTAGCCGTGTGAGCCTGCGAATCTGCATCCTCATGGTGAGGTTCTGGCGTTCGATATGGCTGGTGCAAATCTTGGCTGCGTCGGGATCGCCCAAGATCGGTTTCTTTGTCGTGTCCACCACCTCTGGTGGCGAGTACCGCGTCTCGCCTTCCGTCGCAGCCGCATAGGTCTTAATCAGCATGCCGTAATCGACGCGATCCGATAACGTGCTGTCGATGGCGGTGATGTAGGGCGCGAACCCGTCCGTTGTGAGCTGGAATCGTTGCGGCGCGGTAGCCAGCCGCAAGCCCTCGATAAAGGCGTTCGTGGTGGCCTGGCTGCGCCTGCCGAGGGCGAAGTTCAGAATTAGCTTAGTCTGGCGCTCAATCGCAACAAAACAGTAGGCATCGCCAACGCTGTCATCGTGCGCCTCATGCGGCCATTTGTGGGATTCCTTCTTCTGAACGTATCCCCAGATTTCGTCGCACTGTACGTCCTGAACTGGTACATTGCGGAGCTTGGTTCCCAATACCTTCTCGCAGCGTTCGCCGGCCTTCACCAGCAGCCGTAGGATCGTATCCCGATGAACGTCCGTCAAGCGTTCAATGCTGCGAACGCTGACGCCTTCGCAGAGCATGCCCAGGATCGCCTCGGCCCTGTGAAGCGGAAGCCTCATTTCGTCTAGCGGGCGCTCGTGAGCCTCCGTAAAGGTTCTGCCGCATTGCTTGCACTGGAACCGCTGCAGGCCGTTCTTATGGCGCCCGAAGCGCCTACAGGCGTATTTGCAGTCATGGCTTGCCACTGTGAATCTCCTTGAGAGTCGCAGCCGAAAGCCGGATAATGAGATTGCGAGTCTGTACCGGCTTCGGCTGTGCAGATTAAGCCCTGGTGGTAGCTACAACTACCGCCAGGGCGGTTTGGGTTGATGCGGGCGGTTCGCCCGCACAAAAACTATCGCTTGGTGGCCCTCGATTCCATCTCTTCACGTTTCACCTCGCCAAGAATTGTGAGGCCAATCGCGTGTAATTGCAAGGTTCCCTAGGGAGTTCCTAGGACGACGCTCTAGGAGTTTCGACCCGCTCGGCTCTTTGCCCACTTTCGTAGAATCGGCAATGATTCCTTGCGGAATTTGAAGCCGATACCAACATGATGGTCAACGAACTTCGGATAAAAGTGGCTGAGTGCTTCGCCTAAGGCAGAATCAGGTTTCCGGTTAGCCAGAACGCAATCTTCGGCCTGCTCTGCTAGCGAGTCGTCCAGCGAATCGAGGGCCCCGATTATGGCTGGCTCCAACTCCCTCTCCAGTTCCTTTTCCTCCCTGTACTTTCGCCAGCGATCCCGGCAATTCAATCCGACTTCGAGCAGGATAAGGAGCAAGACCGTTGCTTCAATGCCGAGCATCCACTTGTCTGTCGTAGTCATGCTACTGCTCCGCGCTCGCCGCAACGTGTCCAGCAAGATCAGGAGAACAATTAGTAGCCTAACCGAAGCCGAAGATCTCAGGGGCCTCATGCTCCGCCCCCATCCTCGCGTCGTATGGTTCTAGGGATCGTGGGACGCTTTTGCACGGGTGCGGCATCAACGCCCTGTGAGGACACTACCCTCCGGCGAGCCAAACCCGCGGCGTCTGATCTATCCTAGAGAGGGGTAGACCGCCGTGACCATTCGAACCTTCTGTTTCATTTCCGCGGGACTGCTGGCGATGGCTTGGCCGGCCTCCGCACAGGGCACGCAGCAAGGACGCGCGCTAGTGCCCGATACCCGGCCGCTGCCTTCCATCGGCAATAACCGTTCGAAACCCGAAAAGGACACCCACACGCGGGTCATCGAGGGAACGGTCCAGGACGCCTCCAGCAACTTCGTGTCCGAGGCGATCGTGCAGCTCAAGAACACCAAGACGTCCAAGATCGTGGATTTCATCACCAAGAATGACGGCAAGTTTGCCTTCCGCGACCTGCCCATGGACATCGACTATGAACTGGTGGCCAAGCATGCCGGCGCGAGCACGCCGGTTAGGAAGGTGAGCGTCTTCGACACCCGCAAAGACGTGGTGCTGAATCTGCAGCTCACCGCCAAGGCCCAGAACTAGCACGGAGCGGCAGCCGTCCGGTGCGATGGTATACTCGTGGGTGCGGCGGTTCCGCCGTTTCTTTTCGGGGCGTGGCTCAGCCTGGCTAGAGCGCCTGGTTCGGGACCAGGAGGTCGGTGGTTCGAATCCACTCGCCCCGACCAATTTCCCCTTTACGCAATCATCAGAATAGGCGGTTGTAAAAGTCGGGCCTTCCACCGCACTTAAGCCGGTGTGCTCGAAAATGGTACCACCCCATTCATTCGGCTCCCGCCGATACACAGACTCGCAGCATTCCTAATCGCCCTCCTGGCGATGAACGGTGGTGTATTGTTCGGCATCCACCTTCGTCGCCCTGGCGAAGGAGGACGCCCTCCGCGATGGAAGCGTTCCGCGATCCTTGTAATGGGCGTCGGGCTTCTCTGGATTGTGCTCGGCGTGAAATACGCTTTCAGTGAACCCCTAAAACCAACCGACATCGCTTCGGCTGCGGTCTACCTTTTCTTTGGTATCTCGCTCGCACTTCTTGGATTAAGACAGCAGCGACAGACTCCGCCCGGCAAGGCGCAACTCAAAGGCGGCGGATTGTGATAATGGACCGACGAGCTTCAATTATTTGGATGACTTGTCGAGCGTCAGCCTCACTAATGCTGCGTCCGAAACGGTGCGAAATGCCAAGATCCGTCGAGTACTCGAAAGCGATTGTCACCATCGGCGCTTTGTTGGCAATGTAGGGACGAGGATCATATCTGAGATTTGAAATCTCTGACAAGGAATAAGTCTTGAGAAACATCCCGACGCCAAAGATCCTCTGGCAAATCGAAAGACTTCGATTGTCGATGCTCACGTCCTCCGTCACAATAAATGGTGCCAGCACAAGACTGCCGATCGCCACAACAATCGCGAGAGTCATGAGCATGTGAACTGAGCTTGAGGGAAGCCGAGCTATCTTCCAAAGGGCCCAGGCCAGCGCTGTCGAAGCAAGGGCCGTGGAAAAAGGCCACAGCGGTGGCCGAATGGCAATCTCTACCAGTCCCGGTAGCGATCGTGCACGATTGCCTAAGTTGATGGTGAAGTTGGAATTGGGTGCCGCGCTCTCTCGAATCTTTATGCGGTCCATCTGCGCAAGTATTATGCCAACTCCATACACCATTATCACGCCGCGTGTTCCGGTAGTTGGGGGGCCTGGATGCTGCTTACACCTCCCACAACGGGCAAGATCAGCACGACAGTCGCCCATGATCCGTTTGGCGACGGGTCCTCACCCTGGGGGCCTTGCAGTAGGCCGATTCGTGGCGCCGTTGACCCACCGCCAGCCTCTTGACGGCGAACGGAGTACCAGTATGATTCGATTGCTGATCACAGTGTGACCGTTGAAAGACCGCACGTGACTTGAAGCTGCCTTCTTTCAGGCGTGAAGCAAGGTGTAGATAGAATCGTGATGTTCAAAGCACCTGCTTTCCAAAGGCCTCAACGAGGTCGGTGGTTCGAATCCACTCGCCCCGACCAATTTCCCCTTTACGCAATCATCAGAATAGGCGGTTGTAAAAGTCGGGCCTTCCACCGCACTTAAGCCGGCGTGCTCGAAAATGGTACCACCCCAAACCTGGAACGGTCACAGCGTGCCGCCCCCGGCTGCGTAATCGAGTAAGCATGGGGTGGAGATGTTCCCCAGCGCGCTTCGGTCATCGGGGCTTACAGGTGGTCCGGCGATACATCCAGGACGGGAGTTTGTTCCCGAAGAACAGCGACCAGGAAATTGGGTCTATATGGTGTCCCCAAGACTGGACCTCGAACCGCGACAGCCGTGACCCCGTGACCCAGATGCGACACCCTGGCGCTGGGTGTAGCCTGGAGGAGGGCCTTTCCGCCGTTGCCTGGCGGTACCGGGATCTAGGCGGAATGCGGTGCGAGGGATCGTTGGGAGTTTCGAACGCCGCATCCTCTGAAGGGCTTTGCCGGAACGGGGGGCAGAGAATGGAGCCGCTGTGGTTTTGATTGACCGTGCCGGCTTTCCAAACCCGAGGTATTGGGTATGACGTCAGCAACGCAATCTCTCGATCAACGGCCGCTCAGAATGGAGCAGGATCAGTCGGGCTTTTTCTCCAGCGAGTCCGTTCTCAACATTCTCAAGTTGATTCTCGCCGGATCTGAGTTGTCCGAGCTGCTGACGATCATTGCTGAACTGGTCGAATCCCAGGGCAGCGGCGCGTTATGCACGATCTGGCTTCCCCACGCCGATGGAAAACATCTGTACTGCGCGACCGCACCCAGTCTGCCGGGATTTGCCGAGGCCTCGGGGCTCACGCTGATCGGTCCGAAGGGCGCCTCGTGCGGTACGGCAGTTTATCGCCGGGAGCCGGTTTATGTCGCTGACATCGGCAGCGAGCCCTCCTGGGACGACTATCGCGACCGCATCCAGTCATACGGGATTCGCGCTGTATGGTCACGACCCCTGTTCACACGTGAAGGGCAGGTGCTCGGGACCTTTGCCATCCTGTATCCCGAAGTCCGTAATCCCGGCGCCGTCGACCTGCAGTTAATCGAGAGTGCGAGCCAGCTTGCAGGAATCGCAATTGAGCGGCACTTCCATGCAGAGGCGCTGCGACGCGAGCGCGACCGGCTGCGGCTGCTTCTGGAGGTGACGAACAGCACAACCTCGAAGCTGGACCTGCCCGGCTTGGTGGAGGCGCTGTCTACGAATTTGCTGAGCGTGACGCATTGCGACTTTTGCGCCTTGCTGTTGCCGGACGCCGATAGCGGGGAGCTGCGGATGACAACGCTGTACAACCCGGAAGGGCGAGGCTCCTTCTCCGACGGGACGATCATCCCCACACATGGGTCGATCTGTGGTAAAGCCTTCCGAACCGGTAAGACACAGCACTATCACAATATTGAAGAATTGCGCGACGATCCCGAAAGCCTAGGCACCAGCGTAGGGCGACTGTTCTACCAGAGTGTTTTGGCGGAAGGCCTGGTGTCGGGATGCGATCTCCCACTCCTTGGCAGAAACGGCGTAGTGGGCGTGTTGGCCGCGTTGAAACGATCCGAGAGAGCTTTCGAGAAAGAAGATGTCAGCTTTCTGGAAAAAGTGGCCGGCCAGGTCGCCATTGCTGTTGAGAACGCCTTGGAGTACGAAAAGGCCGTCCGGGATCGGGATAAAGAAGCGGAACAGAGGCTGTACCTCGAAGAAGAGATTCGGGCTCAGTCCGGGGCAATCGTAGGAGAGAGCCCCGCTTTGAAGGCCGCCTTACATCTGGTCTCGATTGTTGCGCCCACGGATTCAAGCGTGCTGATCTCGGGCGAGACCGGAACGGGCAAGGAACTGATCGCCCGCGCGATCCACGATCGGAGTGCTCGTCGCGAACGCGCCTTCGTGAAATTGAATTGCGCCGCCATTCCGCTGGGGCTCCTGGAGAGCGAGCTGTTCGGGCATGAAAGGGGGGCCTTTACTGGAGCGATCGCTCAAAAGGTCGGGCGCTTTGAGCTCGCGGACAAGGGCACGCTGTTTTTGGACGAAGTCGGAGATATCCCTCTCGAACTTCAGGCGAAATTATTGCGCGTTTTGCAAGAGCAGGAATTCGAGAGACTGGGCAGCAACCGTACTCATAAGGTTGACGTCCGGCTCGTGGCTGCCACGCATCGCGATCTCGCCAGCATGGTGAAGCAGTCGACTTTTCGCGAGGATCTGTATTACCGATTGAAGGTATTTCCGATCGGCGTTCCCGCCCTGCGTCAACGTGCGGAGGACATTCCGAAGCTGGTTCGGCATTTCACCGAGCTCTACGCCCGGCGAATGAACAGACGGATCGCTGAAATCCCGTCAGAGACGATGGACGCGCTGGTGCGGTACCGCTGGCCCGGGAATGTCCGGGAATTGCAGAACTTCATCGAACGAGCCGTCATTCTGTCTCCGCATTCGGTCTTGCGCGCCCCCATTTCCGAGTTGGAGACCTTCACGGCACGCCCTGCAGCCAACGTTTCGATGACGAGTCTTGAGGAAGTTGAGCGAGATCACATCGTGCGGGCGCTGGAAGCGAGCAACTGGGTGGTGGGCGG
>DATJNO010000130.1:0-78107 GCA_035508055.1 Bryobacteraceae bacterium | reverse complement strand
CGGACGAAGGCCGGTTCCTCGTTTCGTCTTATTACCCGAGCGTCTCGAAGCCAAAAAAGTGACCTCGCGCGCCTCTGAATGAGCTAAGATATGGCCGGAGAAACTCCCATGCTGAAAGCCGAGAAAGCCAGCGTTACCTGGGATGCCGCCAAGAAATCCTGGCACGTCCGCGTCCAGATCGGCGAGGAAGTTATCAAACGGCCTCTCGCCAAAACCCCGCGAGACGCCAGCGAAGAAACGCTGCGGAGCAAGGCGGTGGCAACCGCCAGCGACGAAGGCTACCAAGTCGAGCCCGCACAGATCGACATTCAGCGCTGACAGCCGGGTGCTAGTGTAATTTTCATTACAAACTCAGCTAAATTCCTTAGCTGCCATATACAGTGAGAAGCCTGCCCTGCCGATACGACTATATAGGCAGCCCGGGAGTAGGTTATGGCAACCTTGCCCTTAGATAGCTGGAGCGTCGCGTCCCTCCGCCAGATGAAGGGGATCACTCTGGAAGAAATCGCCTTAGACACCAAGCTCAAGGTCACGACACTGAAGGCCATCGAGGACGGCAACTTTGAAGTCCTGCCGGGCGGCATTTACAACGTCAGCTATATCCGCCAATATGCTCGCGCCATCGGCGCCGACGAAAGCTCTCTGGTTCAGATCTACCGCAGCAAATTCTCCAACGCCCTCTAACGGCGCGCCTTTATCGAAACGCCCGATCCAACGCGCGAAACGTGGTCACCAGCTCCACACCGAGCACGTTGTCGCGCGCACCCGGAACAGACTCAGTCTTAAACCATTCGTAGCTGGCCTTGATCAACTGATGCCGGTTGAGCCACCAGCCGCCCGCTAATTCGTAGGAGCCGATTCCGGGTGCAAATTCGCTCGTCGAAGCCCCGCTCGCGTCCGCCGCTCGGCCCGGATGCAGCCACCCTGCCCGGCCGGCAACGTAAAACCGAGGAGTGAGCGTGCGTTTGGCCTCCACATAGCTGGAGATCACCGACGGCGCCGTGGTGAAATTCGGCGAATCGAATTGAAAGCGCTGCCACTCGCCGGATACGCTCCAGTGGCCGCGCGCCCATTGGACGTCCACGCCAAGCCCGCTGGCCGGGAAGTCGCGCACCGTCGTGCCTGCCGGCAGCCAGGCCGCCAGGAACGGATCGAGATACGGCCCACGGAATCCCGAAACGCCTACCCGGAAGCCTTGCAAAATGGTGTAGCCGCCGCCCGCGGCCCATTGGGCATACTCGGCCGTGTGGCTCAAACTCAACGGATTGGATGGCGAGCCGCTGGTCACCTGGAAGCGCGCATCCACACGATGGCCTGAGAATTCGGCCTGAATCCCGGGCAGGCCGTACAGGCTGACGGGCGTCAGTCCATCGTCCCAGCCCGGAACGCCGCCGCATCGATTCCGAATCCAACCATATGCTTGCGACGTCAGGTCCGCGACGCCGCACGGAATCTGATCGTGCCGCAATGTCAGGGTTTGCGCGTAGCTGAGGGGCTGGTCCATCAGCGGATTATCGGCATCATCGTAGTGCAGCGGGAATGAACCGAATGCCGAGCTGAGCCTCCCCGCCTTGAACACCCAGGTTGTTTCCGGCGTGCGAGCCGCGTAGCCAATGAAAGCCTGCAGGGTGTCGAGATACCAGTCGTGGTCCGCGTAAAAAGTGTCGTAATAGAAGTAGGGCGTGTATTCGAGCTGGACTGCCGCGTACGCGAACCAATGCGCGCCGAGCTGCAGCGTGGGGTACACCACCGCGCGAAATCCGCCCGTGACCGGTGAACTCGTAGGATCGTCCGATTGCAGCCGGTCCGTGTACAAGGCCGCGCCGCCGATCGTGACCGGCAGGCTAATGCCGTAGGTCGAATCCTGCGGACGCGCCGCCGGTGCCAGCAGCAGGCATAGCGCCGCAAATGCCGGTGCGCGCGTCAGCACTGGATCTCCCTGGCAGCGAGCCGCATTCGCGCCGGCTCGGGAAGGGGAACCAGTTGGAGCGGCAGCTCCACTCGGAACACGGATCCTTCGCCGATGCGGCTCTCCACCTGAATGGTCCCGCCCAGCAGCTCCACCAGCTGCTTGACGATCGCCAACCCAAGGCCGGTACCGCCGTAGCGCCGCGTCATGGAGCCGTCGGCTTGCGTGAATTTTTCGAAGATGAGATCCAGCTTGCCGGCGGGAATACCGATGCCGGTGTCCCGAACCGATAATTGCATCCGCGCCTGTTCGCGCGTTCGTTCCACGCATTGAACCTCCACTTCCACGCCGCCGCGCTCGGTGAACTTGATGGCGTTGCCGATCAGGTTGGTGAGCACCCGCCGGATGCGCGTCGCGTCGCCGATGAAAACTCCGGGGGCCTGGTCCGCATACCGAGGCGCCAGCGCCAGACCTTTGAGCGATGCCTGCGCCGAAAGCAGGGTCGTGATTTCATGGAGGAGCGCGCGCAGGTCGAAAGGCGAACAATCCAGCGTCATCCTGCGCGCTTCCAGGCGCGAAAAATCCAGGATGTCGTTGATGATCGTCAGCAGCGAAACCGCCGAGTCGTGAACCGTGCAGGCGAAGTCTCTTTGTTCCTCGTCCAGGGGCGTGTCCAGCAAGAGGTCCGTCAACCCAATGACGCCATTCATGGGCGTCCGAAGCTCGTGGCTCATGTTAGCGAGAAATTCGCTCTTGGCGACGTTGGCCGCTTCGGCCGCGATTTTCGCTTGTTCCAAGGCCTGCCGCGACCGGCTTTCCGCCGCGGCCACGCGATTGAAAGTCTCCGCCAGAAGATGCAGCTCGGCGACCGCTTTCGGGGCCTCCAGGCGTTCAGGAAACTGGCTCCTGCGCTCGCCATGCTGCAACTGCGCCACCAGCTCCCGCAGCGGTTTGGAAACGAATCGGGAAGTCGCCAGCGTGAATACCAGCGCGAGCAGCAGGCCGCTGACGCCAATCTGCAGCAGGAGCTTTGTCAGGCCCGCGCTGAAAGGGCGCAGCGCTCCATCCAGAGATTGCAGGTCCAGCAGGCTGTAGCCGGGTCCCAAACGCGCGCCGCGCACTGCCGACACCAGATAGGTTTCGCCCTGATGACGGATCTCGCACTCAGCGCCGGCGTGCGGGCAAGCCCGGCGCAGTTCGGCTTCCAGCAGCGTCCATTCGGCCGTAGCAACCGTTGCGCGAAGAACCCGTCCGTCGTGCAACAGAACCGTCTCGCCGCCCAGATGGTAGCGGCCCAAATCGAACTTCGCGCCCAGCCGCAAATCTCCAATCTGCTCGCCGTCGATGGCAATGGGCGTGGACGTCAGCTCATACAGCACGCCGCGTGATTCGAGCAGCGCGGCCCGAGCCGGGATCTCGGGCAACTGCCCGGTCGCGCCGTCCGCGCTGCCGCCGAAATCCACCGCCGCCAGCGTGCGACCCTTCCAGTCCGTGACGGCCAGGTAATCGTAACCCACCAGCCCGTGCATTTCGCGCAACTGCGCTTCGATCGTCCGCCGGATCTCGGCCGCGCTTTGCGGCGTGGCCGGAGCTTCATGCAGCAGGCCGATCGCCGCCTTCAGCCCGGCGCTTTCCGCGAGCACGGAGGCAAACTGGTTGACGCGCCGCGCGTAATCTTCGTCCGCACGGGCGAGCAACTGCTCCGATTTCTGTAAAGAGTCCCGCAGGCCCGCCTTCACCTGCTGCTCCACGAGCGCGTTCACCGCCAGAAAGCTCGCGGCCAGCACGATGCACACTGGCAGGCACGAGAACAGGAACGCCCGGGTGGTGAGAGATGTCTTCCGCATCAGGGACGCGTCTCCATGTCCACGGGCACGCGAATCGTCACATCCACCGCGCCGGCAGCCGGTACATCCACGGGCACAACGTGCAGACCCGCGATCTTGTGCCACGCCACCAACCGGTAATGACCCGCCGGAACATTGCCGAACGAAAAACTCCCGTCATGCGCGGGCCGGGCGAACCACGGGCTGCCGGTGACCACGATCGCCGCGTACATGTTGGCGTGGATGTGGCAATAGACCTGGACGATTCCGGGGCGGTTGAACTTCACCGCGCGGCTCTGGCCTTTCGGGTAGAAGCCCAAATCGAAGGGCTGTGCCTTGGAGAGCGAGAAGACGTTGTGAAAGATCGGATCGGAATTGGGAAACTGAACCGTGGAGCCGACGGGGACGACAATCAGATCCGGGTCGAAGTGCGCCGCGCGCTGGTCGATCACCGCAGTCGCCGGCGGTTTCGAAACCGCGTGTGCCCCTTCCAGGATGACCACCATGCGGTCGAACTCGTTGACCGGCTCACTTTCCCGCGCCTCGACCGGCGTCGCCGTGCCCCGCAAGCTGTAGACGATGGGAGACAACACCTTCTTGGTCAACCGCCTGGTGACCACGGCGTGGCCCGACACCTCCCCCGCCACGGCAGGCAGAGCGAGTACCAGCAGACCGGTAGCCGGGCCTAAGAGTTTCATCCCAATACCTCTTATCCTGGAAATCGGCCTTCGTGCGCTGGGACTATATAGGAAGCGGGTCGGGCTTGGAGACCCTTAGCCGATCATTTATAAGTCTTTAACATGTCATTGTGAAATGTTCACCCACCCCAGACGCAAAGGTTCCGTCTCGCCGGGCGGCGTGAACATCACCCAGGCGCCGTCGGTTTGCCATTGCGAGGGAATCATAAAATTGATCTGCATCAGCCCATCAATGAGTCCGGGCGATGTTCCAGCGTACTGCACGGTTTCGGTCAGGTTTGTGCTGCCCCAATTCAACCTGAATTGGCAATCGGGACAGTAGTTATTCGCGGACGCCACGACGGAACCGTTGACCGGAGGACCCATAACCCCGAATCCCGTCGCCCAGAGGCTGACGATGCTTCCGGGCTTGGCTGGATTCGCGATCTCGTTCAGCGTGCCATCCTGATTGATCACCGCCAGGGAACCGGTGGCCTTTACAAACGGCGCGAAGTCAGAGTCGACCACCGCGAGCCGGAAATCGGGAAGCGTGGCCGAGTTGTAAATCACCTGGATGGTCACAATCCCGTTCGCCGAGCCGTTCAGAGGCGAGGGAACCTCGGCATTGATCTGCGAAGCCGAAACGTAGAGCAACGGGATCGGCACGCCGTTGGCCAATACCTGGACTCCACCGAGCGATGTCGGAAAAGACCCATTCAACGGCGTCGCCGCCTGCGGAACGGCCGGCCCCATTCCCGTCCCGAAAATCGAGATCACTTCCCCGGGAGCGATCATCCCGTCCAGTTGATCGGATGCGGCGTTGACGATCGCCAATGCGCGCGGAGCCAGCGTTTGCGCCGGCGTAATCGTCGACACAAAGCCATACTGACCCAGAACGTGCAACGTGCCGTTCGGGTCGACCGCGATGTCCGTCCCCGCCTCGCCGGACGCGAACTGTTCTGAGTAAAGAAGCGTGGATCCATCTGCGCTCAACCCAGCCAAATAGCTTCCGCTGGTCCCAGGGTTGAATCCGTCGTTGCCGGTCAGCCAAACGTTGTTCGACTTGTCGAGGCTGACGGCGAGCGCGTTAGCTCCGTTCAGATCGGCGCCGAACAAAGTGGCCCAGGCCGTCGCGCCGTCCGGGCTCAGCTTCATCACGAACGCCCCTCCGGCGCCGCTGGACTGGTACGCGCCGGGCGTTATCGGAAAATCAGGACTGTTCGTGGAACCCACGATGTAGGCATTCCCGGTGGCGTCGGCGGTGATAGGTCTCCCGCTGACATCCGTGGAAGTGCTGACGCCATTGACAACGCTCGCCGCCGGCCCGAGATACATCAGGTAACCCAGTTGGTTTCCCGCCGCGTTGATTTTCAGTGTAAACGCCCCGCAGCTGGTTTTCGCTCCGATCGTGACCGGTAGGTCCGTGGCATCCGTGGAGCCAGCCACAAAGGCGTCGCCGGCCGCATCCACAGCAATTCCGAGACCGCCGGTAGACTGAATTTGCCAATCGATGCAACCGCTTGAAGTGGTTCCAGCAATGACGGTGGAGTAGAGAATCTTCTGGCCGGAGGCATCCACTTCCGTGACAAATGTGCCCGGAAGAGCGCGGTTCTCAGGCCAGGCAGGCAGCCCGGGTGTAGTTGGAAAATCGCTGGCTGTCGTCGAACCGGTCAGGTAGACGTTGCCGCTCCGGTCCGTCGCGATGCCATTCACGGTGGTGACGCCTTGCACTCCGCCGAAATACGACGAATAAAGAATAGTGCCGTCGGGCGCCATTTTCACCAGAAACCCAATCCCTGAGCCAGGACTCGCGGGTGCGGGCGGTGTGGACTGCAAAGGATTCACGAGCGGGAGGCTCTGCGAGTTGGTGTTGCCTCCCACCCAAACGTTGCCCGCCGTATCCACCGCAATGGCGTAGCCAATGGCGCAGCACGGGCCGCCGATGCCGACGGTGAAAACAATGCTCCCCTCAGGGTCTAATTTCGTGACGAAACCATACCCTCCGGTCACATAGCTGTCGCCCGCCGAATCCACCGCCAGCGCCTGAACCACGTACTGCTGGTCTCCACCAACGTAAGTGGTGAAATCCGCGCTCAAACCTGGGGAAATTAGGATCGTCAATGAAATCAGCACACGCATACCGATTCGCCTCGCAGAAAAAGCAGGAAATATCGGACGCGGAACAGCACATTGATGCTATCACCCGCGCGGGTGCCCGCGGCGATTGACTCCGCGGCGTCTGGCGTTTAAACTGTCACCAACTGCGCTGATCGTAACGGCGAGTCCTGAAAGGAGCGCGCATGACCTCTCCGCTGTGCTGCATGCGCCACGTAGTTGTTGCGGCTGCCGCGCTGGGAGCTTTGCTGCTGCTTCCCTGCCCTTCCCCGGCCGCAGGTGCTACCGCCACGTCCGGATCCGAAGCCCGGCCGGTGACTTTCACCCAAGACATCGCGCCCATCTTCCAGGAACGCTGCCAGGAGTGCCACCGCCCCGGCTCCATCGCGCCGATGTCCTTGATGACATATGAAGAAACGCGCCCCTGGGCCAGATCCATCCGCCAGCGCGTCATCCAGCGCCAGATGCCGCCCTGGCACATCGATCCGTCGGTAGGCGTCCAGAAGTTCAAGAACGACATTTCGCTCACTGCCGAACAGATCCGCACCATCGTGCGCTGGGTGGACGCCGGCGCGCCCGAAGGCGATCCCAAGGACATGCCGCCACCCAAACAGTTCCCCGCGGCCAATGCATGGAAGGCCGCCAAGGAACTGGGCCAGCCCGACCTGGTGATCAAGTCAGAACCCTACACCATGGCGGCGCATCATCAAGACGTATGGTGGCGGCCCGTTTCGGACGTCCCGCTGAGCGAGCCTCGCTGGGTGCGAGCCGTCGAAATCCGGCCCGGAACCGCAGCCGGACGCCGCATCACGCATCACGCGGTCGCCTATCTGGTGCAGGACGACGATCCCGAGAACTCCGCGCCCGGCGCAAGCCCGGACATTGGCGGCCGGGGCTATTTGATGGAATGGGCCATCGGCAAGGGTTACGATTTATATCGCCCTAATACGGGCAAATTGATCCAGCCCGGATCGCGGATCTCCTGGGACATCCATATTCACGCCGTCGGCGAAGAGATTCGTGACAACGTCGAATTGGCGCTCTGGTTCTACCCGAAGGGCCAGGAGCCGAAGTACCGCACCTATCTCACCGCGTTTCAAGCCGTGCGCGGGTTCGATTCGTCCGCCGGCTCGCTGGTGCGGACCGGCCGCAATCTCGATATCCCGCCGAACTCGGTCGTCGCGAGCGACAACTACACCGTGCTGAAGCACGCCGCCGTCATCGAGAATTTCCAGCCGCACATGCATTTGCGCGGTAAGGCCATGCTGGTGGAAGCCGTCCTGCCTAACGGCACGGTCGAAACCATCAGCTACGTCGGCAATTTCAACTTCAATTGGATGACCAACTACATCTACGCCGACGACGCGGCGCCCGTGCTGCCCCGGGGCACGACCATCCATGTGACCGCGTGGTACGACAACACCGCCGCTAACCGTTATAATCCCGATCCCGACCAGTGGGTCGGCTATGGCGACCGTACCGTGGATGAAATGGGTCACGCCTGGATGAACGTCACCTACATCAGCGACGAAGACTACAACGCCTGGGCCGCCCAGCACCGCCTGAAGCTGGAAACGGGAGTCCGGCAATAGCGCGCGATCCCGATGCGAGCGTTGTGGATCGGTCTGATTCTGGCGATTGGCGCGCCGCCCGCACTCGCACAGCTTCTCTTGGAACCGGCGCGCGACTATGGGTCCAGCGTTACCGGAGCTTTCGAAGGCTGGTTCAAGAATCCCGACGGCTCTTTCAGCCTGCTGCTCGGCTACTACAACCGGAACCGGAGGCAGGAAGTGGATGTTCCGATCGGTCCGGACAACGCCATCCAGCCGGGCGGTCCGGATCGAGGCCAGCCGACGCACTTCATGCCCGGCCGGGGCTGGGGCCTGTTTACGATCCGGGTGCCGGCCGATTTCGGTGACCAAAAGCTGACCTGGACCATCGCGGCCAACGGCAAAACCACCGTGATCCCGGCCAGTTTGAAACCGGATTGGGAGATTTCGCCGTTCATCGAAGCGGCCGTGGGCAATACCCCGCCCGTCCTGAGCTTCGACGAGCACGGTCCTTCCGTGCAAGGCCCGCGCGGCCTCAGCGTCGAGCGCACCGCCAAGGTCGGCGAGCCGCTCCCGCTGACCGTCTGGGTTTCCGACGATGCCAAGTTTACGTCCTCTTCCAGTGCACGCCCGAAGAGCCCCGGCCCGCCGGTCACCTTGTACTGGGTGATGTACCGCGGCCCGGCGCCGGTGGTCTTCAGCACCACCCGGCCGGGGGTTCAGAAGCTGGAACGGCCCGGCAGTCCTGCTGCGTTCAACGGAACAAGCGCGACCTCGGCCACTTTTAGTGAGCCTGGCGGCTATGTTCTCCTGGTCACCGCCAACGATTACTCGGGCGAAGGCGGCGCGGGATTCCAGTGCTGTTGGACCACCGCCCAGGTTAAGGTTTCCGTCCGGCCCTGAGCGGAGGCCTAAGGCCACACACCGCTCGCATTCCCTAAAACATTCGGGTAACATATTGGCAATGGTCGCGCGTCTAAAGTTATAAGAAAAACTTGCCGATTTGCGGCACAAGGTGAGTAAGAAATGATGTTCCAAGGTCGATCAGTAATTTCGGCCGTCTGGGGAGTGGTGGGGAGCTCTGCCGCGCGCGAGCCGCTAAGCCTGCCTTCCTGGATGAGACTCCGGCTGTTTCAGCGGAATTCCGGCCAGCGCTCCGCGCAACTGCCGCGCCTGCCGGTTAGCGTTCCCGATGCCAAAGGTGGAACGCGGAATCGCTAGGCACAGCCTCGCCGCCACAACAGCAGGAGTCCCAAGGCCAGCACGGGCAGCAGTCCGGGCTCGGGAACCGGGTTGGCCGCAGCCGGAAGCGCCAAACTCACCTGCGGGTCGGTCAAAAGGAAGGCAGCCGGCACTCCGTTGAAGAGGCCTTCGCCGGTAATCTGCCCCGCATCATTAATCCCATAGGCGGCCAGTAACTCCCATCCACTGTCCGGCGCGATCAGCGAATTGAGATCCAGCATCACGCCGTCAGAATAGAGAAACGCGTGTGTGCCGCCGCCGGCCAACGAGCTGTAGCCGACGATCTCGCCGCTGTCGTTCACGCCATAGGCGTAGCTGCCGGCTCCGCCCAAAGTCCCCAGGTCGGTCATCGTGCCGTTGGTCAGCGAGAAGGCGTTCTCGTACCCGTTCGCCAGACTGGCGAACCCGACCACCTCGCCGCCGTCGTTCACTCCGTATGCGTAGCTGTTCGCGCCGCCGAACGTGCCGAGCACCTGCATGCTCCCTTGCGGGCTCCAGACGATTCCGCGGAAAGCGCCGCTCGCCGTCATGCCATCGCCCACGACGGTGCCTGTGTCATTGATCCCGTACGCCGCGCTCCAGTTCGCTCCGGGAATTGTCCCGAGATCCTGATACTGGCCGTTCTCCAGCGCGAACGCGTGGCCGTTGCTGCCGATCACTTCACCCGCGTCGTTGATTCCCATTGCGTACACGCCGGCTCCCAGGTCGGTGGCGCCGGAGCTGGTCCAGATCGTGCCATGCGCTTGCCCGTTGATATACGAAGTCCCAACCGCGATCCCGGCGCCGTTCACACCATACGCGTAGGTATCCGACGCGGCCGGAAGCGAAAGCTCCTGTGTGCCGCCGGAGCTGGAAACGAACGCCTGCTGCGCTCCGGTGGGAGTTTGCGTCCAGCCCGCCACCGCGCCCGCATTGTTGACCGAGTATCCAACGGTTCCGCCGAGATCCGTGACCGAATAGATGCTGCTCGCCGGAAGCGCAACGGCAGCCGCCAGAAGCGTCGCGATTGTTTTCACCGCATGAGTATGTCATTGCGCGCGACGCCGGAGAATCCCCGAACCGTCCTGTTTTGCCGCTTGGCCTTGCCCGTACCGGCGGGCTAATCGGAGGGTGATAAACCGGGGTAGGCCAGTGGTAGCCTGATGGAAACCATGCCTATCGATGCGTCCATCCTCAGCGAAATCGAGCATCTGCGCGAGCTCGGCGAAAACGAGCGAGCCGCTTTGTCCGAGGAGATCGACCTGGTCCCCTACGGAGCCGGCCAGATCGTCTTCCATTACGGCGATCCTGGCCATGCGCTGTACATCGTCCGCTCCGGCGAGGTGGAGATCTATATAAAGAATGACCAGGGCGAGAAGATCGTGCTCGAGATTTCCAAGCCGGGCGATATTTTCGGGGAAGTGTCGCTGCTCGACGACGGCCCGCGCACCGCCTGGGTGGCCGCGGTCACCGAGGTGGAACTGCTTCGATTGGACCGTGAGCACTTCGAAGATTACGTGCGCCGTTACACGCCGGCCGCTCTGAACCTGCTGAGCGTGGCGGCCCGCCGGCTGCGCCGGAGCGACGATTTCATCCGGCGCACCGTGACGCGCAACGTCAACGACGTCGCGGCCGAGCGCGGGACCATGCTGACTCGCCTGGCCGATGCGGTTCCGGCGTTCACCGGGAGCGTCGCGTCCCTCGCGTTTCACGCGCTTTTTTTCGGCTCCTGGATCGCCATCAATGTAAGTCTCCTGAGCAACGTGAGAGCCTTCGATCCTTACCCGTTCGAATTTATGTCTGTGATTATCTCGGTGGAAGCGATCTTTCTGACGCTGTTCGTGCTTACCAGTCAAAACCGCCAACGCACGCGCGACCGCATCCGCTCCGACATCGAGTTTGAATCCGCCATGAACACGGAGTTAAAAATCGCGTATCTGCACGAAAAGATCGACCGGCTGACGGAAACGCAATACGCAGTGCTGGCGAACACACAGCGGGTGCTGGAGAGGATCCGATAACGGCTCAGCGCCACCCCAGCGCCGGGGCGAGCTGGGTCAGAATGGCCTCCAATACGTGTACGTTGTAGGCGACACCGAGCTGGTTCGGGATGGTCAATAGGAGTGTGTCGGCTTCGGCGATCGCCTCGTCTTTTCTGAGCTCTTCAACCAGCACATCCGGCTCGGCGGCATAGCCGCGGCCAAAAATTGCCCGGACGTTTTCGAGGTAGCCGAGCTGATCCTCCTCGTGCGCACCTCGTCCGAAGTAGGCGCGATCGAAGTCGTTGATCAGCGGGAAGATGCTGCGGCTGACCGAAACGCGCGGCGTCCGGGCGTGGCCTGCCTCTTTCCAGGCAGCGCGGTAAGCACGGATCTGCGCGGCCTGTTGAACGTGGAATGGCTCGCCACTCTCATCCCACTTCAGGGTCGAGCTTTGCAGGTTCATTCCGAGCTTCGCCGCCCACGCCGAAGTGGCATTCGAAGCAGCGCCCCACCAGATCCTTTCGCGCAGGCCCGCCGAATAGGGCTCCAGACGCAGCAGGCCTGTCGGGTTAGGAAACATCGGGTGCGGGTTAGGCTGGGCGAATCCCTTGCCGCTTAATAGGTCCAGAAACTCCTTGGCGCGCCGCCGCCCCATATCTTCATGGTTCTCGCCGTCTTCCGGGCGATAACCAAAGTGGCGCCATCCATCCATCACCTGTTCGGGCGAGCCGCGGCTGATGCCCAGTTGCAGCCTTCCTCCGGAGATCAAATCGGCTGCGCCCGCGTCCTCGGCCATATAGTGCGGATTCTCATAGCGCATGTCAATCACCGCCGTGCCGATCTCAATGCGCTTCGTCCGTGCACCAACGGCGGCCAGCAGCGGAAAGGGCGAGGCGAGTTGGCGGGCGAAGTGGTGGACCCGGAAGTAAGCGCCGTCAGCGCCCAATCTCTCGGCCTCGACGGCCAGATCAATGGACTGCAAGAGCGCGTCGGACCCGGAGCGCGTCAAGGAACTGGGCGAGGGCGTCCAGTGTCCGAACGAAAGGAAACCAATTGTTTTCATAGATGAGCGATTAGAACCGTATGTCGGTCATGGCACGCCGGAGGTTGGTGGTTGCCCGGAACGAAATGCGCGCCCGGCGCGCCTTCAATCCCGCAACACACCTGCTCTACAGTGGCTAATTTTCAGAAGGTCTTTCCACCTTGTCGATGACCATGACGTTGACGGGCGCCTTGGTCGAATCCAGCTTCAATCCCAGTTGCTGCTCGAAAGCGGCGAACACATCCGGAGCGGCATCGGGATTGTCGGCCGCGGGAACCGGAGCGCCGCCAAGACGCACCGCCTGCGCCGGATCGAGTGTGAACGTCAGCGTGAAATCGTATTTTTCAGAAAGGCCGGATTGATCCACCACCGGTTTATCCAAGAAGTTTTGCAACACGGCAGTGACTTGTGACATGGGCGAGTTCCTGAAGGTGAGCGTCGTTCCCGATGCAGCTCTTCCGAAATAAAATCCGGGCAGGCCCTTTGGATCGTCCTGGCTCCGGATAATTTTCGCTCCGGTTTTTGCGGTCCGGACCGCATACGCCGCGAGATCCCTCTTTTCGAAATGGAATTTGAGCTGGAAGCGATCGGCCAGGAGTTTCTGAATCATCATCTTCATCTGGTCGACGTTGGGCTGACCGGGCGCATCGGGCTTTCCCGCCATGTCGTACTTTTCTGATTCCATCCAGGCCGGTCCACCGGTAACCTGCTTGGGATGGAGCCAGTAAGCCAGGTTGATCAGATCGTGCACCGTCACGTTCGTGGTGATCACCTCGACGCCGCGCAACGTAATGATCTGCTGCGGATGGGCAGGATCACTCGGTTTGATCGTGGCTACTTCGAATGCGGGCTTCGCATCCGCGGCCATGCGTACTGGCGGAGGTGGAGGTTTCGGAATTTCCCAAGCGGTCGCGGGCGTGGCCCGTGCCAGGTTCAAGGGCAGCGACGCGCCCTGGGTGAAGGCGCCCGCGATCGAGTTTCCGTCCGCGCTCAGCTTTCCTTCATATTTGCCGTTGATGCCGGGGATGGCGATTTTCACTGTGGAACCGTCGCGTGTGAGGGTGGCGGCGAATGGCGGCGAGGGCTGGTCGATGGAATAGACGGCGGCCTTCAGCTTGTCATTTTCGAGCGCGATCTTAAACACGATGCGCAATTTTTGCTGGCCGGCCTGCAACGTGCCCTGCCAATTGCCCGTTATATCCTGGGCCTGCAACGCGCTTCCCAGCAACGCCGCGAGAGCCATCGTCCACCGCGTCAACTTTTGCATCAGCGACCTCCTGGTTGCTTCGCTGCTCAAACAAGAATGATGTCACAGACGCACGGGCTCAACAATGGACCGTCGCTACGGCCGGCAATTCGAAATGACTTACCGGCATGAGCTGGAGGGAATCCCCTCGCGCTCAATTAGCATGTAGACTGGTTGTTTTTCCATGAAAACCGGAATGCAGCGTCTGCTCTTGTTTGCGGTTTTACTGATATCCAGTGGACCGGAACTGAGCGCCCAGCAGGCGCGGGAGGCGGACGGGGCGGGCCTGGGTTCGCTTTCCAGGGGCGTTTATGGCCGGACTTCGAGTGGATGGAAAAAGATGGACCTGATCATGCAGTCCGGTTTCCATACCAGGCATGGCGCATCCGGCTTCGTAGGCGTGATGCCGGGAGGCGTATACGAATATACCGGGCCGTCTGCGCAGCAACAATTCGAGAACCAGCGTCCGGTGTTTGGAATCGTGACGGGCCCACCCAACGCCAGCGCTCCGGGCGAGAATCTTCGCGACGTAGTAATCGTGCGCATGTCATCGAAGAAGGACCATCGCGAGGTCGCGATCGTCCACGGAGGATTCGCGAGTTCCCGAACCGGCATCAATTCCAAAGACACGGTCGAAGCGGAACTGACACCGATTTCCGATCACGCGTACACGCTGACCCCGAAAAAAGACCTGAAGCCCGGAGAATACCTGATTACAACCCGGGCTGTTTACGGCGCACGGGGATACGATTTCGGCGTAAAGCGCTGAGGTCCGTGAGGGGGACGCTGCGACTAGGCCACTTCTTTTTCCAGCGCCAGAGCGCGCTCGCGTTGCCACTGCAGCTTACCCTGGTATTCCTGGTAGAGCGTAGTGAAGCCGGCCCACCAGTAACCGACCACGAAAAGCAGCAGGAACGGCACGGCGGGAAAATTCCAGCTTTCGATGGCGAACGCCGTCATGTAGACGAAGTAGCCGCCCACGGCGAGCTCGGCGTAAGGCAGCCAGCCGCTGCGCCGCCGGTAGGCCGCGTTGTCGATCTTCACCTTACGATCGCCGACCGCGTACTTGGGCGTGCGCGCGAAGGCCGACTTGATGCCGAACAGCGCCTCCAACACCGCTTTCGTGTTGATCAGCGTCAGCGCGATGCCCGCCGCCATCAAAGCCGGCATCAACACCCAGGACCGCTTCCAGTTCCGGCGGTCGATCTCGCGCTCGGCCATCAGATAAAACGCCGAGATCGACCAGAACGAGGCGATAATCAGCGGCAAATCGATGGTCACCATCTGGAACCAGCCCATATAGAAGCGCACGATCATCACGGGCAGCATCAGCGCCGAGATAACCAGCATGAGCGGATACGAGATGTTGGGAGTCAGATGGAAGAACGCCTCAACCTTGTTGCGAACCGGCGCGTCGCTCCGCAGAATGGACGGCAACAGCTTCAATGCCACCTGCGTCAATCCCTTGGCCCAGCGCGACTGCTGCACCTGGAAGCCGTATGTGTCCACCGGCAGTTCCGACGGGCAATCGACGCCCGGCAGGTAGACAAAGCGCCAACCCTTGAGCTGCGCGCGGTAGCTCAGGTCGGTATCTTCGGTCAGCGTGTCGTGCTGCCAGCCGCCCGCGTCCTCGATCATGCTGGCGCGCAGGATGCCGGCCGTTCCGTTGAAGTTAAAGAACAGGCCGCTGCCATAGCGCGCGCCGTGCTCCAGCACGAAATGGCCGTCCAGCAGCATCGCTTCCACTTCGGTCAGGAGATTGAAGTGCCGGTTCAGATAGCTCCAGCGGGTTTGCACCACGCCGACCTTGGGATCGGCGAAGTGATGCACCGTGCGCATGAGAAAATCGCGCGGCGGCACGAAGTCCGCGTCGAAGATGGCGATCAACTCGCCGGTCGCCTGCTGCATGCCTTCCTGCAAAGCGCCCGCCTTGAACCCGGCGCGATTGGCGCGATGCAGATATTGGATGGGCACGCCCGCAGCCTGATAGTCCCGTACCAGCGCCTCGGTTACGGGATGCGTGTCGTCGGTGGAATCGTCCAGCACCTGGATCTGCAGCAGCTCGCGCGGATACTCCATCTTGCTCACTTCTTCGATCAGCCGCTCCACCACGAAGCGCTCGTTATACAGCGGCAGCTGAATGGTCACGCGCGGAAGCTGCTCGAAGCGCGCGGCCGGTTCCGGCGTGAGTTTCTTGCGATGCTTCAGATACCGCCGGATCATCTCGAACCGGTGGCAGCCATAGAACGACAGAATAACCAGAATGACGAAATACGGAATGAGCAACGACCAGTCGAAAAGCTCCAGATGGTGCACGCCTGCGAACGTGTCATCAAAGAGCGCGCGCTCCAACTGATTGGTGGTGGACGCTGCCAGCAGAAATGCGGGTACCACGGTAGCTGTAACCATCTAGGGTCCTGCGAACCATTGGACAGCAAACCAAGGCCCACTTTTGCAAACCTTTTTATTCTAGCCTACGTCGATCCCTGGTGCTACAACCGTCAGTACAATGAGATTGCGTGAAGGCCATTACACTGTTCCTGGTTCCGCTGTGTCTGTTCGCCCAGCCCCGTCCCCAGTTTGTCTGGCAGGGCGAAGTGGACGGAACCATCGTGGTCCACCTGCACCGATCCAGCGCCACAGTGCAAATCCAGGATGGCGGGCCGGTCCAAAACCAGCAGTATCGATTCAACGATCCGCTGCCGGAATCCGGCCAGAACGCCCGTCTGCAGGTCCTCAAAGGCCGCGGATACGCGCACATTATCGATCAACCGAGCCTCGACAACGGCTATACTCTCAGCATCGCGATTGAAGACCGCCAGTCCGGCCGCTCGCCCTATTCCATTGCCGTCTTCTGGGACGCGTCGGACACCGCGTTCGAACGGCGGCACGGCAAGACGGGCTATCTCGCCTGGAGCGGCCGCGTGGATGAAGAAGCCCTAGTGACCTGCCAGGCAAAACAATGCATTTCCAGCGTTTCGCGCGGAGCTCCGGTCGCCGAGGAACATTACAAGTTTTCCATGCCCTTGCCGGCCCAGGAACTCGACGTTCGCCTGGAGGACCCCGAAGGCCGCGGCGAGATCCGGGTGGTGGAGCAGCCGCGCGAGAACAATCATTACACCGCCACGATTTCCATCCGCGATCCGCAGGGCGGTGCGAGTGAATACTCGTTCACGCTGGCCTGGCGCCGCGACGCGGGCGTCGAAGCACCGCTTGCCGCTGCCGCGAGCCGAGGCTTGGTCTGGAGCGGCACTGTGACGGGTCGCGTGCAAGTAACGGTAGCAGCCGGCGCCGTCTTCTCCCAGCCGCTCACCGGTCAGGGCGTCCAGAACGAGCACTCCGATCTGCTACGCCCGTTGCCGGCTCGCTCGGGCCTGTCGTCCGCCATTCAGAAGCTGCGGGGACGCGGACGCGTGGCCATCATCGAGGGACCCTCCGAAAAGAACAAGTACCATCTGGTCTTCGAGATCGACGATCCCGGTCCCGGCGCCGGCGAGTACGAAGTAGAGCTAGATTGGTAGACTGTGCCCGCGTCCCCCTCTTGGTACCTGGATCCTTTGGTCGCGAAGCAGAAACGCGAGGTTCATCAGCAATGGATCCGGGACCTGCTCGGAAGCCGTCCCCGCGACCTCATCCTCAAGACTGACCTGTTCGAGGAGGCCTACGGGTTGGACCGCATTCTGGACGATCTTTTTCCGGAAGCCCGCCTTGCCGTCGGAATCGATCTGAACTTGAACACCGTGCGCGCCGCGGCTTCCCGTGACGGCTCGCGATTCGTGCCGGCGGCTTCCGACGTCCGCCACTTGCCCTTCCGGCCGGCGTCCGTGGACGTGGTTGTGTCTACCTCAACGCTGGATCACTTCGAGTCCCGCGCAGAGTTGGCCGCGTCGATCGACGAACTGGCGCGCATCCTGCGTCCCGGCGGGACTTTGTTTATTACGCTCGACAACCCGCGCAACCCGCTGTACCATCTCCTCCGCTGGGCCAGCCGTCGCGGCTGGACCCCGTTCCGCCTGGGCCAGACGATTTCGCTCTCCGCACTGGCCCGGATGCTGGAGGCGCGCGGGTTCGTGATCGAAAACACCGAGTACCTGATTCACAATCCGCGGCTGATCTCCACCATTTTGTTCCTGAGTCTTCGAAAGGCTTTCGGACGGCGCGCGGATGTGCCGGTGCAAGCTCTGCTCAAGCTGTTTGCGGCAGGCGGCTACCTTCCCATCCGCGCCTTCACCGCGTGCTTCGTGGCTGTTTGCGCCATCAAGCCGGAGTGCCCTCGATCTCGCTAATCACGGCCTTTACCTTTCCGTTCGATTCCGCCGGAATCGTTTCCACCCAGTCCACGCAGACCTGAACGTCGTCTCCCGCCTTGGAGCGCAGAGCCTGGACCAAACCGGCCGCGGATTCATCCCGCTGGATTCCGGCTTCACCCACCGCTCGCACCGTGAAACGCCGCCGGGCATGCTGGACGATTTGAACCTGCACCACCCCCGCTACGGCCTGAAGATACGGCATGGCCGCCAAGGCATGCAAAGGCCGGCCGTCGGCGAGCCATAGCAAATCATCGTTGCGGCCTTTGAGATCTTCGATCATCGGCAGTGTGCGGCCACACGGACAGGGACCCTGACCCGGCGCCGCCACGTCGCCCAGGCGGTAGTTCAGGAACACGGTCGCACGGTTCGTAAGATTGGAAATGACCACCTGTCCTGGGGCGCCCGGCTCGGCGTCGCGGCCCTGGTCGTCCACCAGACGCACGGCCACGGCGTCCAACGACAGATGAAACCCGCGCCGTTCTTCGCAAAAGAAGCCGATGCGCAGCGCCTCCGCGCACTGATACGTGGATACGACGGGAATGCCATACCCCTGCTCGAGCAATACGCGATCGGCGTCGGCCATCCTGTCTCCTCCATAGGCAATCAACTTTGGCCGATACACTTCGAGCTTCCGCCGGCGGGCTTCGCGGAACAGGACTCCGATATACGATCCGTAACCGGTAACAATGTCCGGCCGGAACTCATTGAGGCCTTCGACTGCCTTCTCGACCGAAACGCCGCCCACCGGACTGGTTCGCCGTTTCAAATCCATTCGGGCCGGGGTCCACGAGTGCGATTCGTAAAAGCGCCGGATTTGGGACGACATGCCCCCGGACCTCTCAAATCTCATCTCGCGGTAGCCCAGCAGCTTTCCCCAGAACCGCGAATACACGATTCGCTGCCGGTGCCCTTGGGCCATCGCCAGGAACAATGCCCGCGCCTCGTAGCGAAGCTGTTTGGCCCGGCCCGACGTACCGCTGGAGTCAATGGTTAAGCCAGGGCGCTGGGCAAAACTGTCCGCCTGGAAGCGCGGCTGCTGCTCGAAGTACACTCGCGCATCGATTAGAGGCAGCTTCGCCAGGTCCGCCGCCGTCTCGAAATCGGCCGGCTTCAGCCCGCGCTCGTTCATGGCGTCGCGGTAGAAAGGCACCTCACGGTAAGCATGCGCCACCATGGCCCGGACGCGGCGGGACTGTACGGCGAGGATCTCCGCGAGCGGCCGGTAGGGAAGCCTTTTCTCCCCCCGCGCCTGCCACAGCGTGAAGGCGTTCCAATAGGCTCTGGTGAATGGGCCCGGCATGATCAACGCACGAAGCACCGGCTGTCCAGGCAAGCCAGAAGTTCGCTCGCAATCGCACGCACGTGCGGCTCGGAAAACATGGTGAGATGGCTGCCGGATATGCGATGCATACCGATGCCGTTGCCGGCCTTGCCTTGCCATCCCATGTCCGGATAGTCGAAGGCGTCGACGCGCGGCTCGTCCACGCAAAACAGTTCCAACCGGCCCGCATAATCGGCGGGCGCATAACCAGCCGCCGCGTGACGAATCGCCAGCCGCGGGTTGCGCAAGAACGCCGGCGGCGCGAGACCGGCGCGCAGCGCCACCGAATGCGCCCATTCCTCCAGGCGCTCCCGGGTCGTCTCTCGAAACGCGCTCCAGCGTGGACCCAGGTAACCCGCCGCCCCACTCCACCCCGCATCCCAGAGATTCCGCCGATGGTAATGCAGGCGCTTCTTCAGCAGGCCTGCCCGGTAGGCCAGCTTCTCCGCGCGCCCCAGGCGTCCCGCCCACGCGTGGTTGTAGCAATCCATCAAAGCCAGCAGGCCGACCGTCCGGCCGCGCGCCACCAGTTGCTGGGCCATCTCGTAGGCGACAAAACCGCCGGTGCAAGCGCCGGCGAGGAAGTACGGCCCCTCCGGTTGAACCTCCAGCAATTCGGCGAGATACCGGACCGCAAGACGTTCGATGGAGTAACCGTCGCGGCTGGAATCCGGGGCCGGCAGGCGGAAGGCGGTCACCGGCTGCTCGGAGCCGAGATATTGCGCCAGCCGGAAGAAGCCCATGACGTTTCCATACGAGCCAGGGACGCAAAACAGCGCGGGACGTAAATTGCCGGGCCGAATAACGAGACGCAACTCATCGGGTAGCGCAGCGGAAGCGGGCCTTTCCAGAACGCGGCACACGCCGGCAACGGTGGGATCCTCCAGGAACTCGAGCACCGGCACGTTCCTGCCTATCGCCTCCCGGATTCCAGAGAGCAGCATCGCCGCCAGCAACGAGTCTCCGCCCAGTTCGAAGAAATTGTCGTGCACGCCGGCGCGCTGGATTCCCAGCGTTTCCGCGAAAAGCGCGGCCATCTGTTTCTCGGCCCGCGTGGCCGGTGCAATCGGGTCGGGCTTCCCCGGACTTCGCGGCCGGTTCTCGCCGATGCCGAGTTTCTCGGCCAGCCCGATCCGCTGAACCTTGCCGGTCGGCCCCTTGGGGATCTCGTCGACGATCAGAATTTTCTCGGGGACTTTGAAGTTCGCCAGACGGGACGCGGCGAATTCGCGCAGCTCGCGTTCAGCCACAACGTGCTCCGGCCGGACTACCACCGCCGCAGCGACCGTTTCGCCCAATACGCGGTGCGGGGCGGCGAACGCGACCGCCTGACTGACGGCGGGGTGGCCGAGCAACACTTCGTCAATCTCGCGCGGCGCAATCTTCTCGCCTCCGCGATTGATGATCTCCTTCAGCCGCCCCGTCAAGAACAGATAGCCGTCCGCGTCCAGGTGGCCCTGGTCGCCCGTACGAAACCAACCAGCGGTGAAGGACCGCGCGTTGGCATCCGGATTTTCCAGATACCCGGAGGTGACGTTGGGCCCGCGAATCGCCACTTCGCCGGAAGCGCCGCGCGGCAGCAAGCGGCCTGCGTCGTCCACGATCGCGAACTCCGGACCGGCCGCCAAACCGACCGATCCTTTCTTGCGGTTCCCCGGCGGCAGCGGATTCGAAGCCATCTGATGCGCCGCCTCCGTCATGCCATAGGCCTCGATGACAGGAACCTGGAAGATTGCTTCCATCTCTTCGGCGAGCGATGGCGCTAGCGCCGACGAGCAGGAGCGGATGAAGCGAAACCGATGGCGCGCCGCCGCTTCGCGCTGCAACTGCGCCCGCGCCAGTACGGCCTGATGCATCGCCGGAACCGCCGTGTACCAGGAGGGCCGAAATTCCTCCACCCAGTCGAAAAACTTGGGGGCAACAAAACCGGGACAGCACACCACGCTGCCCCCTGACGCGAGCGTCGCCAGGATGGCGGCCACCAACCCATGAACGTGAAACAGCGGCATGACGTTCAGCGACCGATCGGCTACGGTTAGTTCCAGCGATACGGCAATGTGCCGCGCCGATGCGCACAGATTGGCTTGCGTCAGCGGCACCAGCTTGGGCCGCGAAGTTGTGCCGGAGGTGTGCAGCAGCAACGCGATGTCGCCGGGCGCCGGTACCGCCGGCGAGCCTTCCGCGGCGCCGGCGCTTCCGGCCAGTTCGAAGACGCCCGCGGCGGAACCAGCTTGCGGCGCCAGATCCCATACCGGGATGCCCGCTGCGTTTGCCACTTCGCGCACGGCGGAATCCAACCCGCTTTCCAGCACTACGGCTCGCGGACGTAAATCCGACAGATAAAACTCAAATTCGCTGGCGCGATAACCCGGATTCAACGGCGCGCACGCCGCAAAGGCGGTGATGCCCAGGAACGCGGTAGCAGCCTCCGGGCCGTTGGAGCACACCAGCGCGATGCGATCCGAAGGGGTCACACCGGACGAGGCGAGGCGCCCTCCGATGCGCGCCACCAACGTGTCCAGGCCTCGATAAGTCAGCGCCTCGCGGCCGGGCGCCAGGATCGCCGGCGAGTCCGCCTGCAACCGGGCACGATCAACAATCAGCGGACGGATCACTTCAGATCCATTTAATCGTCCGGCGCGCTCTTCGCGCAACTGAATCGATACACTGGAGCTATCGGCAAGTCATGAAGTCGCCCTTGCGATTCGCGGTGGTCCTGTCCTGCGCGGCCGCCATCTTGAGCGGCGCGCCGGTGGACGACACGCTGGCGCTGGGGCGCAAGGCGCTCGCCAACGACGGCGTCGCCACAGCCTCCAGGCTCGCCCACGAAGCCCTCACCGAAGCGCCCACTTCAGCCGCCGCGCACGAGTTCGCGGGCGAAGTGCTGTTTCGCCGCGGCGATTTCGACCCCGCCGAAGCCGAATTCCGAGCCGCGCTCAAAATCGATCCGAATTTCGCCTGGGCCTGGTGGGGACTGTCGCGCCTGGCCGACTGCATGTCGCTGCATAAGACCGCGCTCCTGGACATCCGCCAGGCTTACGAACTGAACCGGCGCGACCTGCGCATCTTTCGCGATTGGGCGCTGCATTTAGAAGGGCAGCAGCATATCGACGCGCTCCAGAAATACGCGGCCGCGCTCGACCCCATCCGCGACGCCGACGAACTGTCCGCCTTGCGCGAACACATCCAGTTTGATCAGGCCGTCAACGGCCGCGACGTGCTGCGTCTCGCCAGTGCCTACCAGCAGACTGAGGTCCCGATCGATGCGCTGGTGGTGAATCGGATCCGCGCCTATGGCGTGGATGTCAGCATCAACGGCCATCCGGTGAAGCTGGTGCTGGACACGGGTGCGTCCGGCATCTTGCTCTCGCACGCCGGCGCCGCGGCTGCCGGTCTTACCCGTCTCGCCACCGCCACAATTCGCGGCTTCGGTAACAACACCCGGCCCACGGGCGGGTTTCGCGGATTGGCCGAACACGTACGCATCGGGCCGCTGGAGTATCGCGACGCCATCGTCAACGTGGCCGATCGCGACATTCCGGATGTCGAAGACGGGTTGATCGGCGCCGATGTCTTTTCGGACTTCCTGGTCACCATCGACTTCGCCGCCCGCCGGCTGCTCCTCAAGCCGTTTCCCAATTACCGGCCCGGCGATACGGACCCGTACGATGCCGCCGTGACGAGGGAAACACGCGGCTTCACCCGCGTCTACCGCTTCGGCCACATGCTGCTTCTACCCACGCGCGTGAGCGGATCGCGCGAAGTTCACTTTGTGCTCGACACCGGCGCGGCCCGGACGCTGATCTCCTACGATCTGGCCGAGGAGGTCAGCAAGCTCAAAACGGACGGGCGAACCGGCCTTCAGGGCCTCAGCGGCAAGGTGGCCGACGTCTATCAAACCGGCGATTTAATGCTGGAATTCGCCGGTTTCAGCCAGAGAAATCTGGGCATGACCTCCATCGACCTGTGGGAGCAGAGCCGCCGCTTGGGGACCGAAATCTCCGGTTTTCTTGGCCTCCCGGTGCTGAGCCTGTTCCGGCTCACCCTCGATTACCGCGATGGTCTGGTCAAATTCGAACGCCCCACGCCGTAGGCGCAAGGCGCAAATCCCGCGCTAATTTCGCCACCATGGCGGAAATATGCGCGCCCATTCGCTCTAGCAGGTAGCCCTTTCGAACGGCGCCGGAGGTACGCGGCCATGAAGACCATCTATTTGGCTTCGGGCATCCTGCTTGCAGGTGCAATCGGGAGCGTGTACCATCCCGCCACCGCGGCTCCGTCCACCCAGACCGGCGCCAAGCCCGGCGAGGACAAACAGACCCAGCAGTCCTACAGCGGTTGGCGCCAGGCTTTGTGCGCTCTCAGCCCGGATCCCTCCAAGGCGGGCGGCGATTGCAACCCCAGCGATATCGCCAGTGACTCCCTACCGCTTTCCACCGCCGTGGCGTTCATTCCAGACCCGTATATGACCCGCCTGCGGCTCCAGTTCGATCGCACCATCGAAGCCATTACCTGGGCGGCGCAGGACGCGGATTATGTCAGCTTCCGCTCCCATTGGATTCCCTGGCAAGTGAATGATCCGGACTATTCCAGCTTGCCGGACCAAAAGCAGTCCGAGGAGGAGCAAGCCAAACTCCGCAAACAGCCTGGGGTCTTGGTTTTCTCCGGCACGGACAAAAACCTGGCGGTCTTTCTCGTTGGAGAAAGCCCCACGCACGCCTTCGACGCGGATCAATTCCGGACGGCGGTGAATGCCGCCGGGAATTGGGCCAGCAAATCCGCGACTCCTCTACCGGTCATCGGACCATGCTTTTCAGGTACGCTTGCGCCCCTGGCCGCCGCATTGCGGAAGGATTGGAAAGACCGGCGCTTTGCAATCCTCAGCGGCACGGCAAACTCCACGGACGCGGAGGAAACTTTCCAACACGACATATCCGGCCTCACCGGCTCCACATTCCACTCGCTCTTCCACACCCAAAAGCTGCGCCTGTCGGCGTTCCAGGACTACGTCGAACGCGCTCTGGGAGCGAGCAGGCTTCTGGCGATGTTATCGGAGGATGAAACTACGTTCGCTTCCGAAACCGCGAGTTTCCGACGCAAGGTGGATTTCCGTTTCCCCCGCGGCATCGCCTATCTCCGGAACGCCTACCAGAGCAGCCCGGGCATGCTGTCTCTTTCGGTACAGAACAGCGCCAGTCCCCGCCGCTCGCTGCAGTTGAGCCTGGAAGCTCCCAAGGCCGAGCATGACGACATACCCGAGTTCAGCGAACAGACGCCGGTCTCCGCGGAAGCCCAGCTGCAATTCATCAGCGAGCATCTGCACGACGACCCCGCTCGCATGGCGTTGGTGGTCGCGACCGACGTGTTAGACACCCTCTTTGTCGCCAAGTTCCTGAAGCTTTCGGCGGCGAATACGCGGCAGGTGTTCCTGGATTCGGATCTATTGCTCGGACGTTCCGGGGATTATCCATCTCTGGCGGGAAGCCTGGAGGTATCCAGCTATCCCCAACTCACGGCGCGAACTCAATGGTTACCCGACAGCAATAAACTGACCTCGTCCTCCAGCGAATGGGAGGAGGGTATCTATCGCGCCGCGCGGGCCAGTTTCCAGGGAGCGCCCGACCTCCATCCGCTCGGAGCCAACGCCCCGGACCCGCCCCTTTGGCTCACGGTTTTGGGACAAAGCCAGGCATGGCCGGTGGCCGTTCTGAACGATCCTCCGCCGGGTGACTCTCCAACCTCCCGCGATCCGTTCCTGCCATCGCCCGGAGCCGCGGTAACCTCCATCGGCCTGCCGCCGCCAACCCGGCTCTGGAAAGGCCTGTTCTCCTTGGGGCTGCTGTTGAGCCTGATTTATCTGGGCGTGTTTCTCTATGCGCAATCGCCCCGTCGATCACCTTTCGCAGCCTTCGCCGGCTCCTCGAAAACTTACGACCGGTCGTGGAGCGATCTTTGGCTGAAGCCGCATGAGCCGGCGCCCTTCGCCCGCGCCTTCTACATCCTTTGCCTGACGCTCGCGCTGGCGGCGGCGTGGTTGACACTGACCGCCGGAATCGTAGGCTATCGCTTCGACGCCCGAGCCGATTCCGCACCCGGCGCCGTGGCAGCTCTGATCCCATCTGTGCTTCTTGTCTGTCTAGCCCTCTGGCTCAGCTACCGGATGTTGACGTTTCCTACAACCAAGGCGCCGCGCATCGAGGTCTTGCCAGGGTGGCACTTCGTGGGCCTTATGATCGTTGCCTGGCTATTATTTGCCGGCTTCCTTTTCTCTCAATTCCTGCTTCTGACCGCGCGCGGATATTTCAAGAGCTTCTTCTACTCGTACCGCTCCATCGAACTCGGCAGCGGAGTCAGTCCCGCGCTACCCCTCCTGTTCGTGTTCCTCGCCTTTGCCTGCTGGAGCATGGTCCACCTGCAAAGGCGCATTTTTGCCGAGGAGCGGTACCAGCTTCTGCCGCGCAATCTTTCCACCAGCCAGATCGCGGCCTCCATCCAGGATCTGTCACGGCAACTGGAGGAGAACCTGGAATGCACCTTCCCGCGACCGTACAAGGGAACGTTCCCCGCCAGCCTGTTGTTGCTGGGAAGCGCGTACGGGATCGCCAGCCGGCATTTCCAATCGTTGGAAGGACGCGCCTACGACGTCTATTACAGCGCCGCGGTCGCGATGTTGGTTGCTTTGCTGTTCCTGTCCACCTGGCGCTTCTGGTATTGCTGGAGACAACTGTTGCTTCTGCTGGAGCAACTCGCGCTCCACCCCATCCGCTGGGCGTTGAGTGAGCTGCCCGTGGAATATTCCTGGTCGCCCATCTGGCAAAACAGCCCGCGCAAGCGCGTCTACGTCCAACTGACGCGGACGGTGGAATGTCTCAGGAATTGGCGGCGCTTGGAGCACCGCGTTGCCACCTTCGAGGAAAACAACGTGGAAGGCGCGGCCGCTGCGTTATTGCAATGCGTGGCTGCCCGCAAACGCGCGGAACCCGAGTTGTACGACTTCCTGCAATATTCTCTGCGCTCGCTGGCGGAATCCTCCGCCGAGGAACTGAATAGCAGCACGTGGCTGGAAGGAAGCTCCGAAACCCTGCTGAAGCAGGCAAAGGATAGTGAGCAGGGCACGCTGCACTGGCCGTTCCGTCAGGGCGAAAAGGAACAGCGCGTCACGTTGATGCAGGAGTTTGTCGCGTTGCGTTTTGTTTCCTTCATCCGCTACGCCATGTTGCAGCTGCGCAATCTGCTGACGTTCATCATGCTTGGCTTCGTCCTGCTGACCCTGTCGCTGGGCTGCTATCCGTTCAGTTCGCCGAGCCTGCTGGCCTGGACTCTGGTGGGCTGCCTGGTCGTCACCGGATTTCCCATAGTCCTGGCCTTCCTTGAGATGGGCCGCGACGCCACCCTGAGCTGGATCAGCAAGACCAAGGCCGGGGAGGTGGAGACACGCCCCTTCCTGCTGCGGGTGACCGCGTTTGGCATTCTGCCGCTGGTCTCCGTGGTGGCGGCTCACTTCCCCTCCATCGGCCAATACGTTTTCTCGTGGCTTCAGCCGGTCATCAAGGCGATCCATTGACCTGCCCTAAATCACCAAACCAACCCAAATACCGTGAACTGGGTCACTACACCCACGGGCTGACCAACTAGCCGCTTCCTGTTTTCATAGACTTGCAGTTATCCGACACTCGCGGCTCTTCAATTGCTGTTTAATCCCTGAAGGCGTGGTCGCCGGTAAGGCGGCTTAAATGGATCGTATTGAAGTTTTGCGCTTCCAATAAATTGGGGGCTGTTATGAAGATCAAACTGCTGCTTGCAACTGTTTTGGCGGGCACTGGACTGCTGGCCGCGGATATCAATCCCCAGCCCACTCCTGGCGTTCCGGTCCAGATGGTGGTGACGGTGGAGGCGGTGCATGGGAAGGCTGTGCCTGTGATCTACCAGCAGGACGTCAAGGTAATGCAAAATCGGCAGCGCCTGCCGGTCACGGACTGGGTTCCGCTCACGGGTGACCAGGCCGGCCTGGAATTGTATGTCGTGCTGGACGACTCATCCAGCAGCTTCCTGGGTACCTACCTGGACGAGTTGCGGCACTTCATCACGTCCCAGCCGGCCACCACGGAGATCGGTGTCGGCTACATGCGTAACGGCACGGTTGCGATGGGGCAGGACCTGACCACCGATCACGCCTTGGCCGCGAAGGCTTTGCGCCTGCCTCTTTCCGAGGCGAGCGTGAATGGCAGCCCATATATCTCGCTGAGCGATCTGGTCCGGCACTGGCCAGCCGATGCGAAGCGGCATCAGGTGCTGATGGTCACTGACGGCATTGACCGGCTGGGCGGCACCAGTATCATAGACCCTTACCTCGACAACGCCATCGACGACGCACTGCGGTCGGGCGTCATGGTTTACACGCTCTACACCCCCGGCGCCGGCCACTACGGCCACAGTAACTGGCTAATCTTCCAAGGCCAGAACTGTCTTTCCAAGCTCGCCGAAGAGACGGGCGGCGAAGCGTACATGCTGGGTTTTGGGCCCGTACCTTCCTTTACACCTTATCTCGCCGCGCTGTCGGATCGTCTGGAGCATCAGTACCGGCTGACTTTCCTGGCCAAGCCACAAGCCAAAGCCGGCTTCCAGAACGTGAAGCTGAGTACCGAAGTGCCGAATGCGGAGTTGGTGGCCCCGAGCCGGGTCTATGTTCCCGCCGACCGCTAGCGATACTCAATTGCCCACGACCAAATACACGCTAGCTTGCGACGTCGAGCCGTCGGTGCTGATGGTAATCGGATAATTGCCGGGGGCCAACTGGGGCACCGTGAAATTCACCTGGAACAGCCCGGGAGAGACCAGGCCGGCGAAATCGGCGTTCACGGCAGCGGAACCGACGGTCACGGTCACGGGATCGGAGAAGGAGTTGGCCGGAGAGACTACGCCGGCATCCGACGCCGCCAAAGCATTGGCGTAAAGCTGGATGCTGTCGCCGGGCTTGGCCTTCTCAACTCCGGAGCCGAAGATGGCCGGATCGCCGACAATCTCGTACGGGTTATCGTTGAACCGGGCCGAAGGATAGAAGGTCATGTAGTCCAGGCTGTAGGCAAAGAGCCCCGCGTTATGGTCTACCACGGCAACCGTTGTGGTCAGGCTGGGAACGCCGTTGCGAATCACTTGAACCGTGGCTGATCCGCCGAGATTGGATGGCGCCTGGATGTTGATCTGTGTCGGCTGCACATAGTAAACCGGCGCGGCGATGCCGTTGACGTAAACCTGGATGCCCGCGAGCGACGTGGGTAGCCCATTGGAGAAGTCCTGCTGGCCCCAGTCCGTAGTGATGTCCGAGAAGTTCGAACCGTAAAT
This sequence comes from Bryobacteraceae bacterium, assembly GCA_035508055.1. Lineage (GTDB taxonomy): Bacteria > Acidobacteriota > Terriglobia > Bryobacterales > Bryobacteraceae > Palsa-89. Next base: position 49,566 of record DATJNO010000130.1, on the reverse strand, counting down.
GGAAACCCAAGCGCCGGAGACGATCTGCGGCAGGTTGTTGACGGCATCTTCCACCGGATCGCTGGAACGCAGCGAAGGCGATGCACCCTGGATGGCGGGCGGCTCGCGCCATAACAGGGCGCCGTTACCGGTGGGGCTGCTGTAGTCGTCCTGCCAGATGACATACAGCTTGCCGTTGCCGCCGTAGGTGATGCCAACCGAGTGCGGCACGTGGCTGAATTGCATCGTCGTGTCTACCAGAGCATCGCCGCCCGCCGCGCAGGTGGTCCAGCTGTTCAGGTCCGGTGATTGAGCGAGTTTGGGGAAACCGCACGTATTTGCCCCGGTGCTGCCGTTCTGTTCGAAGACGATGGCTCCGCCGCCCTGAGAGTTGATCGCCAGGTCCATCGGGTGGTCGCCGGTGCTGCCGATGTCCGCCGGGATGAGAACCGCATTCAGCCAACTGGCGCCGCCGTTGTCGGACCGCACGAAGTGCACGCCGTCGCTGCCGTCGGGCGAATCGTTGCGGATCGCAAAGAAACCGATCCGCGGATTCGAGCCGTTGAATAAAAGCTTCGCGGTGGTGTCGGTTTGGTTGTTCTGCGAATCGAGCACGCGTTGCGGAGTGCCGGAGGGCGGACGCCAGAACAGCAGGATCTGGTTGTAGCCCTGCGTCAGATCGGCAACCCAATAGGCAATGGCCGGATTGCCCGAGGAGTCCAGCGCGATCGAGGGAGAAGCTCCGGCGCCAGGCGTGTCCGTGCCGTTGGGCTGCGGCGACGTGGTAGTGGTCCAGGTGGAAGCATCCGCGTTCACGGCGCCCGTGACGTACTGAATGCCGGTGTGTTCCTGCACGTAGGCCAGGTAGATCTGGGCGCCTTTCAGAGCCAGCGACGGGGCCTCCGAAGCATCCTCGCTGGACTGGTACGTGGCCTTGGCCGCCCAGTGCGCGCCGCCATCGGTAGAAACGTACACGCGAAGCGAGTCGCCCCCGTTGATCTCCGAAGCCAGCACGAACGTGTTGGAATCGTAGGCGAGCGCGACCGAAGATCGCGCCGAAGTCGCCGAATCGGCCACCGTATCCACCGTCACCACGGGGTTCCACTTATATTGCGCCCGGTTCCAGGACCGGAACAGAAGCTGCGAATCGCTGGGGTCGGAGTCCTGATTCGGGTCGTTGAAAATGAAAGCAAACGCCGGATCGCCGTTCGCGTCGAGCGTCATGGAGATGTCCCATCCGTAGCTCGCAGGATCCACCTGAGCAGGCGCCGGCGCGGCCACCTGGAATCCGGCAGGCGGCGGTCCGGCGGTTACCTGATTGGATTCCGCCGAGTTCGCCACAATCTGGTACTGGTAGGTGGTGTACGAATCGATTTTCGTGTCGGCGAAGGTCGTCGTGGACGCGGTACCGATGGAGCTGAAGTTTCCTCCCAGCACCGCTCGTTCGATTGTATAGCTGGGCGCGCTGCCGCTCCAACTGAGATCTACTTCCGTACTGGTCGCCTTAGTAACGGTCAGCTTCGAGGGCGCCTGGGCCAGGGCGCATGTTGCGGCAACAGCCAGTAAGAATGCCGCAGAAACAATGGGTAAGCGAAATGTAGTCATGGTTTGGAATATGGTTTCCCCGTTGCCTTAATACGCGGAGAGCGCGACTGAAAGGGATCAGACTACGCAAACTTTACGAGTGGAACGCGCCGGATGAGCCCGAATGCGCTAGGCTCGATAGCGTATGCGGTTGCTCGCGTGCATCTCATTGGCGGCCCTGCTCGCTGCGGCTACTCTTCCGCAGCCCCTGAACTGGACCGCCGAAAAGGACCATCAGAACATGATGGACCAGCTCGGCATCCAAGCGCTGCGGCCGGGGCCGAGCGGCAACGAAAGCGCGCCCAATCGCGCCAACTACGACGAATCGAAAGCGAATCCTTTTCCGAACCTTCCCGATCCGCTCACCCTGAACAACGGCATGAAAGTCACAACCGCTGCGATGTGGTACCAGCGGCGCCGCCCGGAGATTGTCGAGGACTTCGAACGAGAAGTGTATGGGCGCGTTCCGAAAGGCGTGCCAAACGTGAATTGGACGGTCGAGAGCACGACGGCGACAATGATCGGTCCCTACCCGGCGATCAGCAAGAAGCTGATCGGGCACGTGGATAACTCGTCATACCCGCCGATCAGCGTCGACATCCAGATGACGCTGGTGACGCCGGCCCACGCGGCGCGGCCCGTTCCCGTGATGCTAATGTTCATCTACACCGGCCGCCTGCCACCCAGGCCCGCGGGCGCGCCCGTTCCCAAGGACTCGCCGGCAACCGAACAGCTCATCGCCGATGGCTGGGGCTACGCGCAAATCGTTCCGGTTAGCATCCAGGCGGACAACGGCGCCGGGCTCACGCGCGGCATCATCGGGCTGGTCAATCACGGCCAACCGCGCAAGCCCGATGATTGGGGCGCATTGCGCGCCTGGGCCTGGGGCGCTTCCCGCGGCTTGGACTATCTGGAGACGGATTCAGCGGTGGACTCCAAACACGTCGGCATCGAGGGCGTCTCCCGCTATGGCAAGGCCGCTCTCGTAACGATGGCTTTCGATACGCGCTTTGCGTTCGTGCTGGTCGGTTCGTCGGGTGAGGGCGGGGCGAAACTGAATCGGCGCAACTGGGGTGAAGCGGTGGAGAATCTGACCGGCACGGGCGAATATCACTGGATGGCCGGAAATTTCCTCAAGTACGGCGCCGTGGAAGCCAGCTTCGGGAGCAAGAACGCGGGCGACCTTCCGGTGGACTCGCATGAGCTGATCGCGCTGTGCGCGCCGCGCCCCACCTTCATCAGCTACGGTGTCCCGGAAAAAGGCGACGCGAAGTGGCTCGATCAGCAGGGCAGCTTCATGGCGGCCGTCGCCGCGCAACCCGTGTTCCGGCTGCTGGGGGCAAAAGACATGGGCGTTCCCGGCGATTATCACAGCGCCAGAATGCCGCCCGTGAATACCGGATTGCTGAACGGCCAACTGGCCTGGCGGCAGCATGACGGCGGCCACACCGACGCGCCGAATTGGAAATACTTCATCGCCTGGGCCGACAAGTTGATGGGGCGCGCGACCCAAACCCCGGCGAATTGACCGGGCAACGCGGCGGCGACCTGATTTGTAAAGATTCCTTGACAGAAATCGCCGGCCAGGATATAAGTCATAGGGAACGCATGCATTCGGGACTGCTGCTTGGTCTCGGGTGTTTTTAAAAACGGGGACTTCTCGGGGTTAGCGAGCCTCAGCAAAACGCATTAGGGGAATTATGAAACGAATTTGGACCACGTCGTTCGTAGCTATAGCTCTGTGTCTGGGGTTCTCCCCGGCACTTCTTGGACAAGCAACTTCTCAGATTTCAGGCACCGTGAAGGATGCGACCGGAGCCGCTGTGCCCGGCGCGCAGGTGACCGTCACTCAAACCGACACCGGAGTGGTCAGGACCGCGGAATCGGACGCCAGCGGCGTTTACTCGCTGCCCAGCCTGCCACTCGGTCCGTACCGGATGGAGGTCAGGAAGGAAGGCTTCACCACCTACGTGCAGGCCGGCATCGTGTTGCAGGTCGACACGGCTCCTACGATCGACCCGGTTTTGAAAGTAGGCGCTGTGAGCGAATCCGTCCAGGTGGAAGCCGCGGCGGCGATGGTGGAGACGCACAGCACGGGCGTCGGGCAGGTGGTCAACTCGCAGGACGTGGTTGAATTGCCTCTGAACGGCCGCGAGATCACGCAGCTCATTACGCTGGCCGGCGCATCCAACACCGTGCAGTATGGGTTCGGCCAGGCGCCCTCGGTCGGCAATCTGGTTTCCAGCAAAAACTATCCTAACGAGGCGCTAGTCAGCGTGGCCGGGGGAATGCTCAACGGCACCACGTACCTGCTGGACGGCGGAACGCACAATGACGTGTTCAACAACCTGAACCTGCCCCTGCCCTTCCCCGACGCCGTGCAGGAGTTCAAGGTGGAAACCAGTTCTTTGCCCGCCGAATACGGCCAGCACTCGGCCGGCGCGGTGAACGTGGTCAGCAAGTCCGGCACCAACGAATTTCATGGAGATGCCTTTGAATTCGTCCGCAACGGCGACTTCAACGCGCGCGACTTCTTCGCTCCGGTGAGCGACAACCTGAAGCGCAATCAGTTTGGCGGGACCCTGGGAGGGCCAATCAAGAAGAACAAGCTGTTTTTCTTCCTGGGCTACCAAGGCACCCTGATCCGGTCGGCCCCGGCGGCCGCACCCGCTGTGCTTCCCACCCCTTCCGAGCTCGCGGGCAATTTCCAAAACTACGAATCCCAGTGTTTCTCGACTCCGAAGACGCTGGCCGCGCCGTTTGTAAACAACGTACTGCCTGCCTCGTTGATCAGCCCGCAGGCGCTCGCATTCGCCAAGAATTTCCCTGTGGGTTCGGAGCCGTGTGGCAACGCAACGTACACGCAGATCGCGAATCAGGACGAGCACATGGGCCTGGCGAAAATTGATTACCAGATCAGCTCCAAGCAATCCTTCTTCGCGCGTTACTTCGGCACGCACAGTTACACGCCCTCCAGTTTCACCGGCACGGAACTTTCGGTTCAGAACGCCGGCACCGACGACGAAGTGAACTCGCTGGTTTTGGGGCATACCTACATCTTCAGTCCGAATGCGTTGAACACCTTCCATGCGACGCTGGACCGCGACGGCATCACGAAGTTTCAGGTGCCGATCGTCACGCCCACCGACATCGGCATCCCGAGTGTCTACGTGGCGCTGCCCAACTTCTCCAACATCAACATCACGGGCGATTTCATGAGCGCGGGCGGGTTCGCGACGCCCGGCCTGGTGAACACCACTACGTATCAGTTCAGCGATGATTTCAGCCTGATCAAAGGCTCCCATCAGATGCAGTTCGGAGCCGACTACATCCGCCCGATGCAAGCCACCACCTTCTGCGTGTACTGCAACGGGCTGTTCACCTTCTCCGGCCAGGATACCGGCAGCGCCATGGCCGACTTCATCTCCGGTTCACTGGATTCTTTTACACAATTGAACATTTCGCACGACAACGAGAGATGGCAGTACCTCGGCCTGTATGCCCAGGACAACTGGAAGGTCACTTCCCGCCTGACCGTGAACTACGGCATCCGCTGGGAACCGTATCTCAACGGCCGCTTGCTCAACGACCACGTCTCGCATTTCAATATGGCGGACTTTCTGGCCAACGTTCATTCCACCGTTTACCCGAACGCCCCTGCGGGCACGCTCTATCCCGGCGATCCCGGATTCAACACGGGAAGCCGGCCAAACAATACGGCGTGGCTGAACTTTGCACCGCGTCTCGGCGTGGCCTGGGATCCGTTCGGCGACGGCAAAACGCTCATCCGCGGGTCGTGGGGAATCTTCTACGACATGCCGCAGACGCTGTTCTACTACAATTACGCGGGTGAGCCGCTGTGGGGCGAAGGCATCACCCTGATCAACCCGGCGGGCGGTTTCGCCAACCCGTGGCAAGGGTACCCGGGAGGCAGCCCGTTCCCCACCCAGCAAAACACAACCACAAATTATCCTCAGGCCGGATACTATGAATCGGTTCCACTGAACGTGCAAAACACATACGTCGAGCAGTGGAATCTCACGCTCCAGAGACAGGTTGGGTCCAGCTGGTTGTTCAAGGCCAGCTACATCGGCAACAACACCATTCACCTGTGGACGGACCAGGAGCTGAATCCGGGGGTTTACGTCCCCGGCAATTGCGTGGCCGGCCAGTACGGCCTGACAAAGCCGGGGCTCTGTTCCACCACGGCGACTACACAAGCGCGGCGGCTGCTGACTCAGCTCAATCCTTCGCAAGGTCCCTATTACGGCCAGCTGGAGTACCTGGACGATGGCGGCACTGCCAGCTATAATGCGCTGATTATCTCGGGTGAGCACCGCCTATCGAGCCATTTCTCGATGCTGGCCAATTACACCTGGTCGCATTGCATCGGCGACCCGGTTACTACCGAGTTGTCGGGCCCGATTTACACCGATCCGTCCGACCGGCGACTCGACCGCGGAAATTGCGGTTACATCGACATGCACCAGAACTTCAACCTGTCCGCCGTTCTGCAATCGCCGCGTTATTCGAACCGGGCGGTCCGATGGATCGCCGGGGATTGGCAGCTCTCCCCCATCGTGGGCGCCCACACCGGCAGCTATTTCCCTGTGACTACCGGTCTCACCGCGTTGAATGGAATCGGCGCACAACGGCCTAACCAGGTGCTCTCGAACGTTTACTGCGCAAACCGGACCATCAACTGCTGGATGACCGCGTCCGCGTTTGTGAATCCCGCGCCCGGAGGGTTCGGCTCGCTCGGTGTCGACAATCTGGTGGGACCGGGCTATTTCGATGTAGACGTGGCCTTGATGCGCCAGTTCCGCATCCGGGAGAAGCAGTACTTCGAGATCCGCGCCGAGTCGTTCAACATCCAGAATCGCGCTAATTTCCTGGACCCGGGCGCGGTGGGCATCGCCGGCGGCGCCTCCAACAACGCCCTGAACAGCAGCACGTTCGGGAGGATCCAATCCGACGTCGCTCCCCGCATCATGCAGTTTGCCTTGAAGTACGTCTATTGAGGCCGGCGCGCCCTAAGGGGCGGCTCGCGCTAATGTAGTATGGCTACTTGAGACAGTACATCCAGGATGAAGTCGCCAAGAGCCTGGCGATGGTAGAGCGGCTGGCCTCCGACGAGCAGATCACGGCTGAGGTAGAACGGATCGCCCGGGCCTGCTGCGGCGCACTACGCGCAGGCCGCAAGATCCTGCTGGCGGGAAATGGCGGCAGCGCCTCCGACGCGCAGCATCTGGCCGGCGAACTGGTTGGCCGCTTCCGGTTCGACCGGCCGGGACTCACGGCCTTCGCCTTGACCACCGACACGGCGGTATTGACCGCCATCGGCAACGATTTCGGATATGAGGAACTGTTCGCCCGGCAACTGAACGCTGTGGGCGCAGCGGGCGACGTCTTCCTCGCCATTTCCACTTCGGGGCGCTCTCCGAATATTCTGCGCGCACTCCAGGAGGCGCGGCGCAGGGCGCTGGTGACGGTTGGCCTGACCGGGCAAACCGGCGCGGACATGGCGGCGCATTGCGATTACTGCATTATCGTTCCGTCTTTGGAGACCTCCAAAATCCAGGAAGCCTACATGATCCTCGGGCACATCCTCTGCGGGCTGATCGAATGCGAAATGTTTGGCGGTGAACGGGCGGGCAACTAAGGACCTACGGATCGTTGCTCACCTGGCATGTCATCACCGGAGAATATCCGCCCCAATCCGGCGGCGTCAGCGATTACACGTTCCTGCTGGCGAAAGCTTTGGCCGGGGCAGGCGACGAAGTCCACATCTGGTGCCCCCGGTATGATCAGCCGGCTCCCCAATTGCCGGGAGTCACGGTACATGGCGCGGTGGGACGGTATGCGCCCAGCGACCTGTGGCAGACCGGACGCGAGCTGGATCGCTTCCCTGAACCACGGCACCTCCTGGTTCAGTGGGTGCCGCACGCCTACGGCTACAAATCCCTGAACATTCCGTTTTGTTTGTGGTTGCGGAGTCGCGCGCGCCGAGGCGACTATGTGGATCTTATGGTGCACGAGCCGTATCTGCCATTTCGAAAGAACGCGTGGAGGCAAAACGCGGCCGCTTTGATTCATCGGCTGATGACGGTCATTCTGCTGCACAGCGTTCAGCACGTGTGGGGCTCAACCACGTCATGGTGGCCGTATCTGGAGCCGTATGCCCCCGGCCGGAAGCTAGGCTTGGATTGGTTGCCCGTGCCGAGCAACGTTCCGGTTGCGCACGACCCGGCCCGGGTGGCAGCGATCCGGCGGCGGTATGCGCGCGGTGCTCTGCTGATGGGTCACTTTGGCACATTCGGCTCAGCCATAGCGCCCCTGCTGCGCGAGATCTTGAGCCCAGTTGTGCGCGACGTACCTGAAATCTCGGTCGTGCTGATGGGTGGTGGAAGCCAGGCGTTTCGCGAAGATTTCATCCGGCAGGACCCGGGCGCGCAAGCACGTGTCCAAGCCAGCGGCCGTCTGGACGAGCAGGAGCTCTCCCTCCACATCAGCGCGTGCGATGTGCTGATCCAGCCGTATCCGGATGGCGTCAGCACCCGGCGAACCACCGTGATGGCAGCGCTCGAGCATGGCCGCCCTGTCGTCACCACCTCCGGACCGCTTACGGAACCCTTGTGGCAAGCCAGCGGCGCTGTCGCCCTGGCGCCGGCCGGAGATGCCGAAGCATTTCTCCGATGTTTGCGGCAGCTTCTGGAGAACCCTGACGAGAGAGCCCGCCTGGCCAACGCAGCACGCGAGCTCTATCGCAGCCGGTTTGAGGTTCGCCACATCGTGGAACTGCTTCGCGAGAAGCGGTAATCGCGCGGCCCGGGAAGCCTGCCTCATCGAAACGCGCCATCGTTCCGCACGGCGCGCGATGCTACCATTGACAGTGCAGTCCCCTTCCCGAGTTGCACTGCACACCCGTATATGACCATCCATCGTGAAGAAGTTCAATCCAGCTACGACGCTTTCAAGGCCAGAGGCTTGAAGCTGAACCTGACGCGCGGCAAGCCGTCGGCGGCACAGTGCGATCTGAGCGCGGAGTTGCTCGCGCTCCCCGGCCCGGCCGATTACATGGCCGAAGGCGTCACCGATGTCCGCAACTACGGCGGGCTGCAGGGCCTGGTGGAAGCACGCCGGCTCTTCTCCTCGCTGATGGGAGCGCCGCCGGAACAGGTGGTCGTCGCCAATAACTCCAGCCTCGCCCTGATGCATGACACCGTGGCGTTCGCGCTGCTGAAGGGAACGTGCGACAGCCCCACGCCCTGGTCGCAGCAAGGCGAGATCGCGTTCTTGTGCCCGGTCCCCGGCTACGACCGGCACTTCACCATCTGCGAGAGCTTCGGGATCAAGATGATTCCCGTCGCGCTGCACGAGGACGGCCCCGACATGAATCAGGTGGAGCGGTTGGTCTTGAGCGACGCATCCATCAAAGGGATCTGGTGCGTGCCGAAGTACAGCAACCCCACTGGTATTGTTTATTCCGACGCCGTCGCGGAGCGGCTGGCGGCGATGAAAACCGCCGCGCCGGACTTCCGGCTGTACTGGGACAACGCCTACACCGTGCATCATCTGACCAGCGAGCGCATCGCAGTAGCCAACATCCTGGAACTTTGCGCGCGGCACGGGCATGCGAACCGGCCGTTCGTGTTCGCCTCGACATCCAAGATCACCTTCCCCGGCGCCGGCCTCGCGATGTTTGCCGGTTCGAAGGAAAACGTGCGCTGGCTGCTGGAGCGATTCACGCCGCAAACCATCGGCCCCGATAAGATCAACCAGTTGCGGCACGTGCGCTTCTTGAAGGATGAAGCCGGCATTCTGCGGCTGATGGACCGGCACCGCGCCTTGGTCGCGCCCAAGTTCCAAAGGGTGCTGAACACCTTTGAAGAGAGCCTGGCGCACGTACCCGGCGTGAGCTGGACCCGCCCAAAAGGCGGCTATTTCATTACGCTGGAAGTTCCCCAGGGCTGCGCCGCGCGAATTGTGCAACTGGCCAAAGAAGCCGGCATCGAATTGACGCCGGCCGGATCCACGCATCCTTACGGCAAAGATCCCGACGACCGCATCATTCGCATCGCTCCCACGTTTCCGGAATTGCAGGAGATCGCCCAAGCCGCCGAGGGCGTGGCCCTCTGCGTGTTGTTGGCCGTTGCGGAAAAACGGCCGGCCCGGTCGCCTGCTCTGGTCAGCTAATTGTGCCGGAAGAACCGGCGTTTCACATCCGGCCAGAACTCATAAAAATTGTTATAGCCCAAGCGGCCCAGGAACCCCAGCCCGATGCGAATCGCCGCATGGCTGGCCGTGGCGTCGCTATTGGCGCGCCAGGAGTTGGATAAGAAGTTGCTGCCTCCGATGGCCGCGTAACGCGCATAGGCCGGCGCGATATCGCCGTCGCGGTTGCGCGCCAGAAAAACCATTTTGAAGGCGTGGCCCTCGCGCTTGAAAAACGGGCCTTCACCCACGCGGAAATAGCGGGGATCTTCGCCCCACACCGCGCCGAGGCCTGCCTCCATCGTGTTACTCACCGCCACGCCCGTCAAACGAATGCCGAACCGCTTTCCAAACCCTTTCAAACTGACGCCATACTCGTGAGGCTCGTCGAAGCCCGTGCCCCAGGCGGAGTCGATCACGCCCACGCCGAAGCTGGCCAAATTGATGGTGTTCATTATGGCCCATTCAAACCGTCCGCCTCCCGTGATGGGCGTGTAGTTGGCTGCATTAGTCTGCGTGGCGGGAGTTGTTTGAGCGTTTAGGATGACAACCGCGAAGAAGAGGGCGGTGAGAACTCGCATAGTCACTCGGGCCGGAGCCGCGCCCGCTATGTTCATTATCGACGGTCGAAGCTCCATTGAGGTTCCAAGTCCGGCACCGCGAGCCTCTTTCGAGGACAAAATGGAGAGTGAATTGCAACTCAGTGGCGCATGGAACGCCCCTTTGAAGATGGCCCCCACAAGGGCTGGTTTGCAAGCTTGGCGGTGGGCGCCGTGCTCATCGCTTTACTCGTTACGTCGGTCTACGCGCTTCGTGGGGTATCGCACGAACGCCAACGCGCCAATGAACTGGCCAATTCCAATCAACTGCTGCACGCATCGCTGCTGCAGATGCAAAACACTTTGCAATCTGTTTCACAAAGGCTGGACACGCTGACCACGGAAGAGGCGGCCCGCACCGCTCCGGCTCCGCCGCCACCGCGGAGGCGCAAGCCCCGGCTCGTAACCGAACGTGTCACGCTCGCCGGCAACCGGGAACGGCGCGATCCCGACGATCCGCGCTTCGGGCAACTACAAGCCCGAATTAGCGATCAGGACCAGCAGATCGCGAACACCCGGCAGGAGGTCGCCCAGACGCGCCAGGATCTGACGGATCAGTTGCATTCCACCCACGATGAGCTGAACGGCGCGATCGCCAAGAACCACGACGAGCTGGTCGTTCTGCAGAAGCGCGGCGAGCGCAATTACTACGAGTTCGATCTGAACAAGTCCAAGCAGTTCCAGCACATCGGCCCGATCGGGGTCAGCCTGAGAAAGGCCAACAGCAAGCACTTGTATTGCGATCTGGAGCTCATGGTGGACGACCAGCAGCTTGAAAAGAAGCACGTCGATCTCTACGAGCCTCTGATGTTCCGGCTGTCGGACCGGCCGGAGCCGGTGGAAGTTGTGGTGAACCAGATCAGCAAGAACGAGATCAAGGGCTACATCAGTGAGCCGAAATACAAACGGTCGGAGCTGGCCGTGGCGACGGCGTCGCCGGCCACGCCCGCAGGGAACAGCGCCGCCCCGAAAACACTGCAACAGCGCAACGCTCCGGAGCCCCTGAATAAGTAATTTCTGCCTGTAATTTTTGCCGTTCCACCGTCGCCTTCCATTTGTGCCACAATGGGGAGATAGGTGAAGACGAGAGCGTCGAATCTTTGGGTTAGCGCGATCGGATGCCTGGCTTTCGCCGTTGCATGCAGCAATCTGCCAGCTCAGACCGGTGTCTCGCCTGATCGTGCACTGATAAATCAGTATTGCGTTGTTTGTCATAACCAGCGCGCCAAAACCGCCGGCCTGATGCTGGACCAAGCCGACGTCGATCATCCCGCCGATCACGCCGAGATTTGGGAAAAGGTGGTGCGCAAGCTGCGCGGAGGCATGATGCCGCCGCAAGGCATGCCGCGACCGGCTCAGGCCAGGCTGGATGCTTTCATGATTTCGCTGGAGAACGCGCTCGATCGCGCGTCCCTCGCGCATCCCAATCCCGGCCGCTCGCCGCTGCACCGCCTGAATCGCACTGAATACGCCAACGCGATCCGCGATCTGCTCGGCTTGAACGTGGACGTGTCGGAACTGCTGCCGGCGGATGACGAGAGCAACGGCTTCGACAACATCGCCGAGGTGCTGCGCGTGTCGCCGTCGCTGCTGGAGGCCTATCTGTCGGCCTCGCGCGAAGTGAGCAGCCTGGCGGTGGGCGATCCGAAGATCGGGCCGATCAGCCTGAGCTTTCGCGTGCCGCCCGACCTGTCGCAGGAAGAGCACATCGAGGGCTTGCCGCTGGGTACGCGCGGCGGAATTCTCATTCGGCACGATTTCCCGCTGGACGCCGACTACGAATTCAACGTCTTTCTGCTGCGCAACATCGTCGGCTATCTGACCGGCCTGGAATTTCCGCATCAGCTGGAGATCAGCATCGACGGTAAGCGCGTTTTCCTTGCGCCCGTGGGTGGCGACGCCGACAATAAAATGTCCGACGAGAATCTCGCATTGGCCGGCGATACGCTGGACGCGCGCTTGAAGACCAAAGTGCATGTGACCGCCGGACCGCACGCCGTCGCGGTTGCGTTTCTGCGCCGCGATTCGGCCGAATCCGACGAGCCGCTGCAGCCGTTCACGCGCGACCTGGATCTGCAGAACATGAACGGCATCCCGCTCATCGATCATGTGCAGGTCACCGGCCCGATCGACGCCACCGGCCCGGGCGACACGCCCAGCCGGCGCCGCATCTTCGTGTGTCATCCCGCCACCGCGAAGGACGAACTGCCCTGCGCCAGAAAGATTCTCTCGACGCTCGCCCGCCGCGCCTATCGCCGCCCGGTAACCGACGGCGACATGGAAACGCTGCTGACGTTCTATCAGGCGGGCCGCAACCATGGTAACTTCGACTCGGGAATCGAAAACGCCCTGCGGCTGGTCCTGGCCAGCCCCAAGTTCTTGTTCCGCGCCGAGCCCGATCCGGCGGGAATGGCGGCCGGCACCATCTACCACGTCAATGACCTTGACCTCGCCTCGCGCCTGTCGTTCTTCCTGTGGAGCAGCATCCCGGACGACCAGTTGCTCCAGGTGGCCGAGCAAGGCAAGCTGAAAGACCCGGCCGTGCTGGATCAGCAGGTGCGGCGCATGCTGGCCGACAAGCGCGCCGAATCGCTGGTGAACAATTTCGCCGAGCAGTGGCTGTTCCTGCGCAACGTCCAGAGCCTCGCGCCGGATGAAGCCACCTTCCCCAATTTCGACGACAACCTGCGACAGGCCTTCCAGCGCGAGACTGAGCTGTTCTTCCAAAGCATCGTCAACGAAGACCGCAACGTGCTCGATCTGCTGACCGCCGACTATACCTACGTCAACGAGCCACTCGCCAGGCTATACGGAATTCCCGACGTCTATGGCAGCCGCTTCCGCCGCGTCTCCATTCCGAACGAAGCGCGCCGCGGGCTGCTGGGCCAAGGCAGCATTCTGAGCGTCACCTCGTACCCCACGCGCACCTCGCCGGTGTTGCGCGGCAAGTGGATCATGGAAAACATCATGGGTTCGCCGCCGCCCGCCCCGCCGCCCAACGTTCCCGCGTTGAAGGATCAGGCGCAGGGAGGCAAGATCCTGTCGATCCGCGAGTTGATGGAAGAGCACCGCAAGAATCCGCCCTGCTCCACCTGTCATAAAGTGATGGACCCGCTGGGATTCGCGCTGGAGAACTTCAACGGGATCGGGGAATACCGCACCAAGGATGCTTCCGGACCGATTGACGCATCCGGCCAATTGGCCGACGGCTCGAAGATCGACGGGATCATCGGGCTGAGAACTGCGCTGCTGAAGCATCCGGACTATTTCGTGAACACGTTGACCGAAAAATTGCTGACGTACGCTCTGGGCCGGCCCCTGGAGTATTTCGACATGCCGGTGGTGCGCAAGATTGTCACGGATTCGTCGCACAACGATTACCGCTTTTCTTCTTTGATCGTGGGGATCGTCCAGAGCACTCCGTTCGAGATGAAGAAGGCGGTGGAAGTGGAGAGCGCCGGCGTAACGGACGCCGTGGCTCGGCGCTAAAAACTGCCCTGGGGTGGGAAGGAGTAGGATGGATTTAGCTATGTACATCACGAAGAAGCATCTTCCGCGCCGCACGTTCCTGCGCGGCGTCGGTGTCACGCTAGCGCTTCCCTTGTTGGACGCCATGCTGCCTGCGCAGACGCTTCTGCAGAAGACAGCGGCTGCCGGTAAGACCCGCATGGGCTTCGTGTACGTGCCACACGGCGCCATCATGGACCAGTGGACCCCCATCGCCGAAGGAGCCAACTTCGAGTTTTCGCGCGTTTTGAAGCCGCTGGAACCGCTGCGCAACTACGTGAATGTCGTCAGCGGGCTGGGCAACCGGGCGGCCGACAGCACGGCCGTTCACTCCCTCAGTCCGACCACCTGGCTGAGCGCGGTCCGTCCGAAACCGACCCAGGGCGTGGACGCCTACGCGGGTGTCACCGCCGACCAGATCGCAGCGCAGCACATCGGACAGGATACGCTCCTGCCGTCCATCGAACTGGCCACCGAAGATCATTCCGCGCTGCTCGGCGCGTGCGACCGCGATTACGGCTGCATCTACATGAACACGCTCTCCTGGCGCACCCACACCACGCCGATGCCCATGGAAATCAATCCGCGCAAGGCCTTCGAGCGCATGTTCGGACAAGGTGGCAGCCAGGCCGACCGCACACTGAGAAATCAGCAGGACCGCAGCATTCTGGACGAGATCACGGCGGAAGCCAAGGATCTGAATCGCAGCCTGGGCCAGCGCGACCGCGCCACGCTCAGCGATTACATGGACAGCGTGCGCGAGATCGAACGCCGCATCCAGCGCGCCGGCTTCCAGCAGACGGACGCCGAACTCGCTCTGCCCGCCGAACCGGTCGGCATTCCGTACAACTTCGAAGAACATATCAATCTGATGTACGATCTGCTGGTGGTGGGCTACCAGGCCAACGTCACCCGCGTGTTCACCTACATGGTGGCGCGCGAGGAAAGCAATAAGACGTATCCGCAGGTGGGCGTGCACGACGGCCATCACGCCACCTCGCACCATCAGAACCGGCCGGAAAAGATCGAGAAGCTGGTGAAGATCCAGAACTACCACGTCGGTCTGTTTGCGCGATTCCTCGACAAGCTGAAGAATACTCCGGACGGCGACGGCAGCCTGCTGGATCACTCCGTCATCCTGTTCGGCAGCAACATGAGCAACAGCAACCTGCACAACCACTTCCCGCTGCCCAACCTGGTTGCGGGCGGTGCGTGCGGTAAGCTTCAGGGCGGCCGGCACTTGCGCTATCCGGACCATACGCCCATGGCGAACCTGCTGCTCTCGCTGCTCGACAAGGGCGGGATTCCGCAAGACATGATCGGCGACAGCACCGGCGAACTGATCAACCTCTAACAGGAGCGGCATGCTCTCGAAAGCTTCTCGCACATGGTGCCTGGTGGCACTCTTCTCCGCTGCTGGTTGGGCTGCGACGGACAGCGTTGAGCCTCGCCTGGCGGATGCGATCAAGGACGGCGACACGGCCGGAATCGCCACGCTGCTGAAGCAGCACGTGGATGTGAACGTGGCGCAGGCGGACGGCACCACCGCGCTCGCCTGGGCGGCGAGGCAGGACAATCTGGAGCTGGCCGGGCAATTGATCCGCGCCGGAGCCAACGTCAAGGCGGCCAATCGCTACGGCGTCACACCGCTGTACCTGGCTTGCCTCAATGGCAGCGCACCCATGATCGAACTGCTGTTGAAGGCGGGCGCCGATGCCAACGCCGCGGTCACCGAAGGCGAGACCGCGCTGATGACGGTTGCCCGGAGCGGCAACGTGGACGCGGCGAAGGTCCTGATCGCGCACGGCGCCGACGTCAATGCTCGCGAAGAGTGGCGCCAGCAGACGCCTCTCATGTGGGCTGCCGCGGAAAGCCATCCGCAGATGATGCAGGAACTGATCGCGCATGGCGCCGATGTGAATGCGCGCCAGGTCGTCTGGCATTGGGAGCGGCAGGTGACCTCTGAGCCTCGCGAGAAATGGCTACCCCTCGGCGGTTTGACGCCTTTGCTGTTCGCCGCGCGGCAAGGCTGCGTGGACTGCGCGCGCGTTTTGGTGCAGGCCGGCGCGGACATCAATGCCGCCGATCCGAACAACATCAGCCCGATGGTGATGGCCCTGATCAACGGGCATTACGATTTCGCCGGCTTCCTGCTGGACAAGGGCGCGGACCCGAACATCGCAGACGAGACCGGCCGCACGGCCTTATATGCCGCCGTCGATGATCACACCATGCCGGCCTCCAACCGGCCGTCGCCCCAGGACTACCAAAACAAGCTCACCAGCGTGGACATCATCAACAAGCTGTTGGAGCACGGCGCGAACGTGAACGCCCAATTGGTGAAGATGCAGCCCTACCGCACCAAGCTGGATCGGGGCGACGACACCATGTTGACTACCGGCACCACGCCGCTGCTGCGCGCCGCCAAAGCCGGCGACGCGGAAATCGTCAAGCTCCTCCTATCCAAAGGCGCGGACCCGAAGCTGGCCACGCGGTTCGGCATCACACCGCTCATGGCCGCCGCCGGACTGGGCACGCACGAAGAAGACACCACCGGACGCAAGAAGACGCAGGAGGAAGCCATCGCGTCCATCCAGTTGTGCCTGGGTGCCGGCGCCGATATCAATGCGGCCGACCGGCAAGGCCAAACCGCGTTGCATGGCGCGGCCCAATGGGGCTTTGACCAGGTTGTGCAGTATCTGGCCGATCACGGCGCCAAGGTCGACGTCAAAGACAGCAAAGGCCGCACACCGCTCGATGCCGCCATGGGCCTGCTGGGCAACGGCGGATTCGATCATAGCCGCCGCGACGTCCACGAAAGCACTGCCGCGCTGCTGCGCAAACTGATGGCGGTTCCGGAAGCTTCAGCTGCTCCGCCACCCGCGCAGTAAGGCCGAGTCAGAATAGATGCTTGAACGCCCGGCCGATGCCATGCACCACTTTGGCGGTGCCCTTCGTCGTGCCCACGGTGACGTCCTTGCCCGCGCCGACGGCGCCCTTGCCCACGGATTCGCCGGCTTTCACCGGATGTAACGTAACCAGGTCGCCAGCCCCTTTAGCGGTGCCCTTGGCGGCGCTACCCGCGCCCTTCGCGGCGCCCTTGCCGATATTGCCCGTGCCGCTCGCGATCTCCTTGCCAGGGCCCTGTTTCGGCTTATTCTGAGAGTCTTGAGCCCACGCCCCTACGGCCAGCGCCAGACCGATCGCCAACATAGCGGTTCTCATGCCTGTTGGATGCACGCGTCTGCCGATCGGCTTCGCCGGAAGTTGATACGCTGGAATCTCGCTGCTTCCGGAAAGGAGCAACCCATGCGACTGCCTGTTGTCGGCGCCGGCGTTCTCGCTATTCTAGGCATTGTGAACGCACAAGCTCCCACGCAACGCGACCTCGAACTTCGTGGCGACCGTTTTCCACCTCTGACCTACGACACCATGACGCCGGAACAAAAGGCCATGGTCGACCACATTTTGTCCGGCGAGCGCACCTCGCTCGGCGGGCCGTTTAACGTGCTGTTGCGCAGCCCCGAGATGGGTGACCTGGCGCAGAAGTTCGGCGCGCAGATGCGCTTCCATTCCTCGCTGCCACGGCGCTTGAACGAATTCGCCATCCTGATCACCGGCCGCTTTTGGACGGCGCAATATGAATGGTACGCGCACCATCGTATGGCTCTGGCGGCTGGTTTGAACCCCGCGCTCATCGACGCCGTCGCCCAGGGCCGGCGCCCCGCGTCCATGCAGCCGGACGAGGAAGCGGTCTACAACTTCTGCACGGAACTGCTCCACACGAAACAGGTCAGCGACGCGACGTTCCAAGCGGTGAAGGACAAATTCGGCGAGCGCGGCGTGGTGGATCTGACGGGTGTGGTGGGCTACTATCAGCTGGTCTCGATGCTGTTGAACGTGGACCGCTACCCGATGCCGCCGGGCGTTGCGCCGGAACTCAAGCCGCTGCGCTAGAGCGCTTCAGGACACCGACGCCATTGCGCCGCTCGAGTCCGCATTCATTTGCAGACAGCGCATGCGGGCGAAGTCGACCACCTGGCTCACCATGATGGCCATCTGCCGCATGGAGTTCTCATGCGTCAGCGCGCCGTGCTCGTCGAACTTCTCCACTTGCGTGTTCAACGCCACTCCCATCGGAGTGGGCCAACCGCGCAAGGCATGCACGATGGACCGGAAGGCCGACAAGGTCACTCCCGTCGATTGCCAGCCGTGCCCGCACACGATCAGTCCAACGGCGCGGCCGTCCAGATACGGATACGGATCGTTGGCCATATCTTCGGTGTAGTCGAGCGCGTTCTTGATCAGGCCGGACACCGATCCGTGGTAGCACGGGGTGGCCAGAATCACGCCATGCGCGCGGCGCAGCGCCGCTAACATGCCGCGTGCATCGTCGGTGCGGACGGGCGATTCGGGCGAATACATGGGGAGGTTGACGCTGGCGCCTACAAATATCTGCGTGTCCGCGCCCTGGGCGTCAGCGAGCGAGAGCGCATAACGAAGCGACTTCTCGGAAGACGATCCGGCGCGCGTGGTGCCGCCGATCCCCACGATCAACGGGCGAAAACTGCTGGTCATGTTCAACTGCCCCTACGTTACAATGATACCCTTGAATAGAAGATAGGTCACACTGCAGATAGGTCCAAACCTGCGATGAAATTTGGCGGTTTTTACGAACACCAGCTCCCCCGGCCCTGGGTCGCGGAATCCGAGCACACCTTGATCAAAAACGCGCTGGAACAGGCGGCGCTTTCCGATGAGTGCGGATACGACTACGTCTGGGCGACCGAGCATCATTTCCTCGAAGAATACGCGCATTCCTCGGCTCCCGAGATTTTCCTGGCTGCATGCAGCCAGCGCACCAAGAACGTCCGGATCGGCCATGGCATCGTGCAGACGCCGCCTCTCATCAATCACCCGGCCCGCGTGGCCGAGCGCATCGCCACGCTGGATCTGATCAGCGACGGCCGCGTCGAGTTCGGCACCGGCGCCGGCGCGACCGAAACGGAACTGGGCGGATTCAATGTCCCGCAGTCCGAAAAAAAGAACATGCAGCTGGAAGGCATGCGTGTCGCGCTGCGGCTGCTGGTGGAAGATCCTTTCACCGGCTACGCAGGTAAGTATGTGAATGTGCCGCCGCGGAACCTGGTTCCGAAGCCCTATCAAAAGCCACACCCGCCGCTCTGGATGGCCTGTTCCAACCGCAATTCCATTCTGCAGGCCGCCAGGCTCGGGATGGGCGCGCTGACCTTTTCCTTCGTCAGCCCGGAAGAGGCGCAGCATTGGGTGAAGGACTATTACGAGATCATCGAGAATGAATGCGAGCCAATCGGCTACGCGGTGAATCCGAACTTCGCCGTCGCCGCGCCGTTTCTGTGCGATCGCGATGAGAAGCGCCTGACGCAGGTGGGCCTGGAGAGCTACGGCTTTTTCATCTACGGGCTAGGCCATTACAGCTTCTTTGGCGAACATCGGCCGGGCCACACCGACATCTGGAACGAGTACAAAACGAACCCGCACGAGTTCGCGCCGCCGGAAGGCCGCATTCAGGATTGCGTCGGGACGCCTGACGCGCTACGACAACGCCTGCGCGATTTCGAACAGGCCGGCATCGATCAGGTGCTCTGTATCTCGCAGGCCGGGGCCATTCCGCACGATCTGTTGTGTTCTTCGATCCGGCTCTTCTCGCAACAGGTGCTGCCGGAGTTCAAGGAGCGCGAACTCGCCAACGCGCGGAAGAAGGCCGAACAGACGGCTCGCATCAACGAGCGGGCCATGGCCCGCAAACCCCAAGTGGAAGAGGCCGAACCGGAGTTCGTGATTCGCGCGGCCGGCCACCACTAGCGCCGGCACCTGGCGCTACTTGCCCGTGCCGGGATCACCCGGACCGCCATCGCCCGGCGAACCGCCGTAGAAGCTTCGGCCGTCGCTCAGCGTGATGCGGCGCGCGTCCATCAGGTGCGATCCGTCCTTGGCGACGTATCCATCCACGATCATCGTGTCGCCGATCTTGATGTCAGCACGCTTGAAGCCGCGGCGCGAAAGCGTGTTCGGAGCGCCGCCCTCCAGCGCCCAATTCACCACGTTGCCCTGTTCGTCTTTTACATCCAGATAGAAATAGGCGTGCGGGTTGGTCCACTCTACTTTGGTAAGGACGCCGGTGATCCGCACCGCTTTGCTCGGGTCGAACTCGGCCGCAAACGAGTGATGCGCGTACACCGGCACGACGGCGAGAGCGCCGGCTATGGCGAACAGTCCCGCTAGTTTGGCTTTCACATCAGCCTCCTTGCATTACTATATCCTGAAGTAGTCATGGGCACGAGAACGTTCGCCAGACTGGCCGTCGCCGGGTTGATTCTTCTCATCCCGCCGTTGGTTTGCGCCCAATCCAAACCCGCGCCGCGCGCGCCGGACGGCCATCCGGACCTGAACGGATTCTGGAAGGGGATGCGCAACACCGTGCCCGTGGGCAATATCGCCAAGGATCTGCCTGGACTGAAACTGCCCCTGACGCCGGCAGGTGAGGCGGCATGGAAGCACAACGTCACCGCGACCATCGATCCGGAGAGCCTCTGCATTCTGGGTGGCATTCCGCGCCATGATGCCAGCGGCCTGCCGTTTATGGTGATGCAGACGCCCAGGTATGTCGCCTTTCTATACTTTTACAGTTACTACCGCCTGATTCCCACCGATGGCCGGAAGCACCCGGAGGATCCCGATCCGTCGTTCTTCGGCGATGAAGTGGGCCGCTGGGACGGTGACGCACTGGTGGTCGATTCCATCGGGTTTAAGGACGACAAAGTGTGGGCCGACGAAAACGGCAGCCCGCATAGCGACGCCCTGCACGTCGTCGAGCGCTGGACGCGGCCCGACTTCGGCCACATCCATGTCGACGCCACCATCGACGATCCCAAGTTTTACACGCGGTCGTTCACTTACTCGCGGAGCTGGGAACTCGGCGCGCCCGATCAAAAGCTGGAAGAATATTCCTGCGCGGAAAACAACGTGGACCGCTCACACCTCGGCTTCGGCCCCGGCCCCATCCGGCCGGACGGAACGCGCGGATATATCAATCCGGCGCCGCTGCCACCGCCGCCGGTGGTTCACAAATAATCCCGAGCGCGTCAGTGCGAGCCTTGGTACTCTTCTCCTGCGGTAACTGAGAGCGCCAGCCGGTTTTGCGGCGGAGGCAACGGACAGGTTGCGTAAGGCGTGAAGGCGCACGGCGGATTCTCGGCCTGATTGAAATCCAGCCAGACCATTCCGTCCTTGGGCCTGTCCGTGTAGAGGAACCGCGACGCCGGATAAGTGGTCTTCCCGCTGGTTTGATCGCGAAACACGAAGAAGAGCTGGCCTTCGTCGATCACCGGTTGCAGGCGGAACTCGCGCCCATCTTTCTGGAAGGTCACGAAACCAGGACTGTCGTCCGTCTCCGGCTCACCGATCACCGAATCGAACGTGAGCGTGCGGGGTTTGCTCCATGCGGTGAATTTGGCGCGAATCCGCCACGCGGGATCGATCGGATACCAGCGCAGGCCGCGGAAATCGCGGCGCGCCGCGCTTTCCTGATCCTTCAGGCGAATGCCGGCGCGGTTGCCTCGCCGGATCAGGTAGAACGTCAGATGGTTGATGGTGAAGACGTCGTCGTCCTCGCGCATGACGGTCTCTTTGGCCGGCCGGCCATTGAGTTTCAACGCAACACCGGGCGCCGGATCGAGCACGGCCTTCCCGGCGTGGAACGAGATGGTGGCCACCTGGGCGGGGGCGGAGTAAGGCGGCAGCGGAACTTCACTTGACGCGGCGGCGCCCACGCGATTCTGGCCTTCCTTCAACCAGTCCAGCCCAACCACGGTGAGCCAGCCGTCGGGGGCAGCCAGCTTGGCCTGATGCCGGGCCCTCCATTGCTCCACCTCGCGAACGTAGCCCTCGTGCGACACCTCGGCCGCCGCGAGAGTGAGCACCAGAAGAGCCTCCGTCGCGCATCGCAGAAACATCGGTGCTTCTATTGTGCCCGCGCGGGACATCGCCTGACAAGTGGCGCCGGGCGGAAGGTTCAGGCTTCCTGAACTTGCCCGCGATGGGCACGCCGGAGACCGACCAGGTTGACCAGCTCGGCAAGGTGCCGGCGCGTCGCGAGCACCTGGTCGCTCATTGCCGATGCAACCTCGGCGGTGCGGTGAGCATTGGCGGCGTTGTTTTGCGTAACGGTTTCGATGCGCGAGATCGCCTGGCTGACGTGGCCGACGCCGCGCGCCTGTTCCTGGCTGCTGGCGGCGATCTGGCTCACCATCTGGCCCCCACTGGAGATCTTGTCGGACACTTCCTGAAAGGCACGGTGCGCCTGGGATACCAGGCCCACGCCTTTGTTGATGTCCCCAATGGTCCGTTCCACGATCTCGGCGCTGTTTCTGGCAGCCTCCGCGGCACGCTGCGCCAGGGATCGTACTTCGCCCGCCACGACGCTGAATCCAGCGCCGGCCTCCCCCGCCCGGGCTGCTTCCACGGCAGCGTTCAACGCCAGAATGTTGGTGTGAAAAGCAATCTCATCGATGCTCTTCAGTACGCCGGCCACCTGATTGCTGGATTTTGAAATCAAGTCCATCGACGCGGTCAGGTCGTTCATCGCCTCGGCTGCATGGGTCACGGTCTTGCGGGCCTCCTGCATGAGGTTGTCCGCTTCGCTGGCCCGGTTGGCGTTCTGGCGGGCGGTGGAAGAGATTTCCTCCAGGGACGCGGAGGTTTCCTCGATACAGGCCGCCTGCTCGGTGGCATCGTTCTGAACCGCCTGGCCGCACTCCAACATCTGCCCGGACGCCCGCGACGCTCCGTCGGCCGCATTCTGCACGCCATCGATCACGCGCAACACCGGCCCGGTGATCGAACGGCGGATGGTGAA
The DNA here is from genome assembly GCA_035508055.1 of Bryobacteraceae bacterium. GTDB lineage: Bacteria > Acidobacteriota > Terriglobia > Bryobacterales > Bryobacteraceae > Palsa-89. The sequence continues at coordinate 26,787 of DATJNO010000130.1, read as the reverse complement.
GCTCACCACCACCGCTGCCACCAGCAGCGTGACGCCGAAAACAACGAGCGCGAGCCCGCGCTGCGTTTCGGATCTGCGGCCCACGCCGTTCAATTGGTCCTGCAGGTCACGCGAGAACGTTTCCTTGGCCTTGGCCAACTGGGCCTTGAGTTCGTCGGTGCGCGAAGCGAGCGACCGCATTTTCTCCTGGGCTTGCGCGTTCATATTGGCCGGATTGGCCAGGACCGATCCGTAGAGAGAGCGCGCATCGGCGGCCAGTTGCTCGCCGGATGCCGCCAGCTTCGCCGCCTCGGCCGAGCGTTCCGGGGGAATACCCGAAATCGCGGCAACGGCGCGCAGCGTTCGCACCATATGCCGGCCGTCTTCGGTGGCCCGCTCCAGCCCGGACGCGTCCTGGGTGATCACGGCGTCTCCGAAGCCCTTCACCATCCGCTGAAACGCCGCTTCGGCCTCCTGCGTGTCTTGGGCGGCGGGGAAGAGCGCCTGCGACGTGGTCCGCAGGGCCCGCTCCGTCGCGACGCCCTGGAGTTGTCCCAGCACAATGGAGACGACATAACCCAGGACGAAGAACCCGATGCTCAGCCAGATCTTGGCCGTAATGTTCAGTCGTTTCACGTTTCCAGACTCGCTTACTTCACTTCCAAGACTTTGACGCCGTCGGTGTTCGCGTCGGCACTCACGTAACCGATCGCGCCTTTGGTCTTGGCCACGTACTCCACGACCTCCGCGTCGGATGCCAGGGTTTTCGGCATGCTGCCTTTGCCGGTGAACACCATGGCACGGTAATAGTTTTCGAGGGCGTTACCGGTCTTGCCCACGTACTCTTTCAGGAAAGCTTCGTGCGCGGCGCCCGACTTTAGCAGAACGGGTTCCACGTGACTGCCGTCGGAAAGCGAAGTTTTGGTCGAAAGGAAAACGCTTTTCAGTTCTTCCGGCGTCACCCCCTCGGCTTTGACGCTCGAGTTGGCAATCACTTTTAGCTCCGCGGCTCCCGCGCCGGCGGTGAGAAAAGTGGCCAGCGCGGCCGCGACAAACGTCTGATAAATGGTTCTCATCGGATTGATCCTCTCTCCACCTGGCCGCGGCTAGAAGTTGAACCCCGTCCGGACGACGATCATGTCGGTGTCGGGCTTCAGCCCATTCGGGTTCGAGCGCAGGTAGAAGCCGTGCGCCGAATAGATATCACCGTAGCCGTTCATGAAATGACCCTCCACCTTTACGTCCCAGAACGAGGTGAAATCGTAGCGCGCAGTCACAGCCTGGTCGAAAATGTGGTTGCCGTTCGGATCGGAAGTGTGCGGGCTTTCGACGTAGTAGCGCGAGTGGTAGGTCCCCAGTTCCAGCTTCTTGGTGAGACGATAAGCGGCCGTGAGAAACCACCCGTTGTCGCTGAAATTGGACAACGACGTCTGTCCGGCCGTGGTCAAGGCCAGGAACTCATGGTTGCGGCGGAGCTCACCGCTAAAGTGCCAGTTTCCGTGCGTGTAATCGCCGTAAACCGACGTGACGTACTCCGGCTTCGTGTCGCCGGTGTAAGGCAGGTTGTACTCTGTCTGCAGGATGCCTTCGATGTGCATGCGCGTATCCATCCAGGACACGCCGGCCGTCAGGCCCGATATCGGAGTCGTCCAGCGTGCGTCGCCCCCATACACAATGCCGGTGAGGCTGCTGAGCGGCACGCCTTCGTCCTGCGTATTGTAGTAATAGCCGCCCCATTTGTTGTCGGAGCGCTGCCCGGCGTAGGCCGTGTAGCTGAGGGTTCCCGCTTTGCGCAGGCTGATGTTGCCATAAAAGTCACCGCCGGTATGCGCGATGGTCGTGTCGCGCAAATCCAGCGGATACAGTCCCTGTGGCAAGAGGGCCCAGGTGTACAGGAACTCCATATCCTGGGTATCGTTATAAAGTCCTAGAACGGTTTTCACTTTTCCGCCGCGAATTCCGAACCAATCCTTGAACCGGTAATCCACATAGGCCCAGTCCAACGACGGATGCCAGTCGTTCAAAAGCCCGACGTTGCTATCGTAGACTTGCGCGCCAATGCGAAGATGATCATTCAGCTGTACGGACGCGTTGATGCCGCCATCCGTCATCGCGCAACTTCCCGAGCTGGTTTTCATCGTAAGAAAGTTGTTCTCGTTGGAATAGGCGCATCCCTGGGAAACAAAGCCGTGGATCTGAACAGGATGCCCATCCACGTCAAAACTCAATTGGGCCTGCAAAACACAGGGCGCGGCCAATACCGCTAACATTGCGAACTTATCGCCAAAACTTTTCACTTTTGATCTCCTCTTAACGTCGCAGCAGATTAGTACACGCGAAGCCGACCGCTGCTCTCCTATCGGGCAAGAGTGGACTTGCGTTTACGGGAAACACGAATCGCTGATGCGGTATGCGGTCATCCCCAGTTGAGGATCACTCGCTTGCGCCTATAACAGAATGGCGGGTAGTGGGTCTTTTAAATAAACCCACTACCGAACGGCGACTCAATCGAGTTGATTTGCCGCGCTAAGAGGCGAACGTTTGGAATCGTGCTGGGCGAGTTCCGAAAAGAGCACGCGAATCGGCTACTGGAGTTTGCGCTGCGCGCGGCGTCTCGTCGCAATAGCAACAGCGAGCAGGCCGGCTCCTAACACCGGCAGCGTGGCCGGCTCAGGAGTCTCGGCAATGGTCATGTCTTGAAGGGTGGTGGTTCCGGATCCTCCTACGCTAACCGACGTGCACGCACCGGTGGCAGTGCCCAAAGCAGTGCAGCCCGTCCCGACGTCAATGATGTCGGTGTTGGGATCGCCCCAAGAGTCGGAACCGCCGAAGCTCGTGCCGATCCCTTGGGTCGTGCCGTCGTAACCTCCGTCCATGGAGTTATAGGTCAGACCGTTATCGGTGAATCCCACAAACTGCCAGCCGGTGATTACCCCGCCTGTGACATACAACTCGAAATCAGTGGTGGAATTGCCAAACTGGAACAAGTTACCCAATGTCAGGTCGTAGCCATCGCCGCTCAACGAGAGTGAAGTAAGTGAACCGAAGATATCGTAAGTTCCGGTTCCGATCCCTTCAATCGTAGAAAGCGATGCGCTGGTGGTGACCTCGCCGGAGACCGTCGGGCCTGAAATCGAGAAAGTCGTGTCCGCCTTGGAAGATGGTGACAAAGCGGCCATAATCAACGTAGCGACGAGAAACGTTGAGAACTTGAGCGAGGTGTGTTGGAGCGACGGCGTCATCAGTCGAACCCTCCTAGAGTCGTATCAGTATACTCGGGAACCCGCTGCGAGCAATGAGTCGAGAGGTCGAAAAAGTACTACCGGGTCGAAAAAGTACTTGCTGGATAGCCCAAGACGGCAAGATTCCAGCCCGCTTTACAAACCCTTACATAGGGTGAAAGGAGCTACTGCTTGTCTGTTCACTTTTTCGTGCGCTTGGAACCGCGCCCTGGCAGAGAGCAGGACTTCCGTTCGGAGCTGCTGCAGGTAGTTCCGCCGACGCGGGCTGAAACGGGATGCCTGGCGATCCATGTGTTTGAGTCGCTCAGTGCTCCGGCGGTGTTCGCGATTCACTCCGAGTGGGTGGACGAGGCTGCGTTCGAGCGCCACGCGCAACAACCGCATACGGTGCACTTCATTCAAGCCGCCGGCGAATTGCTCTCACACGGCGTCCAAGGGTTACGCTCGCGTTGGATCGCGGGAGGGAGCGGAGCCGGCGCGTGTTGACCGGCGCTATTCGGTTCGAAGCGCATCCATCGGAGAGATGGACGCCGCGACGCCGGCGGGAATCAAGGCCGCAACCAGCGAGCAGAGCGCCAGAGCACCCGACGCTACCGCCAGCGCCAGCGGGTCCCAGAAGGAAACATCGTACAACTGGCTGGAAATGAGGCGTCCGGCAAGGACCGCCAACGGAAGGCCCAATCCCAGTCCGATCACCCCGACGCGGCGGCCTTCAGGCGCTCGTACAAGGGGAAGGAATACATTCCCCAGCGGTCCTGCGGCCCGCCAGCCACGCAGCAAACGTCGCCGTCGCCGATGCGGTAGAGCAGCGAGGGATCCGAAACGGGCAGCGACCGCAGCATCACCGCGTGAATCAGGGTGAAAATGGCGGTAGTGCCGCCGATCCCCAGGGCCAGCGTCAGGATGGCAGCGGCGGTAAACACCGGCGACCGCCGGAATTGCCGCAACGTGTATTTCAGCGTGCCAACCAGGTTTCGCAAGCAGGCCTCGTACAGGGTACGAGTTTCAGGACGCCGAGTTCCGGAAAAGGTACCGAAAATCGCAGCATCCGCCTCCGGCGTGGATGCCGGCAGGATAGAATCGAAACGAGACCTGCTGGAGTTCTAACTATGCCTGAACGATTTTCGGTCCGATCCGCCGATGGCGTGGAGATATCCGTCCAGAAGGCCGGCAGCGGTCCTCCGCTCCTGCTTATTCACGGCGCGCTTTTGAATGGAAGCATCTCGTGGGGAATGGTGATGCCGCAACTGGCGCAGCATTTCACAGTCCACGCCATGGACCGGCGGGGGCGCGCGCCGAGCGGCGATGGGAAAGAATACTCGCTGTCGCTCGAAGCGGACGACATTGCGGCGGTCGTGCAAGCGATCGGAGGGCCGGTTACGGCAGTGGCGCACTCTTACGGCGCGCTGGCCACGCTGGATGCGCTGGAACGCCTGAATGGCGTCACGCAAGTGATCCTTTATGAGCCGCCGGTGATCGTTGCACCGATGGGCGTGCGGTCGGATGAGATCCTCGCGAAGATGGATCGCGCGCTGGCGGCCGGCGACCGCGCCGAAGTTGTGACCACGTTCCTGCGCGATCAGGTGCAGTCACCCCCGGAGCGCCTGGAGGGATTCAAGTCGTCGCCGATTTGGCCCGTGGTGCTGGAGATCGCCTCCACCTTGCCGCGCGAATCGCGCAGCGTCAACACCTATCGCAGCTGGGATGAGCGCCTGAGCAAGTGCACGCTTCCCGTCACGCTGCTGATGGGCAGTGAGAGTACGGCGATGTTGAAGGAAGCTTGCATCTACGTCTCCAAGACGATTCCCGGTTGCCGGCTGGTGGTCTTACAAGGCCAGGGTCACGCCGCGATGATGGAAGCGCCGGATCTGTTCGTCGCGAAGGTGCTGGAAGTGGCTCAATCAATTCCACCCGCTCTTCGTGCCGTAGGGTAAGCTGACGCCCATCGCTTCGATCTCGTGGATCTTGCCCGCGCGGATCTTGAAGATCTCGCCGGCCTGCAGGTTCGACGTCCCGCCGTTCATGTGAACCACATCCACGCCGGGCACGCCTTTAATTTTGATATCGTGCACCGCGCCGCGATGCTGGAACATCGGGAAGGCGAGTACCAGGCCCTTCTGTTCGTCGACAATCGCCAGCCGCCGCGGCCACAGCCGGGTGATGAAGCTCAGAATGCCGCTGTCCACCTGAGCCGTGCAGGTCAAAGTGCCGAGAATCGCCATCGCGTGATCGTCCGCGGGCGAGCCCATGGGGACGGGCCACGGCACGGGCTTCGCGTTATGCGTGGTCTGGCCGCCGTTTTCGTGCCGTTCGCAGTCTTCGGCAAAGGGCGCGAGTTTCCCGTTGCCGTGCTCGATCGCTTCGAAATACGAATTGGCCGCATTGAGCATATCTTCCCGCGAAGTGCGCTGGCCTGGCGGAACATTCGCGAGGAACGCGGCGCGCGGCGTGATCAGGTTTTGCATCCGGTCCGGGCGGAGATTGCGCGCCAGCACATGTTCGATCTCGGTGATCTCGCCGTCAATCACCTTGAGCCGCAGCGCGATGATCAGCGGGCGCCCGTTTTCTTTCATGACGCCATAGAAGCCCACCTGGCTCGAGGCCGGGTCGACGGCATAGATCTTGAACGTGGTCGGCGCTTCCGATGCCCCCACCCATAAGCCGTCCCCGACAGGGATTTCGGCGGTGTTCTCGGTGAACCGGACGCCACGCGCCAGCGGGAGACCGGCGGGATTATGCTTTATCAGGGCGGCCAGGTATTGATCGGTGAGATGGATCATACAATCCCGGTCGCAATGGGGTTGGCCGGCCAGGGCGACACCGGCCGCAGCAGCGGCGAGGATCACTTGCCTGAGCATGTTAGTCTCCCGTTAAACCAAAGGCGATAATTCCCTGCCCCACCTCGATGGCGATGTACTGCTTACGGTCGAAGACGTAGGTCATGGGCGAGGCCTTCCACACGTGATTGGTAGAAAATCGCCAGAGGACCGCGCCAGTGGCGGCGTCCACCGCGGCGAAATCGCCGCCGTTCTCGCCGAAGAACACCAGGCCGGATGCGGTAGCCAGCACGCCCGCTGACGCCGTGGTCCGCCCGCCGGCCTGCGGCACTTCCCACGCGATCTTGCCCGTCTGAATGTCGATCGCCCGCAGCGATTTCTCAAACGTTTCCCCGGGCGCCGGACGCGCCGTTCCCCCCATATACTCACGGCCGGCCTGCCACTCGCCGTGCTTCTTGGAAAACAGATTGCACCGCTCCAGCGCCTGGAAATAATAAAGACCCGTAGTGGGATTGAACGCCGTCGAAAACCAATTGGTGCCGCCCTGGAATCCCGGGCAAACGTAGGTCTGACCTTCGGCGTTCTCCGGCAGCTTGCGCAAGATGGGCCGGCCGTCAGCGCCGATGCCATCCGCCCAGTTCAATTTATGCAGGAACGGCTTGGCCAGCAACAACTGGCCATTGTTGCGGTCCAGCACGTAAAAGAATCCATTGCGATTCGCCTGAATCAGGAGCTTGCGCGGCTGGCCGTGCCAACGGGCGTCGATCAGGAGCGGTGGTTCCTGCGCGTCCCAATCGTGAAGATCATGCGGCGTGAACTGGTAATGCCACTTTAGCTTGCCGGTCTTCGCTTCGAGCGCGACGATGGAGTCGGTGTAGAGGTTGTCGCCCTCGCGTTCATCGCCGGTGAAGTCGGGACCGGGATTGCCGACCGGCCAGTAAACCAGATCAAGCTGCGGATCGTATGTGCCAGTCATCCAAGTGGCGCCGGAGCGATGTTCGGTGTCGCCGCCCTTCCAGGTCTCCGAGCCAGGCTCGCCGGGCTTGGGGACGGTCCAGAAGCGCCACACCTCTTTGCCGGTCGCCTGATCGTAGGCCGCAACAAAACCGCGCGCGCCCTCGTCGCCGCCGGCTGTTCCGGAGATCACCAGGCTGCCGACCGCCAGCGGCGCTTCCGTGCCGTTGTAGTTCTGACGCCAATCCGCCATTTCGGTTTCCCACAGCAGTTCGCCATTGAACCGGCTTAGCGCGATGAGGTGGGCGTTATCGGTGAGCAGGAAGATGCGGTCGCCTGCCCAAGCCACGCCGCGGTTGAATCCGAAAGCTGCGTTGCCGGCCAGACCGCGGGTTCGGGCGCGCTGATAATGCCAGATGGTTCGGCCGCTGCCGGCGTCGAGCGCATAAACCTCGTTGGCGCTGGAGACGTACATGATGCCCTCCACCACGAGGGGCGTGGTCTCGATCTGCGAGACATTCGGCATCGGGAAAAACCAGCGCGGGGCAAGCCGCGCGACGTTACTCTTGTCGATCTGTGTGAGCCTGGTGTAACGATTGCCGCCGGCGTCGCCGTGATAGGTGGACCAGTCCGTTTGCGAAGTCACCACGCGATATCGATCGTCCGTTTTTCGAAGCAGCACAACGCGCTTGTCCGCGGTGCGCAACTGCAAATCCGTCATTCCTTCATTCAGCACTTGGCCGGCGACCGTTTCGCCGTCCGTGGTGCGCACGGTTTTCTGCACCTCGGTTTGAGGCGCGTTGATCGTTATGGGATTCTGCGCCCACGATGAGCTAAGCGCCACCAGAAACGCCAGAAAGGCCTTACTTGGCACTATTGCAAGATATCAACTTCCAACCGGTGCTGCGCGTCGACCGGCCCGGTCTACGCTCTTCGTACCAGGACATATCCCCGGCGGTTACTGGACGGAAGAGCGATTGATGGGTCTGAGAGTGGGCCTCACAATCCAGGCTGAAGTTCAATTTCACCAAACGGGGGAAATAGCATGAAGTTTCAAATCCTGAGAATAGCGGGAATGACGCTTTTGGTTGCCGGAATGGCGGGACTGTGCTTGGCACAGCAGCAGTGCCGCGTGCCGGAGATCAACGCTTCGACGGCCAGCAATGCGCTGGCCCTCTTAGGCGGCGCTGTGATGATGCTTCGCGGCCGCAAGCGTTAACGTTCTGACGATGAGTTGGGCCGGGATCTGAGATCTATGCCAGGTCCCGTGCGGTACTGCGTTGGCTCAGACCGGTACCAGTACGGTCACGAAACTTTTCGCTAGGTTCTACGTTGACTTAGCTTGGGGCGCACCCTACAATCGGGTCGTCAGTTCATTCTAAGCGAAGGGGAGAGACACATGAAATCTGTAGCTTTCAAGACAGTGGGTATGGCGCTACTTGTCGCCGGCATTGCGAGTTTATGCCTGGCGACACCGGTGGCGCCGGAAATCGATGCCTCCATGGCGGGCAACGCTCTAGCGCTGTTGGCCGGCGCAGTGCTGATGATTCGCGGCCGCAAGCGGTAGCGGCTGAGTGCGAGTAACGGCCCAGGGTCCCGCGGTTCGGGGTGCTGGGCCTTTTCCATAATTAGATGACGACTTCTGCATTGGCGGAACCGATTCAGGCTCGCACGATAGGCGCGCCCGACCTTCGCCCACGCCTGCTCGGGCGGATGGCAGGACTGGCTGCTCTTTTCGCCGCCGAGTTACTGCTCCTTTCAGCGCGGACGCCGCATTTCGCACTGCAGGGTGCTGCTGGCTTGCCAGGTCTGGTGTTCAGCCTGGGCAAATGGAAGATACAGCTGCTGGTCACTTTGGCGGCCCTTTCCTTGTTGTTTTGGCAAGCGCGCGGCAGGAGCAATGCGGAGAATCTCCCGATAGAATTCAGGCACAACAGGATCGCGTGGGGCTGGCTGTTGGCCCATTTTGCGGTCATGCTTTCGTTTGCCGGGTTGACTGCTGCGCTTTTCGGGAAGCAGGCGGCAGGCACCGCGGCGGATTTTCTAGTGATCGGATGGACGCTGGCCGGGGCAACCGGAGCGGCTCTCGGCGCGCTCGCGTTCTTTCCGGCAAAGGTGTGGATTTCGCTGCTGCGTGGAACCGGGGACGTGTGGATCTATGTAGTGGCATTGGCGGCCGGCGGTTGCATACTGGCGACCAAAGCCGCCTCGCTGTGGGAGCCTCTGGCGCGGTGGACGCTCGTTCTCGCCTCACTTCTGGTTCACCCATTCCTGCCCTCGGCGTCTGTCAATCCGGCCACACGCACCTTTGGGACGCCCGGCTTTAGCGTCGAGGTTGCGCCGGCATGTTCGGGTTATGAAGGCATCGGTCTGATTCTGGCATTCACGATCGGGTGGCTATGGTTCTTCCGCAAAGAATGGCGCTTTCCGCGTGCGTTGCTGTTGATACCGGCGGGAGTAGTGACCATCTGGATCTTTAACGCCGTGCGAGTGGCCGTATTGGTGTTGATTGGGGTGGCCGGCGCTCCGGATATTGCCCTGCAGGGCTTCCACTCGCATGCCGGCTGGATTACGTTTAACGCCGTCGCTCTGGGGACCTGCCTGGTGGCACGACGAATCTCCTGGCTCACTGCCAGTACTACTGCGAACATAGCCGAGGAAAAGAGCGGCCGGAATCCGACGGCCGCCTACCTGATGCCGTTTCTGGCCATTCTGGCCGCGGCGATGATCGCGGGCGCGGCATCGAGCGGATTCGAGTGGGCCTACGCCTTGCGCGTGATCGCTGCCGGCGCTGGGCTCTGGTATTTCCGCGACAGCTATCGGACGTTGGACTGGCGAGCGGGATGGCCCGCGGCAGCGCTGGGCGGGTTGGTGTTCCTGGTGTGGATTGGGCTGGAGCCGCTAGTCGGGGCGGCGCGAATTGGCGAACCCGGCGCTTTGGCAGGCGCTCCGTCACTGATGCGCATAGGCTGGCTGGCATTGCGGATTTTTGGTGCGGTCATCACGGTGCCGATCGCCGAGGAACTGGCTTTTCGAGGGTTCTTGCTGCGGCGTCTGGCGTCCGCGGACTTTGAGTCGGTTGCCTGGCGGGCCTTCGCGTGGGCGCCATTTCTGCTTTCATCGATCGCGTTCGGGCTGCTGCACGGCGAGCGATGGCTGGCCGGAACGATCGCCGGGATGGTCTACGCATTCGCGATGCAGCGGCGGGGCAGAATCGGCGAGGCAGTGGCGGCGCATGCGGTCACGAATGCCTTGCTGGCCGCTTATGTGCTGGCTACCGGCAACTGGCAGTTGTGGTAGTTACTGCAGCCGCGCGATGGCGCTGATCACTTCACTGGGCTTTTCGAACGTGGCCGCATGGCCGGCCTCGGGGATCATGACCACGTCGGCGCGCGGGATAGCGCGCTGGAACGCTTTGGCGTACACGGGCGGGACCAGCTTGTCGCTCTCGCCCCAGATCAGAAGCGTTCGCGCTTTGATGCGATAGAGCCGACTCGCAAGGCCGCGCTCGGGGATCGGGAACAGAATCTTGCCAGCCGCGCCGAGTTGCCGCGCGTTCTGCACCAGGAAGGCCTGCAGGAACTTCGGATCGCTCATGTCGCCCGCGGCCTGGAAGGCTTTCGCGCCGGCTGCTTCGTCGTGGAATAAATACTTGGGAAGCTCGTAGGGCATCATCGAAAAGAAATCGGGGATAGGGTGGTCTTCCAGCCACAAGCCGGCCGGCGCGATGAGGCCCAGGCGCGATACGTCATTGGGAGCGATGGCGGCCATTTCGCTCGCGATCATGCCGCCCATGGAGAGGCCTACCAGCACGGGATCCTTCAAGCCCAGCCGCTCCACGACATCCCAGGTATGCAGCGTGAAATCGAGCATGTCGCGCAGTTCGGAACATTCCTCGCTGTCGCCGTAGCCGGGAACAAGCGGCGCGTAGACGTGGAACTTCGCGGCTAACGAGTCGAGAAAGTTCAGGTCCAGATCCAGGCCGCCTGCGCCATGCAGAAAAACGAGCGGCCGGCCGGCGCCGCCTTCGTAATAGCGCACGGGAACGCGCGGAGTTTCAATCGTCTTCAGTTCCATTTGGTTCCTCAGGCGTCCGCACCAACGAGCGAATCGATCTGGGACTCGGCGGGCAAATCGCCCGCAGGGGCGGGCTTGGCGAGCGGCTTGCACCAGAAGCGCTGATCGTTGTCGTATTCGGGGAACATGTGGCGCAGCTTCGGCATGACCTTTTCGGCGAACAGCCGGGTGGAGTACATGCACTTGTCCTTGGGCATGTCGCCGATTTGCATCAGGCAGAAGATGTTGCCGACGCGCAGTGATTTGATGAGGTCTTCCATCCGCTGGCGCACGGTCTCGGGACTTCCGGCGATCACGCTGCCGTTGTCTACCAGCTCTTTCCACGGCAGCTCCTGGAACATCTGCAGGGGAGCGTACTGGGAAAGAATCCCCTTCTGAATCGTTTTGATGGTGCGGTAGCCGGGCGCGTCGGCAAAGCCGGGATAGACGTGCAGGCAGCGGTTGTAGAAATAGCTGACGTGCTTTTTGTAGAGGCGCTCGGCCTCGGCGTCGGTCTCGGCGACGCAAATCGTCTGCGCGAAACCGGCACGATACGGCGACGTGTCGGGAGTTTTGCGTTCCGCCACGCGATCCCAATAGCCCTGCATGAGCGCTTTGCCGCGAATGTAGCCGCCAAAGCTCAGATACGAGTAGGAGTACGTGTTGTCAATGCAAAAGTCGAAAGTCTCCACCGAACCGCCGCCGGGAATGTGAACGGGTGGATGCGGCTGCTGGATGGGCCGCGGCCAAGGATTCACGTAACGGAGCTTGGTGTAGCGGCCGTTGAAGGCGAACGGCTCCTTTTCGAGCCAGGCCCGCTTGATCAGTTCGTGCGCTTCCCGGTATTTTTCACGCGTCAGGCCAGGGATGGTGCCGTAGCAGTAATTGGTGTCCATGGACGTGCCGACGGGAAAGCCGGCCACGAGCCTGCCGCCGGAGATGCAGTCCAACATGGCGAACTCTTCGGCCACGCGCAGCGGCGGATTGTAGAGCGCGATGGAGGCGCCCAGGACCACGAGCGCGACGTCGTCCGTCCGGCGCGCCAGGCTGGCCGCGATCAGGTTGGGCGAGGGCATCAGGCCGTAGGCGTTCTGATGATGCTCGTTGACTCCGATGCCGTCAAAGCCCAGCTTCCCCGCGTACTCGAGCAGATCGAGATAAGTGTTGTAGACCTCATGACTCTTGGCGGGATCGAATAGCCGGGAATTGATGTCCACCCAGACCGAGTGATTGGTCTGGCGGAAGTCGTCGGGCAGGTACGGCCACGGCATCAGGTTGAACCAGGTGAATCGCATGACACCTCCATTTTATGGCGCAGACAAAGCGCCCGGGGCGCGGCAAGCGCGCTCCAACGGATCAGACGGCGGCCGGCTGCCGGACGCGAGCTATTTGGAAGGAGCGCCTTCGTCGGGACTGGAGTTGCCGACGAACAGCTTTTTGCCGTCGGGGAAGGTGATGTCGCGTCCGTTGGCCCGGAACGATTGATCCTTGGCCTGATAGCCATCCACAACAATCTCGGTGCCCACGGGCAGAGACAATTTTGTAAAGCCGCGGCGCAGCAGCGTGTTGGGGCTGCCGCCTTCGATCATCCAGTTGGTCACGGTGCCATCCGGGTTCTTCACGTCGATATGGATCCAGGCGTGCGGATTGATCCACTCCACCTTGGTGACCGTGCCTTTCAGCTTCACCGGTTTGTTGGCGTCAAATTCCGCGGCAAAGGCGTGGTGCGCCCAAGCCGGCACCCCGGCCAGCAACAAACCCAAACTGGCGATCATAACAACGAGTCTCGTTCGCATGGAACTCTCCTTCCGACTGCTTTCCCGTATTATATGCGCCCCGGGGACCTCACTGGGCGCCCTTACGCCCGGCCCCTTGGGCGGCCTTCTTCTCGTCGGCTCGCGCGCCGGCAAGAATATCGGTCATGGCGTAGTTGCCCTCGTGACAGGCGTATTCAAACATACGTCCATCGGCCTTGGTGACCGGAATCGCCGCGGTCCAGGATTTCGTAAACGCGGTCGGATCGTCGACCGTGAATTCGTACAGCAGCGTATCGGGGCCGGTGCGCGTGAAGCGCTCGATCAGGTGCAGATTTACGTCAGCGCCGAAGTAGCGCGTCTTATCCGTAAAATTGGTGGAGTCGACGACCAGCGTCTTGCCCTCCCACCGGCCGCGCGGATCGCCTCTCCACTGGCGAATGCCGGCGGGCAGGTGCGGGCGGCCGTCCAGCGGAATAAAACGCGTGTCGTGGATCATCTCATTGACGATCACCACGTAGCCGGGAGCCTGAATGATCTGAAAATTATTGTTGTAGGGACCGGGCTGCATGGGAGGGCCGGCGGTGCGCCACAGAAGGCAGCGCTCGCCCAGAGAGCGGTCTTCGGGCCCGTCGGCGGGATGTTCTGCCGCCCAGGCACGGGCCTGATCCACGCGCTGCTGTGCCTGTGGCGTCAGAGCGGGAATTTTGCCGTCCGGAGGATCGACGATGAGCGACGTCCGGCGCGTACCGATCACCTTGGTCCCGCGGTCATACCAAAAATTGTTGTAGGCAGTCGCGACGTCGCCCTCGGTCCCCGGGGTGCGTTTGTCAGCATTAGTGCGCTCCACCACTCGCTTTTCGTACGCCGCCGCTTCTTCGGGAGTGAGGACGGCCTTGCCCGCCAAGTCCGCCGGACGCTCCAACGGCGTGATCGTGGCGTTGGACCAGACGCCCTGAAGATCGGGCTGGCCATCGGCGGTGCGCGCAGTCCAGCCGGACTGGCCGGATGGGGTCTGTGCGGCTGCGCGGCCCGGCCCCAGCAAAACCGTCGCGACTATCAAAATGCCGGCGCGCATGGCTATTTCTGGCCTCCGGCGGCCTTTTTCTCCTCGGCGCGCGCACCCGCGAGAATATCGGTTAATGCGTAGTTCCCTTCGCTGCAGGCGTACTCATATACGCGTTCCAGCGTCTTGCGCATCGGAACGCTCGCCGTCCACGACCGGCTGAACGCGGTGGGATCGTCCACGGTGAACTCGTACAGGATGGTTTCGGGATCCACCCGTTTGAAGCGCTCGATCAGATGCAGATTGGCATCCGAGCCATGGAAACTGAACTTGGGCGAGAAATTCGTGGTGTCAACCACCAGCGTATTGCCCTCCCAACGTCCGCGCGAATCGCCCATCCATTGCCGGATCCCCGAGGGAACGTGAGGCCGGCCATCCAGCGGGATGACGCGGGCATCGTGGATCATCTCCATGAGGATGACCACCGAGCCGCGTGTCTGGAGGATTTCGAAATCGTTGTTATAAGGTCCAGGCACCATCGGCAGACCGCGCACAATACAACGCTCCCATAGGCCAAAGCTCTCCGGCCCTTCGTTGGCGTGTTCTCGCCGCCAGGCCAGGCCGGCGTCGACGCGCTGTTGGGCCTCGGGCGTCAGCGCCGGGATTTTTCCGTCCGGAGGATCGACGATGAGCGACGTCCTGCGGTCGGCCGTCAACTCGTTGCCGCGATCGCGCCAGAATTCGTTGTAGGAGCGGTTGACATCCACCTGTGCGCCGCCGTCGCGGCGGTCGGAGTTGACGCGATGCAGCAGGCCCTTCACGTATGCGTCAGCCTCCTGCGGGGTTAAAGTCGGCTTGCCGGCGAACTCGGCAGGCCGCTCCAGCGGTGTGAGCGTGGAATTCGTCCAGACGCCTTGAAGATCGGGCTGGCCGTCGGGAGTGCGCGGCGGAGCCCAGGTTTTGCCTCCCGCGGGCTCTTTGGCCGCAGTGGGTTTGAAAACCTGGCCGGCGAGATGCGCCGCCGCGAAAAAGACAACCACGCTCGCGATTCGTACGGGAGCGTTCATGAGAACCTCCTGCGGACCTGCCCTATTCGGTCGGGTGCTTGCGAAGATGCCCGTACATCAGCTCTTCGACAAATTCCACACATTTGAATTCCAGCAACTGGAAGTTCTTTTCCAGATGGCGGTAAATCGGCATGCTCATCTTCCAGGGCCGGGAAAAGGTATGGGGGTCTTCGATGGTTGCCTCGTAGTTGATAATGTTGGGGCTAACCAGGGTGTAGCGCTCGGTGACATGCAGCGCGTCGCTGTGGAAGTCGCCCGCGCGATCGAACCAGGTCTGGTCGTTGAATCCGGTGGCGTCCACCACCAGCGTGTCGCCCTCCCAGTGCCCGGCCGACCAGCCCATCCAGCTGTCCACTGGGGCGGGCCCGGGGTTGTCCATATAAATGGTCCGCACGGCGCCGTCATATTCGTAAGAAATCAGGACGGTCTTGGCCGTCTGCACAACCTGGAACGGAAAGGGCATGTAAGTAGCGCGCGGCACGCCCGGCAGGTAGCATTTCACTTCCGGGTCCAGCTTCAAGCGATTGGCGTAGTTCTGCTGCTTGGTCTTCAGCGCAGCGGGCAGATACGGGATTTCTCCGCCTTCCACCACGCCAAGCCCCGGCGGTTCCGCACCGGTGGCGCCCAGCGCGATCGCCTGTCCGGCCTGGGCGGCATGAGGCGCGATATCCCAATTGGCGGTGTTCATGACCTGCCAGATGCCGTTCAGGTTGGGCTTGCCGTCGGCGGTGCGGGGCAACCGGGAGGACTGACCGAAGGCCGTGCCGGCCAAAGTCAGGATAGCAGCGCCTGTCATCGCGGCATGGATGCAGGCAGTGGAGCGTTTTCGCATGTTTCTTAGTCTCCAAAAGGTCACATCAGGTGTTTTCGATCCTACAGATCCAGGATGGGGATGTCAACTGAGCGGCGACACCGAAGCCGGGCGGCAACGGCTTCCCGCTGACGTGCTCAGGACCGTGATTCCGCTGCTCGCCGGGCGGATGGTGGGGGCGAAGCTGCATCCGACGATTCGCGCAGCATAAGAGCTAGGGCAGGCGAGTCAATCAGGCGCGTGAAGGGTGATCGAGTTCCTTGACGAGTACAGGTGCAGCAACTCGCTGATCCGCCGCGCCACGATATGATCGTGCCATGCAGGTTCTGGACAAAATTGTCGTCGTAACGGGCGGAGCGAACGGCATCGGCCGCGCGCTGTGCCGCAGGTTCGCCGCCGAGGGCGCGAAGGCGGTTGTCGTGGCGGATATCGACGAACAGGGCGCGCGGGAAGTGGCGGCGGTCATTGGCGGCTGGGATGTGTGCGTCGATGTCGCGAGCGAGTCGGACGTTCAAGCGTTGGTCGATCGCGTCCTCAAGAAGCACGGCCGAATCGACCTGTTTTGTTCCAACGCGGGACTCGGCGTTGCGGGCGACTGCGACGTCCCGGATCATGACTGGCAGCGCATCTGGAACGTCAACGTGATGGCGCACATTTACGCGGCACGCGCCGTCCTGCCCGGCATGCTGGCGCGACGAGAAGGCTACCTACTGCAAACCGTCTCCGCTGCGGGACTGCTCACCATGCTCGGCTCGGCGCCGTATGCAGTCACCAAGCACGCCGCGCTGGGACTGGCCGAATGGCTGGCCGTCACGTATGGCGACCAAGGCATCAAGGTATCCGCGCTGTGCCCGCTGGGCGTCAAAACGCGGATGCTGGCCGAAGGTTCGTTTGGCGGCGGAACATTTCTACTCGAAGACGCTATCGAGCCGGAGCAGGCCGCCGAAGCCGTGATTCAATGCCTCGCCGAAGAGTGTTTCCTGATTCTGCCGCATCCCAAAGTCCTGGAATACATTCGCCGCAAGGCCGACGATTACGACCGCTGGCTGAAAGGCATGCGCCGGCTGCAGTCCAGTATGACGCCGCTCACCCGCGAGTCTTCAGCAGCACCTTATCCGAGTAAATAATCACCAGCTCGCCGCGCTGGTTGAGCACGCTGGTCTCGAACGTCACCAGGCCGCGGCCCTCGCCCTTCGGCTGCTTGGCGGTCACGCGCTTGACGACGTGAATGGTGTCGCCGATAAACACGGGTTTCGTGAAGCGCAGCTTGTCGATGCCGTAGAACGCGATGACGGTGTCCTGGATCTGGCTCACCTGAACGCTGAGGCCCGCGGCGATACTGAATACCAGAACGCCGTGCGCGATGCGTTTGCCGAACGGGCCTTGCGCGGCGTAGGTCTCGCTGACGTGCAGTTCGACGAAATCGCCCGAAAGACCGGCGAAATTCACGATGTCAGCCTCGGTTATCGTGCGGCTGCGCGACGTGCGGACGCTATCGAGCTCGAAGTCTTCGTAGTACAGTTGGGCCTCGTTTCGCTTGACCGGACACCCGGTGGTGTCCTACCTTGAAAATTCTATGCGAAAAAAAGTCACGGTAGTGGGAGCCGGCAACGTCGGCGCGAATTGCGCTCTTCGAATCGCCGGGAAAGAACTCGCGGATGTGGTTCTGGTGGACGTGGTGGAGGGCGTCCCGCAAGGCAAAGGACTGGATCTGCTGGAATCGGGACCGGTGGAGGGCTACGACGTCAGCATCACCGGCGCCAATGATTACGGGCCGACGGCGAATTCCGACATCGTGGTAATTACGGCCGGATTTCCGCGCAAACCGGGCATGAGCCGTGACGATCTGCTGCTGGCCAATTACGAGGTGGTCAAAACCGCCACCGAGCAGGCCGTGCAGCAATCGCCGAACTGCATTTTGATTCTGGTCACCAATCCGCTGGACGCGATGTGCTGGACCGCGTTCCAGGTTTCCAAATTCCCCAAGACGCGGGTGATCGGCATGGCCGGCGTTTTGGATACCGCGCGCTTCCGCACGTTCATCGCGGCGGAGCTGGGCGTCTCGGTGGAGAACGTCACCGCGATGGTGCTGGGCGGCCACGGAGACACGATGGTCCCGATTGCGCGGCTGACCAACGTCTCGGGAATTCCGCTTACCGAGCTGCTGGATCAGGCCACGATCGACCGGCTGGTGCAGCGCGCCCGCGACGGCGGCGCCGAGATCGTGAAGTACCTTAAGACGGGCAGTGCTTACTATGCGCCTTCGGCCGCGGCGGTGGAGATGGCGGAGTCCATTCTCAAGGACAAGAAGAAGGTGCTGCCCTGCGCCGCATACTTGGACGGCGAATACGGCGTCAAAGGGCTTTTCGTCGGCGTGCCCGTGAAACTGGGCGAGAAGGGCATCGAGAAGATCTACGAGATCAAGCTGGACGCCGCCGAACAGGCCGCTTTGCAGAAGAGCGCGGCCGCGGTGCAAGAGCTGGTGGACGTCATCAAGAAGAAGATGTAGCCCGCTGCGACGCCTGCACGGCCGATGCGATCAATTGGCCGATGTCGTCCCGGCCGACGGCAAGCTGGCTTTGGATTAGTCCGTCGGGGCCGACCAGCAAGGCCCCGGGCGTGGACCTCACCCCGTAGGCGTCGGAGATTTCAAAGCGCTGCTGCAGCAGCACGCGCGAAGCGTCTACGTGGTGCTGTTTCGCCAGCTCGCCCGCGGTGGGGCCCCGGCTGATGACCATCAGGTTCAGGGCCTGTTCGTGCTCGCGCGTCCAGCGGCTGATATAAGGCCAGAGCGCCTTGCACGGCTCGCAATGCGGGCTGGAGAAGACGAGCAAGATCGGCTTGCCATGGTCCCGGAGCGACTGCAAAGAACATTGCTGGCCCGTGACGTCCGGAAGCGTGAAGTCGGGCGCGCGCGTCCCAACCGGCCAGCCGGTCCCGGCTTCAAGGACTTTCTGCAAGGCTGGGTCAAGCGTTTCGAGTTTGGGAGGCCTGGGCGTTTTGCGCGGCGCGGATTCGCGTGGTGCGGGCGCCGCTTCGCGTGGCGCCGGAGTCTCCTCGTCTTCCTCGTCGTCCCACCAATCGATCGCGACGCTCACAGGCTCCGCTGCTTGCGGTTGACGCAGCGCGCGGAACATCAGGAAGCACAGGATAACGGCGGCGAACGCGAAGAGCCGCTTTTCGTTGTCACCCGCCGCGGCCAGATGCTCCCAGAGCGACGGACCAACACGCGCCGGCCCCATGTAAACCAGCCCGCCCGCGAGCGCGCCAAGCACCGCGTTGCGAATCAAAGTTTTCTTGCCGATCGGCGCCGAATGCACCTGCCCGAAGCAATGGCAATCCGGGGCGCGGCCGCGCGCCAATGTGATGGCGATTCCGATGATGAAGATGCCGAGAAGAGCCGCCGCTCCGCAAGCTCCGTACCAGGCCGATGCGACCGGCACCAGCGCGACCGCAACCGTGAGTTCCGCCAGCGGCAGCAGCAAACTGAACAGGGCCGCCAAAGCGAGCGGTATGCCGAAATTGTTCAGAGCCTTGCTGGTGCCCTTGGGATCGGCGAATTTCGCGAGGCCCGCGAGAAGAAAGACGGCCGCCAACAGGAGTCTTGCTAAAAGGAGAGCAAGTTGCACGATTCTCGAAGCGTCCAGCACGCGGGCGCTGCGCCCATTAGCCAGTATACGCCGCGCCTCGCTGGGATTCGCAGCAGGGGCGAGACCCGCTAACGGCTCCGGCGGACTGTAATCGGACCGCTGAGACCCGGCAGTGGAAGTGACAACGCCTCTGCCGCGACTGCTTCCCACTCCGCCGGTGAAAAGCGCCGCCACAAGTCGATGCAGACCTCGGCTGCGGATCGGCGCCACACTCCAACGATTTCCCCATTCACGAGTACCGCCCCGGGCCACACGCGTGTCGTCCACAGCTGCGCCCGTCGCTTCGCTTCGGGGACAAGGATCTCTCTATCGGCTCCCCAAAGGAGGAAGTATGCGTCGCCGCTGGGCAGAAGTCGTGCTGGCGCTGAAGGTCCGCTCTGGGACTGAAACGCCGCTTCGTCATTGGCAAGAATCCAGGAGTCGCCTGCCGGTGTGCGCACCGGCGTCAGCGTTGCCGCGAGCGCCTGGAAGGTAGCCCTCGCTTCGCCTGGCCCAATCCCGGCCCAACGGGCAAACGAGGCCGACGTTGCCGGACCAAAGAGGTGAAGGTAGCGGCGACCGAGCTCAAGACGCGCCTGCCACGGGTCCATGGACGGCGGAGGCACGGTCCAGACCACAGGCTGGCGGGCGCCGTCCCAGCGCATCAGTACCCTGCCCGTGGGCGCTGCGTAACGCAGGCTGTTTGGCGGCACGCCCATCTCGCGCCCGGCCAAGCCAAACGGCATCTGCCGGCCAGTCAGGAACACATGGAGCCGCGACGCGGTGTCGTGCGATCTTGCGCGGCGACGTGGGTCCTCCGGTAGCCGTCCGAGCGAAAATACCGGGAGATCCTTGGCTGCCACAACGTAAGCGCTGAACCGCGGGCCCCAGAGCTGGACGAGTGACGGGTGTTCCCAACTGGTGGAAGTGCATTCCTCAACTCGCGCATGGATCGACAGCAGCGCGGCCCTCGGCGTTGAGTCCTGCAACCCAGCCCAGGCGATCTGGCGAAGCGATTTCGCCCCTGCCGGTAGGCGTTCGTCGAGCGAACCGGCCCGCCGCCGGAAGGCGAGGATCTGGGATCGTGAGAGCTCAAGACGCGGAACCTTGCGTGGCATTTTCTATGTGGTTGGTGCAGGTTTTACCGATCCGATGGACCTGATCGGAGGGTAACATCGGTGATCCGAACTTCTCAATCGGCAGACGTACGCTAATGCGCCATGTCAGGTTTTGGGAGCCAGGCCCCAGGGAAGCGGCGGTAACGGCGTTTTCGATCCATACGCCGCGTGATGGCAACGCGTGAAGCCCGCTTGGAGGAGTTGCACGGACGCTGGCGGGATTGCCGGTACTAAGCCGAGGCTGTCACTTTGGCGGGCTAGCGACTCTACGTCCAGATGGGCTTCAAATGGGCACCCCCATTCGACGAACGGAAGGCGTTATTCGGCAGCTCGTTGCATAATAAAAGGATATCGGAGGGCGCATATCGTGGTTGCACAGGAAGGATTGCGGCGGTTGAATCGTGTTTCCGTTTACCTAGCCTTCTGCAGCTTTGCCGGGTTGCTCCTTTGGCTGGTCATGTTTTTGACCGCTGGTCGGTTGGGAATAACAGAACTGATCGTTTTCGTTTTTCTTCCTCTTGTACCGGCGACAAGCTTGCGCATCATCTCTTGGCTGCTTGAAGGTTTCCTGCTAGGGCCTCGAAACCCAGACCAATCGCAACAGTAGCGATAATCGCGGTCGGTCCTCATTCGCGAACGCAGGTGTAGCTCGCCGCCGAGTCCTCGGTTCCCGGTGCGCCGGTGAACTTCGGCCACCTGGGCCATTCGCACAAGGGTCGCGAGCGATGGGCGCCCTTGTTGCCGTCCATGGCCGTGAGGCCGCTGGGAGCTTGTCCTTTTTCGACCCAATTCTGCAAGGCATCCAGGCTGTCGAACTTCGCGTTGAAGCGGCCGAAGCCGTGGCCGAAACCGGGGATGTAATAAAACCGCAGGAAGCTATCCAGGCGCGCCTGGCCGAAATGGGCGAGCTGCCGCTTGTAATATTCGATAGAGTTGTGCGGCGTGATGAAGTCGTCCGCGGTGCCGTGAGTCATGATGATTTTGCCGCCCTTGGAGCGGAATTTGTCCAGGCTCACGTTGGTGACGTCCATGATGGACGCGACCGTCGCGATCCGCTGTTTCCATTGCGCCGGATCGAACTTCAGCGGAGCGTAGTGCGGGTCGCGCGTGAGAATGAACTTCACCGTCTGATCGCCGACGGAATAAAGCAACGCTTCCTTGCCGGAAAGCGGGTTCGAGGGCTGGCGCACCTGGCCGAAGTTCGACGGCCCCTGGAAGAGCGCGCCGTCGAGTAGCGCCCATTCCGGAAAGGCATCCATGCCGGCGATGGGGAAGCCGGGCTTGTAAGGAGAAGTGATCATTCGAACCGCTTGGATCTGCGCGTCGGAAAGGCAGGTATCGCCCGCGTCGGCTCCGTTGGGGCAGCGCAGGGTCGAAATGTCGAACGCGCGGTTGCAGCCCGTGACATTGCTGATGATTCCATCCTGGGCGCCGTCGAGAGCGTCGCACTTGGCGTAGAGCGCGTCGTCGATCAGTTTCGTCTTTTGCGGACTGATCCATCCCGCGCCGCCATTTTCGTACAGCGCCCGGCCCACGTTCAGCGAGCCCAGGTGCAGCAGGGTCACGTTGTACGCGGGATAATGAGCCACCACGCCGTCGTAATCCTGCGGATAGCGCGCGGCGGCGTCCAGCGCTTCGTGACCGCCCTGCGAGCCGCCGATGAAGTAGAACCGCTGAGGCCGTTGTCCGTAGGCCTTGCGAATGACGGCCATGGCGGCATCGTGCGTTTTCTTCACCGACTCCTTGCCGAAATTCAGTAAGGCTTCATCGTCCACACCCCAACTGCCATCGAACCCGGCTTTGCCCTTGTGGCCGCCATCGCTGCCGAGCGTGACGTAGCCTTGCTTGAGAGGCGTTTCGCTGGTGGGCGCTTCGTTGGAGTACTGCGTCAGACCGGTGACCAGCGAACCGTCGTATCCGCCGCCGCCCATCTGCAGTGCGCGGCGGTTCCACGCGGCTGGAAGGTTGACTTCGAATTCGAGGTCCGGGGAGCCGGGGTGATGAGGTTTGACGATGCCGGTCACCTTGCAAAATTCGCTATTGATGTTGCCGGCGTCCGACGCGGCCACGAATACGGTGGTCTGGACGACGGCGCCCGAAGTAGGCAGGCCGATGGCCGAAGCGGGAATGGAAAGCCCCTGCAGGCTGGTGCAGGTTTCACGAGACAAGGAAACGGTTTCCTGGCTGCCGGAATCTCCGGCCAGGGCCAGACCGACACTGCCCGCGATCAAAAGCACGCGACCGGCAAGCCGCAAACTGGTTCGCAAAGTGTGCATAGCTTTCAAGGTTATCGGCTGCGTGCCGGCAACGCAACCGGGAAACGGCTCGAGACACGCTGCTGGGCAATCAGGCCCACCCGGCCCAGCTAACCCCGTATACTGGTTGTAGATGCACGATATGGCCGTGTTCTGGCTCCGTGTGGCCACGGCGCTCTACGGGGTTGGGTTGTTGCATGTCATGGCGGTGCTGCTCCGCCGGCAGGCAGGCTTCCTGAAGCCCGCTCTTTTTGCGTTCCTGGTGGGCGCAGTGCTGCATTTTGTCGCCATCGTTGAACTAGCCACGGCGATCGGGCATCTTCCGGTAGACAATTTCTTCGAGTCCGCCACGGTCTGCGCTTTTCTGATCGCCGTGCTGTTTCTGTTCGTGTATTGGCGCTACGACGCGGCCAGCCTCAGCGTGTGCATCTTTCCGCTGGTGTTCGTGATGACGCAGGTGGGCGCCATGGAAACGCCGATCGCGCTGCAGAGTACCAACGTGCGCGCGCTGTTGCTGATCCACGTGATGATGGTGCTGTTGGGCTATGCGGCGCTGCTGCTGACGGCTGTGGCGTCGGTGTTTTATCTGATCCAGGAACGGCAGCTCAAGCGCAAAAAGTCGCTCGACCTGTTCAAGCGGCTCCCGCCGCTCGGGACGCTCGACGCACTGATTACCAACGCGATGGGCTTCGGTTTCGTGTTTATTACCCTGGGAGTGATCGCTGGAAGCACCTGGGCGTTCCTGGACTCCGGCCCCGGCTGGATCCGCGAGCCGCGGATCGCGCTGGCCTTCATCACCTGGGGCTTCTACTTAACCATGGTCTTTCTCCGGGCGACTGCCGGTTGGAGAGGCCGCAAAGCCGCGCTCATGGCGGTAGCCGTGCTGTGCTGCTCGGGGCTGACCTGGGCCGCGCACGTGGGCTTGCGATCTTTGTTGACGCGATGAAATTCTCCATCACCGGCGTCAACCACAAGAGCGCGCCCGTGGAGGTGCGCGAGCGGCTGGCGTTCGACGATCACTCGCTCTCGCAGGCTTTGGCCGATCTGAAGAGCCGGCCGGGCTTTTGCGAAGGCATCATTCTTTCTACATGCAATCGCGTGGAAGTGGCGCTGACATCGGAGGACCACGCGGGCGTCTCCGTGGACCAGTTTCTCGCCGACACGCGCCAGGTGCAACGCGAATGGGTGGCGCCGTATCTGTACCACTTCGAGGACACCGAGGCGATCCGTCACCTGTTCCGCGTCGCCGCCAGTCTGGATTCGATGGTGGTGGGCGAGCCGCAGATCCTGGGCCAGCTGAAATCCGCGTACTCGCTGGCCAAGGAGCACGGCGCCGTCAGCGGGTTCCTCGACGTGCTGCTGACCCGCGCTTTCAACGTCGCCAAGCGCGTGCGCTCGGAGACCGACATCGGGGAGAACGCGGTTTCAGTGAGCTATGCGGCCGTGGAGCTGGCGCGCGATATCTTCGGATCGCTGCGCGACAAGAAGGTCCTGATTGTGGGCGCGGGCAAGATGTCGGAGCTGGCGGCGCGGCATCTGAAGCGCAGCGGAGCGAATCAGATTTTTGTGACCAACCGCACGCCTGAGCGCGCGGTGGAGATGGCCCAGCTCTTCGAGGGCCAGATCGTGGAATATACGCGCTTTCCGGCGTTTCTTCCGGAAGTGGACATCGTCATCGCTTCCAGCGGCGCGCCGCACTACATCATCGTGCGAGACGACATGAAGAAAGTGCTGGATGCGCGCAAGAACAAGCCCATGTTCCTGATCGACATCGCGGTGCCGCGCAATGTCGAGCCGAGCGTCAACGAGCTGGACAACGTCTTCCTGTACGATATCGACGACTTGCAGAAGGTGGTGGAGACCAATCTGAAAGGCCGCATGACGTCGGCCGAAGAGGCCGAAGCCATCATTCGCGAGGAAGTGGAACGCATGGTGGCGCGGCTGAAGGTGCGCGAAGTGACGCCCACCATCATCGGTTTGCAGGAGTCACTCGAAAAGATGCGCGTGGGCGAGCTGGCTCGCATGCGCAGCAAGTTCGGCGCGCTGACACCCGAGCAGGAGCAGGCGCTGGAGGCATTCTCGAAAAGCATGATGAACAAGATCGCCCACACGCCCATCACGGAGCTGCGGCGCCAGGCGTCGGAGCCTGACGGCCATCATTTCATCGCCGCCGTCCGTAAGGTGTTCCGGCTGGGCGAGTGACATGCTGACCATCGGCTCGCGAGGCTCGCAACTCGCACTGTGGCAGGCGCACTGGATTCAAGCCCGGCTGGAGAGCCTGGGCGAGCGGTGCCAACTGGAAATCATTCACACCACCGGCGACAAGATCACCGATGTAGCGCTTTCGAAGGTCGGCACCAAGGGCCTGTTCACTAAGGAAATCGAGGAAGCGCTGCTCGCCGGCGCGATCGATCTGGCGGTGCATAGCTTGAAAGACATGCCGACCGATCTGCCCGCGGGATTGACGCTGTCCGCGATTCCGGAGCGCGAAGATCCGCGCGACGCATTGGTCGGGCGCAAACTGGCGGAGCTGACTACCGGCGCGCGTGTCGGAACCAGTTCTTTACGCCGGGCCGCGCAGCTTCGTGCGCTGCGGCCAGATCTGGAAATCGAGAACATTCGGGGCAATCTGGACACGCGCCTGCGCAAGCTGGATGAAGGCCGTTACGACGCGATCGTGCTGGCGTCGGCGGGACTGCGGCGCCTCGGTTGGGACAATCGCATCGCGGAGCTGCTCGATCCGGAAGTGATGTGCCCGGCGGTGGGCCAAGGTGCGTTGGCGGTGGAGACGCGCGCGGATAGCGGCGCGGCATTTCAGATTTCCAAGCGGCTGGAACATGCCGAGACTCGCATCGCGGTGACGGCGGAACGGGCCGTGCTGGCATCGCTGGGCGGCGGTTGCCAGGTGCCAATCGGCGCGCATGCGACCGTCGAAGGCGGCCGGCTGCACCTTCGCGCCATCGTGGTGTCCCCGGACGGCTCGCAGTTGATCCGCAAACAATCCAGCGGCGCGATTGCTGAAGGGGAGATGTTGGGCCGTGCGCTGGGCGGCGAGCTTTTGGCCGAAGGAGGCCGGGAAATCCTGGAAGCGGTGTACGGCGCCGCATGAGCAAGGTCTACCTGGTGGGCGCGGGCCCGGGCGACCCCGATCTCATCACCTGGAAAGGCCGTAAGCTGCTGGCGCTCGCCGACTCGGTGCTCTACGACAATCTTGCCAACGAGCATCTGCTGGAGCTGACGCGAGCCGATTGCGAGCGCATCTACGTCGGCAAGAAGAAGTCGGTTCACGCGTTTCCGCAGGAAGAGATCTGCGCCATGCTGATCGAGCGCGCGCGGCGCGATCTGAACGTCGTGCGTCTGAAGGGCGGGGACCCGTTTATCTTCGGGCGCGGCGGTGAGGAAGCAGAAGCGCTAGTGGAGGCCGGAGTCGAGTTTGAAGTGGTGCCGGGCGTGACTTCGCCGCTCGGCATTGCGGCCTACAGCGGAGTTCCGCTTACCCATCGCGAACACACCAAGGTGGTGACGTTCGTCACGGGCCACGACGTGCACGCCATCGACTGGAGCAAGGTCGGGCAGTCGGAGACGCTGGTGATCTTCATGGGCATTTTCTCGATCCATGAAATCGCGGCCGAGATCATGCGGCATGGGCGGTCCGGCGAGACGCCGGCGATCTGCGTGCGCTGGGGCACGCGGGCCGATCAGGAGACCGTAACCGGCACGCTGGCCACGATCGCCGGGCGCATCGACCAGGCGCACGTGAAGCCGCCCGCCACGGTGATCATCGGCGAAGTAGTGGCGCTGCATGAACGCCTCAACTGGTTTGAGAAGCTGCCGTTGTTCGGGCGCAGGATCGTGGTGACGCGCGCGGCGGAACAGGCCGGCGAGTTTTGCGAGCAGCTGCGGTCGCTGGGCGGCGAGGCTGTCGAGTTGCCGGTGATTTCGCTGCAGCCGCCCGCTAATACAGCGCCGCTCGACCAAGCCATCGCGCGGCTGGCCGATTATGACTGGCTGATTTTCACCAGCGTCAACGGTGTCCGGTTTTTCCTGGATCGGCTGGACCGCTCCTCACAAGATCTGCGAGCGTTGAAGGCGCGCATTTGCGCCATCGGCCCGGCGACGCGGCGCGCGGTCGAGAATCT
>DATJNO010000129.1:0-20922 GCA_035508055.1 Bryobacteraceae bacterium | reverse complement strand
GCCCGAGGTTCGAGTGGCGTATCGGGTGACAGCTATTCCTCAAATGTCGATCGTGGGAGTTCCGACTGGCGTGCGATGCTTGCCAGCGTGCCGCGTCGGACGGGGTC
This sequence comes from Bryobacteraceae bacterium, assembly GCA_035508055.1. Taxonomy (GTDB): domain Bacteria; phylum Acidobacteriota; class Terriglobia; order Bryobacterales; family Bryobacteraceae; genus Palsa-89. Next base: position 20,815 of record DATJNO010000129.1, on the reverse strand, counting down.
GTGAAGCGGTACGGGAACGGTTACAGTCGTTGCCACCAGGCGTTTTTGCATGATCCGATGGCTGCCTCGCTGACGTACAGTGGTGAATCCGTGTTGTTCGAGAATGCGACAAATCTCCAAGCCCGACAGGACTCGAAGCTTACCCAACAGGCACCTCGACCTGGGTCACGAAAACCTCGTTGCGAAAACGCCGGGCGACTTCTGAGGGAGAGGCAGTTTCGAAGAACAGCGTGAGAGCCTCGATGAGATTCGTTCGTGCCTCTTCAATAGACGCACCATCGCTCGCGATGTCGAATTCCGGGCATAACGCAACAAATCCATCATTTTCACGTTCGATAATGGCCGTTAAGCGCTGCGCTGGCTTCATGATCCGAGTCTACACCAGTTCAGTCGCCGACTGGCGGATCGCCGGAAGAGTGCGTGCGCCACTAGAGTGCGTGCGCTGCGGATTAGTTGCGGAGGGGTTTGCCCGTCTTCAGCGTATGCTGCATACGCTCCTGCGTTTTTGGGTTGCCGCAGAGGCTTAGGAAGGCTTCGCGTTCGAGGTCGAGGAGGTACTGTTCGGACACGGTCTGTTCGCCGATCAGGCAGCCGCCGCTCAGGACGTGGGCGAGTTTGTCGGCGATGGTCATGTCGTAGTCGCTAATGTAGCGGCCCTGGTGCATGGTCCAGGCGCCGAGTTTGAGCAACGCGTAGGCGCTTTCGCCGCCCACCTTGATGTCGGTGCGCGGGACGCCGGGCGAGTAGCCGGGGACGAGCGATAGCGCGAGTGCTTTGGCGTCGCCGATGAGGCGTTCCGGGTTCATGGAGACGGAGTCTTCGCGCTTGAGCAGGCCGAGCGACTTGGCGTCGTCGGCGCTGGTGGAGACTTTGGCGGTGCCGATCAGCTCGAAAATGCGGCGCGGATCTTTGAGGCGCAGCAACAGTTCTTTGCAGCCGCCACCGGCGGGGATGACGCCGACGCCGACTTCGACCAGGCCGATGTAGGTTTCGGCTGACGCCTGCGAGCGCGCCGAATGCAGGACGATCTCGCAGCCGCCGCCTAGGGCGCGGGCGAACGGAGCTGAGACCACGGGCTTCGCCGCGTACTTCAGCGCCATGTTCACGTTCTGGAAGCGTTGGACGGCAAGTCCCAGCTCGTCCCAATCGCCCTCCTGCGCGGCCAGCAGGACCAGCATCAGGTTCGCGCCCGCGCTGAAGTTCTCGCCTTCGTTGGCGATGATCATGGCGTCGAAGTTGCGGTTCGTTTCTTCGAGGCCGGCGTAGAGCATGGCGATGTTGTCTTCGCCGAGCGTGTTCATCTTGCTGTGGAACTCACAGCAGAGCACGCCGTCGCCCAGGTCGATCAACGATGCGCCGGGGTTGTCGAGCACCACGCCGTGCGTGCGCTTGCGGTCGGTCAAAGCGATGATGCCGGGGCGCGGCTCGATGGGTTGATGCGTGTTAGTGCGGAAGTCGAAGTATTCGGTTTGTGGCCGGTGCGGCTCGGGGCGTTTGTAGAGCGCGATGACGCCGCGGGTGAGCGCGTCCTTGATGTTGGATGGAAGCGTGCGGCGGTCCATTTCCAGGCGCGTGACGACGTCGAGGAAACCGAGTGCGTCCCAGAGTTCGAAGGGGCCGAGCTTGTGCGCGTAGCCCCAGCGCATGGCGCGGTCGATTTCGACGATGCGGTCGGCGATTTCGGGGATGCGCTCGGCCGAATACAGGAACAGGTCGCTGAAGACTTTCCAGAGGAAGCGGGCGGGGCGGTCCTGGGTGCGGAGGAGGGTGCGCAGGCGTTCGCCGAGGTCTTCGATGTTGCGCGCGGCGTCAAGCGTTGGGAAGCGGGGTTTCGCCTGCGGCTGGTATTCGAGCGTCTTCCAATCCAGCACGTGGATTTCGCGGTTGTCGCCCTTGCCGATGCGCTTGTAGAAGCCTTGGCCGGACTTTTCGCCGAGCCAGCCGCGCTCGATCATTTTGTTCTGGAAGTGGAGCGGGAGGAAGCGGTCGCGCCAGGGATCGTCGGGGACCATTTCGTAGAGGTTGTTTCCGACAAACGCCCAGACGTCCAGGCCGACGATGTCGAGCAGGCGGAAGCTGGCGCTATTGGGCAAGCCGATGAGAGGGCCGGTGAGCGCGTCGACTTCTTCGATGGTGAGATCTTCTTCGACCATCGTTTTAGCGATGGTGCCACCGAGGAAGCTGCCGATGCGGTTGGCGATGAAGTTGGGCGTGTCCTTGGTGCGGACGACGCCTTTGCCGAGGCGGCGGTCGGCGAACTCTTCGATGTCGGCGAGGATGCGAGGGTCGGTTTCTGGGCCGGGGATCAGCTCCATCAGGTGGAGATAGCGCGGTGGATTGAAGAAGTGCGTGCCGAGGAAGTTGCGGCGGAATTCGGGCGAGAAGCCTTCGGCGATTTTGGCGAGCGGAATGCCGCTGGTGTTAGTAGAGACGATGGCGTGGGCGGCGCGCGCGGATTCGACTTTGCGCCAAAGGTCGCGCTTGGCGTCGAGGTTTTCGACGATGGCTTCGATGATCCAGTCGCATTCGGCGACGAGGTGGAGGTCGTCTTCGAAATTGCCGGGGAGGAGGAGCGCGGTTTCGTCGTTGGTGAAGAAGGCGCCGGGACGCTGCTTAAGCGCGTTGTCGATGCCCTTCAGGGCGGCGGCGCTGCGGTTGGGCTGGCCTGGAAGGACGACGTCGAGCAGGATGGCGGGAATGCCGGCGTTGGCAAAGTGCGCGGCGATACGGGAGCCCATGGTGCCGGCACCGAGGACCGCGACGCGACGGATGGAGCGCATAGAATCCTTGACGATTATAGCGAACGGGTGTTTTCTTTCTGCGTCGAGGAACCCATTCGGACGCCTCGGTGTCTAAGGGTTTATGCGCTGGTGCGTGGTCGTGGCGCTGTTGTGCCTGACGGGGTGCCAGCCGAGTTTCCAGTTCAATGACTCCAAGATGACGCCGAACCAGATGCTGGATCGGGCGACGCTGGTCTTTGTTGGGGTCATCCAGAGTCAGACGTTTGTGAACTGGCCGTTCCTGCGGATACCTGGTGAGGCCCCCAAATACCAGCAATATTGGCGCGTCTTGAAACGGCGCGTTCACGTGGAAATAGTTGCGAAAGGACAGGAGAGCCGCAAAGTAATCGACATCTACGAGTATTATTGGATCGGCGGCGGGGATGGGCCGCCCTGGAATATCACCCGGAACGGGCACCGCTACTTGTTCCTTGTGCGGAATGAGGGCGGGACTTATCACGTTGTGCGTGATTGGCGGCTCAGCATTTTCCCGATCTATAGCGGGGAGCATGATCGATTCCCTCTAGATGCTTCCAAGCCAGTTTGGGAGCGGTTCGCGCTGCTTCAGTTTTGGGTGCGGCCGGGATATAGCTCCGGACTTGCAATGCAGAATCACCTCGATCCTCCTTTGGGACCTTGGCGAGAGACGAAGCTGCTGCGCGGATTACTTCGACACCGTGACGCTGCCCTCAGGGACGCGGCGTGTCAACAACTCTTGTTGCTAGGCCAAGGGCAAGACGAGTGCTACTACCAGCTCGACCCTCAAAGCAGGGCTCGGTTCGGAGCTTACGGCGCCTTCGTGCCGTACATGATCAGACAGAACCGTCGCTGGTTGGCCGAGTTTGGGCAAAGCGACTGGACCAGGACGCTGGAGCAGAAAGCACCCGATCGGTTGGAATGGCTGAAGCTGTTTACCACCGTGAACGACCGCAAGCTGCGGGAAGAGTTCTGCGAGAAGTTCCAACGCGCGTTTCCCGACGATCATGACAACGGCTGCCCGGCGGACAAGCCGCCGCCCGCGACCATCGTCACAGCCGACGGCGATGTGCCGTTGACGGGCGCCTGGCCGACGCAATAACCTGGATTGGCCTTGAAACTGCTAGGATGCGTTTCGGACACTGCCATGTTGCCCTTTCGAAAAATTCTGTTTCCGGTGGATTACTCCGAGCCGTGCCACGCCGTCGTGCCCTATGTCAAGGACATGCTGCGGCAGTTTGCGGCCGATTTGACGCTGGTGCACGCCTACGGGCTGGGCGCGCTGATGACCATGGCTCAGGGCGAACTGGCGTTCATCGACCCGGGGCTAGCCGAGAAAATCCGGGATTCGGAAGGCGAACGGCTGCGCAAATACGCGCAGGAAACCTTCCCCGGCCAGCACGTGGAGACCATCGTGGAAGTGGGCGAACCGGGGAGCATTGTGGACCGGGTGGCGCAGCGGCAGGGCGCGGATCTGGTGATGCTGGCTACGCATGGGCATGGGCCAATTCGGCGGCTGTTGCTCGGCTCTGTGGCGGCGAAGGTGCTGCACGATCTGAGCGCGGCGGTTTGGACCGGGGTGGGGTCGGCGTTGTCGGGCCACGCGCCGGGGATTCCGTACCAATCGATTGTGTGCGCGCTGGATGAGAGCGATGAGGCGGAAGCGGTTCTGAAGGCGGCGCACGCGCTGGCTTGCGCCTACCACGCGCAACTTTACCTGTTGCACGTGGTGCAGCCACCGATTCCGTCGCCGGAATACGATTTCGGGCCGGTATTGAAAACGCTGACCGAGGCCGCGCACTTCCGGCTGCGGGAGATGAAGGCGAAGCTGGGGGTGGACGCGCCGCATACGGTGGTGAATGCGGTGATCTCGGAGGGCGTGCGCCAGGAAGTGTTGCGGCGCAAGGCGGACCTGGTGGTGACCGGGCGCGGGCACGCGCAAAGGAGGGTCAGCCGGATGTGGTCGCACCTCTATGCGATCGTTCGCGAGTCACCCTGCCCAGTGTTGAGTATTTGAGCGGGCGCGGGCCGCGCGTCAGATGTTGAGGGCGCTCATGTGCTGGGCGGGATAACGCAGGCCGGCGGTGCTTCCTTTGGGCAGGACCTGATCAATGCGCGACAGTTCGGCTGGTGTGAATGCGATCTGCGTGGCTTTGAGATTCTCTTCGATTCGAGCGCGCCTTTTGGCGCCGAAGATGGGCACGATGTCCGCGCCTTGGGCCATCACCCAGGCAAGGGCGATCTGCGCGGCAGTGGCGCCCTTCTGCTGAGCGAGCGCTTCGATGTGGCGGACGAGATCGAGGTTCTTGTAGAAATTTTCGCCTTCGAAGCGGGGATGGTAGCGGCGGAAATCGTCCTGCGGGATATCTTCGGGGCGCTTGAACTCGCCGGTCAGGAAGCCGCGGCCCAGCGGGCTGTAGGCGACAAATCCGGTGCCCAGTTCGCGAACCGTCGCCAGGATGGCATCCTCAGGATCGCGGCTCCACAGCGAATACTCGGTTTGCAGAGCGCTAATGGGATGGACAGCGTGCGCGCGGCGGATGGTGGCCGGAGCGGCTTCGGATAATCCCAGATAACGCACCTTGCCTTGCTGGACGAGATCGGCCATGGCGCCGACGGTGTCTTCGATGGGGACTTTGGGGTCGACGCGATGCTGGTAGTAAAGATCGATGACGCTGACGTTCAAGCGTTGGAGCGACGCATCGCAGCATTGGCGGACGTATTCGGGGCGGCCGTTCACGCCGAGAAATTTTCCGTCGGTGCTGCGCTGGTTGCCGAACTTGGTGGCCAGCACTACCTGATCGCGGCGGTCCGCGATGGCCTTGCCCACCAGCACTTCGTTCTTGAACGGGCCGTACATGTCGGCGGTGTCCAGGAAGTTGATGCCGCGGTCGATCGCCAGGTGAATGGTCGCGATGGATTCGGCCTCATCGGCGCGGCCGTAGAACTCGGACATGCCCATACAGCCGAGGCCCATACGCGAAACTTTCAGGCCCTGCGATCCCAGTGCCACTTGTTGCATTTCACTATTGTCGCGCGGCGAGAGCATGTATAATTCCACCCGGGTGATGTGACGGAGGCGTTTAACATGAGGACCGTGGTGTTGTGGATGGGGATTTCAATGCTTGCGGCGGCGCAGTGGGTGAATCTGCCGCAGAAGGGGATTCCGCGGACGAAGGACGGGAAAGTCGACCTGATTGCGCCCGCGCCGCGAAAGGCGAACGGGCAGGCGGATCTGGAAGGGATCTGGCTGGTGGACAGCCCGCGCTGGCTGCAGGACCTGACCAATGGGTTGAAGCCGGGCGATGTGGTCATGCAGGAGTGGGCCGAAAAGATCACGGCCGAGCGCAAAGCCGGGTTGCACGCGAGCGAAGAGTCCGACGCCAACTGTCTGCCACAGGGCGTGCCGAAGATCAATGCGACGCCGGTGCCGTTCAAGATCGTGCAGCAACCGGAGATGGTGGCGATTCTGTATGAGGCTTTCGGGCAGTACCGGCAGATCTTTTTGGATGGGCGGAAGTTGCAGGACGATCCGAACCCGACGTGGCTCGGCTACTCGAAGGGCCGCTGGGATGGCGACACGTTGGTGGTGGAGACGGCGGGGTTCAACGGCAAAGCCTGGCTGGATCAGGCCGGGCATCCGGCCACGGACGCGCTGCATGTCACCGAGCGGTTCCACCGGCGCGATTTCGGGCATCTGGATATTGGGGTGACGATCGAAGATCCCAAGGTGTATGCGAAGGCCTGGCACACGACGGAGACGATGCACCTGCTGGCGGACACCGAAATTCTGGAATTTGTGTGCAACGAGAACGAGAAGGACGTCAGGCACCTCAAGGCGAAGCCGTAGTAAGCGGGAGAGCGGTTTGGGAAGGAGACGCCGCGAGAGCCTCACGGCCGAGAATGCCGCGATGCATGCGTCCGACGAGATAGATACAGATGGCGAACAGGGCGGGGCAGACCGCGAGCACTGCGAAGATGTGGCGCACAGGAAGACTGGTGGAGAGAATGATGCCGCCGAGGATCGGTCCTGCGACAGACCCGATTTTGGCCACCGATGTCGCCCAGCCCGCGCCGTTGGCCCGATAGGCGCTGGGGTAGAAAATTCCGCAGATACTGTGTAGGCCGAAATGGCCGCCGACCAGGAAGCCGCCCATCACCGCGACGAGCACCATGAACGGCGCATGGCCGAGGGGGACGAAACTTGCGGCCAGCAGCAGGATCATGGTGCCGATGGGCATGACGGTGATGGCGATGGCTCCGCGTTTGTCGGTGAAGCGCATCAATAGCAGGCCGCCGGCAGCGCCCATGATAGAGAACAGCGAGGCCACTTCGGCGGCTTCGGTTTTGGTGTATTGCAGCGCTTCGAAGACGATCGGAGTCCAGTTCACCATGAAGAAGACGGCGAGGGAACTGGCGATGTAGCCGAGCCAGACGAGCGGCGTGATCCAAACCAGTTCGCCGCGAAAGAGCAGGGAAGGCCGGAAATCCTTGTTCTGGGTGCTTTCGTCGGTGACGGTGAAGGCGGCATCGGCTGGAGTGATCTGGCCGGGCGCGATGCGGCGGACGATCGGGGCGATGCGCTCGGCCGCCTGTCCTTTGGTGACCAGGAAGCGAATCGATTCGGGCAGAATCAGGAAGAGCACGCCGGCGCAGACCAGCGAGAATGCGCCGCCAAAGACAAATACTGATTTCCAGCCGAATTTCGGGATCAGCCAGATGGCGACGGGTCCGCCGAGACCGGTGCCGATGGAGTAGCCGATCATGATGACGGTGACAATGGTGGCGCGGTAGCACTTGGGCACGTATTCGATGTTGAGCGCCCAGGCCAGAGGCAGCATGCCGCCGAGCGGAAGACCGTCGATCAAGCGCAGCGAGAAGAGCGACCAGTAGCTGTTGGCCAGGGCGAAGCACATCGTAAGAACGCCAAACGCGGCGGTGGCGAAGATGACGGTGGGGCGGCGGCCGACGCGATCGCCGACGTAGCCCAGGCTGAAGCCGCCGATCATGGTGCCGAGCAGGCCCATGCTGAAGATGTTGCCGAGCTGGATTTTGGTGAGGTGGTATTGGGAGCCGAAGTAGGGCGCCGCAAAGCTGATCAGGTTGCTGTCCAAGCCGTCGAAGAAGGTGATGATCCAGGAGATGAGCACCAGGCCGATCAGGAAACGGGTGAGTTTCTGCTGCTCGATAATTCTGGAAACGTCGATGGTGGAGCGCTCAGCCAAGGTACTACGATATCAGAGCGAGCGCCGGTGTCCGGACGTTAAGCAGCCTTGGATTTAAGGAAGACGGCGATCTTGCGATCCGTCTCGCCGATGTGGTGCTGGAGCCAGTCTTTCAAGAACTGGAGCAAAGACACCGTGATGGCAACGCGTCCGGTGGCGAATTCTTTTTGAAACTCAACCACCTTTGTGGTTAAAGCGTCATGATTGGCCTTGTGCTGCGCATACTCGGGATAGTGATGCGCTAGCATTAACCGCTCTTCGGTAGCGAAGTGCAGCTTGGTGTAGGAGACCAAGTCAGCCAGCGTTTTGGACAAGACCCCTTTGCCTTTGCCGGAGGTCATGGCATTGTACAAATCGTTGGCCAGCGCGAAGAGCCTCTTGTGCTGGCTGTCAATCTCGGCGTGGCCCACGCTGTATTCGGGTTTCCATTCGAACATGCTCATGCTGAGCATATCGGCTGGATTCCGGGAGGTTATAGCACAGGCTAGTTCTTGCGTAGCGACGCCGCGACCTTGGCACCATATTCGACGGCCTTGGCGAGGATCGCGTGGGAATCGAGAGTCAGCGAGCGGCCTTCGCGGACAATGGGCTTGCCGTTGACCATGACATCCTCAACGTCGGAGCCTTTGAGTGCATAAACGATTTGCGAATACACGTTATAGAGCGGCACGGCGTGCGGGCGGTCGAGCCGCAGCGTGATCAGGTCGGCGCGTTTGCCGGTTTCGAGCGAACCGATCAGGTTTTCGAGTCCGGCGACGCGCGCTCCGAGGACCGTGGCCATGGCGACGGCCTGCTGAGCGGGAATGGCAGTCGGGTCGCCGGTGCTCACCTTTTGCAGGTCGGCGGCGAGGTTCATTTCTTCCATCAGGTCGAAATCGTTATTGCTGCCGGCGGGGCCATCGGTGCCGACGCCGACCGGAATGCCGAGTGCGAGCAGCTTCACCACCGGCGCGACGCCGCTGGCGAGCTTCATGTTGCTGGAGGGGCAGTGAGCGATGCCCGTGCCGTGCGCCTTGAGGATACGCATATCGGCGTCGTTCAGCCAGACGCCGTGGGCCGCGATGGTGGGGCCGTCGAGGACACCTAACATTTCCAACAGGCGTGTCGGGGTGACGTGCCGGGCTTTCAGGAGGTCGTCGTTTTCCTGCTTGGTTTCCGACAGGTGAATGACCAGGGGAACGTGATATTTGTTGGCCAGCGCGCGCGCGGCCTTCAGCGTGAAGTCGTTGTTGGTGTAGACGGCGTGGGGGGCGGGAGCGGCGACAATGAGGGGATCACCGCGGTATTGCTGTAGGAACTTCTCGGTGAATCGCAGGGAGTCCTGCGGCGTGGGCGCGTCGGGCGTCTTGAAGCGCATGATGGTTTCGCCCAGCACGCCGCGGAGGCCCGCCTCTTTGGTTGCTTTCGCGGCCTGGTCTTCGTAGTAGTACATGTCGACGAAGGTGGTGGTGCCGGAGAGCATCATTTCCAGGCAGGCCAGACGAGTTCCCCACAAAACAAAATCGGGCGTGACGTTTTTGGACTCGGCGGGAAAGATGTAGTTCTGAAGCCAGTCCTGCAGGCGGAGATCGTCGGCAATGCCGCGAAACAGCGACATGGCGGCGTGTGCGTGCGTGTTGATCAGACCGGGCATGAGGATGGCGTCCGGCCGGTCCAGATGCTGGCGGGCCTGAAATTGCTTTTCGATCTCGGCGCGCTTGCCGACGCCGACGATGTTTTCACCGCGGATGGCTACCGCTCCATCGTCGATCAGGCGGCGCTGCGCATCCATGGTCACGACGTAGCGGGCGGTGTAGATCCAGTCGGCGGGCTCGGCCTGAGCGCTCGCCGCCAGCAGCAGAACCAGGAGAGCGGTACTAAATAAACGACGCATCGAAGGGCCTCGGGAAAAGATCTTTGAGCCGGAGCGTTTCGGATTTGCCATGCAGATTGACCAGCATCAGTTCTGTATCGCCCAGAAACTCCCAGAGAATCTGACGGCAGGCGCCGCAGGGCGGAGTGAGTTCCTCGGTGTCGGCGGCCACGGCGATGCGCCGGAACTTTCGCGCGCCTTCGGAGATGGCCTTGAAGACCGCGACACGTTCGGCGCAGATGGTCAGACCGTAGGTGGCGTTTTCGACGTTGCAGCCGGTGAAGATGCGGCCGTCCTCGGCTTCCAGCGCGGCGCCGACGCGAAACTTCGAAAAAGGAGCGTGCGCATGAGCGCGCGCGGAGAGGGCGGCCTCAGTCAGGCTGTTCATAGGCGGAATTGACTCATAAGCGCGGCAGCAGCTCCTTCAAGAGCCTGCCCAGGGTGTCATGGACCTTGCGGCCGGTCTCGAGCACTTCTTCATGATGGATCTTTTGCGGCAGGATACCTGCCGCCATATTCGTCACGCAGGAGATGGCCAGAACACGCATCCGCAGATAGTTGGCCACGATCACTTCGGGAACGGTGGACATGCCCACCAGGTCCGCGCCGATGGTGCGCAGGTAGCGGATTTCCGCCGGGGTTTCGTAATTGGGGCCGGTCATCGCGGCGTAGACGCCCTCGGCAAGGGGGATTTTCAGCTTCTCCGCGACCTGGTGCGCGATGGCCCGGTAACTGGAGGTGTATGCTTCGGTCATATCGGGGAAGCGCGGACCGATCGCGTCGTCGTTGGGGCCGATCAGGGGATGAGTGTGTTGCAGGTTGATGTGATCGGAGATCAGCACCAGCGCGCCAGGGCGATAAGAGAGGTTGATGCCGCCGGCGGCGTTGGTGAATACGACAGCCCGGACGCCCAGCCGGTGCAGCACACGTACGCCGAAGGTCACTTGCAATGGCGTGTAGCCTTCGTACAGATGGCTGCGCCCCGCCATGACGACGACGTCCAGCCTGTCAATTTTTCCAAAGACCAGCTTGCCGGCGTGCCCCGCCGCGGTGGAGGGGGGCCAATCCGGAATCTCCGCATAGGGAATTTCAATGGTGTCGCTCAGCTCGTCGGCGAAAGCGCTCAAGCCGCTGCCCAACACGACGGCAACGCGCGGCTCGCGGCTGGTCTGAAGGCTGATGTAATCGACGGCCCGTTGCATTACTGGATCAACATGCCCGCAATGCAGGCCGACATGAAGTTCGCCATGGTTCCGGCCGCTACGGCGCGCAGACCGAGCCGCGCCAGGTCGGACTTGCGGGTGGGGGCCAGGGCTCCGATGCCGCCGATCTGGATGGCGATGGAGCTGAAGTTGGCAAAGCCGCAGAGCGCGTAGGTCGCGATGACGAAGGAGTGGGGGTCCAGGTGCGGCCTCATCGGCCCCAGCTGCTGGAAGGCCACAAATTCGTTGGTGACGAGGCGGGTTCCGAGCAAGTTTCCGATGGACCGGCAGTCGTTGAAGCTGACGCCTAACAGCCACGCGACGGGCGCAAACAGGTAGCCAAAGATTTGTTCCATCGACGTGTGGGCATAGCTGAGGATGCCGTTACACATGGCGATCAACGCGAGGAAGGCGATCAACATGGCAGCGATGTTCAACGCCAGATGCAGGCCGTCGCCGGCGCCGCGGGCCGCTGCGTCGATCAAGTTGACTCCGGGTCGCTCGATGGCCACTTTGACCGATCCCGCGGTAACCGGCTTGTCCACTTCCGGCGAGAGGATCTTGGCCAGCATGATGGTGGCCGGTGCGGTCATGATCACGGCGGTAAGAAGATGGCGGGGTTCCACGTGCGCCATCACCACGTAGGCGGCCATGGTGGCGCCCGAAACGTGCGCCATGCCGCTGACCATGATGGTGAACAACTCGGACTCCGTCAAGTTTTCCAGGAAGGGACGGATGGTGATGGGCGCTTCGGTCTGGCCCATGAAGATGCTGGCGGCTACGTTGGTGGATTCGGCGCCGCTCGCGCCCATGACGCGCTGCATGATGACCGCCATGGCCTTCACCGCCAGTTGCATGACGCCCAGATAATACAGGACCGCGAACAGACTGCAGATGAAGATGACGATGGGCAGCACCTGAAAGGCGAAGATGGCGGGCTGGCTGCCGCCCAGTTGATCGCCGAAAACAAATTTGCTTCCGACCTGGGTGTAGGCGATGATCGCGTTGATTTTATCGCTGAGGATTTCGAATGCCCGCGCGGCGGGCGTGCGCAGCACGATGAACGCGAAGGTGAGTTGCAAGCCCAGGCCCCACAAGATCAGCGACGGGCGAATGGCACGTCTGTGTCTGGAGAAGACGAAGCACACCAGGAGAATCGCGAGGATTCCTAAAACGCCCGTGAACCGCTGCATGAAGGCGTCAGCTCACTACTTCGAGGATCAATTCACGCTCTTCCGGGGGTTGGGCCGAAATGCGGAAGGCGTCTTCGATCTGGTCCGCCGCCTCTTCGACATTTTCATCCCGTGTATAGTACAGGCGGCACAGGACCGCGCCAGCGTCGACCTTCTGGCCGACCTTGACTTCGAGAATCACACCCACGGCCGGGTCGATCACGTCTTCCTTGGTGTTGCGTCCGGCTCCGATTTTGGACGAAGCCATCCCGATGTCCTCGGCGGCAATCGCGCTGACATAGCCGGCGCGCGGCGAGGTGATTTCACGGGCGCCGGTGGCGTTGGGCAGCAGATCGAAGCGGTCCAGCACCTGCGGGTTGCCGCCCTGCGCTTCGATTACATCCTTGAACTTCTTGTAGCCCGAGCCATCCAACAGCTTCTGCTGCGCCACTTCGCGCCCTTCATCCAGCGTGTGGGCGATCTTGGCGAGGAAGATCATGCGAGCGGCCAGTTCCAGCGCCAAACGGGTCAGATCGGTAGGACCGGCATTTTGCAGCGTTTGTGAAACTTCCATCACTTCGAGCGCGTTGCCGACGGCATAACCGAGCGGCTGATTCATATCGGTGATGAGCGCCTGCACGCGCTTGTCAGCGCGGCGTCCGATGCCCACCATCATCTGCGCCAGACGACGCGCATCCACCTGCCGCTTCATGAAAGCGCCGCTGCCCACTTTGACATCGAGCACGAGGGCGTCCATGCCTTCGGCCAGCTTTTTCGACATAATGGACGACGCAATCAGGGGGATGGATTCGACGGACGCGGTGGCATCGCGCAACGCGTAGAGCTTGCCGTCGGCGGGAGCCACTTCGACGGTCTGTCCCATGAAGGCCAAGCCATGCTTGCCGAGCTGCTCGCGGAACTCGTCCACACTCAGGTCGGTGCGGAAACCGGGGATGGCCTCCAGCTTGTCGAGAGTGCCCCCCGTGTGTCCCAGACCTCGCCCGGAGATCATGGGCACCACGACTCCGGCGGAGGCGGCCAGCGGCGCGGCGATCAGGCTGGTCTTGTCTCCGACGCCTCCGGTCGAGTGCTTGTCGACCTTCACGCCCGGAACCGAGCTCAGGTCGATGCTTTCCCCGCTGCGCACCATGCAATCGGTCAACGCGCTCACTTCCCGGTCCGTCATTCCGGAAAAGAAGACGGCCATCAAGAACGCAGACATCTGGTAATCCGGAATTTCATTCCGGCAGTAGCCGTCAACCAGCGCGGCGATTTCTTCTGGCGATAGTTCTTCACCATCTCGTTTTCGGTGGATCAAATCGACAGTTCGCATTATAGGTTCTTCAGCGTACCATCTTATGTAGTTGAAAGTAAAGGATTCGCTGAACTGGATGGAAGCGGCCGGGGCCGCCCGGCCCGGATTTCCTCCGCTTTGAAAATTCCGCCAGGACGCTGGACACCGAATTTTCCCGGTGATATACTTCCGCCCCAAGAACAGTTGTAACTGGCGGCTTCGATCGTAACCGGCGCCGTCAGAGAAACGGGGATTCCATGAAAGCCACGTCGCTTTTGCGCTGGGCTGTGTTAGTAGTTGTCTTTTCTTGGGGCGTCCTTCTGAATGGCCAATCCGCCGGTACGGGCGCGCTCACGGGAACCGTCACCGATCCTTCGGGAGCCGTTGTGCCCGAGGTGACGGTGACGATCATCAACGCCGAAACCAATCAGACTCGAAGCACAATTACGGGGAACGACGGCGCCTATAAGTTCACGCTGCTGCCGCCGGGTTCGTACAAAGTACGCTTCTCGGCCAGTGGATTCAAGACGGCCGAGGTGGCCTCGGTGAACGTGAACGTCACCGAGACGCCGGTGTTGGATCGCGTGCTGGAAGTGGGCGCGGCCAACGAACAGGTGACGGTGGAAGCGACGGCGGAGACGTTGCAGACCGCCAGTTCCACACTGGGAACGGTGGTCGGCGAGCGTGCGGTGGTGGCGCTTCCGCTGACCAATCGCAACTACACCCAGATCCTGAGCTTGTCGGCGGGCGCCAACGTAAGCGTGAACAACGCGTCGGCCTTCGGCAAAGGATCGCAGGATGTCAGCGTGAACGGCGCCAATACGAACCAGAACAACTACCAGATGGACGGCGTGAACATCGACAATTTCGCCGGGAGCAATCTGGGTGCTGACTCCGGCATTTACGTGGGGATTGGGATCCCCAATCCGGACGCGTTGCAGGAGTTCAAGATTCAGACGTCGACTTACGACGCCAGCTACGGGCGGAATCCAGGCGCCAATGTGAACGTCGTGACCAGGTCCGGCAGCAACGCCTGGCACGGGTCGCTGTTTGAGTTCTTCCGCAACACGGATCTGAACGCGGTTGACTTCTTTCGCAATCGCGCCGGAGGCTCGCGGCAGGTGCTGAACCAGAACCAGTTCGGCGGCACCGTGGGCCTGCCCATCAAGAAAGACAAGCTGTTTGGCTTCTTCAGCTATCAGGAGACGCGGCAGATCAATGGCGTAGGCACGAACGGCTACTCGACGCCGACGCTGCCGCCGATCCCGGCGGGCGACCGTAGCACGCCCGCGTTCCAGGCTGCTTTGGGCGCTGCCTGGTGTCCGGCGAATCATCCCGGCAATTCACGTTATACGACGGTGGCGGGCGGTGTGCAGGTGGCTTGCGACGGCTCCAACATCAACCCGGTGGCTCTGAATTTTTTGAACCTGAAACTGCCCAACGGCAGCTACTATATTCCGGGCTCGACGAACGGAGGCTTCCAGCTGGCGCCCTTCAGCGACCCCGCGCGGTTTACCGAGCATCAAGCGGTGGCGAACATCGATTACGTGATCAACAGCCAGCACACGTTATCCGCGCGGTTCTTCACGTCCCAAGATCCTCAGACCATTCCGTTCTCGTCAGCCAACGGCGAGCTGCCAGGTACGCCGGCCAGCTATCTCTACGCCAACACGAACGCGGCGCTGAAGCTGACTTCGATTCTGACGAATACGTTGGTCAACGAGGGCCGCATGTCGTACCAGCGCAACCTGGCGGCCAACACCGATGGAGTCCCCTACACGGCGACGCAACTGGGGATGACGCCCATCAATCCGGCGATCAACATCATGAATCCGATCACCATCCAAGGCTTGTTTAACGTAGGCGGCAGCATCAGCGACGACGTCTTTGATCCGACGGACCAGTTCCAGCTCGCCGACACCATTTCATGGTCTCACGGCAGGCACACGATTCGCGCCGGTGTAGAAGCCGAGCACATCAACTGGGACATCGTGTTCAAGGGCATCGAGCGCGGAAATACCACCATCTACTCGTTCCCGGACTTCCTGATCGGCCGGGCCGGATGCACGCCCGGCAACGCCGCGTGCACGCCCGCGAATCCGGGAAACACCACCGGAACGGCGCTGAGCAATATCGCCTCCTGCCTGTTTTGCGTGTTGAGCAGTCCGGATGGGATCATCCACGGTTACCGGGCCAACGATTTCAACTGGTTCGTGCAGGATGACTACAAGGTGAGCTCGCGTCTGACGCTGAACATGGGCGTTCGCTGGGAGTACGACGGAACGCTGAGCGACAAATACGGCAACCTGACGAACGTCTGGCAAAGCCAGGTGCTCTCGGTGCCGGTGCCTGGAAATACGCCGGCCACGGGCAGCCTGGCGGGATACGTCGTGCCGTCGAATTTCCAAGGGCCGGTGCCCTCCGGCGTGCTGAAGTCCAGCCGGAATCTTCCGGTTCAATCCGGTCCGCCGCTGAACAACTTCGCTCCGCGGTTTGGGTTCGCCTGGCAACCGCTCGGAAGCGGGCGGGTGGTGGTGCGCGGCGGCATTGGCATGTTTTATGACCGCATTGGCGGGAACCTGTTCGTGCACTCCGTCGAACAGGGCAATCCGTACGCGGTCACACTCGATTACGCGGGTCCGGCCGCGCAGCCAGCCAGCTTGCAGCAACTGTTCCCGTCCGCCTCACTGGCATTTACGCCTCGTTGGGTGAACCTGACCACCGGTCAGACCTCCAATCTCAACCTGCCATTCATTGATCAGGTGATCCACACGCCTCTGGTACGGCAATACAATATGGGCGTGCAGTGGGAGTTTGTGCCCACCTGGGTGTTGGATCTCGGATATGTCGGATCGAGCGGCATCAACCTGGCGGACTACAACCATAACTACAATACGGCGCTGCTAGCCAGCCCGTCCAATCCCATCAACGGCGTCACCACCAACACGGTTCAGAACGCGAACCTGCGCGTACCGTTCCTGGGTTTCGCCGCTAGCGGCTTCCAGGGCACGGGTTTCGACGGGATTTCCAACTACAACAGTCTGCAGGCAACGGTCCGCAAGCAATTCTCCCACGGTGTTTCCATGCAGGCCTCCTATACCTGGAGCAAGTCTCTTACGGACCTGATTGGCTATGCGGCGAACATGAACGACGCCAGCAGCCTGGGGCAGCAATACGGACCGGCTTACTTCAACCGGCCGCAGCGTTTCATCGTGAACTATAGCTGGGACCTGCCGTTTGGCCATCCCAGCGGCTTCGTCGGCAAACTGGCTGAAGGATGGAACCTTTCGGGTGTGAGCGTAGCGCAGGACGGCACACCGCTGACGATTACGGACGCCCGAGCCGGCACAATCTTTGGCGTCAGCGGACCTTCACCCACGGTGCCCACTTTGAGCACGGTTACTTTCGGTGCGTTCAACGTCGGCCGCGGTGAGATGTGTAACGGCGCGACCTACAACTCGCTGTCCACATCCGGAGGCACCGAAGCGCGGCTGGGCGGTGCGAGCGGCGGTCCGGGCTATCTGGCCGCCAGTGCAATTTGCGCGCCGCCGGCCATCGGCAACGGATTCGGTTACGGCAATTCCGGCACGGGCATCCTTCCCGGTCCGCCGCAGTTCAATTGGGATGTCTCGCTGGTGAAGACCACGCACATCACCGAAAGACAGACGATCCAATTGCGCTCGGAATTCTTCAACACTTTCAACCATCCGCAGTTCAACAATCCAGGAACTGCGATTTCGACGCCCGCTACCTTTGGCGTGATCACGAGCGAGAGCGTGAATCCGCGGCTGATTCAGTTTGCGTTGAAATACTCTTTTTAGGCGCGCTGCAATAGCGGCCGAAGGTCTCGGACCGGCTTGAGCTGATCGAGATTCAGCACCGTCTCGATCAGCTTCGAGCACTTGGCCTCACCGAGGATGGGCGCCATCAGATCGCGGCTCTTGTCGACGACTTCCTGGCGCGTCATTGGGTTTTCTTCGGTGCCGCGGACGGCGCCGACACGTTCGGTGAGAGTCGTGCCGTTGTTGAGCGTGACCTCGACGATAGCGACGCGGGCCGGCAGGAGACGCTCCAGTTCGGCGTCCTGGACGAGCTGCACCTTCGCGCGCTCGCGCTGGATGGCGGCGTCCTGCATGCGCGGCTTGTCGTGCGCAGCCTTGAACGATGCGGTTTTATCCAGGAGCATGACGGCCACCATATACTGCATGCAGATGTCCGGCATCTCGCGATTGTTGACCAGCGCTGCTTCGCTGGAGGCGACGCGAACCACCACCTTTTGCACCTGATCGGCTTGAAACCGGTGCTTCTTCATCAGCGCCTGGAGGGCGTCCATAGGCGCCTGGATGGGCGATCCGACGCTCCACTTCTTGATGTTGGTGCGAACGATTTCGTAGCGCTCGCCCAGTTTCTCGACGAGCTTGTGCGGGTCGGCGTTGGGCGCGTAGTCCGTAATGAAGTTGTCCGGGCCGGACAAGACATCGTCGACGCCGGTGCCGCCGGCCTGCACGATGAGTGCGGCCGTGACGCCATTGCGGGCCCCCATGCCGGCGAAGAGGAACGCTTTTTCGATATGGTCCGTGTCGCGCTGCCAGACCTTGATGCCGGAGCCTTGCTGCGACGCATAGTCCAGAAGCCAACGCATTTGCTGATCGTTCAGACTGGCCGCGCATCCGGCGGCGGCGGCCGAACCGAAATTTCCAGCCAGTGCGTGGGTGCTCATGTGGGTTGCGGTCTGAAACGCGCCCGCGCCCACGGTCATGGTGAACCGGGTTCCGACGTCATAGCCCAGCGCGACCGCGCGCAGGAAATGCGTGCCGTCGATGCCGAACTGTTCACCGGCCGCGAGCGCGGAGGGCACGATCGAGGCGCCCGGGTGCGATTGCGAAGGCGCGTGCGAATCGTCGGTTTCGTCGGAGTGCGCCAGCATCGCATTGGCGAAGGCGGCCTCGATGGCGCCGCAGACGACCTGCGACGCGGCGACGGTTGCTACTTTATCGCCGGCGTATTTTCGGGCAAATCCGATCGCAAAGCGCCCGGGCGCGAGTTCCGAGCCCGAGACCATGGCCGCGAAGGTGTCCAGGATGTGCTGCTTGGTTGCCTCGGCTGCTTCGGCGGGCAGAGCGCGGCTGCGTGCTTCGGTCATGTAAGCGCTCAGCCGCACCATCACGTCGCTGGTGGGCAAGGCCGCACGGGCGGCTCGCGTGGAGATGGCGGCCAGCCCACCGGCTGCTTGCAAAATCCGGCGTCGCGTCAAGAAATGTCGCATGTACACATCTCCGCTATTTGAACTCGTCCCGATAGACCACGCCGCCCTTCATGACGAACTTCACGTGCTCCATTTCGGTGATGTCCTGCAAAGGGTCGCCCGCGACGGCGACGATGTCGGCGAATCTTCCCTTCTCGACGTAGCCCACCTCTTTGGGCAGCTCGAAATTCAAGCTCTCGGCGGCGTTGCTGGTGGCCATCTGCAAAGCCTGGGTGGGCGTCATGCCCCACTTCACGTAGTAGCCAAATTGAAAGGCCTGGGCGCCATGCCCGTTCGTGTATGCGCCGCTGCCGAAGACTTCCTTGACGCCCGCGGCCACCAGGCGCTTGAAGCTCATCTCGGTCAGCTGGAAGCGCGTGGCGCGGCCGCGGCTGGCTTTGAGATCCTTCGCCTCCAGATCGCCGATCAGATCCCAGAGCGTCTGCATCACCGGGCGCAGGGTGCCGTCCGCCAGCGGCTGCTGGAACAGGCGGATGGTTTCGTCGTCCAGCCCGGCAGCACCGGTGACGCCGACGATGACGTGCATGGGCATATCGACGCCGGCCTCCAGGCAGTTGCGCAGCCCTTCGCCGCCGTACGCGTGGCAGGCCACCTTCAAGCCCCGGCGATGCGCTTCGTCCACGATGGCCTTGTTCTCTTCGAGCGTCAGCGACGGGACATTGATCATCTTGCCGTCCGGCGTGAATGCACCGGCGCCAGGCGGGTCGGGATAGCCACCGCCTTCGTAGTCCTCGGTCTCATAGATTTTGATCCAGTCGACGCCGTAGTGCGAATGCTCGCGAACGGCCGCGCGCGCGAGCCAGGGCGAGTTGACGTCGCTGGTGAGTTGCCAGACGGGCGCGCCGGGTCCGTAGCCAAACGGGGTCGGCATAGAGGGAGAAGGATAGTACGTAGCGGCGCGGGGATTGATCTGTGGTCCGGCGACCTGGAGCCGCGGGCCGGGCACCTGGCCTTTATTGATGGCGTCGCGGAGTTCGACCGTGGCATAGGTTGACGCCGAGCCCATGTCCTCGAGAGTCGTGAAACCTGCGTACATATCTTTCAGCGCGTAATGTTCGCCCAGCAGCGCGGCGCGCGCGTCATTGGGTTGCTGATCCTGCATCAGGTGCACATGGCGGTCGATCAGGCCGGGCAGGACGGTGGCGCGGCTGAGATCGATGACCCTGGCGCCGTGCGGAATCTGCACGCGGTCCGCAGGGCCGACGTCGGCGATACGGTCGTCCTTGATCAGGATCACCTGGTCCTTGAGATTCGTACCGGTTCGCGGGTCGAACAAGCGTCCGGCGCGAATCGCGAAGCCCTCCGGCGGGGGCGCTTGCATGTCCATATGCGCCGCGTCGAAAGGCCCTGCCACCGGGCGGGTGCCCTGCGCATGGGCCGCAATTGCCAGGATTGCGAGCAGTGGAAGAAGCGTTATCTTCATTTGTAGGTCCGGGCAGTTGACAGTATATACTGGCGGGTTGCCGGAAACGGAGGCTCGAAATGGCTAGCTGGAGACAGATGGAAATTTATTTGTTGGGGCTTGGCGCGATGGGACTTGCCTTGGCGTCGAACCTGGCGGCGCAAAATAGTTGCGACCGGGCGTGCCTGGAAGGCTTCGTCGACAAATATTTCGACGCCATGGTGGCGCACGATCCTCACCAGCTGCCCCTGGCGAAGAATGTGAAGTTCACCGAAAACGGCCAGAAGCTGGAGCTGGGCGAGGGGCTGTGGAGCTCCATCGAGGGGAAGGGGACGTACCGCTTGTTTGTGACGGATGTGCCCGCGCAGCAAGTTGCTTTCATGGGAACCGTGCGGGAAGAAGGCCCCAAGCCGGGCGAGAGCGTGCCGAGAGCCATCGCACTGCGGCTGAAGATCGACCATATGCGCATCGCGGAGGTAGAGACGCTGGTGGTAATTAATCCCATGGCCGGGGAGAGCATCGAGAAGCTGGGCAAACCGAATCCCGTGTTTCTG
Source organism: Bryobacteraceae bacterium (assembly GCA_035508055.1). Taxonomy (GTDB): domain Bacteria; phylum Acidobacteriota; class Terriglobia; order Bryobacterales; family Bryobacteraceae; genus Palsa-89. The sequence continues at coordinate 92 of DATJNO010000129.1, read as the reverse complement.
GAAGAAGTGCCGCCGGGCGAACGGATGTCGCGCGCGGACCTGATCAAGACCGCGAACATGTATTTTTCCGGGATGCAGCAGAATGACGGCAA
>DATJNO010000128.1:0-14236 GCA_035508055.1 Bryobacteraceae bacterium | reverse complement strand
GCCAAGGCCGCGATCACGACGCGCTGGCTGCCGCACGCCAACTTCGATCATGAAGCGCATCAGATGGTCTCCTGCGCGTCATGCCATACGAAGGCCGCCAATAGCGAGGAGACGGCGGACGTCCTGATTCCGGGCATACAGAATTGCCGGCAATGCCATCACTCGGGTGCGGACGCGGCGGAGGCGCGCTGCTTCGAATGCCACACCTATCACGACTGGAGCAAGGAAAAGCCCGCCGTGGGCAAGTTCACGATTTCACAGTTAGCGAATTGATACATTCCGCCCTGGAACTAAAGCGCGGCCAGCCGCGTCAATTTCTCCAATAAACTAGTTTCATAGAAGGTGGACCGCATGCCGATCCGCGCGCTCCTACCCACTTTGGCGCTGCTGACAATCGTGCTGTGTGCACAGGCGCCGGAGGCGAAGCCGGGCAGCGTGGAAGGGCTGGTCGTCAATTCCGTCACCAGCGAGCCGATCAAGAAAGCTACGGTTTCGCTGGGCGGAATGGAACTGTCCGCCAATTCGCCCATCACGACGATGACCGACGCGGCCGGGCATTACCGCTTTGACAACGTCGAGCCGGGATCGTACACGGTGAATGCGGATCGCGACGGCTTCCTGGCGTCCTCCCAGGGCCGCGGCGGGCGAGTGACGGTTACGGTGGCCGACGGCCAGCAGTTGCAGGATGTGGCGGTGAAGCTGCTGCCGCTGGCGACCGTGGACGGGCACGTGCTGGACGAGAATGGAGACCCGATCGTTCGCGCCAATGTCGGTGCTATGCGCTATCAATACGTCCAAGGGCGCAAGCAACTCACCAGCGTGGGATTCGCCAGCACGGATGACCGCGGCGAATTCGAGGTCACCGATCTTTCGCCGGGCCGGTACTATTTTGTGGCGACGCCCGCCCGACTGGACCGGAACATGCCGCCGCGCACGCGTTGGACGCATCGCGAGGAAGCCTATCCGGCGACCTTCTATCCAAACGCCACGGATGTGGGGCAGGCGATGGCGACGGTTCTTGCGGCGGGGGCGAAGCTCAATGGCGTGGATTTCCGGTTGCAGAAGGTGCCTGCTTATCACCTGCGCGGCAAAGTCAGCGGAACGACAAACGGTACGCTCGGCTTCGTGCAACTGAGAAGCGCCAGTGGAGTCGGAACCGTATCTTTCGCACTGCAGAAAGACGGCAGCTTCGATGAGGGAGGGATCGTCAGCGGCTCGTATGAACTGACGCTCTGGCGGCGGGACGGCGACAGCGGACTCTATGGCCGAGAGAAGGTAAACGTGACGGATTCGGACGTCAACGACATCATCGTGACGCTCTCGCCCAGCTTGGACATTTCCGGCACGATCACGGTGGAAGGAACGGCGCCGAAGAAATTGGCGCTGCAAGTTTCGCTTCAGCCGGTCGAGGACACAAACCTTCGTGGTGCAACGTTCCAGATGGGCGACAACGGAAGTTTCACGATTAAGGGGGTCTCGCGGGAGGCGTACCGTGTTGGAGTTTTCAATACCCCGCCGGGAAAGTACGTCAAATCGATTCGCTTCGGCGATCGCGACATCAAGGATGGGCAAATCGATCTGACCTCCGGCGTCGCTGCGCCGTTGAACATCGTGCTGGGCGCGGATGGCGCGTCGATGAGCGGAACTGTCGAGACCGCGGACGGGCAGCCGGCTGTAGGGGCGTTGGTGACGATCGCGCCTGAGGGCGATAACGCCAGCCGGGACGATCTGTTCAATCAGACGGTGACGATTGCGGGCGGAAAGTTTGAGATCAAGGACATTGCGCCGGGTGCGTACCGGCTTTTCGCGTGGGAGGTAGGCACGGAAGGGCTGATGCGGTCGGCGGAGTTTCGGGTTGGTTTCGAATCGAAATCCGTTTCCGTGACCTTGGATTCGAACGGACACGAATCGGCGGCGCTCACATTGATTACTTCCGATGAGATTGAGAAACAGAGGAGCAAGATGCCGTGATTCCGATTCTGATAGCGGCCGGTCTGCTCTTCTTCCAGCAGGCTGCCGCGCCATCCAGGCCGGGCGTTGCAGGCCGGGTCGTTAACTCACTCAGCGGCGAGGCCGTGCAGGGAGCGACAGTGATTCTGCGGTCTCGTGATGAAACCAACGGGATCAGCTACGCCGATGAGACAGACGCGGACGGGCGGTTTTCGATGCAAGATGTCCAGCCGGGCGAATATTCGATTTCAGTGCGCCGTCAAGGATTCGCCTTCGAGCCGCCCGGCGCGACGGGAGCGCCCGCTCCCAATCTAAAAGTGGAACCGGGCGGGGGAAGGCAAGAGCAGATCATCAGGCTGACGCCGCTCGGAGTGATCGCGGGCCGCGTGCTGGACTCGGACGGCGATCCTCTGCATGGCGTTATGGTCGATGCGCTCGCCTACGGTTATGCCGGAGGGAAGAGAACGCAGCGAAGCGTGGGGCAAGCGCAAACGAATGTGAACGGTGAGTTCCGCTTGTTTGGTCTGCGGGCGGGCACCTACTACCTTCAGGCCACCGGAGAGCGGCGCTTTAGTCCGTTCGGAGTCACGCGTGGCGCCGGGTCCCCGACCTATTATCCAAGCGCCGGGGATGCGGACAGCGCTGGGGCGGTCGAACTTCGAGCGGGCGCGGAACTGGATGGGATCGACATCCGGATGCTGGCCACGGCGGCGCGTTATACGGTTCGGTTCAAGCTGCCGTCCAGCGATATCGGAAACTATCGTCCGATGATCTTCCGGCACGGAGGTGGCGGAGGGGGATTCAATTTGTCCTTCGTCGACGGCATGTTTATTGCGGAAAATTTGGAGCCGGGCGTCTATGACGTTGTTGTCGCCCGCGGCGAAAACGGCAAACAAAGCTACGCCCGGCAGACTGTAACCGTGGTGGACGCGGATATCGATGGGGGGCCACTGACTTTCAGTCCCGCAACGAACGTCACGGGCGCCGTGCGGGTCGAAGGCGGCGCGTTCCATGATCTGTCGAGCCTGCGGTTGATGTTGCGGGCCGCGAGGGCCGCATCGTTCATGGGCACCATCAGTGCGGGCGTGAAGGCTGACGGCTCATTCCGTTTTGAGCAGGCCGTCCCGGATGTCTACGACGTCGAGGTCCAGTCACGCGAGGTCTACGTGAAAGCGGTGCGCGTGGGCGATCAGGAACTGAAGGATCGGCAGGTGGATCTGACAGAACTGGCAGGACCGCTCACAGTGGTGCTGGGCGCGGACGTGGGCGAAGTGGAGGGCGAGGTGAAAAACGCAGCCGGTCAGCTGGTGGTGCGCGCTCGAGTCAACCTAATCGCTTATGGAGCTCATCTGGGCCGCAACGATCTGAACCGGTTCGCCTTCACGGATGAAAAGGGCGAGTTCAAAGTGAAGAACGTCGCGCCGGGCGATTATCAGGTCTTTGCGTGGGAAAACGTGCCGGTCGGCGCGCCGCAGGACCCCGAGTTCCGGAAGCGGTTCGAGAAGCAAGCCGTTCCGTTGACGATGCAGTCCAACGGGCACGAGAAGGTTTCGGTGACGGCTATTTCGGCGGCTCAGGTGGATCGTTCGTCACAGTGAAGAGCCGGCCGTCCTTCAGATAAAGCCGCTCGGCTTCCTGGCGGTTGAACGGGCGCGAGCCACGGCGGTTGAAGACGGCAAGTTGATTGCCGCTCTCATCGACGGCGCGGTCGCGATCGATGCCTTTGGAAACGGCCAGGGCCGGGCCTTTGGTGCGGTAGGTAGCGATCAGCTTGGGCGTGGGCCGCGGGCTGAAGCCCTGGTAATCGGGCTGCTCGTTGGGCGCGAAGATCTGCACGATGCGGAAGCCGTTCTTGCCGTCGGCCAGGTAGGCGAAGGCGCTGGCGTTGGTCATGCTGAGCTTGACGTCGCGCAGATCGCTGATCTCGCCATTGGCGGTGAAGACCTGGTCGATGCGCGGATGTTCGGGCTGTTCGGCATCCAGGATCACCAAGCCTTGCTTGCCGCCGGCGACGTAGGCGTAGGTGCGGGCCACGTAGATGTTGCGAGCGTCTGCGAGCGGAAGCGAAGCGCCGGCAACCATGCGCGGATGGGCGAGCGAAGTGACGTCCAGCACCTTCAGGCCCTGACGGTCGACGACGAAGGCATAGCGGAATTGAATCGCGATGCCCTGCGGATCGACCAGATCGGGCGCGCCCACCTCCGCCTCGACTTTGGGCGCCAGCGGATTCTCGATGTTCACAACCACCAGGCCGTGGTCGCACAAGATGTAGGCGTACGTGCCGGCGATGGTGATGCGGCGCGCGCCGTTCAGGATGCCGTTCGGATTGAATGTCGCCGCGCGCTTCAGGAAATTGTTGGCGGGGTTGCCGTCCAGCAGCGTCAGCACGCCCGGGCTCTTGCTTTTCAGATTCGGATCGCCGATGACGATCAGACCTTCCTGGGCGTCCGTGACATAAAGGAAGCCGTACATCAGCGCGATGGGCTGTTCTTCGTTGGCGGGGATGTGCGTGCGCAGCGGATCGACGGCAAGCGTGGAAGGCGAGCCCACCGCCGTCGCGTCTTTCGTCTTCACGTAGAAGCGCTGGCCGAGCGGCGAAACCGGCGCGGTGACCATCTTCTCGGAAAAATCCTTGTTGTCGATGTTGGCGACGTCGTAGACCCGGAAGCCGCCTTTGCCGAGCGCCGCGTAAAGATATTCGCCGCGCAACTGGACGTCGAGGACGTTGCCCGCATGATGGTCGGCTTCTTCGAGTTCGCCGTGATGCTTCTGCAACTCCTCGTAGTCTTTCGAATAAACCAGCTTGTGCAGATCGCTGCCGAAGACGGCGGGCGGATCGTCATGCTCGGCGACCGGAATCGCGTCGAAGCCTTTGGAACCTTCGGCCACGTAGACGTAGCGGCCCATGAAGTTCACCAGGTTCGTTCCCTGCATCAGCAACTGGGCCATCCAGGCGTTGTTGTCGCCGGCGCGCGAAACATGGCAATCCGTGCATTGCTTGGTCTCCGTCGCGCGGACGGTGTGCGGATAGTAGGTGCTGAAGCCGAAGCCGCTGAAGCCCTCGGCCGAGATAGTCTGCTGCATGTAATACAGCCAGTCCCGATTGGCGTTCTGCGAGCTGACGACCACTGCGCAGGTCGAGCGCGTGGGCGCGATACGATGCTTGGTCACCGTGCCGTCGACGCCCAGCATGTAGATGTCGTCCCGCAGCACTTCGAAGTTGTAGGCGGTGTAGTTGCGCGTGGTGAGTCCTTCGTTGTGCAGCATGGGCAGCTTCTTGTTGGCCGACATCGGAAGATGGCAGCCGAAGCAACTGGTGGTCCAGGAAGTATGGCAGGTATAGCAGGTCATACGGCTGTTGGCGTGCGCAAGCGCGGATTCATCCTGGGGCACGCTGCCCCAGGTCTCGCCGTCTTTGAGAATCGTTTTGGCGAGCCGCGATTTCTCGTTGTAATGCGGATTGCCGGGCGTGATGGTGTCGACCACCTGAACCACTTCCCAAGGCGCGCGGTCCTGGTCCACCATCGAGCGCTGGTACAGCTTGTCGTTCTGCCAGTAGAAGCGGCGCCGGCCCCAGGGCGTGCGCAGCAGCGACATGTGTGTGCCGCCCGGAGGCGCGGCCGCGGCCGAGGTGGTCAGCGTCGCCTTGTGCGAGATGGTGCCGTGGCAATCCACGCAATCCACTTCCACCGCATTGCGCGTTTCACCATACAGATTGCCGTTGCCGTGGTTGTCCTGCGCGAAATGGCAATCGATGCAGTGCATGCCTTTTTCGAGATGAATGTCGCGCAGCTGAACGGCTTTCTGAAACTTGTCCCGGTCGTCGGCAGCGACCAGGTGGCTCATCGCGTCCAGCAGGTTGCCCTTGCGGTCGCGTTTGTAAACCGCGCGGAAAATCCAGCCGTGTCCGTGGAAATCGGCAAACTGGGTGTGCTGCAGCTGGCGGTTGAACTCCGGCGTTCCAGTGTTCTCCAGGGATGAAAGATCCTTCCACAGGCCGCGCGCCGCCGCGCTTTCCGGATTCGCGAGCCACGCCTGGAAGCGCTCTTCGTCCGACGGATTGTGCTGCTCCTTCGGATACATGTGCTCGCCGTCGGTTTCGTTGTCCCACCAGATGTAGCCGAGATACGAAGCCACCATGTTGGTGCCGGGATGAATGTGGCACACGATGCACTGGCTGGTAGGAATGGCGCGCGTGAATTCGTGTTTGATGGGATGGCCGGATTCGTCGTGCGGAATCGTTGGATCGGCCTCCGCGCTGTGACCCTGATTGCCGTACATCGCGTAAGGTCCCGAATGGATGGGTGAGCGGTCGTTGGCGTAGATGACGTGGCAGGCCGTGCAGCCGCTGTTGCGGTAATCGCCCGGGTGATCGTTGGTGCCGGGCATCGAAAGGATCGGATCAAGCAGACGCGTCTTCTGCAGGCCGATGAAGACAGGGTCGGTGCGCAGTTCGGTGCCGAGGCCGCGATCGCTCAACTTATCGTCCGGCCGTCCGGGATCTTCTTCCGGATTCGGATTGCCGATCTCCGAGCGCGGACCGCCGCCGCGTTCGAACACGCGCAGGATGTTGCCGGGCTGCGAGACCTCCCAGCGCGCCAGCGGATCGAGATGCGGCAGCACGCCCTTGGTGCGCGTCAGCTCCTGCGATGGCGGCGGATAGGTGTTGACGCGCTGCGGAAGGCCGTCTGGCGAGTAGCTCTCACCGAAGTGGGCATCCTTGTAGGGGAAGCCGCCGTTGTTGTACAGCGCCGCCTGCCACAGCATCGCGCCGGTGGTCATCATACTGGTGCGGACGGCCATCACTTCGCGCGCGTGACAGCCGCCCGAGCCGCAGGTCTGTTCGGCGACGCGCAAGTCGCCGGGATTGACGAACCGGATGTACTCCTTGCTTTCCTTCAGCCACTCGGTGTACGGGCGGACCGGGTTGGCGGAGCTGCGCCACAGCTCGGGGATTCGCGGCCGCGGATGCGCCTGCTTCTTCGCCTGCTCGTAGGCGGGGGAGCCTTTCTGCGCGCCCGCCGGCGGCAGGACATCGGCCTTTCCGCCGTGGCAATCCGTGCAGCCCAGACGAACCGTGCCGGTGGTGTGCATCGTCGCTGAATCGGTTTGGCCGTGGCACGCGACGCATCCGGCGCTCTTCTGATCGGCTTCCGCCCGCGTCTGGCCGATCAGGAAACTGCCGGGCTGTTGGGCCAGGAGCAGCGCGCACAGCACCGCGCAGGCGGCGCCGGCGCAGAGTGCGACCGCAGCGGTACGAAATTTAGAACCGGAATCTGACATTGACGAATGCCGAAAACAACGTTCGATTGGTGGAAATGTCACGAAAACCCTGGAACGGCTGCAGCGCACTCACGCCGGTGGTGATGGTCATGTTCTCCGACAGCGGCGGGCGATAGGAAACCCCGATGCCCGAGTCCGCTCCAATGCCCGCGTGAATCCCCTCCTGGAACAGCAGGAGCTCCAGCGGCTCGGTGTCGGCGAAGCGCAGCAGGTTCAAGTTGACGAAGGCGCGCAGCTTCGGCGTGACGTCGAAGTCCGCTCCCGCATTGTACAGGAACAGGCCGGGATTCACGAAGTTCGCCTGGCCCTCGATCTTGCTGGTGCGCAGATCGGGAAACAGATTGTCGTCGCCCTCCAGCGACACTCCGGTGCCGGTCAAACGGATGCCTTCGCGATTGAAGAAACTGAAAATACCTCCGGCAAAATTGGGATTGTCGAATATGGTGTCGAAGCCGGTCGCGGTCCCGTCGCGTGGATTCTTGTCGCCGGAAGCATACAGGAATGAAACGCGGTAGCGTACCCAATCCTTGTCGAGCGACAGCTCCACCGCGGCCATCTGCGCGTTGATGTCCACGGGCCGGCCCGCGATTTCGTTGAACGTGTCGTGGCCAAGCACTTGGTAGAAGGCGTGCGTGAGATTCAATTTGCCGATGTGGCCGTCGCCCGCCAGGCCGTAATAGTAGGCGCGGATGGCGTGCGGCCGGACGACGCCGATGGGCTCGGGCCGCACCAGGAAGTTGTCGGTGTCGTACTGGAACGACGGATCGTCCTTGTCGTAATGAAAGCTCACCTCCATGGTGTAGCCCGGCTTCACGAAATCCTGCCGGTACAGGTTAGCAATCATTACCTGCTGGTGGCGATAGGACATGGTGTTCAGGCCGCTGTTGGTGTCCTTCTCCAGCATGGCGAAGTAAGCCAGGTTGTATTGATAGCGGTTGGAATCCAGGTTGCCGTATAGCCGCAGGCCCGGTTCCTGGTCCGAGAAAATGAAGCCGCGGAAATCGCTGGTGAAGGACTGAATGCCGGCGCGTGCGGAGATAAAGTCGTACTGGTCGCTCAGGTCCTTGAGCTTCACCTCGACGAAGCCTTCCTGCAAGCCCAGATGGGAATCCAGCCGTGTGGTGCCGTCCCGGACATTGAAATTGACGATGCCGTTTTCCTGTGTCCACAGGTAGTTGACGTTCAGTTCGGGCGTGAGCTGGATGCGCCAGTCCGCCGGGCGGAAGGAGGTGTCGCCGTGAAAAAGGTCCAAGGAAAACGTGAAATTCTGGCTGAGCAAATATTGCCCGAAGCGGCCGAAGAACTGCTCGCTGCCGGGGTTGGCCGCGCTGACTCCGCTGGGCACCGGCAGGCGCCGGCCATCCATGAACGTATCGCTGATGAACGTGATGTCCAGAAAAGTCTGATTGCCAATGATGGGATAGTCGCCTTTCAGCTTGTTGCGGTTGAACGGATCGTACCAGTGGCCTTTGACGTAAGGAACTTCGCCGTTCGGATAGCGGTGGTAATCGGTGGGGAACTGGAAGTTCCAGCGGTTGGCGATCAGATTGAACACCTGGTCGTCGGTGGGCAGCGGCGCTTCGGCGGGTGTTTCCGCGGGCGACTCTTGCGGGAGGTTGCGATACGTCGATGTTGGAGCCGCCGGTGGGACTGGCGGAAGCGCGGGGCCCAGTTCGGGCTGGCGCGGGATCTCACGAATCGTCCCCGGCGCGGCCGGCAACGCCCGCATCCTGAATTCGAGCGCATATACATCGCCGGCCGACAAATGAATGTCGCCTTGCGCATAAGGCTGGAAGCCGTCGCGCGACGCTTGAATTTGATAGCGGCCGGGCCGCACGGTCACATACCGAAACGAGCCATCGCCCGCGCTGGTGGTCGGCGCGCTGCGACCGTCCGTGAGGTTTTGCAGGAGGATCGTGACGCCGCCTAATCCCAGTCCTTGCCCGGTGCGAACGATGCCAACCACCGCGGCAAACGCCGGCGCAGTTTGGCGAGGGATGCGCTGCTCCTGGCCGTCCGCGGCCGCCGTATAACCCCCGAGCAGCGCCATCGTTAGCCACCAAATGCTCGCCCTACCGCTCCACGTCACGGCTGCAAATGCGGCGCAATGTAGGTATAAAAGGTGACGATCAGTCCGACGATGCACGCCAGAAAGACGCTGTGCTTGAGCGTGAACCGGAACAGCTTGGCTTCTTCGTGCGGAGCCATGTTGGTCGCCGCCGCGGCCACCGCGATGCTGGACAGGCTGATCATCTTCCCCATCACGCCGCCGGCGGAATTTGCGGCGGCCATCAGCACCGGATTGAAGCCCAGCTTGGAAGCCGTCACCACTTGCAGGTTGCCGAAGAGTGCGTTGGCCGAGGTGTCGGAACCGGTCAGGAAGACGCCCAGCCAACCGAGGATCGCGCTGAAGAACGGGAACGAAGCGCCGGTTGCGGCGAAGGCCAGGCCTAAGGTTCCCGTCGCGCCTGAATAATTCATCAGGAATGCCAACCCCAGCACGGCAGCCAGAGTGATCAGAGAAAAAGTAAGCTGACGCAATGTGCTCAGGAAAATCTTGATGGCCTGCAGCGGCGGAATCCGCAGCACGAAGAGGGAAAGAATGCAGGCGATCATGCAGGACGTGCCCGACGCCGAAAGCCAGTTCAGGTTGAAGATGGCGGCGTAATGGCTGACCTTGGGAGTCACGGGCGGAACGCGGTCGATCAGGTTGTGCAAACCCGGCCAGGCGATGGGAATGCTCACCGAGTTCAGCGGCTTTTGCATGGGTTGCCAGCCCCACAGCAGCACGCACAGCACTAACAGAAGATAGGGGCTCCAGGCCAGAAAGACCTGGCCGGCGGAATGGTGCGCAGGAGGACCGGCAATTGCGCCGGCCGGCGCCGTGCTGGCCACTTCGTCCTTGTCCTTCGGCTTCCACACCAGGAACAGAACCACCAGCACGGCCAAAGCGCACAGAGAGGCGATCAGGTCGGTAAGCTGCGGGCCGACGAAGTTGGAGATCAGGAATTGCAACCCGGCGAAGGTGACGCCGCATGCCAGGGCCGCGGGAAACACCCGGCTCAACGCGCCCCACCCGCCCAGCACCACCACCAGATAGGCCGGCACGATCAGCGAAACCGGAGCGCAGATCCGGCCCACGCCGGCGCTCAACCGGTCCAAAGGCAAGCCGGTGATGCCCGCCAGCGTCACGATGGGAATCGCGATGGAGCCGAACGCCACGGGCGCGGTGTTGGCCAACAGGCAAATGCCGGCGGCGTAGAAGGGCGCGAAGCCCAGCCCCGCCAGCATCGCCGCGGCAACCGCCACAGGCGTTCCAAATCCGGCCGCGCCTTCCAGAAAAGCTCCGAAGGCGAAAGCGATCAGCAAGGTTTGCAGCCGGCGGTCCTGTGTCAGGCTGCGGAGCGAGTGTTTGATCGATTCAAATTTGCCCGTGTCCAGCGTCAGCCGGTACAGATACAAAGCCCAGATGACGATCCAGCCGATCGGGAACAGGCCGTATGCCGCTCCATAAGCCGCGGCGGAGAAAACCCGCACCACCGGCATCCTATAGAGGAACAGCGAAACCAGAACCGTCGTCGCCAGCCCGGAGACGGCGGCGATCCAGGCGGAAGTGCGCCGGATGCCGAGCAAGTACAGCAATACCAGGATGGGCAGCGCGGCAAGCAAGGCGGAAAGAGGCAAGCTTCCGTTGAAAGGGGTATAGTTTTGCTGCCACATGAGGTGAAGTCATATATAGCAGAGGGGCCGCTTCCGGTTCAAGTGGCCTTGCATTCGCCAACGTTCTCGGATATCATCCCACTGGCCCAGCTTTCGCCCGAACGGGCCATCCCGCCGTTGCGTCCCACGCGCGAGTTTCTTTCCCGCCTTCAAGGAGAACGAAAAAATGAATAGCCTCCCCCATCAGGTTGCATTGGTATCGGACACGACTTCCGTCAGCTTCTCGGACGTGTCGGTCGTTGCGGCGGCGTTGCAAAAGCAGGCCAGCCGGGATTTCGGGCCGATCTGGCAAGTGAACGCCACGGTGAACGCATTCGAGAGCCTGGAGTCCGTTCCGGTGGACTATTGGCCCGTGATCCTCCGCGATGACATCGACTCGCCCGGCGCCGCCGGCTTTCACACCGACGACAATGGACAGCCCTTCTCGCTGGTGCAAGCCGACGATACCTGGCCCATCACCGCCAGCCACGAGACGCTGGAGATGCTGGCCGATCCATTCGGCAATCGCACCATCGCCGGTGCGCCGCCTCCCCAGGCCTCCGGTGCGGCCGCGGGGTTGCATCGCGTCCTCTACCTGGTGGAAGTGTGCGATCCCTGCGAGGACGGGCGATTCGGCTACGGCGTCAACGGCCAGCACCTTTCCGATTTCATCACGCCGCACTACTACGATCCCAACGGAAGCGCGGGGATTCAGTACAGCTTCCGCGGCAGCATCACCGCGCCGCATACCGTGCAGGAGGCGGGCTACGTCAGCTTTGGAAACCCCGTCAACAACCATTGGTTCCAGGTGATCGTGAGCGGAGGCAAAGCGGAAATGCGGAACCTGGGCGCTCTGAACCGCAACGGCAGGAGCCTTCGGGAAACCATCGACGACCAGGTGCGCAACATCCGCAGGAAAGACCATTACCGCACCAGGAAGCCCCTGGCTGCCAAGGCGGCAAGGGCCTCTTCGGCCATGGCGGAGTCGAGCGGCGCGCGTGCCAAAGCACTTCGCGGCTTTATCGAAAAGTTGTGAAATGGCCCAACGCCGGATTGCGCGGGTACAATGAAAGCAGGAGAGCGAAATGTCTGACCAGCACACGCTGGAGGGCCAGGTTCAAAGGGCCAAACGGCTGCGCGAACAGATCGAAAACCTGAAAGCCGGAAAGCGCGCGGACCCTGGCCGGCCGGAGTCGTTGCGCGAACAGGTGGAGGAGCGCGCCCAGCAGGCGCGCCAAACCAGGCAGGTGGACGGCGAAGAACCCTAGCGACCGGTTGTATTGCACCTTGACTGGGCTGTGTTTCGCTCTCTACAATAAAGGTGTGTCCATAAAGGAGGCCGTATGTTCCGATCGATAGGCTTTCCTGAACTTGTGGTCATTTTGGTAGTCGCCGTTCTGCTGTTTGGCGGAAAGAAGATTCCTGAGGTGGCGAAAGGTTTGGGCGAGGGCATCAAGAACTTCAAGAATGCCCTGAAGACTGAGGAACAAAACATCGACGAAAAGAAGCAGGTGTAAGGCTTCCTGGGCCGGCTCGCACTTTGAGCGGACCTCAATCGACTTCCCAACAAAATTAGAGCCCCGCGAGGTCCATCGCGGGGCTTCGTGCTTTTAGCGCCTGCCTACTTCTTCTTCGGCGGAACGATCGCGTCCTTTACGGCCTTGGCGACCCGGAACTTCACGACTTTCTTAGCCGGGATCTTGATGGCTTCCCCGGTGGCGGGGTTGCGGCCCATGCGCGCCTTGCGATCCACGCGGACCAGGCGTCCGATGCCGGGAATTACGAACATCCCGTTCTTCTTGGTCTCGCGGACGGCCATCTCGGAAAAAGTGGTGACGAACTGCTTGGCGGCCTTGGTGCTGCTACCGGTGGCTGCGGCAAGTTCCTTCATGATTTGCGACTGCGTCATCTTAGCTGCCATGTACTTCTCCTTGTAGGGTTCTTCCAATCTTGTGTGCGGCTACCCAAAACATAACCGTACCAAATTGTTCCTACCAAAGCATACGCGATGACGCATCGCTTGTAAAGAGAAGAATGCTCAAAACCCGCCGCTTTCCTCAGCTTTTTGAGGGTAGCACGTCCGGGAAGCCCATGGAACGGGCTTTTGGCCGCCGGGATGGCGCGCGAGGCCCGGATTTACGCGGTCCGGGCGGCCGCCGCCGGGGTAACTTCGCTCTCACCGGATGCTCCCAGCCCCAGCTTGCGCCGCAGTTCCGCGTCCAGCCGATTTGCGATCTCGGAGTTTTCCAGGAGGAACGCCCGCGCGTTTTCGCGGCCTTGCCCAATGCGCTCGCCACTGTAACTGAACCAGGACCCGCTCTTTTCGACCAGTTCCTGGGCCACGCCGAGATCCAGTAAATCGCCTTCGCGCGAAACGCCCAGGCCGTAGAGGATGTCCACTTCGGCCTCCCGGAAGGGCGCCGCAACCTTGTTTTTGACGACCTTAATCTTGGTGCGGTTTCCGACCACTGCTTCGCCATCCTTGATCGCGGCCATGCGCCGCACTTCCGCGCGCACCGACGAGTAGAACTTCAACGCGCGCCCGCCTGTGGTGGTCTCAGGATTGCCGAACATCACGCCGATCTTCTCCCGGACCTGATTAATAAAGATCAGCAATGTGTTGGTGCGAGCCACCGTGCCGGTGAGTTTGCGCAGGGCCTGCGACATCAGCCGCGCGTGCAGGCCCATGTGACTGTCGCCCATCTCGCCGTCCAGTTCGGCCTTCGGCACCAGCGCCGCCACCGAATCCACCACCGCGACGTCAATCCCGCCCGAGCCGATCAAGGCTCCCACGATCTCCAGCGCCTGCTCGCCGTAGTCGGGCTGCGAGACGACCAGGTTGTCCACGTCCACGCCCAGTTTCTTCGCGTAGCCAGGATCGAGGGCATGCTCGGCGTCGATAAAGGCCGCTGTTCCGCCGGCCTTCTGCGCCTGGGCGATCACCTGCAGCGCCATGGTGGTCTTGCCCGACGATTCCGGTCCGAAGATTTCCACCACCCGGCCACGCGGGAACCCGCCCACTCCTAAGGCGGCGTCCAGCGAAATCGAGCCGCTCGGGATCACGCTGACCGGCAGCACGCTGCGCGATCCCAGGCGCAGCACCGACCCTTTGCCGAACTGCTTGTCCATCTGGCTGAGAGCGGCGTCAATCGCGCGCTGGCGCGCGGCGATGTCAATGGGGAGAGTGGTTTGGTCTTTCACGCCCAAGTAGTGGAGCCCTGGCCGGCATCGTCTCAGGCAAATCGCGGTCATGCAAAACGTCGACGGACCTTCATTAGGCTATAATGTCTTGCATTTCATGAAA
>DATJNO010000127.1:0-25562 GCA_035508055.1 Bryobacteraceae bacterium | reverse complement strand
GCGGTGCTGCAGAAGGAACTCAGCCAGCGTCCACCCGCCTGGCCTGTGTATGTCGAAGGGGATCCGAACCTTGAGTGGAAAGTAGTTGCCCGCGCAATCGATGAAGTCCGCAGTTTGCAGGCCCAAGTTGTTCTCATCAAGGACGAACGCGCACCCGTGCGCTAGTAGAGACAAGTCGATATTCCTTAGACCGCTGCGGAACGTATCGAAAACGGCCACCTTGTCGGACGCCATGGTCAAATCCCTTCCTTCGCCTTTGCTATGGTGTTGCCTTTAGCTTCATCGTTCTGCGGCCGATTCGTCGATCATATGGGCACTCGCGGCATGAATCCGGTGTCTAAAGTCAGGATGGCGGCGCGTCTCACGACGTTTCGGGTCGGGTTGGCAATGATTGTGCTCCCGGCTATGTGGTTGGCCGGATGCACGTGGTGGCGCTTCACGCGCTCTTGGATTCCGCTGGAAATGGCGGTTCCGGACTCGCCGGGCCATATCCGAACGCCCGAATTTGAAGTCAACGCGGAAGGGTATTACACGATCGGAATCGGATTGCCCACTGGGTCGACCTTGATAATTATGCCGTGCCCGAACGGGTCGGATTTTTGCCAGGTGAACGTCGGAGTGCTTTCGGCCTCATGGGTACTGTCGAAAGCGGGAAAGGTCGTCGCAAGCAGCCGCGTCGGACCGACGCCACCGTACTACACGCAGGGGCTGGGAGGCATCGGTGGTCTCCATGCCGCCAGGGGATCCTACGTCCTGGACATGGGGATTCAAAGAAACGAGAACAGAGTCAGCACCGAGCAGCCGTATCTGATGGTTTACGAAGCCGGCGGTGCGTATTTCAAAGCAGGTGATCGACTCGCCTCGGCTTTTATGACGTTCCTGCTGTTCGGCCCGATCGGCATTTGTGGGCTCATTATCTCCGGGATGAACCGCCGCCAAGAAAGCGAAGCCATCATCAGGCGCTTTCCCCTGACTGTGCCTGGGCCCCTGCCGGGTGAGCCGCTGGCCCGTCCCCAACGAGCAGTGCTGCACAGACCCAGGTATCCGCTGCTGAGGCGACGATCGAACCAGCCGCAACGGGCCAGCCTGTCGCCGGCCGTCCTGATCACCGTCATTACGCTTCAATTGGTTTTCATCGTGATGTGCGTCCTTCAATCCTGGGCCTACGGACTCCCCAAAGGCCTACTGATCCGTCTCGTTAGACCGAATGGTTACGCGCAGCCCAGTCCCGGCATCCCGGTTACCGTTCGTGTCGCGCCGGGCCCGGATACGCATCCCAGCCCCTATGTGAACGGCCAGCCGGTTTCCTGGGACGATCTCAACACCGTCCTGGGGAAGGAACTCGCCCAACGGCCACCCGCCTGGCCTGTGTACGTCGAGGCCGATCCCAATGTCGAATGGAAAGACGCCTTAAAAGCCATCGACATCATTCGCGGGTTGCGAGCCGAAGTCGTCCTGCTGCCGCACCGCGCTCATTCATGACAATCCGCCAGTCGCAAAATTACCCAACCTGAATCCCCCTCTTTATCTGGCGGATACCGGTTCCAATTCTCGCTACCTGGATTGACGGGGTGTAGGATGGGTCCAACTCACCGCCGGCACACTCGGCGAAAGCTGCTCCCCCGGCCCCGCGATTCCGCCAGTGGCTGAGGAGAACCGACACATGGACCGACACATGACTGCCGACCGTGCATGGGTACAACGCAATCTCGGCTTCGATCCCGTTTCTACGCCCGCGCCGGCTTCCACTTTCGCATTCACCGGAGCAGTGCATCCGTCCGCGCCGGAAGATCTCCAGCGCGAAATCATCGACTTTGATTCCGAAGCCCCGGCGGGAAAGGAATTCCTGGCGTTCACCACCGCCACCGGGCTTTCGCGCTTCACCGAGATTCCCTGGCCCCGCGGCCTGGCCCCCAAGACCGGCCCGACGCCCCGTGGAAAAGCCGGCTCTCCCCTGCCCCGCGCCGACGTGCTCGCCGTCACCTGGACGGTCGATGAGGGCCACGCCTTAAGCCGCGTGCTCACGCCCGGCAAGGACTCGCACAACGACTACGTGCCCTACACCCACAACTTCGCCACAATTTCCAAGAAAATGCGCCGCGGCTGCCCCGCTTTGTTGGCCAAGCGCCTGGGCGCCTATTGGACCACCACCATCGGAAGCAAGAGCGTCGTGGTGTTCAAGTCCGAATCCCATATGTCCCAGGACGGCCCCGAGCTTCCCAATGAGGACGTCTGGCGGCAGATCATCACGGAAGTGCAGCCCAAGCTGGTTCTAACTACCGGGACCGCCGGAGGCATCGGCAAAGAATTGGAAGTGGGCGACGTAGTGGTGAGTCCGGTGGTGCGCTTCGATTGCATCTCCAAGTTCAAGAAAGAGCCGTTCGCCAAGGCCCACTTTTCGAGCAAACCGCCCAAGACCAGCCATTTCGCAGAAGCCAGGACGCTCTTCAAAGCGAATGAGGCGCGCCTTCCATCGGACAACAAGCGGCCGCCCAAAATCATCAAGGTCGCGGCCAGCGCCCTCTCGTCCTCGGTGGTGACTACCGATTTCTTCGGCTTCGATACGTCGAACAACCACTTTCATCTGCAAGGCCTGGGCGACGTTTCTGAGATGGGAGACGCCGTGCTCGGCCTGGTCGCCCAGCAGATGGGCGCCAAAGCCCCGCGCTGGCTCGCGGTGCGCAACGTTTCCGATCCGCAAATCAAGGCCGAAGGCACCATCAAACAGCAGGCTAACGTAGCGGCCCAAATCTATAAGGGATTCGGCCGCTGGAGCTCGGTGTGCAGCGCGATTGTCTGCTGGGCGCTGATCGCCGCCGAATAGCGCCCGCACCCGTTCACTCGTTTCAACAAAGGAGGCTGCCATGCCCCAGTACGTCCTGGTGAATCGCCGCAGCGGCAAATTCACGAACCAAGCCAAGATCGCCTCGCGCGCCACCGTGCAGGCCACCCTCGGAATGCTCCCTGACGCGCGAATCCTGGCCGATAATCAGCCCGCCGATCCGCTGGCGCGCCACGTGGTCCTGCTCGAAGCCGACGCTGGACAGGTGGCGGCGATGCGTGCCAATTTGCCGCCGGACTCGATCCTTGAGCCGGCGGTCCGCCGCAACCTCCATCGCCCCCGGGTTCCCATCGAGCTGCGCTCGACCATCCCGCTCAACGTTGCTGCCAAGGCCCAAAGCGCGCGCTACAACCTCACCATCACCGGAGGCGGCAAGCCGCTGCCGGGCATCGACGTGATGCTCTACCTGCGCGATCCCGGCGGCCAGATCCAAAACACGACGGTGAAGACGAGCGCCAAAGGCAAGATTTCCTTCCCGATGTCCGAGGGATTCCAAATCGCCTTTGTGGAACCCATTCCCTACGCCGAGTTTTGGATCATGCTGGCCGAGGCGCCTCCCTCCGGCGGCAAGATCGACTGTCTGCCCATCGCCAAAGCCAAACCCGGCGGCAGCGGCTGGTGGCACGAAGCCATGGGCGTGGACGTGAGCAAAGCCACGCGCGGCGCCGGCATCAAGGTCGGCGTCATCGACACCGGCTGCGGCCCGCACCGCAACCTGAATCACGTAACGCTGGTGGGCGTGTTTGTCGACGGCAAGAAGCTCCCGGCCAGCGAAGCGCGCGATGTCGCCGAACACGGGACCCACACCACCGGCATTATTGGCGCGCGGCCCACCAAGGCTTCCGATTACGCGGGCATCGCCGCCGGTTGCTCGCTGTTCCACGCGCGAGTCTTCAAGGGCGAAGGCCCCGAGGACGGCCCGACGCAGGCCGACATCATCAACGCCATCGACGCCCTTTCCCGCGACCAGGGCTGCGACCTGATCAACATGAGCCTCGGCGGCGGCCCCGCATCGGCGGCGGAAGAGGACTGCATCCGCGACGCAGCCGAACGGGGAACGCTGTGCGTCTGCTCCGCCGGCAATGAAGACGGCCCCATCGACTTTCCCGGCGCCTACCCGGAATGCGCGGCCGTTTCGGCGATCGGGCAGCTCGGCTGGGCTCCGGCCGGCACGTTCTCGGCCAACAACCGCCCGCACGAAGCCGGCAAAATGGGGCAGCACAACCTGTTCCTGGCTTCGTTCAGCTGCTTCGGACCTACTCTGGCTTGCGCCGCGCCGGGCGTCGGGATCGTCTCCACGGTGCCCGATCGCAACGGCTTCGTGGGCGCCTACATGGAAATGGACGGCACGTCCATGGCGAGTCCGGAGGCTTGCGGCGCGCTGGCGGTGATTCTGTCCCAGGACGCCGCCTACAAAGCGCTGCCGCGCGATGTCTCGCGTTCCAAGAGAGCCACACTTGCCTTGGCGCAGCACTGCGTTCCCTTCGGGCTGGCGGTAAACTTCGAAGGGCGCGGCTTGCCCGGAGTTTGATGTTGCGTCAAACTTGAGTTCGTGCCGCGGTACCTGGTCACTACCCGTCGGGCGTTGCGCGGTTCGGTCCCGTCCGCCGCGGAGGCCTTAAAAGCCGAGCCCGGCGTCAGGTTAGTGAACGCCGAGGACCCGGACTTAGTGACGATGGAAGCCACCGCGGCAGCGGCCGACCGACTGCGCGCCAAGCTGCGCGACACGCACTTCGTCGAGCCCGAGATCCGCCGTTCGCTCGAATAAGCAGTTGCGGTACACTAAGCGTGTAACCTCAGTTCTTCCCGGTGAAGGCCCGCCCTCGCCTGTTCTGCTCTAACAGCCCGGGCTGCCGGAACTACCATCCATGATCGCGACGCCTCCCATGAGCCAGCCAAAGCTGAAGGAATTTCGCGAACAGCTGCTCAGCCACGCCATGGTGGCCGATGGCGGACTGGGAACCGCGTTTTACTCCAAAGGCATTTTCATCAACCGCTGCTTTGATGAGCTGAATCTCTCCATGCCGGCGCTGGTGCTGGAGACGCACCAGGAATACGTGAAGGCCGGCGCAGAGATCCTGGAAACCAACACGTTCGGCGCGAATCGCGCGCGGCTCCGCGCGTTCGGCCTGGCCGAACAAGTGCAGGCCATCAATCAAGCCGGCGTGCGTCTGGCGCGGGAAGCCGCGGGCGATGCCGCGTTCGTGGCGGGCGCCATGGGACCGCTGGGCCTCCGCATCGAGCCTTTAGGTCCGACGTCCTTCGCGGAAGCGCGCACGATCTTTCGCGAACAGGCCGAAGCGCTGGTGAATGCCGGTGCCGACCTGCTGATCCTGGAAACGTTTTACGACCTCAATGAAGTCCGCGAAGCCATCTTCGCGGCGCGCGAAGCGGCAGGCGACGCCATGGTGATCGTCGCGCAAGTCACGATCGACGACTCGGGCAATATGCCCGGCGGCGCGCCTCCCGAAGTCTTCACGCCCGCGCTCGACGCCTGGCCCGCGGACGTCATCGGCCTGAACTGCTCGGTCGGCCCTAAAGCCACGCTCGAGACCATCGAGAAGATGATGCATTATTCGCGCAAGCCGATGTGCGCGATGCCCAATGCCGGCGTGCCCACGGTGGTCGAAGGGCGCAACATCTATCTGTGTTCGCCCGAGTACATGGCGCAATACGCCCGGCGCATGCTGTGGGCGGGCGTGCGCATCGTAGGGGGATGCTGCGGCACTACGCCCGAGCACATCAAACTGATCCGCTCCGAGGCGCGCTCGCTGCAGCCGCACCAAGCCGCGAACAGCCCCGTCGTCGAAGAGCCCCAAAAGGAGCATGCGCTCGCCAAAATCCCGGCAGCGCAGAAAAGCAAACTAGGCGCCAAGCTGGCTGCCGGTAAGTTCGCCGCGATGGTGGAGATTTTGCCGCCGCGCGGCGTCGACGCCACCCGCGAAATCGAAGGCGCGCGGCTGTGCGCGGCTCATGGCATCGACTGCATCAACGTGCCCGATGGACCGCGCGCCAGCGCACGCCTGAGCGCGCAAGTCACCTGCCAGCTCATCCAGCAGCAGGCGGGCATCGAAGCAGTGCTGCATTTCTGCTGCCGCGACCGCAACATTCTAGGCATACAATCCGAGCTGCTCGGCGCGCACGCCGCCGGTATCCGCAATCTCATCTGCATTACCGGCGATCCGCCGCGCATGGGCACGTATCCCGACGCCACCGCCGTGTTCGACGTCGATTCCATCGGCCTCACCCACATCGTGAACAATCTGAACCAGGGGCTGGATATCGGCGGCAATCCACTGGGCTCGCAGACCGCGCTACTGATCGGCGTGGGCGCCAATCCCGGCGCGGTGAATCTGGACGAGGAGATCCGGCGGCTGGAGTGGAAGGCCGAAGCCGGCGCCGAGTATGTCGTGACACAGCCCGTGTTTGACCTGGCTCTGCTGGAGAATTTCCTGCGGCGTACAGAGCATCTGAAGCTCCCGGTGGTTTGCGGTATCTGGCCGCTCACCAGTTTTCGCAATGCCGAATTCATGGTCCACGAACTGCGCGTGCCGGTACCCGAATCGTTCCTGAAACGGATCGAACGGGCCGACAGCGCCGAGAAGGCGCGGCAGGCAGGCGTCGACATCGCGCGCGAGATGGTGGAGCGCGTGCGCACTATGGTGCAGGGCGTGCAACTGAGCGCGCCGTTCGGGCTTTACAGCCTGGCGCTGCAGGTGGCCGAGGCGATCGGCCGCAGAGAATAACCCGAGAATCCCCGTGGCCACCGACCTCATTCAGATCGATCAGGACCAGCCGCTCCCCGAAGCCATCGAGCGGGCCGCGGCGCACATCCGGCGCGGCGACATCGTTGCGATTCCCACCGAAGCGCTGTACGTTCTGGTGGCCGATCCGCTCAATCTGCACGCCGTCGGGCGCGTGTTTGCCGCCAAGGGGCGCGAGATTCACCGCTCGCTGCCCATGCTGATCAATGGAGTCTACATGGCGGAAAATCTGGCCCGCGAGCTGTCCAGCCGCTTCCAGATCCTGGCGCGGCACTTTTGGCCCGGCCCGCTCACCATCATCGTTCCCGCTTCCGCCAAAGTACCGCTGAAGGTGACCGGCAACACGGGCCGGCTGGCGGTGCGGCAGTCGCGCTCGCGCGTGGCGCAGGCGCTGCTGGATTGGCTGGACCAGCCTTTAATCGCCACCAGCGCGAACATCTCCGGACAACCCACCTGCCGCAGCGGCATCGACGTCTTTGGCGTGATGGACGGCCGGGTCGACCTGATTTTGGATGCGGGCCCCATGGCGGGTGAGGGCGCGACGACGGTCGATGTCACCGAGCCTTACTGGAGAGTGATCCGCGAAGGCGCGATCTCGGAAAAAGAGATCGCGGAGTGCCTGAAGGGCCAGTAATCCCCCCGCGATTTCCTGAGAACATCGGCCGGCTGGCGGCACTACTGGGCATGGCCAGCCAACCTTGGTTCGTCAGGCTCTTCGCCCACCTCTTCCCGCGGACGTTCGCCGTAGGGCAGGAACCGGGTTGCGGCGCGCTGCCCGAAGTGCTCGTCACGCGCCCCTGCTGCGATGAAGAAGCCTGCGTGCGCAAGGATATCGCGCATCTGCTGGATCCGGAGTATTCCATCGAGGACCGCATCTGCACCGCGGCCAGCGCCGTGGCGCTTACGTGCGGCAACTTGAATCCGGCGGAACTGCGCTATTGCGCTGCGCGGCTCTTGGATGTCCCGCCCGAATGCGAGCTGGCGAATACGTTTGTCATGGCATATCAGACCGAGCGCGACGCACTCGACGGCAAGCGGGACCTGGAGAATCGCCGCGCGGCGGGACGCTCTTAGCTTGCCGCACCGGCGCCGCGGCCCCACACTTTGCGCGCCGTTTCCACCACCAGTTCCAGCTTGCGCCACTGGTCGTCCATCGAGAGCAGATTGCCCGCCGCGACGGAAGCGAATCCGCACTGCGGGCTGAGCGCCAGGTTTTCCAACGGAACATATTTCGCGGCTTCATCGATGCGCCGCCGTAATTCGTCTGGCGACTCGAGTTGCGGCTGCTTGGTGGTCACCAGGCCCAGCACCACCGTCTTGCCGCGCGGTACCAGGCGCAACGGCTCGAAGCCGCCCGACCGCGCGGTGTCGTATTCCAGCAGGAACACATCCACGTCCAGCAGGCCGAACAGCTTTTCGGCGATCGCGTCGTAGCCGCCTTCCGTGTACCAGCGGCTACGGCTGTTGCCCCGGCAGACGTGCAGCGCGCAGGTTACCCGGTCGCGCGGAACGCCTTGCAATGCTGCATTGTCGCCGGCGATGGCGGCTTCCGTCTCTTTGTCCGGATCCACGCCGCGCGCCCGCGCCCGCTCGCGCATCTGCGGATCCAGGTAGTGCGAGTAATACGGCGCGTCGAACTGGATGTAAGGCACGCCTTCGGAGACCAGCCAGTCGACTTCATCGCGCACGATCTCCACCACGTCCTCGAGGAGATCGGCAGGATTCGGATAAAAGGCATCGGTGACGCCGGGCTTGTAGCTGGAGATGACAAAGTTCGAGGGCGCCGGAATGGTGATCTTAAACGGGCCAGGCGCGGAGCGCTTCAAGAGCGGCAGTTCGTGGCCGGTGAGTTTCCGGGCCTTGCGCAGTTTCGCGCCGGCTACCTGGGCGGTGCTCCCTTCCGACGCGCCGCCCGGTCCCTTCCATTCCAGCGTGACCTTGGACGCCACGAAGCCGTCAACGGCGTCGGCCAGATCGGTCAGCCAGGAGCCCCGCCGCAATTCGCCGTCCGAGTAAACGTCGATACCAATGGCGCGCTGCTGGTCGAGCGCCGCCAGGATGGCTTGGTCTTCCTTGGAACGCAGCTGGGCCAGCGGGAGCCGTCCGGCGGCGTGCGCGGCCCGGGCGTCCAGCAGCTCCGGAGGGCGCAGCAGACTTCCTACCTGTTCAGCGCGGAAACGTGGCGGCATGGCCAACTCCTCCTTTCAGGAGAAGCCTGCATTGTATCGTGGCGGGAGCTGTCTTAGTACTGAAGGGGAAGGGGGCGGACTACGGCCAGGCGCTCTTCAATCGCCCGCATCAGGATTTGGCGTCGGTGGGACTCCGGCCAGGACCGTACTACGTCCAGCCGGTATTCGAGAAACTGAATTTCGCGGATTTGAGCGGCGGCGAGTTTGGCGTGGATGGAGCGTTTGCCGCTCGCTTGGTTGCCCAGGCTGCCAGTGCCCTTCTTCCGATTCGCCGGCCCATCCACTCAAATCTAAACTCGGTCCTCTTCACCGGATTGGCCATCCGCCGGCTGTACCGTGCCGTACTGGCGGTCGCCTTCGGCCAGTCAGGGACAATGCTGGCTGGGGTCCTTGTGGGCGACCCGGCCGTCCAGGAATCGCATGGACAACAGCGCCACCGATAGTCCCAGGCTGAGCGCCAACGGCATTTTCAGGCCCGCATAGTAACAATAGGCCGCCAGTGCCAGCGATCCCAGAAGCAAAAGGTTGTTTAGCGGTGAGGCCGGCTTGGCTGGCGCCTGCCCGGGCTCGAGCTTAGCCGCCGGCGTGCGCCTGGCACGCTTGCGGGCGCCCGGAACCGGCTCACCGCAGACGTAGCACTCCACATCCGTCCTGGTCAGGATGCCGTTGCAGGAGTTGCATCTCGTCATGCCCCGATTAAAACGCGAACAGTCCCAACCTGTAAATGGAACGGGTGTACCGACTTTGTTGGTACTTTTGTAACACGGGCAGACTGATGAAATTACCCATTTCCGCCGATAAGAAGTGTGGAGAACCGGAAAATGGGCTCTATCTCTTCCACCAATCCAGGACTGACAGACCTGCTGCAAACCCTTTCCAGCGCGGATCCCGCGCTGCTGTCCTCGCCGTCGGTCACGTCCGCCCTGGAGAACGCCTCACCGAGCGACATCGTGCAACTGAGCGAAGCCGCGATGCAGTTGCAGAGCGTGGACGCGATGTTCGGAACGCCCGACACCTCCCAGGCGGACCCCATGACGCAGGCATTGGACTCCATGTTCGGCGTTCCGGACACGTCCTCTACCACCGATCCTACAACGCAGGCTTTGGATGCGATGCTGGGCGTCCCAGACACGTCGTCCGGCACGGACTCGACGACACAGGCCCTGGACGCGATGCTGGGCGTCCCGGACACATCCTCCAGCACGGACTCGACGACACAGGCCCTGGACGCGATGCTCGGAGTCCAGTCCAGTTCCTCGACGAGTCAAAGCGCCACCGATTTGCAGGCGGCGGAGACCGCGGCATTGCTCGGGTCGACGAGCAACCTCACCGGATCGTTGTTGGATGTGACCGGATAGTCACGCCGCTCCCGGCATGGGACGCATTGTCTATTTCAGTTTTCCCGCCCACGGGCACGTCAACCCTACCCTCCCGGTCGTCCAGGCATTGTCCAGCCGCGGACACGAAGTGTTCTACTACAGCACGGCGCGGTTCCTGGATGCCATCCGGATCACCGGAGCGCGATTCCAAGCCTATTCGCCGCGGTTTGCCATGCCGGAGCAAGGCCCCGGTGCATTCGCGCAGGTTTCCTCGACGCTCGAAACCCTCCTGGAGTTGAGCTGCACGGTGCTGGAGCAACACCTCGAGGAAGTCCAGGCGCTGCGACCCACTCATATCGCGCACGACAGTTTCGCTCCCTGGGGCTCGCTGGTGGCGCAAGCGCTGCGCGTTCCCGCCATCGCTTCGGTTCCCAGCATTCTCATTAGCGAGGACATTGTGACGCGGTATGGAGGCGAGGCTGAATCGGATCCGCGGCTGACCAGGCAGTGGTATGACGAGTTCGAGTCGCAGTGCCGCGCCCGGCTGTCGCGATTCCCGCTTCCGAACGTTCCGTCACCGGCGCAACTGCTGCAGACCTATGGAGACTTGAACCTGGTCTATACCTCTCGCGCCTTTCAGCCTGCAGCCGAGTCGTTCGAAGAGCGGCGCTTCCGGTTTGTCGGCCCTTGTTTTGGGCTTCGCCCGCCGGCGCCGGCGTTCCCCTGGGAGCGGCTGGACGGGCGGCCTCTGGTTTTCGTTTCACTGGGAACAGTTTATGTCGAACGGCCGCGGTTCCTCGCGCGCTGCCTGGAAGAGCTGGCCTCCGGGCCCTGGCAGGTGGTGATGGCCACGGGCGGCACGCCGGTGGGCGACAGGGAGGCGCTTCCGAAGAATTTCGTAGTCCGGGATTTCGTGCCGCAAATTGAAATCCTTCAACGCGCGGCCGTCTTTGTGACGCACGGCGGAATGAACGGCGTTCAGGAGGCGCTTTATTTCGGCGTGCCGCTGATCCTGGTCCCGCAGGGCGCCGATCAATTCTGGATAGCCGCTCGGGCGGAGGAGCTCGGCGCCGGCGTCGTACTGAACCCGCTTGGAACGAATGACGGAACGATCCGCGCTGCGGTGGCCCGGGTGCTTTCCGAGCCCGGTTTTATTGCCGCCGCGGCACATCAGGGGCGGCTCCTGCGGATGGCCGGCGGCCCTGTTCAGGCGGCCGAGGAAATTCAGAGGTTCGTCCGCGCCAGTAAGTGAACGCCCGTTTGGCCGATAAGGAAAAACGGGGATCGTGTCCGTGCATTTCGGGGAGACAAACCAACCGGTTTCGGATGCATCGCCGACACCGGCAGAGACTTTGCTGACCCATTTCCGGGGAATCCTTTTTGCCACCGATCGCGAGGGAACAGTTACGCTGGAGCACGGTAGAGGCTTGCCAGGGCTGCGTGTGCGGCGCGGCGAACTGGTGGGCCGGTCCATTTTCGAAGCGTTCGCTCCGATCCCTTCCTTCCTCGAAGGGACGCACCGGGCTCTGAGAGGAGAACCATTCGCCGCGACCGCCGAGTTGGAGAACACGGTGTTCGAATACTGGTGCGAGCCGCTCCGGAACGAGCGCGGCGAAGTGAGCGGGCTGGCGGGAGGAGCGATCGACATCACCGTATGCTGGGAGACTCGAGCGGCGCTGCACCGCACCAGCGAGACGCTGAATGCCATTGTCCAGGCTTCGCCGATTGCCATCGTGACGCTGGACCTGGAAGGCCGCGTCATGACCTGGAATCCCGCCGCCGAACGCATGCACGGCTGGAGCGAAGAGGAAGTGGCCGGCCAGCCCATTCCAGTGCTGCCGGAAGCGATGCGGCAGGATATTGGGGCGGTCCAGAAGCGGATCTTCGACGAGGGCGGCGTGACGAACCTGGAACATCCCTGCTTCCGCAAGGACGGCTCCATGGTGCAGGCCAGCCTGTCGGCCGCACCGCTGCGCAGCCAATCCGGAGAACTCACCGGCGCGGTCTATCTCGTCACGGACATCACCGAGCAAAAGAGGACCCAGCGGGCGCTGGAAAGCGCCAAGGAGAAGGCGGAGGCGGCCAGCCGGGCCAAGAGTGAGTTCCTGGCCAACATGAGCCACGAGATTCGCACCCCGATGAACGGCGTGCTGGGCATGACCGAGCTGGCCCTGGGAACGGACTTGACCGGCGAGCAGAGGGAATACCTGACCTGCGCCAAGAGCTCGGCCGAAGCGCTGTTGAAACTGCTGAACGACATCCTGGATTTCTCCAAGATCGAGGCCGGCAAGCTGGCCTTGAGCACGGAGGAATTCGATGTGCGGGAAGGCTTGGCCGCGACGATGAAGACGCTGGCCGTGCGGGCTCACCAGAAAGGTCTGGAGCTGGTTTACGAAGTGGACGCCGGGGTTCCGGAGGTGGTCGCCGGCGACTTCCCGCGCGTGCGCCAGATGCTGGTGAATCTCATCGACAACAGCATCAAGTTCACGCCGGCCGGCGAAGTGTTTGTGCAGGTGAAGCTGCTGACTCGCCAGAAGGGTGAAGCGGTGCTCCAATTTTCGGTCGCCGACACCGGTATTGGGATTCCCCTGGAGAAGCAGGCGGAGATCTTCGAGGCCTTCACGCAGGCCGACGGCTCGATTACGCGGCGCTTCGGAGGGACGGGACTGGGGTTGTCCATCTCCAGCCAGCTGGCGCGGCTCATGGGCGGCTCGATTGCCCTGGAGAGCGAACCCGCGCAAGGCAGCAGGTTTCATCTCACGATTCCGTTCGCAGTGCCGCCGGCCGGTGCGGCCGGAATGGAGAGCGTTCGAGCAGGCTCGCGCCGTTTGCGGGTGCTGGTCGCCGATGGCAACCCGACCAGCCGGAGCGTCGTAGCGCGGCTCCTGGAGGCAGCTCAGATGGAGGCAGCGCCCGCCGCCGGCGGAAGCGAGGCTTGGCGGATGATCCAGGCGGCGCGGGAAGCAGGCCAGCCGTTCGATCTCGTGCTAGCCGACGCCCATCTGCAGGAAATGGACGGGCTCACCTTGGCGCGGCGGATCAAACAAGATGGTCCAGGCGCCGCTACGGTTCTGATGCTGAATTCCCTGGACCGTCCTGAAACGGGGCAGTGGCAGGAGAGTGGGATCGAGGCTTACCTGGTGAAACCGGCCGGCCGGTCCGAGCTTTTGGGAGCGGTTCAGCAGGCGATGAACGCGTCCGCCCGGCTGCAACCGGCGCGGAAAGAGCCCACACCGGCGTCAGCCGCGGAGCGCCGCCAAGGGAGGGTTCTGCTGGTCGAGGACAATCCCGTCAATCGGGGGCTGTTGGTGCGCTTGCTGGAGAAGCGCGGCTACTCGGTAGCCACGGCCCAAGATGGTGTCGAGGCGCTGGCGGTTCAGCGGAGCCAAGCATTCGACCTGATCCTGATGGATGTTCAAATGCCGCGCATGGACGGGCTGGAGGCCAGCACGCGGATCCGGCAGCGGGAAGCGGAAAACGGTGAGCACGTGCCCATCGTCGCGCTGACGGCTCACGCCATGAACGGCGACCGGGAACGGTGTCTCGAGGCAGGCATGGACGAGTATGTTTCCAAGCCGGTCAACTTCCAGGAACTGTTCGACAAGATCGACCAGGTCCGGCTGCGTGGAAACGCCGCGAGGCAAAACGAGCCGGCGCTTTAAGTGCGGGTCGCAAGTTCGCGATAGACCGACATGGTTTGATCGGCGATGGCGTCCCAAGAGAATTGCTCGGCGGTGAGGCGGGCCGCATGGCCCAGACTCGCGGCCCAAACCGGGTCCTGGAGTAAGGCGGACATGTGGGCCGCCAGACCTGCTTCATCGGCCGGATCATCGAGGATCAAGCCATTTTCTCCGTCGACGATCAGCTCGGAAGCCCCTGCCGCGCGGCTGACGACCACCGGGAGGCTGGTGGCCATGGCCTCGGTGACAACCAGGGCGAAGGCGTCGTAGGGCGTGGGCAACAGAAGCGCATCGGCTGCGCCATAGTAATCCTGGATGCGGCTGGTATGCGGAATGAGATGGACGCGGTCCGAGACGCCGCATTCCCTGGCGAGGGCCGCGTAGGGTTCCGGAGCGGAGCGGGACGCCAGCATCAGATGGCCGCAACGCAGGCGGGCCAGGGCGCGAATGCACTGCCGGGCGCCTTTGCGAAGGTCTCCGACATACAAGAAGACCATTTCTGAATCCGGGACCCCGAGTTCGCGGCGACGCTCGATCCGGTGGCACTTTGCGCGCGGCGAGAAGGTCTCCAGGTCGACGCCGTGGTAGATCAAACGAATCGGCGCCGGGCAGCCGTAATAGCGGACGACGTCGTCGGCAACGCGGCGGGAAATCGCGATCACGCGGCAGTCGCGCGCGCCGCGGTAGAGCCAGTTCTCCAGTCGGCTGGTGAAGAAGTTGAAGACGCGTTCTTTGGCCGTCCGTCCTCCGGTGAATTGGGCGAGCGACCGGCTCCACGCCTCGTTACAGATGTGCGCGGTGATAATGTTGCCGCGTGGACCGCAGAATCCCTGGCAGTGGATGACATCGAAATCGCGGGGAACCCGCAACGCGGCGCTGACACCGAAAGTGAGGATGGTGGCGATGGCGCTGGCGCGAACGGCGGGAACCTTGTGAAAGATGACGCCGCACTGGTCCAGTTTTTCGAAGCGGTTGGCGAAAACGTGGACCTCATGCTCCCGGCTGAAGCGGGTAGCCAACTCCACCACGTAGCGGCTGTGCCCGGTTCCGCGATAGTAGTCGTGCACGACAAAGGCGATTTTCATGGAAGGACGCGCGCAGCCCCGCTATTTTGGCGTCTTGCGAACGACCTGATCGAGGACGGCCTTCAAATCGGAAAAAGCCTTGTCGCAATCCCAATTTCGCAGGATGTAGTCGCGGCCCGCCAAGGCCTGTGCGCGGGCCTGATCGCGGTTCGACGCGATCCATAGAAGCGCCCGGCACATCGCCTCCGGATCACGCCGGGGAGTGAGGTGCGCGTACTCTCTCAGATGCTTCAAGCCGCCCACGTCGCTGCAGACGGCGGGAGTGCCGGAGGCCAGAGCCTCCATGGGCGAGAGCCCCAGGCCTTCGGCGAGCGAGCCTTGCGCCAGGCAATCGGCCGCCTGATAGTATTCGGGCAGATCGGTCATGGGATGGGCGGGCGGACGCCCCAGCACCCACTCGGCAGCCGCGCCGCCAAACAACCGCTGGCCCAAATCAAGGAACTCCTGGTAACCGCCGCTCAGGTTAATCACCACCGCGTCGAGGCCTTGCCGGCGAGCCTCGGCGGCCGCAAGCAGGACGGTTTCGGGGTCCTTTTCGTGACTGATCCGGCTGGACAGGAAGATGATGAATTTTCCGGCGGGCAGATCGTGTTTCCGCCGGAGCGCGACGCGCGTGGTTTCGTCCACCGGCCGGTAGATCTTCGTATCGACGCCATAGTACAGCCCGACCTCGGTGCGGGGACAATAGCGGAGAGAAACGTCGCGCAGGTAACTCCCCATCGTGAGGCACTTCGTGGCCAGCCGTCCATTGAACGCCATCAGGAACTGAATGAGGCTTTCTCCCGCCCAGGCTTTGAAAAATCCGATCTGGCGCCTTTCGCGGCGGCAATGGAAATATTCCAGCGGAGAGATTCCCATGTAGGTGACTACGGGGGTGTGGGTGACCTTGCCGACCAAGGTGCAGTTGAGAGCGCCACGCAGGACTTCCTGGCAGAGAATCAGTTCGAAGTCCCGGGCCCGCCGCAAAAGATAAATCAAAGAGGCCAATTGAAAACGCAAGCGGCCGCCGCGGATTTCGTCGACATGAACCTGGACGCCGCCGGCTTCGAGGCGTTCCTTCAAGCCGCTCTGGACGTAAGGGCCGGCGGGAACCGCCATGGTCAGCGAACAGATCTGGCTGAGACCGGTGACAAAACGGATGTCCGTGTTGCCTTCCACGAAAAACAGGACTCGGGCGGGCGTATGAGCCCGGTTGGTTTCCAGGATTTCTCCGGAGGGATCGCTCAAGCCGGCCGAAGTCACTTTTTGACAGCCTTATTCAGTTTAGCTTTGTGGCTGCGCAGCACGGTGTCGTAGAGTTGCAAGGTTCGAGAGGCCATGATGGAGGCGGTGAATTCCTGCCGCGCGCGGCGGCGGCCGGCCTGGCCGAAAGTGTGGCGCAAGGGCGCGTCGTCCAGGAGGCGGTTCAGCGCAGCCGCCAGGGCATCCGGGTCGGAAGGCGGCACGGTCAGGCCGGTCTCGCCGTGGAGCGAAACAAAGGGTACGCCGGAATCGAGACTGGTGTTGACCACTGGCAGACCCGCGGCCATGGCTTCAATTTGGACGATGCCGAAGGCCTCGCTGCGCGCGACCGAAGCCAGGGCGAAGATTTGCGCGGCGTGATAGTAGGGTACGATCTGGGCGTTGTGGATTTCGCCCGCGAAGGTAACCTTGCCGGTGACGCCCAACTCGGCGGCGAGCGCCTGGAGCGGATGGCGCAGCGGACCATCGCCGACGATGAGCAGCTTCCCGCGAACGTGCTGCATGGCGCGAATGAGGTATTCGAATCCCTTGTAATAGACCAGGCGTCCCACGCTCACGATCAAACGGTCGCCATATTGCTCGCGGACGCCGGCGACGGCCGCCGGATCGCACTGTTCGAATTGCTGGAGATCGATGCCGTAGGGGATGACATGGCAGCGTTCCGCGTGCACCCGCAGCACGGCCGAAGTCCGGAGATAGTCCGGCGAGGTGACGATGATGGCGGAACTTCTTCTCAAGGCCGCATGCAGGCAGGGTTCGAACAAGGCGCCCAGCACGCGCTGGCGCACGGTGTCGCTGTGGTAGGTAACGATCAGGGGTCCCCGGTGGCCGCTGGCGAGGTACGCCAGAACGGCGGCCGGGTTGGGTAAGTGAAGGTGGACGAGATCGCAATCCGACGAGCGGATCTGCGCCGTCATGGTAGGGCAGATCGGCGTGGAAAACAGTGTGGCGGGCGTCGCCAAGCGCCGGACCGGAACGGCGCCCACGGTCTCCTGGCGCGTGCGCCGGCTGTTACTGGCAACCAGCACGTGCAGATCGAGATGAGCGCGCAATTGTTCGGATAGAACCTGCAGGTGCGTCTCGATGCCGCCCATGTGGGGCGGATAGAACTTGCCCACCTGGAGCACCTTCACCCCCCGTAATGCGGCCGGGAGAGCCGCCGGCTCGTCAGTCTGCTGTGAATGCGCCAGTTTCATCGCTGAGACCTATGCTTTGGTGAGGGCCGGTTCGCCGAACAGCTCCAGGTTCCGTTCCACCCAGTTGTACAGGAGGCCCAAGCCACGGTCACAATCAATCTTGGGCGTCCAGCCCAATTCGGTGCGGGCGCGGCCAATATCGCTGACGAAGACTTTTTGGTCGCCGGGCCGCCAGTCGGCGAAGTCGAAGGGAAGTTTGCGTTGCTGCCGCTTCTCGATATACGCGAGCAGTTGCAGCAGCGAGAGCACGTTGTCCGGGCCTCCGCCGATGTTGTAGACGCGGCCCACGGCGCGGCTGCCGGCGTCGAAAGCGCAATCGTAGGCGTCCAGCAGGTCGTCAATGAACAGAATGTCGCGTACCTGTTTGCCGTCGCCGTACACGGTGATGGGGCGGCGGAGCTGGCTGGCGATCATGAACCAGGCCACCCAGCCCTGATCTTCGGCGCCGAACTGCCGGTAGCCGTAAATGCAGGACTGGCGAAAGCAGATCGTACGCAGGCCGTAGATGCGATGGTAGTCGATGACATATTGATCCGCGGCGCCCTTGGAACACCCGTAGGGGGAATGAAAGTCGAGGTTGCGCTCTTCACTCACCCCCTGGGGCAGAGTCGCGTAGGCGTAGCGGCCCTGGACCTCCGCGGTGCCGATCTCGGTCATTTCTCCGTAGACCTTGTTGGTGGACGAATAGAGGACGGGCGCCTGCATATCCGCCTGCCGCATCGCCTCGAGCACATTGAAGGTTCCCAGGGCATTGATCTCGAAATCCTCGCGCGGCGCGGTGACCGAAGTCGTGACGGCCACTTGCGCCGCCAGATGGAGCACCCGGCTGGCATCGCGGTGCTGCTGAAAGACCCGGGCCAAATCCGCGCCTTGCCGGATGTCGAGTTGAATGAATTCCAGCGAACCTTGCGGCCGCAGCCACTCCAGGTTCTTGCGGACGCCGTCCCGCGACAGGTTGTCGATGACCACGACGCGCTCGCCCCGCTGCAAATAACGGCTGGCGGCATTCGAGCCAATGAAGCCAGCGCCTCCGGTAATAATGATGCTCATTGTTTCAACCTTTGAGGCTAGAGGGCCGGTGATACGGCCACTTCCGTGGCCGCCGGGGAAGAGAGCAGCTCCAGATCCGCATGAACCATTTCTTTGACCAAAGCCGCAAAGTTGGTGGTAGGCTCCCACCCCAGTTCCCGGCGGGCCTTGCTGGCGTCTCCGATCAGCAGATCGACCTCAGCGGGCCGATAAACGGCTTCATCTTTTTTGACATAATCGCGATAATCCAGGCCGACCTCACCGAAGGCCAGGTCGCACAGTTCGCGAACGCTATGTGTCTCGCCGGTGGCGACGACGTAGTCGCCGGACTCGGGCTGCTGCAGCATCAGGTGCATGGCCCGGACATAATCGCGGGCGTGCCCCCAGTCGCGTTTCGCCTCCAGATTTCCGAGGCGCAGCTCGGAAGCCAGGCCGAGCTTAATGCGCGCCACGCCATGCGTAATCTTTCGGGTGACGAACTCAAAACCGCGGCGGGGACTTTCGTGGTTAAAGAGAATTCCATTGGAGCAAAAAAGGCCGTAGGCTTCCCGATAGTTGAGGCTCAGGAAGAAGCCGGTCACTTTGCTCACCCCGTACGGGCTGCGCGGATGAAAAGGAGTGCCCTCGCGCTGCGGAGTTTCACGCACTTTACCGAACATTTCGCTGGAGCCCGCGAAATAAAAGCGGCATTGCGGCTGCACTTCCCGCAAGGCGGCCAGCACGTAATGCGTGCCGTTGATGTTGGTGGCCATCGTGGAGAATCCGTCCACGAAGCTTTCGGCCACGAAGCTTTGAGCGGCCAGATGGTAGCACTCGTCAAACTGATGTTTCGAAAACACGTGAAACACGCTGGCGTAGCTGTCCATGCTGGCGGGGTGCAAATGAATGCGATCCAGGCAACGGTGCAGACGGCCGAGCCGTTGCTCGGGCTGCTCCAGGGCGACACGGCGAATGAGACCGTGGACCTCATAACCCAGGCTTAAAAGATGTTCCGCCAGGTAACTGCCATCCTGGCCGGTGATTCCAGTAATTAAAGCTCTCTTGTTCATAGTGTTAATTCCCATCTTCGATCCGTCCTCCAGGGGCGGGCCGAGTTCCAATGCAAGCGACAGCGAAGAAAATCACAACTAAACTTCCGCAACGAAGCCGGGACCAGCGGACGGGCAGCTGTGCCGGGCGCGTTCGAGAACTGACTGGTAGGTATCCACGGTTCGAGCCGCAGCCGCAGCCCATGAAAAACGACTCGCGTTGCCAAGGCCCTGATTGCGTCGTGTTTGCCATTCGGGGCCGGCCACCTTTTTCTCACGCACCAGCTGCACCACGGTCCGTGTCCAGGCGGCCAGATCGGAGTGAGGCACGTAGGCTGCCGCGGCCCCTCCCACGTCGCGAAGTACTGGCAAGGCGGTCGCTGCGACGGGACACCCACAAGCCTGGGCTTCGATAATCGGCAGACCAAAACCCTCCGCGTCCGCGGTATGCACCAGCAAGTCCGCCCGGCGGTAGATGGCTGCCAGGACGGGCCGCGTCAGAAAGGGTAAAACGGTGACGGCTTCTGCGACGCGGAGTTCGCGGGCCAGCTGCGCCTGAGCAGGAGTCCAGGCGCCGCCTACCCGCATCAACCGAACTTGCGGCAGCTCTTCGCGAACCGCAGCCAGCAGGTGCAGTAGCACGTCCATGCGCTTGCGGGGTATGGTGCTGCCGACGTTCAGCAGCCAGATCGCGCCTGCGGCATCCGCGGGCAGGAGACGCGCTGCTTCGGCGTCGGCGGCGCAATCCGGCGCCGGACTGCAGGATGGATGCACACCGTTCGGGATCACGCTAATGCGCTCCGGGGGCGCAATGCCGTACTCAAGCAACTGGTCGCGCACTACCTGGCTCACAGTAATCAGGTGCGCGGACTTTTGCAGGCCTTGAAAAACGCGAGTCATCATGGCGCGAAACCAGCGTGGGCGTTTCTCCGCTTCCGGGTCCAGCAGGCAGCGAAAGGCGTCCAGGTCATGACAGGTGACCACGGTGCGTTCCGGAGGAAGTTCGTGCGCCAATTGGGCGTAGCTGTGGTCGACCAGATGAAACAGATCGAACGAGCCGGCGCGTGGCCGGAGCCAGCGCGGATAATCGACGAAACGATTTAACAGCCGGTCGGCGTTCCACAATGTCCTGCGGCCGCCCAGCCGCGTGAAGCGCCGCACCATGGCGGGACAGAGACGCTCGACCGACAGATCCGGGAAATGCCCGGCGCCCAACTGCTCCGCCAGCATTTCGGCCACCAGGTCCATGCTGGGCCACTTCTCTTCGACCAGATCGCAGATCAGCGCGATGCGCATTTGCGCCGATGCGGGAAGGCCGGTGGTCGGCTCGCCGGTTTGCAGGGCAGAATTGACCACAGAGCTAATGGACCTCCCTGGGGAGGCTGAGGACAGCCGAAAGCGAGTTGGCCAGTTTGCTCAGCAGTGAGGGGCCCAGGTTTTGCGACAGACGCTCCAGGGCGTAGCACACGCGGGGCGGCAGGATACCGCCCAACAACCGCATCCCGGATTCCCCCGAAATGAATGGAGTCCCCCACAGCAGGAGCCGCCGTACTTCAAGGCCCGCTTGGGAGGCAATCTGCCTCAGTTCGGCGGGTGTGATTAAGAACAGATGGCCGTCCGCATCCGGTTTGAACTGGTTGCGTTCCAGAGCGGTGAAATCCCCAATTTGCGAATAGGTTGGAAGGCGATTCCGGAAATTCGCTCCATTCGGAGTCGTCAAGAGCAGCAGTCCGTCCGGCGTCAGGAATCTCTTCAACTGACGCAGGAAATCCACGGTGTGAGCGACGTGCTCCAGAATTTCGCACGCGATGACGAGATCGAACTGTCCCGTCTGGGATGGATCCAGATCGAAGAGATTGCCGCTCAGCAGCCGGATGTTCGACCCGTTACTGAAATGAGCCACGGCTTGCTCGAGGTTCTCCTTGCGAAGATCGTTGGCGGTCACCTCGCAGCCGGCCATTTGAAGAGATGCGCACAGGGACCCGTCGCCGGCAGCGACCTCCAGCACGCGCCGCGGGCGAAGTGCCAGGGATTCGCTCAGTGCCAACAGGGCGCGCAACCTGCCATACGCAAAGTAGGATGGCGGGCGTGCGCTTCCGAAGTTCCACCCCTCCTGATCGCTTCCGTTAGCGGAAAGGACTGGACGGACGACGGAGAGTCCGTGACGGCACACATCCGCAAACAATCCCCAGGAAGGAAATCCATCCGGCCCGAAGCGGGCCGGGCCATTCATGCCGGCGAGACTGTTACCTGCGCTCATGATCCTTGACTCGTGGTTTCGACGGCGCGCCAGCTTGGCTTCCGCGATTCAGCCTGCGCCCGGGCAAGTAAAGGTTGCAATTGATCCATGTGAGCCGCGATGCTGAATTTCCGCCAGTAGCGCCAAGCGCCATCACAGAGCGCCTGGTAGTGACGCTCATCACTCAAGGCCCGCACGATGGCGTCGGCCAATCCTTCGATGCTGGGAGGGTCCCCCGGGGCGATCTCGCCGGTTTGCCCGCCCAGCAACCAGTCCGGTACTCCTCCGACCCGGTACCCAACGGCGGGCACACCTACCTGCCCTGCCTCCAGCCCCACCAGTCCGAAGGGTTCCGGCCAAAGGCTGGGAACTGCGAGCAAATCGGTGTCGCGCAACAACTGCTGTTTGCGTTCGCGAGCCACCCAACCGGTGAATTCCACGGCCACGTCGCAAGTCGTTGCCAGGCGTTGAAGTTTCGACTGGTCCGGGCCGTCCCCGGCGATCGTCAGTTGCAGAGGACGCTTGAGCACCCGCGACGCCCGCGCGACGGCGGGAACCAGATAATGGCCTCCCTTGAGGGGCGTAAGGCGGCTGATCATCAGGATCCGGCTGGGCGCCGGCCGTGGCTCTGGGCGATTCCAATCGGAGACCGTGTCCTCTGCCGGCAACGGCACCAGGTGCACCTTGTCCGGGGAGATGCCGTTGCGCAGAAATTCGTCGCGCATATGCGTGCTGGCCACTAGAATGGAGCGGAATTTCGGCAGGCACGAATGCCGATGCGACTGAAGCCGGAACGTCCGCCAGGCTTCGCGAGGATCCAAGGCTCCGCAATGGCGCGGATAGTGCAGCGCCAGGCAGGCCGGGCCAAACCGCCGCTGGCACGGCTGCACCCGCGGAAAAGAGTGGCACTTCTGCCCGGACCCGCAGGTTCCGTAGTAGTTGTGGGCGAAAAGCACGGTCGGAAAAGCGTCCAGCAGCGCGGTCTCTAAGCTCGCATCCTGCAGCCCCTGGTCAAACACGATGTCGGGCTCCCAATCGGACAGCAAGCGCAGGATGGCAGGCAACCCGAGCTCCTGCAGGCACCAGGCGTCCGGCAGCGCGCCCGGCCGATCGATCCTTTCGCGCTCCGGATCGAGCGGCCACTCGTGCAGCAGTGCAACGTCATGGTTTTGCTCGATCAGAGCCGGAAGCATGACCTGGAGGTATTTTTCCGTCCCGCCGATCAGGTTGCGATGAAAAGTCGCGATCGCAATGCGCATGTGTAATCCGAAACTCGCCCAGCGGCCGCCAAGTGGCGCCGGGCTTCCGCTCCACGCCTCAGGCGGGTCCTTGAATCAACTGCCGTAAATCGACAAGCAGCGCCGCACAACCACCGGCCAGGAAAAATTTTCGATCACGTGGCGGCGTGCGGCCGAGCCCATGGCCCGCGCCTCGGCGGGATGGTCGCGCAGCCAGCGGATCCGCTCGCCAATGGCGCCAGGATCGTTGGGCGGCACGACAAAGCCGGTCACGCCGTCGCGCACCACTTCCGGCATGCTGGCAACGTCGGTGCAGATGGCCGGCGCGCCGCAGGCCATCCCTTCCAACAGCGTCTGGCCCAGCAACTCGGGGATGGTCGTTTCAGCGCCATACATGGTCTTGTAGACGCTGGGCAGCACAACACAAAGAGCTCGCTCGTAAGCTCCCACCAGGCCCGCATCGTCGCACTCGCGTTGGAATACGACGCGTTTACCCTCGGCGAGCGCGACCAGATCCTGATAGTAGCCCGGGTCGGCTTCCCGGCCGATGATTTCCAGCTTCATATCGGCGGGCATCGCCTTGATCAAGTTGTCGATGCCTTTGTGCGGCATCATCCGTCCCACAAACACAACCGTTCCGTCTCGGGTTTCGGGACTGGCTGGAGAAAATTTCTCGTGATCCACGCCGCCGTATATGACGTGCGCCCAGCGCTTTCCGGAATGCCCAAAGACTTTGCGGCTGTACTCGCTGATGTGCAGGTGTCCATGAAACCAGCCATCCGTGGGCATATAGTTGGAAAGATCGAATCCTCCTCCCCCCAGGTCGCTCACAAAGACGCGACGGCCGGTTAGGCGGCACAGTGCGGAGGCCAGCGTGCTGGCTAGAATATGCCGTTGATGGCAGTGCACCACATCGGCGCGCCGGATATAGGAAAGCAACGAAGCCGCCAGGGGATTGGTTCGCTGGCCCCGGACATACCAGGACGGCCCGAGGATATGCACGTCGAGATGTCCGATCTGCCGCGTTTCGTTCTTATCGCCAAACGTGACCAGCGTCGTCGGTATTTCCTCAGCCATGTGCCGGGCCAATTCCAAGGCGTAGCGCTCTCCTCCGCCCACGATTCCGCCCTCGCCGAACACGGCGGGAGAGATATGGAGAATTCGCATGCCGTTTAGCCGGCGACCTCCGTCTTTGCCATTCCCAACCGGGCAATCAGAAGATCCCGGATGGGGAGCACCCGCGGACCGATATAGGGCCACAGCACCGACTTCCTTCCGATGGAGAGCATGACGCCGAGGTACGCGAGCGCCGCCAGGGCGGCCGTAGCCGCGGTCTGGAAGAAGCCGTGCGGCGCCCATTGGCGCGCCAGCAGGCAGGCCGCCGCAGCGAGTGCCGTCAGCCTCCAGAACCACGGCCACAGTGGCCGCAACAGTCCGGGTATGCTGGAACCGGCTTGAGCCGCGACCGCCGCGAGGTTCGCGGGCAGGCAGACCACGCAGACGCTGACCACGGAGGCGATCGGAGCGCCGATCGGCCCCAGCCAGTAGATCAGGCCCACGGCCACACCGGCCGTCGTGACGCCGTCCAGGAGGCTCATCAGCGACAGCCGCTTTTCCAGGCCGTAGCAGAACATGCTGTACACCAGCGTGAGGTTCCACTGCCGCAGCAGCATGACCAGCGCGATCAGAGTGGTTAACGTCAGTCCACTGTAGAGGCGCGGGCCGACCCACCAGCTCACAAAGCCCCGGTTCACAACGACCACCGCGCAGACCACGGCCCCGGCAATCATCAGCGAGGCTTGGGTCAGGGCGGTCGTCACCCGGAAAATATGCTCCTTCGATTCACCGGCCTTCACCTCGCTCAGACCCGGCATAGCCGCATCCAGCAGCGCTTGCGGCTGGTTGAAGAGGATGCTGATGAGTTTAGCAGTGCAGGTATACGGCACCACCGCCGCAGCTCCCAACACCTTGCCAATAATCAGAATATCCGAGCCGAAGATGAGCGGAGTCGCGATTTGCGATATGCTGGCCCAAAATCCGCGCTTAAAATACTCGACTGAGCCCGTACTGGAGAAATGAGAGCGGTTGGCCGGCAGGACCTGCGGGAAGCGTCTCCAAATGCGAAAAGCGAAGGCCATGGCGCCCAGCAGCTGAGTCGCGGCCCATCCGATGGCCAGCGCGTACAGTCCGATTCCCGCGAAGATCAACCCGATCATGAGCGCCGTTCCGGTGGCCCAGGCCACGATCGTCACGGACCCCATGTACTTCAGATCCTGCAATCCCTCGATCGTGGCGCGGAAAATTCGCAGCGGGAAAAACAGGGTGAAAGCGGCCAGGATCAACCCGATGAATCCGCGAAACTGTGCGGGAACCGGAAACAGGTACCACAGTACGGCGGCGGCCAGTATCACCAAAGGCATCTGGCAGGCGACGATCCTGAGGGTTCGCCCGAAAATAAAGGGCAGTTCCGGCGAATTCGTGCTGCCGCCCGCGCGCCCCGTGGCGTAGGCGAGCTCCCGCGGCAGCAGAGCAACCACTCCAATATCCACCAAGCTCAAATACGCCAGCACTTGCAAGCCGATCAACCACACGCCGTAGTCGTGCTGGCCGATCTGTTTGAGCAGGAACGGCGTGAGCCACAGACCCACCAGCATCAGCAGACCCTGGTAAGTGTAGGTCAACAGAACCGCGCTTAAGAATCGCTTGCTACG
>DATJNO010000126.1:0-36898 GCA_035508055.1 Bryobacteraceae bacterium | reverse complement strand
TTGCTGGTGGCATCAGTGGGCGCGCTCATGCTGACGGTCCCGAACTGGCGCCCTACTTCCTGATTTCTTCGTCATTGGTGTTGGCGTCCATCGGCATGTCCATGCCGGCCCACACCTTGTTGGGGGCTTTGGCGTTGGGATAGACGTGAGTCATCCAGCCGAAGACCACGGGAATCCAAAGTCCGCCTGCTTTCTCACAGGCCTCCGCGGTGTGGATACTTCCTATTGGCCCAAACTGTGCTTGCGGACCCCACCGCTCGGCGAGAGGCGTGCTTCGCGGTGCGCCGCAAAAGTCCACATGGCGGTGCCAGGTGGCGATGCTCAGCGGGGCGACCGCATTGAGTTCGTCCGGGGTAGACTGCTGCGGCGCGGTGTACATGACACCGACGGCCTGCATGCCCTGCGGCGTGCGTTGGTACAGGATCGAGCCCGGGCGGTCATACTGCACGTGCTGCTGCTCCAGCCGGTTGACGCGATAGTTCGTGTAGTGAATCTCTTCGCCCATCTTGCCGGTGGGAAGGAAGGGCTTGTAGCCGTCGTGGAGGGCGGTGTTCACGTCAGCATAATGCGCGACCACGCGGCTTGCTGCGGCGACGATCTCCTGCGCGCGCCGTTCATCGCCCGGCTGCGGCTTGCCCGGCAGCGACATTTGCATGTGATTGCCCATCTTCATCGAGGGCACAGGCGTGTCGTCGTTTGGTCCGCCGTGGTGTTGAAGCAGCCGCTCCCATAGGGGAAATCTTTGAGCCATGACGAGAGGAAGAACAAGCAGCAGACCCAGTCCGAGAACTACTGTAAGACGTTTCGCCATAGAATC
This sequence comes from Bryobacteraceae bacterium, assembly GCA_035508055.1. GTDB lineage: Bacteria > Acidobacteriota > Terriglobia > Bryobacterales > Bryobacteraceae > Palsa-89. The sequence goes on along the minus strand of DATJNO010000126.1, from coordinate 36,081 downwards.
CTCCTTGCCCGGCGGTCTTGTGAAGCAAACCGTGCGTTCGTGGGGATCATCGTCAGTTTCAATGACGATCTCCACATTGGATACGGATTTCCCAGGCGATTTGTTCGGCGGGGACTACACCTAGGAGGAAAGTACTGGGGTTCAGCTTAGGATCTGTTTGGCGATGGTCAGCTTCTGGATGTTGGTGGCTCCTTCGTAGATGCCACGTTAGCGAGCCGCTGGGGCGGGGCCTCGCAGTTCCGCGGTGATTTTGGCAACCACGGCGGGGATGTCATCCAGGCTCGCGATAGCGAAATAGTTCCCGCCGCTTTGTTCTGTCACGTGTCTCAGCCGTTCTGGGCCGTCGAGTTCCTGTGACGGGCGTGGACGGAGACCGGCCGGTTCAAGGACCGCAACAGAATAGATCGGGACCGTTCGCTCGCGGACCGCGTTCCCAATTTCGTCTTCGGTGTAGTGGCTACTACTATCCCCTCCATCCGAGATTACGAGCAGCGCTTTCCGTGGATTCCTCCCCTTATTTACCTCGTTCAAAGCCAAGTAAACCGCGTCCCACAATGCGGAGCCTCCTCTGGGCTGGATCACGGTTAAGTCGCTCTGGATCTTGCCCGAGTCGGTGGTCAATGCGCTGGTGGTGCTGGCCTCGTCGTTGAATTTAACCACGCAGAACTCATCTTGCAGATTCGCCTGCACGAACCTGGCAGCCAACTGCTGAGCGGGCCGGAACTTCGATCCCATGGACCCACTGGTATCAAAGACGATTCCGACTGAAACTGGCGGGCTAGGCTGCTGAGCCTGAGTTATGCCGGCCACGAGAATTGCCGCCCAGATAAGGTGTCGCATACTGGGGAGCATACCAAATACACCTGCGCGCTTACGGCGAGGTCCAGGAAGATGCCGCGCCGGGCTCAGCTTAGGATCTGTTTGGCGATGGTGAGCTTCTGAATGTTGGTGGTGCCTTCGTAGATGCGGCCGATTTTGGCGTCGCGGTAGAGTTTTTCGACCGGGTAATCCTTGGTGAAGCCGACGCCGCCGAAAATTTCGACGGCGCGCGACGCGACATCCTCGGCGACCTGCGACGCGAAATACTTGGCCATGGCGGCTTCGGTGACGAAGGGCACGCCGGCGTCTTTCAGGCGCGCCGCGTTGTAGACCATGAGCCGCGCGGCTTCCACGCTAGTGGCCATGTGGGCGAGCTCGAACTGGACGCCCTGAAAATCGGCGATGGGCTTTCCGAACTGATGCCGCTGCTTGGAATAGGCGATGGCGTGATCGAGCGCGCCCTGGGCCAGTCCGGTCATTTGAGCGCCGATGGCGATGCGGCCTTCATTCAGGGTCTCGATGGCGATCTTGTAGCCCTTGCCGACTTCGCCGAGGACGTTGGCGGCGGGGACGCGGCATTCGTCCAGGATCAGCTCGCAGGTGGACGACGCGCGAATTCCTAGCTTGTCTTCCTTCTTGCCGACCTGAAAGCCGGGAAATCCGCGCTCCACCAGGAAGCAGGTGATGCCGCGATGGCCGGCCTCGGGATTGGCGTTGGCGAAGACGAAGTACAGACCGGCTTCGGCGGCGTTGGTGATCCAAAGCTTGCGGCCGGTGAGCGAAAAGTAATCGCCCTGGCGGGTGGCGCGTGTGGCCAGCGCGAAGGCGTCGGAACCGGAGCCGGCCTCGGAAAGAGCGAACGAAGCGACGGTGTCGCGGGCGAGCTGCGGCAGGTATTGCTGTTTCTGTTCCTGGTTACCCCAGCGGAGCAGGATGTTGTCGGCGATGGTGTTCTGGACGTCGACGATGACGGCGGCGGACGGATCGACTCCGGCGAGCGCTTCCACCGCCAGTACGGCCAGGAAGAAATTGCCGCCCTGGCCGCCGTGCTCTTCGCCGATTTCGATGCCCATCAGGCCCAGCTCGAACATTTCGCGCAGCAGATCTTTGCGGAACACGCCGGCTTCGTCCATCTGGCGCACGTGAGGGCCGATGCGCTCGCGCGCGAAGCGGCGGACGGTGTCCTGGAACATCCTTTCCTCATCGCTCAACAGCGTGAGCGGGAGCGCGGCGGCGTGGGAGGCTGTGCTGACGTTCGACATGGCGGTGTTTTCAGTCTACTACCGGGGAGCGGCGCGGCCGTTTGCCGCGGGGTGTATAATCGCGAGCCAGAGGTGACCTATGAAGATAGGGTTGGTTGCCACGTTCGTAACCATTTTTCTAACGGGGGCCGCGGGGTTGGCGGCGTTTCAAGGCTTTCCGAGATGTACTTCGGTGGAACCGGAGACCGCCAAAACAGGCGACACCGTTACGGCGAAGTGCGAGAACATCAGCAAGACGAGCGTTAGCAACTTTTATTTGACCGATGAGAAGGACGACACCAAAGTTGCCATCGCGTCGCAGACCGACACCGAAATCAAGTTCATCGTGCCAAAGATAAAGGCGGGACGGTATCACCTGGAGTTTCTTTCGGCCAATAAGAACTCCCTGGTCGAGCAGCCGGTGGTGCTGACGGTGCAGTGAGGATTTTGCGGGCCGCCGGAAAGCTCAGCCGCATGCCGCGCCAGCGGTATTGACGCAGCCCGTCGACGGCGGTCCAGGTGCTGTGATAGCGATTGTAGACGTCGGTGTCGTGTGGATCGCCCCAGCTGCCGTCGGGGTTTTGCTGGGAGAGCACATATTCGACGCCGGTCTGAATCAGCGGGTCGGATTCGGTCATGCCGAAGGCGCGGAGCGTGTCCAGAAATTCGCCTGTGGTCTCGGCGTCGCTGAGCCGCACGGTCTCCATGAGATAGTCCTTCAGGTATTGAAACTCGGCGGGCAGCCAGTCCGGCGAGAGCCGGTAGGTTCCGTAGCCGTTCAGCGTATAGACAATGTGCGTGATGGCGTAGGCGACATCGAGGAACTGGCTTTTGCCGAGCGAGGCGCGGGGCGGGTAGGGGCGCAGGCGGAAGATCCAGCGGAGCACATCCGGATAAGAGGCGCCCAGGGTAACGCCGTAGCGGTCGCCGGTGTAGGTGGTGATCAAGGCATCTGACCAAACATCGTAGGAGGGCGTGGCGTTGCCGGCCGGGTCAAAGGCGAGGAAGTCGACGGCCGAAAAACGACCGGCGGCGCGACGCAGGGCCCGTTTCATGCGGGGATCGGGAACGCCGAGGCGGGCGGCGGCGTCGCTGCCGAAAACGAGGTCCGCGATCTCATCCGCGTCGGCGTCGGAAGGCGCGCTGGAATGAATGCGGCGCCACTCCTGGGCGCGTTCGCGGCCCATTCTCTTGGCGTCGTGGCGCAACTGCGGGTCCTTGGCCGTGGCGGAGATCGTGTAGAAGCACCACAACAGGTCGTGTCCCCAGTCAGCGAAGTTTTTCGGATCGGAGGCGACGCGGTAGATGTAGGCGAGGCCGCGATGGACGGCGCGGTCCCGGTCCGCCACCGTGTAGCGGCTTCCCGGCCAGAGCGCCGTGGAAGAAGATTGCGCGCAAAGCAGGGCGGGGAGCAGGAGTCCGACCGCGAGCCTTCTGGTGATGGACATGGCGTGGGCCGCCTTAGCGTCGAGGCACGGAGATGGTGATGTTGCGATACCGCAAGCCACCGGTGTGATCGCCTTGCAGATAGATGGGGCCGGGCTCGGCTTCGCGGCTATCCAGCGCGCCGCCGGTGATGCCAGGGATTTGCTCGTGGTCGATAATCAGGACGCCGTCGCGGATCACGGTAACCGTGCGGCCCACCAGCGTGACATCGTAGCCTTCCCACTGTCCCGGGCGCGCCGGCACCGCGGTGGCTGGAGCGATGAATCCATAAATGGAACCCATGCCGTGGAAGCTGTCGTTCTTGTTGGGCGGTTCGTACTCCACCTGCACTTCGTAACGGCCGCGCAGATAGACGCCGCTGTTGCCGCCTGGCGGGCAGTTATATTCGATGTGCAGCTTGAAGTCCTCGAACTTCCGCGCGGTGCGAAGATTGGCGCCAGGGTTCTCGTTGCGAAGCTCCCCGTATTCGGCGATCCAATGGTTTTCGGGCTTGTCGGGCTCCCATCCGGCTAGGTCACGGCCGTTGAAAAGCGGTTCGGGATTGCTCCAGGCCGCAGGCGGGTCGCGCTTCAGGGAGGGCGCCGGCAGCCCGGTGAGAGTGTAGCTGGGGCCATCCGGCCGTTCTTGCTTGCCGGTGAGCCGGCCATTCTGGACGGTCATTTCCCATGTGAGCGGGGCGCCTTCCTCGCTGGTGAAGGTCAGGTGCGAGCCGTTCACCTTGATTCCTTGGACGGAGTGGACGCTGCCTACGCGTCCGACGACGCGGATGGCGGGTGTGCCATCCTCGTCGGCGAACTCCATCCAGGACGGGTAGACCGCCTGGGGCGTCGTGATCGTCAAGTCCCAGCGGCCCGCGAACGGAGACCCCGCGGGGCAGGCGCAAAGCGCGGTAAAGACCAGCAGGATGGCGACACGGCAGGAGCGCTCCACGTCGTCTAGTCTATCGAAACGCGCCCGCGCATCACGTGTGAGTTCAGTTTTTTGCGGATCGCCCCGCCTGCGCGGCGGTGCGGAACAGATCGTCAGCCGCGCTCAGGACCACCCACCGCAGCCGCTGCGGCAATTCGGGGTGCGCCGCGAGATAGTTTCTGACTATGGCGGCGGCCTCGGGCGAACGGTGGCCGTCTAAGGTGGAGTCCGCCCAACGCTTGGGGAAGAAGATGTCGCCCGTGCGTTGAATTTCGGGCAGCAGTTCCAGTGCGGGCGCGATGAAGCGGCGTGACCCGGGGGCGCGCAGAGGATGGTTCAGATAACGAAGCGATTCCAGGACCCAAGGCTCATGCCGTCGATTGCCGAGGTCACGAAAGCGCGCGAAAGCCTGCTCGCGCACCGCGGGGTTGGCGGATAAGGCCGGCATGACAAACTCGAAACGGGCTTTGCGGTCGGGGTTTTGTGTGCGGTCGCGCTGTGTTTCCAGAATCTGCCGCCATCCGGGGACTTCGCGCAAGGCGAGGTTGAAGGCCATGTCGATTTCATCGTTCTCGGCGAAGGTAAGGCCTTCGATTTTCTCCTCGCGCCGCCAGACTCGCTCCAGCCAGGCGAGGCCGTCAGGAGTGAGCACCGCGTCGCGAAAGGTGCTGAACCAGGCGGATTTCAGGCTGGCCGTCCGGGCGCCGGCGAGGCCGCGGCGCAGGAATGCTTCGAGTTGCGGCGCGCGGGCCGTACGCTGCCCGGGCGGGATTTCGTGCCAGAACGCGCGCAGCAGATAGGCCAGGATTCGCTGCGTGTTCTGCTCGTCGGTTTCGCGAGGGAGCGCGCGGACCGCGGCGTCCAGGAATTCGCCCGGATCGATGCGGGCTTCGAGGAGGTTTTCCCAGAGGTCGATCCAGGCGCTGGCGCGCGTCAGCGGATCGGAGATTTCCTCGATGTGGCCGAGCAGATAGCGCAGCGTGGCGGAGTCTAACTCGAACAGACCGTAGCCGAGGCCTCCGCCGTTGGGGATGACGTAAAGCGGCGCCGGGCGGCCCTTGGTCATTTCCACCCTCGTTACCGGGCCGTTCAAGGCTACCTCGAACTTTTCGGGTTCCCCAGGAAATCCGACGGTGACGCGCAGGCGCTGCGGCCATTGGACGTTGCGGCCCAGCGGGTCCTGTTGACGCAGCGAGAGGCTTCCGGCGCGCGCCTCGCTTGTGATATCCGGGCGTCCGCGTTGCTCCACCCAGGCGCGGCTCCATCCGGCGACCTTGCCTGGATTGCGCGCCTCGAGGATGCGCACCAGGTCGAGCCAGGTCGCATTGCCGAAGGCGTATCGCTTCAAGTATTCGCGCATGCCGTCGCGGAATCCGGTTTCGCCCGTGATCATTTCCAGTTGGCGCATGACGATGGGCGCTTTGTCGTAAATGATGTTGCCGTAGAGTGAGCCGGCATCATCGAGATTGTCGAGGTTCTGACGGATGGGGTTCGATCCGGCGGTGCGGTCGACGTCATAGGCGGCGGGATAATGCGTGAGAAGAAACCGCAAATCGTGGTTGATGTCGGGGAAGCTGGGGTTGACGATCTTGGCCGCCAGGAAATTGGCCATCACTTCCTTCATCCAGACGTCGTTGAACCAGCGCATGGTGACCAGGTCGCCGAACCACATGTGGGATGTCTCGTGCGAGATGACGCTGGCGCGGTTGAGGAACTGGTTCTGCGTGGCTGACGGATCGAGCATCAGGGACGACGCGTTGTACAGGATGGCGCCAGCGTGCTCCATCCCGCCGAACTGGAACGAGGGGATGAGCACGAAATCGAATTTCCCCCACGGGTACGGTATGCCGGTGTACTGTTCGAGCCAAGCCAGGGCGCGGGCGTGAAGGTCGAAGAGGGCGTCGCGGTTGCGGGCAACCTTGGCAGCGTCCGTTTCACGGTGAAACATGCGAAAGGTGCGGCCATTGCGAACGGCGGTTTCCACCAGGAATTTGCCGGCGACGAAGGCGAACAGGTAGGTGGGCAAAGGAGGGGTTTCGGCGAATCGCACGACGGAGCGTCCGTGGGCCGTTTCGCGTCCGGTTTCGGCGCCGTTGGCCGTCACCTGCCAGGCGGCGGGGATGTCCAGCGTGAGCGAGTAGCGCGCCTTCAAGCTGGGTTGATCGAAACAGGGAAAGGCGTAGCGGGCGCGAGCGGGAACGAAGAGCGTATACAGATAGTCGTCATTGCGGTTCAGCGATTCGTCGCCGGCCAGAAATTCGATCGCGATGGCGTTGTCGCCGGGGCGAGTGGCAGACGCGGGAATCACGATGTGCCCGTTGACGAAACCAAAGTCGACTGGATGCCGGCCGGCCTGGAGGGACAGGATGCGGTCGCGCTTCTGTTCGAAGTCCAGCACCACGGGCTGCGCAGACCTCAATTCGAAGCGCACCGTTTCGGTGCCGCGAACCGCCTCCGTTTTGGATTCGGGAATTCGGAACCGGAGCTCGTAGCGCAGCAACCGGATGCCGGCCGCGCGATCTTCAGCCAGTTTTTCAGGGACGCCGCGGCCGGGTGATCCGGCGGCAGCCACGGCCAGCGCCGGCAGCGCGAACAACAACAGGGCCAGGGTTAACACGATCCGGTATCAGGCGCCGAGCAGCTGCAGGTAGCGCGCCACGGCTTCGATGCCACGAAAGAAATTCGGCAGGTGCAGCTTTTCATTGGGGGCGTGCAGATTGTCGTCCGGCAGGCCGAAGCCCATCATGACGCTGGGAATACCCAACGACTCTTCGAAGGCGGCGACGATCGGGATGGAGCCGCCCGAACGAATATAGACGGTATCCTTGCCGAAGACCTGCTGCATCGCTTCGGCTGCGGCGTGGATGAAGCGGTTGTCGGGATCCACCAGCGAGGGCGGCGCCTTGTGAATCAGCTTGTATTCCGCCGTCACGCCTTTGGGGCAAGCGTCGGCGACCGCTTTCCGGATTTGCGCGACGGCTTCCTCGGGATGCTGATCGGCCACCAGACGGAAGCTCAGTTTGGCGAGCGCGCGCGCGGGAATCACGGTCTTCGCGCCTTCGCCGGTGAAGCCGCCGCGGATGCCGTGCACTTCCATCGTGGGGCGCGCCCAAAGGCGCTCCAGCAGCGGAATCTCCGGCTCGCCGACCAGCGCCTTCGCTCCGACTTCTTTTTCGGTGTACTCCTTTTCGTTGAACGGAAGCCGGGCCCAGGCGGCGCGCTCCTTGTCACTCGGCGGCGTCACGCGGCCGTAGAAGCCGGGAATGCGGATGTGGCCTTCGCGATCCTTCAGCGCGCAGAGAATCTCCGCCAGGGCCTGCATGGGATTCGGGGCCGCTCCGCCGTAAACGCCCGAGTGCAAATCGTGATTGGCGCCTTCGACAATCAACTCGCCGTAAACAATGCCGCGCAAGCCCACGCAGATGGTGGGAAGCTCCGGCGCGAACATTTCGGTGTCGCAGATGACGGCGGCGTCCGACTTCAGGAGTGCGGGCTTGCTGTTCACGTAGCTTTCGATGTGCTCGCCGCCGACTTCTTCTTCGCCTTCGATCAGAAATTTTACGTTGACGGGCAAGCGGCCATTCTGCTTGAGCAGGCCGTCGACAGCTTTGATGAGAATGTAAGTCTGCCCTTTGTCGTCCGCCGATCCGCGCGCGTAGATATTGTCGTTGCGGATGGCCGGCTCGAACGGCGGAGTGACCCATTCGTCCAGCGGATCGGGCGGCTGGACATCGTAATGGCCGTATAAGAGCAGCGTGGGCTTGCCCGGCGCGCCCAGCCATTCGGCATACACCAGCGGATTGCCGCCGCCTTCGATGAGTTGCGGTTTCGCCAGGCCGGCCTTAGCCAGCTCATTACGCACGAACTCGGCCGCGCGCTGGATGTCCGGCTTGTGCTCCGGCAGCGTGCTGACGCTGGGGATGCGCAGGAAGGCCTTCAGTCCTTCCAGATAATCCTGGTGGTGCTGTTCGTAATAGTTCATGATGTTGTCCGAGTGATCAATCGCCGCACTTTTCCACTTCAACCAGGCAGCTATAGAAAACGGGGCCGCCGCCGATGTCGGTGAGCCGATCCGACGTCAGCACGTTGACGTTGCAGCGGTCGGCCGCGAGCTTGTTCCAGCGCACTGAGGGCGCCCAGGCGACGCCCGGCCGTACCGCGCCGTCTACTTCCGCCATCAGAACGCAACCGCCCCGGCCGTTGAACACGCGCACGCGGTCGCCAGGGGCGATGCCGCGCGGCTTCGCGTCGTCGGAGTGCAGGAATACACGCGCGGTCTGGCCGTCGGTGGCCGGCTGGTTGCCGAAGGTTGAGTTCATGCTGTCGTGATTCTTGGAGGAGACTAATTCGAGCGGGTAGCGGGAACGCAGGTCCCTATCGCCGAGGCGCGATTCGACGGGCGGCTGATAGTCCAGTGACTCAGCGCCGAATTCGCACTTGCCCGAGCGCGTGCCAAAACCGCCTCGCGCGAACGGCAGGAACGCCTCCCGGTCCTGCGCGACGTTCAGCCGCACGGAGCGCTCATGGTCCAGCCGCTCCAGCGTGATGCCTTGCAGAAACGGATGCGGCGAGTCCAGCAAGGTGCGGATCATATCGTCTTCCGAATCGCCGAAGCAGGCGTCGCGGAAACCCATGCGCTCGGCAAGCAGCCGGAAAATCTCGACGTTGGACTTGGTTTCGCCAGGCGCCGCGAGCGCCGGACGCGCCAGCTGCAAATAGTAATGGCCGTAGGCGTAGTAGAGGTCCGTGTGCTCGAGGAACGTAGTCGCCGGCAGCAGGATGTCGGCGTGATCGGCTGTGTCGTTCTGGAACTGCTCCAGCACCACCGTGAACAGGTCGTCGCGCCGCATGCCGTGCAATACCAGGTTTTGATTCGGCGCGATGGCGGCCGGGTTCGAATTGTACACGATCAGCCCTTTCACCGGCGGGTCGTTCAGCCTGGTCAGCGCCTTGCCCAGCTCCGTCATGTTGACCAGGCGCGCTTCGCGGCCGAGCGGCGAGCGGAGCTGCAGCTCCGGCATTTCCAGACCGGCGCGGTTCAGTTGAAATGCTCCGCTGGTGGACAACTGCATTCCGCCGCCCACTTCCCGCCAGGATCCGGTGAGGGCCGGAAGAGCGGCCACGGCTCGTATCGCCGCGCCGCCGCGTTCGCTGCGCTGCACGCCAAGATTCAGGCGAATGGCGGCCGGGCGCGTGGTGGCATATTCGCGCGCCAGAGAGACGACGTCTTCGCGAGCGATCCCGGTCAGGGCCTCCACTCGCTCCGGCGGATATTGGCGCGCCAGCGCGGCCAGCGCATCGAAGCCCTCCGTGTAGCTCGAGACATAATCGGCGTCGTGCAGCTTCTCGCCGATGATGACGTGCATCCAACCCAAAGCCAGTGCCAGATCGCTGCCGGGGAAGATCGCAAAATGTTTGTCGGATAGGCGGCCGGTCCGGTTGCGTACTGGGTCAATCGTGTAAAAGCGCGCGCCATTGCGCCGCGCCTCGACGATGAACGGCCACAGATGCACGTTGGTGGCGTGGATGTTCGCGCCCCAGGAGATGATCAGCTTGGAGTGGCGGAACTGCTCCGGTTCGGTGCCGTAGCGAAAGCCGAGCGTCTCGACGAGCGCCACACTGCCGGCCGACGAACAGATGGTGCGATCCAGGCGCGACGCGCCCAGGCGGTGAAAGAAGCGGCGGTCCATGCCGGCGCCGTTCAGCAGGCCCATGGTGCCGGCGTAGCTGTAGGGCAGGATGGCTTCAGGGCCGAACTCGGCCGAAATCGCGCTCAGCCGCCCGGCGACGGTGTCCAGCGCCTCGTCCCAGGAGATCCGCTGGAACTTGCCCTCGCCCTTGGCGCCGATGCGCTTCTGCGGATGGAGCAGGCGGTCGGGTGAGTACTCGCGATCCAGGTACCGCGCCACCTTGCCGCACAGGAAGCCGCGGGTCACCGGATGATCGGGGTTGCCGCGCAAGTGGCTGCCTTTGCCGTCCTCTACGTTGATCAGCAGCGAACAGCAGTCGGGACAATCCAGCGCGCAGACTGAGCTTAGTACTTGTGGCACCTTTACGATTATAGTTCCGTACGGAAGACGAAACCGGCCCGCGGCCGGTCACGTCACTTTGCTTACGCAGTACTTCCGCCGGGATGCTGCACCCCATTCCAGCGTTCCAGCGGCTGGATTTGGGTTTACAATCGATGTGGGAGGTCGCCATGCGTAGCCTCATCGCTGCAGTCGTTTGTCTGACTTTCGCGGCAATTTGTTTCGGGCAGGGCCATCCAGGCGGGCAGTTCTGGTCGCCCGGCGGATTCGGCAGCATTTTGTACCCGGCCACGGGCCATGCCCCGCAGACCCCTCCCGGCGGATTCACGGGTCCCTACTATTCCCCGCAGGTTTTCGGTGGCGGCGGGTTAGGCCACAGATACATTGGCGGCTACGGCGGCGTGGGAGGGACCGTGGTGGTTCCGTATCCGATCTTTTACGGCGGCTACTATGGCGGCGATCCCTCCGCTTATGGGCCGGCTTATAGCTATGGCGATCAGCCCCCGGTGGCCAACTCGAACGCCGTGCCGTCGGTAGTGATCAATCAGGCCTTCGTGCCGCAACAGGCCAATCCGGTGGTTCGGGATTATACGGGCGACCAGAGCTCGGACCAGCAGCAATCACAGCAGTCGCAGCAGTCGTCGGGCCTGAAACTTTACCAGGCGCCTGCTTCGCATCCTTACGCGGATGCGGCTCAAGCGGCGCAGCAGGCCGCTAATTCCGATCAACCCACGCTGTACCTGATCGCTTTCAAAGATCACAGCATCGTGCAGGCGCTGGGCTACTGGATGGAAGGGTCGACCTTGCACTACGTGAGCGTCGAGCACACACTGAATCAGGCGAGCATCGATCTGATCGATCGGGATCTGTCGCAGCGTCTGAACGACGAGCGCGGTGTGGAGTTCCATCTGCCGCCGGCACGTTAGTCCGCGGTGTACTTGGCAATAAAACCGTCGTCACCTTCCAGAAAATCGTAGTCGCGCAGGCTTGCGCGCGGGGCCCAGGCGATCTGCGCGAAGTCCAGGTTGCGCGGCTCGCCCTCGAAATCCATGACGCGATAGAAGATCAGCAGAATCGGCGGCCGGCCTGGGTATTGGTAGTGGTAGCGCGTGATTTCCGGGCCGATGCGCGCGCCGATGCCCAGCTCCTCGGTCAATTCGCGGGCCAATGCGGCTTCGGGTGCTTCGCCCGGCTCGACCTTGCCGCCGGGAAACTCCCAGCGCAGCGGATGCTGGCCGGTGGGTTTGCGCTGGCCGATCAGGACCAATCCGTCCCGCTCGATCACTGCCGCGACGACGGTAGTCACAGGGTCCGAAGTCCGGTGAGTTGCATAATTGAAGAAGCGCCGTGCACAGCGAAGCCTTCCTCGATCATTTCAAAAATCCGCGCAACGTGGGAGAGCTCGAACCACCGGCGGTGACGGTGGAGATTACGAATCCCGCGTGCGGGGACATTCTGCGGTTGTCGGCGCGCTTTGAAGACGGGCGTGTGGCTGAGGTGCGCTACAAGGTGCGCGGCTGTACGGCGTCCATCGCCAGCGGTTCGGCGCTCACGGAATGGATGATCGGCAAGACGCGCGCCGAACTCGCCGCGCTAAATGCCGGCACAATCGAAACGGCCGTAGGCGGCCTGATTCCGGAATCGAAGCACGCCGCCGTTCTGTGCGTGGACGGCGTGAAAAAACTCCTCACGGCGAAGTAGGGATATACTGGCCCCTTTGGGCCCAAATGAAAACTATCGACTTCGCAAAAATTCCGACCTTCGATCAGCTCCCTGTCAAAAAAGACGCGCCGCCTGAATCGGCCTGGGGCGTGTTTGGTGACGACGACAAGCTCGGCTGCCTGAACTTTCTGACGCCCGAAGGCCTCGTCGAAGCGGCCAACTCGGTGCAGGCCGGAAAAGTCTTCCGCCTGGACGCCAAGGTCGGCTTCGCCAAGCCGCCGCTATTTGGCCGCGCTGCGGTGCAGCATCGGATCGTCCCGCTCGGCCCCATGGCCAACGACGATCTGCTGGACAACTACAACACGCAGGAAGGCAGCCAGTGGGACGGCTTCGCGCACGTCGGGCATATCCGGCATGAACGCTTCTACAACGGCGTGCCCGCGAGCGCCATCCAGGACGGCCCGGCCAGCGGCCACAGTGTGCATCATTGGATCGACAAGTTCGCCGGACGCGGCGTGCTGATCGATGCCTACGGATTCCGCAAAGCGCACGGACATCCGGTTCAGCCGCTCGACGCCGGTTCGTATACCGCAGCCGAGCTGGATGCCGCGCTGAAATGGCAAGGCGCGATCTTGAAACCCGGCTCCATCCTGCTGGTTCGCACGGGCTGGATGGAGGAGTACGAAAAGCTGACGCCGGAAGGCAAGCAAGCCATTGCGCCGTTCGACAAGGTGAAGGCGATGGGAATCGAACGCAGCACGGAAATGGTGGCGTGGCTGTGGAATCATCGTGTCGCGGCGATCGGCACGGATTGCCCGGCGGTCGAATCGCTTCCGTTCGACCTGGGCGACGAGCGTGCGCTGCACTATCGCCTGCTGCCTCTGTTGGGCCTGCCGCTGGGCGAGTTGTTCGTCCTGGCGCCATTGGCCGAAGACTGCGCCCGCGACCGGCGCTATGAATTCCTGGTGGTCTCGGTGCCCATCTACGTAGAAGGCGGCATCGCGACGCCGCCCAACGCGGTCGCAATCAAGTAGGACGCGTGTGCCAAAATTGTGACAGAGGCAGTCAGCGCAAGGCTAATCCGATATGCGGGGTTTCGCCAGGATGTTCTGTTTGCTTGCCGCGAGCGCCTGCGTCCTATGCGCTGAAAACTTCAAGCTGTATCTGACGGACGGGACCTATCAGTTGGTTCGCGAGTACAAAGTGGAAGGCGACCGCGTGCGCTTCTACAGCATCGACCGCGACGAATGGGAGGAAGTCCCGGCCACGCTGGTGGACGTCAAAAAGACGCAGGCCGAAATCAACCGGCGCCAGGAAGAGGTGCGCCAGGATTCCGCCGCGGAGGCGGCCGAAGAGAAAGCCGAGCGTGAAGCGCGCCGCGAGGTGCAGCGCATCCCGCAACAGCCTGGCGTGTACCTGATCCAAGACGACAAACTGATCACGTTTAAGCCAGGCGAGTCCAAGGTGGTCAACAACAAGGGGCGCAACGTGCTGAAGGTCCTGAGCCCGGTCCCGCTGGTTAGCGGCAAGTCGACGCTGGAACTGGATGGGCCTCACGGGCAGCAAGGCACTGCCAATCGCACGCCGGAATTCTACATTCGGCTTTCCGAAGACGAGCGCTTCGGCATCGTGCGCATGGGCGAGCACAAGGGCAATCGGGTGGTGGAAAAGATGACCATCCAGCCCGTTGTCAAGCAGGTCATCGAAGAGCCGGACCTGGTGGACGTGTTCCGCCAGCAGGTGGGCGATGAGTTGTTCAAGATCTGGCCGCAAAAGCCGCTCGACCCGGGCGAATACGGCGTGGTGCAGTACACTCCCGGCCAAACCGACATGCAGGTTTGGGATTTCTTCATCGCTCCCGGAACCGGCAAGTAACTATCGCGCGGCCCGTATCGCGTTCCAGCCCGGCTCCAGACTCGCAAGCAGATGACTGTGGTTGTATTTCTTCGCGAGGTCAAGAGCCGTGAGCCCCTCTTTCGTTTGGGCATCGCGGCGCGCGCCGGCGGTGAGCAACAGATCGATCATGCCGGAGTCGCCGAAGTCGATCGAGGCGGCGTAAAGCAGCGGCGTCATGTTCAACTGGTCGACGTGATTGACATTAGCGCCATGCGCGATGAGCAGTTTCGCGATGTCGATTTGATTGCTGAGCACGGCGCGATCCAGCAGCGTGATGCCGTTCGGCTCGGCTTGGTCGGCCGCGTCGCCCATATCCAGCAGCGTCCGAATCGCGGCCATGTTGCCGAAGCGCACCGCGCCGAGCAAGGGGGTCATCGAGGCCGTGCCAATGATCACCATTTTATCGTCCAGGCCGCTGCCTGCGGCGCGCAGCATCGGCAGGGCTGCGGCGTTGTTCGCGTAAGCCGCCAGGAACAGCGGATTGGCGTTGAAGAGAGCTTTCTGGCCCGCGGGAAGCGCAACCTGTGCGCCGCGATCCAGCAGGATCCGGATGGCGGGAGCCGAGCCGCCGTACTGGCAGGCGACCATTAGCGCGGAGTAGTTGGTTCGCGAGCGCGCGTTGATGTTCGCGCCGCGATCGAGCAGCAGGTTCATCTTCGCTACGTCGGGTGCGGCCAGCATCAATGCCGTCGTGCCGCCTGGCGTCGAGGAATTCGGATCGAAACCGCTCGCCAGCAGGCGCGCCAGGTCATCCTTTGAGCCGAACAGGACGGTTCCGGCCCAAGCCGGCAGGCCGGAAGGCTCGGCTTCCGTCAGTGGCGCGAGTTCCACCTTTCGAGGCGGGCCAAGCGCGCGCGCCAGAGCCATCACGGCCAGGAGCGAGCCTTGCGCCGAAAGGAACTGATCGTGCCCGTAGGGATAGCCGGATTCGAAATACGGCGGACTCACCGGCGCGGGCGGATGCAGGCGCGTCGCCACGTGCCAGGAGCCATCGGGCATCTGTGTCCGGAGCAGGTAATCAACACCGCGCCGGTAGCGGGAGTCCGTGACGGGCACGCCGGCCGCGTCGTGCAGCGCGACCAACACCTCGCCGGTTGAATACGCGTCGCTCGCACGGCCGTCCAATGAGTTCCAGCCGCCGTCCAGCTGTTGCGTTGCCGCCAGCGCCATTGCAGCCCTGCGAACTGCTGCCGCGTCCGCGCCGGTCCAATTGAGCCCCAGCAGTTGATACGTGCGGCTTTCCGTGTCCGTGGGTGTGTGAGTGAGCAGCCAATGGCGCGCGCGAGCGATCCGCGAGGCGGCGTCCGCTTTTTGACTTGGATCGCTGTAAAGCTGGATGGCGCGCAGCGCCAGCGCGGTCTGCGTGAAAGTGCTGTAGGATGCCGGCGGCCGTTGATGATAGCTGGTCCACGAGCCGTCTGCGTCCTGCCGCGAAGCCAGCAGTCGCGCATACACCGCGTCGACGAGGTTGGGCCTTACGCCGGCCGCGTCTGCCGCGACCAGGCGGTAGGCATCGTCCATGGCTGGTTCGATGATCCAGCTCCATTGGACCGCGCGATCCAGGTCCGTGGATGCGAAAGCCTTCACAGCGTCGGTGTGGGCGATCGTTTCATCGAAGGGAATGCCGTGTTCGCGCGCCGAGCGGTAAGCCAGCGCCGCCTGGTATTGATGGTGGCAGGAGTTGCACTGCGTCTTGCTGTACCAGGTCTTTTGGCTGGCCTGGAACAGCGCAAGCGAGCGCGCCGCAGCGTTGCGGATGAGGTCCTGAGATGGGTTCGCGCCCCACGCCAACCAAACCGCGCACAGCACGCCGATGCAGGTTCGCATACCGGGATTATATCTCTCGCAGATCATGAAGCTCGATGAAAGAACTCCAGGCTCTTCCGGGCGCAGATTTCCCAGCGGTATTGCTGCGCGCGAGCAAGGCCGGCGGCCCGCAGTTGTTCTCGCAAAGCAGGCGAGCCAAGCAGCCGCTCGAGCGCCGCCTGGATCTCGGCCAGACTGCGAGGGTCTACTAGTAGCGCGGCTTCGCCGGCGATCTCCGGCAAACAGGAAGTGTTGGATGTAATCACCGGCACGCCTGCCGCCATGGCCTGCGCCACCGGGAATCCGAAGCCTTCGTACAACGAAGGATAGACGAATGCCGTGGCGCCTGCCGTCAAGCCCGGCAGAGCCGCTTCGGTGACATAGCCGAGATAGCGGACTCCCTCCGGTTTCGCGGCCAAGCGCGCCAGCGTCTTCTCCGACGCCCAGCCGGCCGGGCCGGCGATCACGAGATCGAATTCGCTCCGCGGCGCGAAATTCTCCCAGGCGTCCAGCAGAGTGTCGATGTTCTTGCGCGGCTCGATGGTGCCGACGAACAGCACATAGGGCTTGGCTGCCTCCGCCGGGCGCGCGTTGAAAAATACTTCCGGAACGCCGGGATAAATCACCGTGATGCGCGCCGGGTCCAGCCCCAGCAGCCGCACGGCGTCCTGCCGCGTGTTTTCCGAGATTGCGATTAAGCCCGCGGCCCGCCGCAACACATTTTTCTCCAGACTCTCCTCCGCCTTGCGATTGGCCGCGGTATGAAGCTCCGGCATCAGGCGGCAGGTCATGTCATAAAGCGTCGCGGTAAGGCGGATGCCTTTGGGCGGCCGGCGAATCTGGTTGGACACGTGAAACACATCGGTGTGCGCGAGCGACGCGCGCATCAGCGATAGCGCCGGCGCAACGTTGCCAAGGAAGACGCGTCCCAGGTGCAGCGCCGTGCGCAGCGGCCCCACAATCGACCGTTCATGCGTCAGATCCGGCAGGCCATCCAACCGCGGGAAGGTGAGAATCCGGTCCGCGCCCGCTTCCCGCTGCAAATGTTGAATCCAGTAGTAGATGTAATTCTTGACGCCTGCACTGCGCAGGAGCAGGGGAGTGGCGTCAATCAGAATCCGCATGATTGGTTAGCAGGTGCTGGCGGCCACCGTAAAATACGGGTTCCGTGCTGAAACCCGAGGTTACCATGAGCCGCCGGATCAGTGCGTCATCGCGTAGATGACGTAATTGACGCCGGTGCGGATGCCGAGCGCCGAATAACGTTCCGGATAGCCCGGATCGTCGGCCCACTCCCAGGAATCGCCGGTGTCGTGATTGAAGAGAATGGCCACCATCACGCGGCCTTTGTTGTCGTAAATCGCCCGCCAGTGCGGATCGCGGCCGCCGTTCAAATAAGGCATGCCGCCCAGGCTCCAGGCGCCGGAAACCTGATAGCGCTGGTTGAGGTCGAAGACGGTGTGAAAAATCGGATCGCCATCCTGCAACTCGACGATGGGACGGCCCGGCAGAAGCACGCTCATGTTGCGTTGGAAATAGGCCCAATCGGTCTCGCCCCAGAAGTCGTCGCCCAGCAGGAAGCCGCCGCGCGCCAGATAGTCTTGCAATTTTTTCGTCTCAGCCTCGTTCAGATTCATCTGATTTGGCCCGACGCAGTAGAGAAACGGCCAGTTGTAGATGTCGTCGCCGTCGTCCAAACTGACGGGCTGCTCCACTGAGCGCACGTCGACGCGCGTCAGGCGCCGCAGCGCGAGCACAAAATGGCGGTCGGAACGCGGATAATCATTGGTCCAGGCGCTGCGACCCTGCCGCCAGTCGTAACGCCAGAGCCAGCCGAAGATGCCCCAGTCTCCCTGCGGATACATGAGCCGGGCGAAGACGAATTCAGCCTTCTGCTGGTAGTCGGGCGGCAGCGGGAAGTCGTTGTACTCTTGTCCTGGATACTCCCGGAACGGCATTTGGAACGCGCACAACCCGCCCACCAGGACCAGTCCCAACGCCAGACCAAGCTTCGGCGCCAGCTTCACAGGTCCATGCTAACATTCGCCATTTGGAGAGCCGCTAGTGGCCCAATTGTGCGGCCGCCTCAGGCCGCTTCGGCCCGGCGAATGACTCTCTCGATGGTGCGCGAAAACGTCATCGCGTCCGATCCGGCTTCATGGTCGACCGTGATCAGATCCCCCTGCTTCACCTGCCGCGAGGCGATCAGATTCGCCAGCGGCTGAACAATCAGCCGGTCGACGGTGCGCTTCAAGTGGCGCGCGCCGTAGCGCAGATCGGTCCCCTCGGCGAGCAGAAAATCGCGCGCTCGCGCCGAAACTTCGAACTCGAAGACCCGTTCCGGAGCGCGATTGGCGATGCGGTCCTGGATCGCATTCAGTTCGAGATCCACAATGCGGCATAGCTCCGCCGTTCCGAGCGGCTTGAAGACCACGATTTTGTCCAGGCGGTTCAGGAACTCGGGCGTAAACTTCCGGCGCGCCGCCTCGGTGGCCGAGCGGCCCATTTTGCCGGCCACTTCCTCACTCACCGCGCCGGCCGCGTCCAGCCCCGGCGCGGGCAGCGCCTGGAAGCCCATGTGCGGCTGCAATATTGCGCTCATCTCGGCCGCGCCCAGATTTCCGGTCATGAAAATCATGGTGCGCGAAAAGTCGGTTTTCTTGTTATCTCCCAAAGTCAGCGTGGCTTTGTCCAGAATGCCCAGCAGCAAGTTCCACAATGAGTCACTGGCCTTTTCGATCTCGTCGAAGAGGACAAAGCTGATGCGAACCGTGTCGGTCAGGTAGCGGTCCACCGAGTCCTGGCTCAACATCGCGTGCGTTTCGCGATGCCCCAGGTATCCGGGCGGGGATCCAACCAGTTTGGCGATTTCGTGACTGTGCTGGAACTCCGCGCAATCGATCTTGATGACTGCTTTCGGGTCGCCCAGCAGACACTCGGCCGTGGCTTCCACCAGGCGCGTCTTCCCGCATCCCGTAGGCCCCAGGAACAGGAAGTTGCCAATGGGCCGGCCGGGCGCATTCAAGCCGGTGCCGTGAAGCTGATAGACGTCCACGATCTCGCGGATTGCTTCGTCCTGTCCGACCACCAGTTGGCTGAGTCGTTGATACAAGCGTTCTGCGTCAGGCCCTCTCTTTTTTGGATCCAACCTCATTTCGCCCGCCATTGTTTTCCTCTGCCTCCACTGGTTTAGATGTTCGAGGACGCTTTCGCACTCGAAAAGTTTTTGTGAAAAACACCTGGAGAACCCTTGCTTTAACTACCCTTTCGCGGCCTCGGCCGGTAGTTCGCGCCACGAACTCCCGGTACAATCTAGAGTGATTTCATGACCCCTGAAGGTTTCCGCGACTTAGCCGTTACGCTCCCCGAAGTGTCGGAGAGCGCACACATGGGCCATCCGGACTTCCGCGTAGGCGGGAAGATCTTTGCGACCTTAAGCTACCCGACTGTCGGCTGGGCGATGGTCAAGCTGACGCCCGAGCAGCAGCACGAATTCGTGAAGAACGAACCCACTGTCTTCCTGCCGGTGAAAGGCGCCTGGGGACGCAAAGGCGCCACCTCCGTGTTTCTGAAGGCTGCTAAGAAACCGCTGGTTCAGAAAGCGCTGGCCGCCGCCTGGCAGAATGCCGCGCCCAAGCGTTTAACTAGTTAGATTGAGTCACCCTGTGATACGATGCTGGCGAAGCGAGGCCCTATGTCCCCGTCCACTTACTCCGCCGCGTTATTTCTGCTGGTTACTGCTCCCGGCTTCGGCCAGACGCCCATCCACATACTCGCCTCCAACGGCGTGAAAGGTGTTGTCGAGAAGCTCCGGCCGCAGATGGAAAGCGCCGCCGGGCATCCACTGGCCATCCAATACGGAACGACTGCGTCGTTCCGTCAAAAAATCGCTGCGGGAGAGCCGTTTGACTTAGTTCTTCTCACTACCGAAGCCGTGGACGATCTTGCCAAGGACGGCAAGATCAGCGCCGCCAGCCGGACGGCTCTGGCCCGTTGCGGAGTCGGCGTCGGCATCCGTAAGGGAGCCGCGAAGCCGGACATCAGCACGCCCGCGGCGCTGAAGCAAACCCTGCTGAACGCCAAGTCCATCACCTACGTCACGAAAGGAGCCAGCCGTCATACCATCGAAGCCGCCCTGGCGCATCTGGGTATCGCGGATCAGATGAAGGCCAAGACAAAGCTCGCTCCGGCCTCCGGCGAAGCCGGGGAAAGTGTCGCCAAAGGCCGTGTTGAGCTGTTGATCACGCTGGTGAGCGAAATCGTGACGGTGCCCGGCGTCGAACTGGTGGGGCCGCTACCCAGTGAGGTGCAAGGCTACATCCATTTCGCCGCCGGCGTTGGCGCCAAGGCGGAAAATGCCGAGGCAGCGAGTAAGGTGATTGCATTCCTGAGCAGCTCCGCGGCCGCTCCCACTTATAAGTCGAGCGGCCTGGAAGTGCACTGAGGCGCCGCTAGAATCCTTTGAAGTTCCAGCGCACCACGCGCTCCCCGAAGGACTCGCCCAGGTAGATGTTGCCTTTCGAATCGGTGGCGATGCTGTGGATGTGAAACATCTGGCCGACGCCGTGGCCTCCGTGCCCGCCGAAGAATCCCACCACCTCCAGCGTTTGCCGGTTCAGGATCTGCACCTTCTTGTTGCTGCCGTCGGGCACGTAAATGAACTGCTGCTCGCGGTCCGGCGAAAACGCGATGTCAAACGCGGTGCCTTCCGGCGCCGACGTTTTGCGCTCGATGTAACCTTCCTTCACGAAAGTGCCGTCCGGCCGGAACACCTGAATCCGGTTGTTCACGCGATCGCCGACATAAACCAGACCGTCGTTGGAAATGCGGATGCCGTGCACCGTGTTGAACTGCGGCGAGCCCGGGCCTTCGAATAAGCGCGTACGCGGCGCGCTGTCGTCCGGCTTATTGCCATACGCGCCCCAATGCCGCTTGTAAGCTCCAGTGTCGGCATCGAACACGATCACGCGCCGGTTGCCGTAGCCGTCGGCGACGAAAACCTCATTCGTCGGCTGGTATACGAAGATCCCCGCCGGCCGGTTCAGATTTTCGGTGTCGTTGCTGCCGCCGGTCTTGCCGTGATGGCCGATCTGCAGCAGGAACTTGCCGCTCTGGGTGAACTTCAGGATGTTGGTGTCCTTTTGGCCGTTGCCCCCCACCCAGACGTTGTCCTGGTAGTCGACGAACATGCCGTGCTCATTATCCGGCCATTCGTAGCCGGCGCCCGTGCCGCCCCAGGCTTGAAGCAGGTTTCCGGCCTGATCGAACTCCAGGATCGGCGGCGACGGCACGCAGCAGTCCGCCTGGTTCAGCGCGGCGTACTTGTCGTTGTTGTCCAAAGTCCGTGGACGCGAGGTGACCCAAATATGGTTGCGCGAATCCACGTAGATGCCCGCGACCTGGCCCAGCATCCAGTTATGCGGGAGCGGCTTGGGCCAATCGGGATCCGGCTCGAAGCGTGGGACGCCTGGCTGCGCGGCAACGCTGCCAGCCAGAGCCAGCAATAGGGCGCTCGAAATCAGGATTTTCCGCAAGACAGCCTCCCTAGAGGCGAATGGCGAGGACTTCCAGATATTCGCCTTGAACCTCGGTCCGGCCATTGCGAGCTTGGTTATGCTCGCGCCACAGGCTCTCCAGGTCCGCGGCATAGGCCGCCTGACGGACCGGCTCCAGCCGCGCAAAGGCGACTTGCGTCGGGCCGAAGTGCTCGCGGAAAAACTGCACCACGGCGTCCGGCGGGAACGGAAACTCAAAACGGACGATGTGGCGCACGGTTCGAACTTCGGACGTGTAGGGGCCGAGCCGCTCTCGCACCACCTGTTCGTCGCCCCACAGTACTGGGGCGGGAATGCCTTCTGGCGCCGGGCTGTAACGGTTGCCCAGCGCGAACTGTCTGGCAATGAAACCGTCGGGCGGCCAGTTGGCCATCGCGATCCGGCCTCCTGGACGGCACACCCGGGCCAACTCCGCGGCCACCTTCTCCGGGCGCGGCCCGAACATCGCGCCGAACATGCTCATCACGACATCGAAGTGCGCATCCGGATAGGGAAGCTGTTCGGCGTCGCCCTCCTCGAAGGTTGCCTGCAGGTTCTCGGCTTCGGCCCTGTTCTGTGCCTGCAGCAGCAGATTCGGAGCGATGTCCACTCCCCACACTTGAGCGCCCGCCCGAGCCGCGGGTATCGACAGGTTCCCGGTGCCGCAGGCCACGTCCAGAACCCTTGCGCCGCGCGGAAGGCCCAATCTCGCCACGAAATTCTCGGCGGTCTTCTCGGTATAGCGCGCGATCTGGCCGAAATCCCCGGCCATCCATGTGCCGCGCATTCTTTGTTTCAGTTGTTCTATGCCGGCTACTGCAGGCTGCATAGGGACCTCCCTACAGGCTCCGATTGTACACCAGCCGCGTCAGAGAAGCTTCAGACTTTCCACTTTGATCGTGTCGCCCTGGATCTCACCCGTGACTTCCACGGTAAGATCGTCGAGCTTCTTGGACTCCTTGAGGGCCGCGAGAGCCTTGCGGTCGCCCGCTTTATCGAACTTCAGAAACTTGTTGTCGTCGGTAAAGACGCCATAACCGCTCTTCTGGCAGGCAGGCTTCAGATCGCATTCGCGAGTATGCGCCTCGGCCACAATCATGCCTCCTTCGAGACGGGGGCCGGGCACCAGACGGACGTCAGCTTTAGCGGAGCACATTTGGTCGATGAGAATGCCGTGCACTTGGGCGGCCGAGGCGATACTCGCGGCGCCCGCGAGCAAGCTTGCCAAATATACGTGGCGCAAGAGAGACAAGGAACGACCTCCTTCTGAAAATGAACCATCTGAGACACTATCTAGCACTTCGGGCCGGGTGCGTCAATACCTTCTCCACCCTAGCCGGCCGCAGCTCCAGAATCGGGCTTGCAGCGTGGTAAAACGGAGGAACGGCTGTGAAAATCGCCAAACCCACAGCGGACTACGAAGCCTGGCTGGGCAAGCACATCACATTGTTACCTGCCGACCTGCGGCGCAAGCATGCGGCCATGGCCGAAGGTGTTTTTCCGTTCCTGCGCGCAACCTTTTACCGCTGGATGCAGCTCTGGCCGGAGGTCTGCGCCGCCGAGAACAAGGCTCCGCGCGTACTGGCCGTGGGCGATCTGCACGTCGAGAATTTCGGGACCTGGCGAGATGTCGAGGGGCGCCTGGTTTGGGGCATCAACGATTTCGACGAAGTCTACCAGCTACCCTACACGATCGACCTGGTGCGGCTGGCCGCCAGCGCGCACATCGCAATTCGAGAAGCGCGCTTGAGAATTGCGGCCCGGGACGCCTGCGACGCGATCGTCACTGGCTATCAGAAAGGCCTGAAGGCGGGAGGCCGCCCGATTGTACTGGCCGAGGAGCATCCCTGGCTGCGATCCGCCGTGACGGGCGTCCTGCGCGATCCGGTGCCGTATTGGGCGAAGCTGGACGCGCTGCCGACGTGGAAAGGGCGCGTCCCGAAGAGCGCACGCCGCGCCATCGAACGCCTACTACCCGAGTCCGAACTGGAATACCGCATTGCGCACCGGATCGCCGGCCTGGGCAGCCTGGGGCGCGAACGGTATGTGGCGATCGCGATGTATCGCGGCGCGAAGGTGGCCCGCGAAGCCAAGGCTCTGGCCCCGTCGGCCTGCGTCTGGGCCGCCGCTGGAAAAGTTTCCGAGCGGATTCGCTATCAGGAGGCGCTAGACCACTCCGTGCGGGCGATCGATCCGTTTGTGCACCTGAAAGGGCGCTGGATCGTGCGGCGGCTAGCGCCGGATTGCTCGCGGATCGAGCTTTCGCATATGCCCAAAGAGCGCGACGAGTCCAAGCTGCTGCAGGCTATGGGCTTCGAGACGGCGAATGTCCATCTGGGGACGCCGCGCGCCACATCGGCGATTCTGCGCGATCTTGCCAAGCGCTCGCGCCACTGGCTGCACGAGTCTGCTGCCGCCATGGTGAAAGCGACCACGGCGGACTGGCAGGAGTGGCGCGGTAAACGCCTAAAATAGGACTTGGCTCAGCGACTCGCCCTGCTCTTCGGGCTGGCAACTCTGCTTTACGCGCAGACGCCAGAGAACGTGCTCGTCGTCGTCAACCAGGCCTCGGCGCTTTCCCAACAGATCGGAAAATACTACGCGGTGCGGCGACACATCCCCGCGGGCAACATTTGCCGCATCAACACCAAACCGGACGAAGCGATTTCCCGCGACACGTATGACGCGCAAGTGGCTGTGCCGATCGGCGCATACCTGCGCGCGCATGGCCTGATCGAGCAGATCCTCTACATCGTCACTACCGCTGGCGTGCCGCTGAAGATCCGGGGAAACACGGGTCTGGATGGCGAAGCGGCGTCGGTGGATTCCGAACTGACGCTGCTCTATTCGGATCTGTACGGCCACCCCCATGCGCTTCCTGGCGGGCTCGCGAATCCGTTCTTCCGCAAAATCTATTCACAGTTCCGCCACCCCGATTTCCCCATCTATCTGGTCACGCGTTTGGCCGGTTTCGACTTCGACGACGTGAAAGGCATCATTGACCGCGCTCAAGCCGCCCGCAACCAAGGCAAGTTCGTGATTGACTTGAGGGCCACCGATAATACCCCGGGCAATCGCTGGCTGCTGGAAGCCGCGCGGGCCCTGCCTCCCAATCGCGTGGTGCTCGACCGCTCGCCCGCTGCGCTTTATAACCAGGCGGATGTGATCGGCTACGCCTCCTGGGGCTCCAACGATCCAGCCCGGAAGCAGCGGCACCTCGGCTTCCACTGGCTGCCCGGCGCCATCATGACCGAGTATGTCTCTACCAACGGCCGCAGTTTCGCGCGTCCACCGGAGAGCTGGAAGCTCGGCGTGGCACTCCCCAAAATTCCGTTCGATGGTTCCGGGCAGTCCCTGACGGCCGATTCCATTCACGACGGCGTCACGGGCGCTTCGGGCCACGTGTACGAACCGTTTCTGCAGGCGACGCCCCGGCCGAATATTCTTCTGCCGGTCTATTATCACGGCCGCGACCTGGCGGAAAGCTACTACCTTGCGATCCCGCTGCTGAGCTGGATGAACATCGTCGTTGGGGACCCGCTCTGCTCGCTGGGTAAGCCATAGCAAGTCCCGCCGGACACTGCGAAACTAGTAGGTAGGTACATGATTCAACTCTCCAGCGCCGGAAAGCGCTTCGGCCCCAAGCTGCTGTTCGAAGATCTGAACTGGATGATCACGCCCAAGGACCGCGTGGGTCTGGTGGGCGCGAACGGCAGCGGGAAAACCACGCTGCTCAAGGTTTTGGCAGGCATCGAATCGCTGGACTACGGCAACCTTGCCATCACGCGCGGCGTCAGCTCCGGCTACCTGCCGCAGGACGGCCTCTCGCTTTCCGGCCGCAGCGTCTTCTCGGAGTGCATGTCGGTGTTTGCGTCCCTGCGCGAGATGGAGCTGGAGATGGAAGAGCTGACGCACAAAATGTCGGAGCTCGATCCGGCAGGCGCCGAATACGCGCAGGTGGCCGACCGCTTTCATCAAATCGACAGCGAATTCCGCACGCGCGACGGCTACGCGATCGAAGCGCAGGTGGGCACCGTGCTGGCAGGCCTGGGCTTCCCGCACGAGGACTGGAACAAGCGCACCGAAGATTTCTCCGGCGGCTGGCAGATGCGTATCGCCCTCGCCAAGCTACTGCTCGAAAAACCCAACTTGCTGCTCCTGGACGAGCCGACCAACCACCTGGATCTGGAAGCTCGCAACTGGCTGGAACAATACCTGCATGACTACCCCTTCGCCTTTGTGCTGATTTCGCACGACCGCTACTTCCTGGACGTCACCGTCGACAGGATCGTCGAAATCTGGAACCGCGGCGTGCATTTCTACGCAGGCAACTACGAGAAATACCTGCAGCAGAAGCAGGAGCGCACCGAGCAGCTGGAAGCCGCCTACCGCAACCAGCGGGAGCGCATCGAACAGCTGGAAGCCTTCATCAACCGCTTTCGCTACCAGGCCACCAAGGCCAAGCAGGTGCAGAGCCGCATCAAGGAGCTGGACAAGATCGAGCGCATCGAGCTGCCGGCCGAGGAGAAGACCATCCACTTTTCGTTTCCGCAGCCCAAGCCGAGCGGCCGGATCGTGGCCGAGTTCCACAACGTCTCGAAGAGCTACGGCGACAAATTCGTCTTCGGCGGCGTGAACTTCATTATCGAGCGCGGCGATCGCGTCGCGCTGGTCGGGGTGAACGGGGCGGGGAAGTCGACGTTGATCAAGCTGCTCGCGGCCAGCGAGCCGCTGAGCTCCGGCGAGTATCGCCTGGGTCACAACGTCCAGGTGGACTACTTCGCGCAGGATCAGTACAAAGAACTGGACGTCGACGCGCGCATGCTGGACGATCTGCAAAACCAGGCGCCGCGGTCCACCCATACCGAGCTGCGCAATCTGCTGGGCTGCTTTCTTTTCTCCGAAGACGACGTGTTCAAGCGCATCGGCGTGCTGAGCGGCGGCGAGCGCAACCGCTACGCGCTGGCACGCATGCTGCTGCAGCCCTCGAATTTCCTGCTGCTGGACGAGCCGACCAACCACCTGGATCTGCGCGCGAAAGACGTGCTGCTGGAATCGCTGGAAAAATACACCGGCACGGTGGTGTTCGTTTCGCACGACCGCTATTTCATCGACAAGCTCGCCACGCGCGTGTTTGAGATCGGCGGCGGCGAGGTCCATGTCTTCCCGGGCAACTACGAAGACTACCTGTGGCGAAAGGATGGGAAGCAGATTGACCTGTCGTTGCCCGTGAACGGCTCCCCTGCTCCCGCTCCTCACTCCCCACCCCCGGCTCCCCACACCGCGAAGCGGGTGAACCCCCAAAAGGCCAAACAGCGGCAGGATCGCGCGCGCGAGCTGGAATCGCAGATTGCCGCGCTCGAAGCCCAGATCGCGACCGACGAAGCCAGCCTGGCGAACTTCGTCAGCGCCGAGGAAACCATGCGCCTTTCCGAGCAACTCGAGAAGCGCCGGGAAGCTTTGAATGGCCTGCTCCGGCAATGGGAGGCCGCGTCGCAAGAAGCATGAGCGACTTCCAGGAACAACTCGCGCAGCTCCGCCGCCGCATCGCCAAAATCGACAAGAAGTACACTGCTCCCAAACGTACGAAACCACCGGCCCCTAGCCCCCAGCCCCTGGCGGCTCCGGAAGAATGGTTGGATGGCCAGGAAGTGGAGACTGGTCACGGCCGTCACTACGAGTTCGAAAAGCTTTACGAACGCCATCGCCGCCACGGCAGCATTGGCATCGTGGATCTGGAAGATCTTCCCGGGGACCTGCTGGAGCCGATCTCCGGTGGCGGGATTCGCGGCGTGCCTCCTTCCAAATGGTGCTTTCTGGACACCGAGACCACCGGCCTGGCAGGCGGCTCGGGCACCTATGCATTCCTGGTCGGCGTCGGCCGCATCACCGCCGATGGCTTCCGCGTGCGCCAGTTCTTCATGCGCGACTTCGGCGAAGAGGCCAGCCTGCTGAGCGCTCTTACCGAGCACCTCAAGCAGTTCGAAGTGCTGATCACTTACAACGGGCGCACCTACGATCAGCCGCTGCTGGAAACACGCTTTCGCATGACGCGGCAGCGGCCGCCGTTCGGCTCTCTGGAGCATCTCGACCTGCTCTTCGGCGCGCGCCGCCTGTGGAACCTGCGCTTCGAGAGTTGCCGCCTGGTGGAGCTGGAGAACCAAATCCTGGGCGTGGAGCGGCAGGGCGATCTGCCGGGCGAGCTGATCCCCTATGTTTACTTCGAGTATGTGCGCACGCGCGAGATCTTCCGGCTGCTGCCCGTCTTTCATCACAACGCCATCGACATTCTGACGCTGGCCTGCCTGACCGCCATTGTGCCGCGAGCGTTCTCGGCGCCGGATCAGGCCACTTTCGTGCATGGCGCGGAGATGGTGGGCCTTGCGCGCTGGTGGCGCCAGGCCGAGCAGCACGAAAACGCGCTCGCCCTGTTCCGGCAGGCGCTGGAGCGCAATCTCCCGGACGATCTGCTGTTTCGCACCATGTGGGATATCGCGGCGCTCGAAAAAAAGCTCGGGCGCGAACACGCCGCCCTACCGCTATTGACCGATTTGGCTGCAGTGAAGAATCCGTTCCAGGCGGCCGCTTTCGTCGAGCTCGCCAAGTATTACGAACATCGCGAGCGCAACTACAGCATGGCGCTCGAAATGACGCGCCACGCGCTCGCCATCGAGGATTCCGAAGCCCTGCGGCGCCGCGCCGCGCGGTTGGAGAAACGCACGCCCACAGTCAAGACAATCAGGCTCTTATGATGAAATCGCTACTACTTTGTGCTTTGCTGCTGCTGCTCATCGCCTGCGCGAAACCGCCGAAACTCGCCACCGGCCTGGACATTACCAGGCAATCGGACGGGCTGATTCTGGTGAAGCTGAAGATCGCCAATACCGAGAGCCGCGTCACCGTTCCGATTGCCCTGGAGCTCACGGGCCAGGCCGAATTGAATGGGAAATGGGATAAGCCGTCCACGCTGCTGCATCCGGCGGCCTTCGTGCTGAACAAGAAGGAAGAGCGCGACATCACCAAGCTTTGGCGCGTTCAGGCTGAAGCGGTTCGCACCACGCTGGTGGTCAAGGAACAGGAAACCGGCAATCTGTTGCGAACCCAAAAGGCAGAAAAGAGTTTCTCCGGCGGGGACGCGCCGCCTACAGCACCGCCGCCAGCTCGGTGAACGCCACGCCCTGTGACTCGGCCACGCCGGGATGCGTGATGTAGCCGGCGTACGTGTTTACACCTTCGCGAATGGCCGGATTATCTTCGCAGGCGCGCTCCAGGCCTTTCGCGCATAACTCGGCCAGGTAGGGGAACGTGGCGTTGGTCAACGCGAAGGTGGAAGTGTGGGGCACCGCCGCCGGCATGTTTGACACGCAGTAGTGCAGCACGTCATCGACGAAGTACACCGGATCGGTGTGCGTGGTGGCGTGCGAAGTTTCAAAGCATCCGCCTTGATCGATGGCCACATCCACCATCACCGCGCCCGGCTTCATGGTTTTGACCATCTCACGCCGCACCAGCTTGGGAGCGGAAGCGCCGGGAATCAGCACGGCTCCGACCACCAGATCCGCAATGCGGACCGTATCGCGCACGGTGAAGCTGTTCGAAGCGAGCGTCACAATCTGGCTGCTATGAATGTCATCGAGCGCCCGCAACCGGTCCAGGTTGCGGTCGATAATCGTCACGTGCGCGCCCAGCCCCACGGCCATCTTGGCCGCGTGATGGCCCACCACACCCCCGCCCAGGATGACGACGTTGGCCGGAGCGACGCCGGGAACGCCGCCCAAAAGGATGCCGCGCCCCCCGTTGGGCCGCTCCAGGTAGACCGCGCCCACCTGCACGGCCATGCGCCCGGCCACTTCGCTCATCGGCGTCAGCAATGGCAAAGAGCCGTCGCCTTCGCGGATGGTTTCATAGCCGACCGAGTTGACTTTCGCGGCCAGAAGTTTCGCGGTCAGATCGGGCAGTGGCGCCAGATGCAGATAGGTGAACAGAATCAGTCCGGGCCGGAAATAGGCGTACTCGGAAGGTTGCGGCTCTTTTACCTTGACCACCAGGTCCGCTTTGGACCAGACGTCGGCCGCGCTGGCGAGAATCTCGGCGCCGGCGTCTACATATTCCTGATCGGGAATCGAGCTGCCCGCGCCGGCTTGGGATTCCACCAGGACGCGATGGCCGGCCTCGCGCAGTGCGGTCACGCCGCTGGGGACCAGACCAACGCGCGTTTCGTGATCTTTGATTTCCTTCGCGACGCCGGCGATCATTGAGAGGCGGCGGGCGTTGCTTCCGTCCCGGGCGTGTGCGGTGCGGAGTCCGTCGTGCGGGCAGCGGTGAGACGCTTCGGGCCGAGGCCCAGTGCGATCAGGGAGAGAGAACTGATCTTGCCATCCGGCATGAGGTTCTGATCGGCCTGGAAGCGCTTGAGCGCGTCGACGGAGTCCGGCCCCCACTCCCCGTTCGCCTCGCCGTGGAAGTAGCCTTTGCTTACCAGCGCGTCCTGAATTTCCTTGTAGCGCTCTTGCGTCGGATGCTGCTGGTAGGAGCGCGCCGTGTGGCGAGTCGTCTTTTTGCTTCTCGTCTTCGAGTGCCTCTTCGCCGACAAACCCTTCGGCGTTGTGGCGGCCTTCGATCTCGACGGGGTTGTCTTCGGGTGTGTAGCCGAATGCCGCCGTTTGGAGGTCTTATGCTTCGCCGGCGTGGCGGCCGGCGCAAGCCATGCCCCAGTCAGCAGCGCCATGGCCAGGTAGATTACTCTCTGCACTTGTCTTCCATTGTAAACGACCGGCAACCACCAGTCACCCGCCACCAGCCGCCTCCCCCTGCTACAACTGTAAGGAATGATCTCACTCGACGGCTCGCAGCTCACTTTCGATGAAGTCCGGCGTATCGCCCGGGATGGCGAGCCGGCGCAGATCGATCCCGCCGCGGCCGCCAACATGCGTCGATCGCGCGCGGTGGTGGAGCAACTCGCCGCTGGCGAGGCTCCGGTATATGCGGTGAATACCGGTGTCGGGCTGCTGGCCGATGTGCGCGTGCCTCCCGGGGACCTGGAGCAGCTCCAGCGCAACGTGGTGCGCTCGCACGCCTGCGGAGTCGGGCCGCCGCTCGCTCGCGACGAAGTGCGCGCCATGATGCTGATCCGCGCCAATGTCCTCGCCAAGGGTTTCTCCGGCATCCGCCCGCTGGTGGCGGAGCGGCTTTGCGACCTGCTGAATCGCGGTGTCACGCCGGTGGTCCCGTCGCAGGGAAGCGTGGGCGCGAGCGGCGATCTTGCGCCGCTAGCCCACATCGCGCAGGTGCTGATCGGCGAAGGCGAAGCCGAATTCGAAGGCGCGCGCCATCCCGGCGCCGAAGCCTTGCGCCGCGCCGGCGTCCCGCCCATCGTGCTGGCGTCGAAGGAAGGCATTTCGCTCGTGAACGGCACGCAAGCGATGCTGGCCGTCGGCGGTCTTCAACTGCTGGAAGCGGAAATGCTGGCGGAGGCGGCCGACCTGATTTGCGCCATGACCATCGACGGCCTGCGCGGCACCCCGCGCGCCTTCGATGCGCGCATTCATCAGACGCGGCCGTTTCCCGGCCAGATGCGAAGCGCCGCCAACCTGGAGCGCTACTTGGAAGGGAGCGAAATTCGCCAATCCCACATCGCCTGCCGCCGCGTGCAGGATGCTTATTCGCTGCGCTGCGCCCCCCAGGTGCATGGCGCGGTGCGGGACTCGCTGGCCACCGCCCGCCGCGCGTTCGAAATCGAGCTGAACTCGGTCACCGACAATCCGCTGGTGATCGATGGCGAGATTTTCTCCGGCGGCAACTTCCATGGCGAGCCCCTGGCGCTGCAACTGGACGCGCTGGCCGTCGCGCTCACCGTTCTCGCCGGTATTTCCGAGCGCCGCATCGATCGCCTGGTGAATCCCGCGCTCAACGAAGAGCTGCCGCCGTTTCTGGCCAATCACGCCGGCCTGGAATCCGGCTTCATGATGCTGCAGGTGACCGCCGCCGCGCTGGTGGCCGAAAACCGGGTTCTGGCGCACCCCGCCTCCACCGGCTCCATCACCACCAGCGGCAATAAAGAAGACTTCGTCAGCATGGGCATGACGTCGGCTTTGAAGCTCAAGCAGGTGGTCCGCAACACGCGGCACGTTCTGGCCATCGAGCTGCTCACCGCGGCGCGCGCGCTCGATTGCCTGCGGCCCCTGGCGTCCAGCGCTATCATCCAACGCGTGCGCACCGCTCTTCAAAACGTCAGCCCGGTTTGGACCGCCGACTGTTCCCTCACTTCGGGCATCGAAAATGCCGGCGAGTGGATTGCCTCCGGCGCCCTCGCGGGCCTTTAATCCGCGATGTGCACCTGAAATGCCGTGACGGTCCGATAGCCCATTTTTTCGTAGAGCGCGTAGCCGGACGAGGTCGCCTGTAGGACCGTCCTGGTCACGCCCGCGGTCCGGTAGGCCTCTTGTACGACATGCCGCATGATGGCTTCGGCGAAGCCCAGCCGGCGGTATTGCGGTAGCGTAGCGACGGAGTAAAGGCCCACCACGTCGCCCGTAATCACTGCCGCCGCGGTGGTCACCGGTTTGCCGCTCGTGTAACCGATAAAACCGCGGAAACTGCTGTTCCAGGCCCGCTCCAAACCGTAGACCGAAGTGCTCACCGAGTGTGGAATTTCGAACGCAGCGGACATGATGTCGGCAAAAGCGCTGCGCGTTGGCGCGTCGGCCACCGGCCGGATTTCCAGCACCGGCAGCTGGCGGTCCGTCGGGGCGAGCCGTTCGGCATACATGCCGGGCGCTTCCGTCAAAGGCCGCAAGCCCCGTCGATGAAAGATGCGCAAGGCCTGGCGGCGAAGCGGCGGGCTCAGAAAATCCTCGCACAGCCAGTAGGTCCACCGGAGGCTCCGGGCGTCGAACCGCGCGGCGGCAGCCTGAATCAGCTGGTCGAGTTCGCTGGCGTCGCCCTCTACCGGTCTAGCCAAGAGCGCCGCGTTGAAGGCCGCATAGTTCAGCCCGCAGAAGATCAGGGATTCGCCGGGCAAGTCCAGGATCTCAGCGTTCTCCCGCGCCTGCCCAAAGAATCGCAGCGCCTCCAGAAGGTTGTCGGCCACCGCGCGGCTCTCTTGCCCTGGCATCTGGCGATTAGAGCAGAGTTTCGGCGCTGACGTCAACGCGACGGGCTGTGTCAGGATTTCGGCGGCGCGGCAGGAAATCGACGCTTCTTCCGCGGATTCGCTTCCTTTGTTTGCAACATTTGTGATGTGTCACGTAGTTGGTCGAACAGTTGCTCCGGAGTCTGCCATGTTAAGCGCTTTAATGTTCGGTGCGGACCACGCACTGGGATCGCAGGTCGGGCAAATGTGCGCGCTGACCCAGGACATCTCGGTATTCCGCAGCCTGGAACATTACCCTCCCGCCCACGAGACCATGCGGTTGTTGAACTCCTTCGCACCGCATCTGGTTTTTCTCGGCCTGGACGACGAATCCGCGGCTGCCGCGGTGGAGCAGGACATCCGTACCATTTTGCCGTCAACAGCGGTGCTGGGAGTCTATGCCGGTTCTGGACCGGCAATGCTGGACGCCACCGCCGGCGGTTTTCCCTCCCTGCGCTTTCCCTGCGAACCGGACCAGTTCCGCGCAGCCGTTTTTCAGGCCCTGGAAGCGCGATCGGAAGCCAAGAGTGCTCCCTTGTTCGCCTTCCTGCCCGCCAAAGCCGGCAGCGGCGCTACCACGACGGCGCTGTTTACCGCGAACCTGCTGGCGGGGCTCGCCTCCAAGAAGGTGCTGTTGCTCGAATGCGACTTGCACGCCGGCCCCATTTCCATGCTTTACAATGTCCGGCCCGCGTGCTCGATCATGGATGCTCTGGAGGACTCCCACCGGCTTACCGATGACGCCTGGTCTGAAATGGTGATTCGCCTGGATAGCGTCGACGTTCTCCCGTCGGTAAGCCGCCTGGGAGTGCGCCGCGTTTCGGCCTGGGGTTATCAGCGGCTCTTATCCTTCGTCCGCAGCCGCTACGATGTCGTAATCGCGGACCTGCCGGAAGTGGTGAACGATGCAACCGAAGTGGTGGTCCGCGCGGCCAAGTCGGTTGTTGTAGTCACCACGCCCTCCACTCCCTCGCTGTATCTGGCTTTGCGCCGGCGCTATGACCTGGAAGCGCGCGGGGTCGGCTCCGGCAAGGTCAAATACGTCGTCACCCGTAAGGCGAAGAATGTTGCCCTTCCGCGCGAAGCCGGCTGGAGTATCGACGCCGAGAAGATCGCCGCCATTCCCGTGGATCCAAACCTGTGGGATGCGCCGGAGTTCCGGCTGGATAGCGCAAACCCCGAGACCATCGCCGAATTTACGAAGATCGCCGAGTTCTTGAGCGGCACGACACTGGTTCCTAAGCGGGCTGGCTTCCGCAAGTTCTGGCTGGAAACCTGGGTCCGGGGCTCGCGGACGCCGGAGTTGTACTCGCCGGCTGCGCGCTAACACACTGAGCGACAACCAAGCCGGGCTATCGGGAGGCCCTTGCCGTTGAATGCGCGGCTGGGCGTGCGGCGGTGCGCGCTTCCCTAACATTGGCGCGCGCTTCGCTACGTACAGCGGCGCGGGTGGGCGGGCGGTACGGTCTGGAGTTGCCTACATAGCCTGGATACCCTCCATACCCATATCCCGGATATACGCCGTACGCACCGAACAGATTTCCCTGTCCGAAAACCGGCAGTCCGTAGGTCTCCTGAAAGTCCGTAATCTCGCCCAGCGTGGGACCGGGCGCCGACTCGCGCCGGATTTCCCGCAGCGATGGGGTTGGCGTCGCGGCGTAGCGCAACGCGTTGTTCGGAACATATGGCGCCGGTTCCGGATCCAAATTCGAGATCGTGCCGTGCAGCGATTGTTTGGATACTTCCGTGTCTTGAGCACAGCAGATGGCGGCGGAAAGCAAAACTGCCCATAGCGTGGCTTTCATGGCCCCAGTATGAATCTGGGTGATAGAACGGCACAATAGAACTAAAGTACTCAGGTATAAGCACTTGTGTCCTGCCTCGCCGGGCGGAGGAAGGCGCGCGCGCTTGTGCACGCCCCTGCCCCTGTGAAACAATTTCCCACGGAGGTATGTTGATGAGGCCCTTTGCTTTTGCCGTATGCTCGTGCTTTCTATGGCTGGCCTCCGGATCGCCCGCGTTCGCACATCATTCGGCCGCCGCCGAGTTCGATTTCACCAAGAAACTCGACTTGAGCGGCGTCGTCACGAAAGTGGAGTGGACCAATCCGCACGCGCACTTCTACCTGGACGTCAAAGACGCGAGTGGCAACGTAACCAATTGGAATCTGGAACTGGCCAGCCCGAACGTCCTTATTCGAAATGGCTGGCACCGAAACTCCCTGAAGCCCGGCGACTTGGTCAGCGTGACCGGGATTCGGGCCAAGGATAATCCCACCTTCGGCAGCGCATCGCTGATTACTTTCCCGGATGGGCACAAGTTGACCTTCCTGGCCGCTGGGGACAATGAACGATGATCCGGCGAGTGACGGCTTCCCTGGCGAACGCGTGCCTGTTGGCGATTTTTTCTTTTGCGGCGCAGGAAGCGTCAGCGCAGGTGCAAATCGGCGGCCAGGGGAAAACCGGAACCATCGGATTGTATCGAAATCAGCAATTGCCGCAAGCGGGACCGGCGCCGAAGCTGGCCGACGGAACACCGGACTTATCCGGAGTCTGGCTGGGCAGCGGCTCCGACAGCGCCGATATCGCTGACCCCAAATCGCTGAAGCCGGGCAGCGAAGTCGATATGCTGCCTTGGGCGGCGGACAAGGTAAAGCACCGGTTATCCAAGCAGGACCCGGAGGCGAACTGCCTGCCTGCGGGCGTTCCGCGCGGGTCGCCGTATCCCTGGCGGATCCTGCAGACCAAGACTCACTATTTCATTCTTTACGAAGGCAATATCCACAGCTTCCGGCAGATATTTATGGATGGTCGTAGTCATCCGGCCGACCCCGACCCCACCTGGTACGGGGACTCCATCGGCCACTGGGAAGGAAACACGCTGGTGGTGGACACGGTGGGCTTCAACGACAAGTTCTGGTTCGACTACAAAGGCCATCCGCACACCGAACAACTCCACACCATCGAACGCTATACGCGGACCGATCTGGGGCACATGTCGATCGAAGTGACGATTGACGATCCCGGTGCGTACACCCAGCCGTTTACGACGGTCGGACGCGCGACGCTCATGCCAGGAACGGAGCTGTTAGAGTACATCTGCCAGGAGAACAATCAGGACCTGCCGCTGCTGGAAGGCCCGGCGCGCGGCCCGGGCGGGCGTTGAGTGGTGCGATGCGTCGCCCGGTGGAATTCTCGCTTGGGGGCACGCGCCTAACCCTAAAGTTCGGACCGAACCGACCGAAAGTAAGCGATATCTCGGTCGTACTCTGCTTTTGCGACTTCGAGGGCATCCGCGGCTTGGTCATATGATTCGAAGCTCCCTGTGTGATCTGGGTTGTTGAAGCCCCAGAGAACTTCGCAGTTACCGAACGTCGCGGTCAGTTCCACGTGCGCAAACTTGATCCACGCAAGCCTTTTCTCTCTCAAGTCGTCGTTAATGGTGAGTGCGTCACGTCTACTGACCGCGTCGAGTAGTAGGTCTCCCAATAACTGAACCTTCTTCTCGTGGTCGGTCACTCTGATCCAGGCTCTCTTCTGCCCTGCAACAAATCCTCGACACGATCCTTTACAAACGGGGGGCACGCCGTTTTCAGCAACTTGTCATCG
>DATJNO010000125.1:0-21237 GCA_035508055.1 Bryobacteraceae bacterium | reverse complement strand
CTACCCGCCGGCGATGGCCCCGACAACGTAGAAAGGCTCGGCCCCCGACGCCACTGCTTCCGGCAGCGGCGCGTCCGGCGATTCGTGCGACAAATCCTCCTGGCACGCGAAGAATCGCACGAACGGCCGCCGCTGCTGGGTCACATGATCGCGCAGTGTCCCGCACAGCATCGGATAGCGCGCTTCCAGAGCGTCAAGGACCGACCGCTGCGTGACCGGCCCCGCCACTTCCACAGTCACTTCACTCGCCCCTATCTTGGCCAGCGTCCGCAGATGAGCCGGAAGCGCGACACGGATCATGGCAGCGTTTGCACTTCCACGGAAAGCACGGCCGGAAGATGCTCGGCGATGGGCGCCCAGTTGTCGCCCGCGTCATTGGAAGCGTAGACCTGCCCGCCGGTCGTTCCGAAATACACGCCGCACTGGTCCAGGGAATCGACGGACATCGCGTCGCGCAGCACGTTCACGTAGCAGTCGCCCTGCGGCAGGCCTTTGGTCATAGGCTCCCAGTCATTGCCGCCCGTCCGGCTGCGATAGACCTGCAACTTGCCGTCCATCGGAAAGTGTTGCGAGTCGCTTTTGATCGGAACTACATAGATAGTCTCCGGCTCGTGCGCATGAACGTCGATGACAAACCCGAAGTCGGTCGGCAGATTGCCGCTCACTTCATGCCATGCATCGCCGGCGTTATCGCTGCGCATCACATCCCAGTGCTTTTGCATGAACAGCGTGTCCGGCCGCGATGGATGTAGCGCGACATGATGGACGCAGTGTCCGATTTCAGCGTCCTGATCGGGCAAGTACGGCGATCGCAAGCCTTTGTTGATCGGCTTCCACGTCACGCCGCCATCGTCGGTGCGAAATGCGCCCGCGGCCGAAATGGCGATATACATCCGCTGCGGATTTTTCGGATCGAGCAGGATCGTGTGCAGGCACATGCCGCCGGCGCCCGGCTGCCACTTCGGCCCGGTACCGTGACCGCGCAGCCCGGGTAGCTCATGCCAACTCTTGGCGCCGTCGGTGGTCTTGAAGATGGCCGCGTCTTCCACCCCGGCGTACACCGTGTCCGGATCGGTGAGCGACGGCTCCAGGTGCCAGACCCGCTTGAACTCCCAGGGATGCTGCGTGCCGTCATACCATTGGTGTGTGGTGAGCGGTTTCCCGGTTTCCGCTGTGGCGTCGTAGACGAACTTGTTGCTCCCGCCCTTCGGCATTTCGCCCGGCTTGGGAATTTCCTCGCCGCCCGGTGTTTCCCACGTTTTGCCGCCGTCGCTGGAGCGCTGGAGCACCTGTCCGAACCAGCCGCTCGTCTGCGACGCATAGATCCGGTTGGGATCGGCGGGTGATCCCTTCATGTGGTAAATCTCCCAGCCCGCGAAGTGCGGACCGCTGATCTCCCATTGCTGGCGCTTCGCGTCCGACTCCAGAATGAACGCGCCCTTGTGCGTCCCCACCAGTACTCGTACTCTGCTCATCCCCTCGCTCCTTTACTTGAATCTTGGCAGCAGCGGCGTTGAATCATGGTCTCGCCACCGCCGCCGCGTTTCCGCCAGGACCTGGTCGCGATCCTGCTCCATGTGATCGATCAGGGCGCAAGGCGCGCCTGTCTTCTCGTGCCGCGCGGCCCAAATCAGCAGCTCCAGCAGAACCGGCGCCAGATCGATCCCTTTCTCCGTCAGCCGGTAGTTCACCCTGCGCCGGTCGGACTTCTCCGCCTCAGCCGTGATGATCCCGGCTGCTCCGAGCTTCTCCAAACGGTCCGCCAGGATGTTCGTGGCGATGCCTTCGCCCGATTGCTGGAACTCCTTGAACGTCCGGTACCCGCGCACCATCAGGTCGCGAATGATCAGCAGCGACCAACGGTCTCCGAACATCTCCAGCGAGATACTCACCGGGCATCCGGACCGGCGTTTAGATTTCAACAGTCGATCCTAGCAGGATCACTTGCGGAATACAAGTGACATTTTAATGACGAACTTAACCGGCTGGCGCGGTGGCTCAGGCGCGTTACTTGGCCGTGGCGCAGGTGAAATTCGCCGCGTCGTCGATACTCCCCGACCCTTTGTAGCGCGCCACCTGCGGATACGGGCACAGCGGCCGCGTGCGATCCACCTTGCCCCGCATGCCGTGCGAGGCGATCATCTCGCTCGGAGCCTTTCCGTTCTCAACCCAGTTTTCCAGTGCGGTGACCGAATCGAACAAGTTCGGACCTTCGCCGCCACCGCAGTGATCCATGCCCGGCGCCATGAACAGGCGGATGGAACTGGAAGCCTTAGCCGCGCCGCCCATCTTGTCCAGCACGCTGGTGTAGTAATTGATGCTGTTTTCCGGCGCGATCAGTGGGTCGGTCCAGCCGTGGTACATCAGCAGCTTGCCGCCGTGGCCGAAGAACGGCTTCAAGTTGGGATCGGTCGCGGTGATGATCCCGTGGTCCACTTTTTCGGCCAGCGCGATGCCCTTGTCGAAATCAAAGGTCCGCCAGTCCCAGTTGGCATCGTGATAGACGATGTTGCGAAACTCGGCCATGCCGATCTCGGAAGGCTCCTTGCCGCCGGCCATGAGCATCCAGCCCAGCTCGCTGCCGGGCTCCAGGCCAGGAAAGAAGGGCACGCCGGTCCGCGGATTCGTGGCGGGCGCGTAGATCTTCTTCACCGACTCCACCTGCGCCGCCGTCAGGCAAGTGGGCGCGTCTTCGCCCTTGCACTCCAGTTCTTTGGGATCGAAGTGGCAGCGGCGCGGATCGTCGATCAATCCGTCTTTCAGGCCATCGGTGGCGTCGCAGGCGGCGATCGCAGCTTTGTGAATCAGCGGATACTTCGCCGGCGGAATGAAGCTGGCGGGATCCTTGTGCGTGATCGCGCCGACGTAGACGGTGTCCGCGGTCAGATGCGTCCAATAGTTGGCGGGCGCACCGGCGATGATTCCGTCATAGTCGGCGGGGTACTTCTGCGCCTCTTTCAAACCCTGCTTGCCGCCCGACGAGCAACCGTTCCAGTAGGAGTAGCGTGGGGCCTTATCGTAGAAAGCTTTCGTGATGGCCTTGCCCTGGACCGTCATCTCATGCACGGCGCGGTAGCCGAAGTCGACCACTTTCTCCGGATGACCGAGCGCGAAGCTGCCATCCAGAGCGTTGCCTTCGTGCCCGGTGTCGGTGCTCGCGGTCGCGTAACCACGCTGGAGCGCCTGCATCAGCGCGGGATAACTGATGGAGCCGGTCCAGCCGCCGTTGCCTACGCCTTGAAACTTGCCGTTCCAGCCGTCGACGGGCAGCCAGACTTCGATCTTGATATCGGAATCCTTGCTGGGCCGGATGGTCGCGGCGACGCGGCAGAAAGCGGGCAGGCTCTTGGGCGACACGGGCAACGGAAAGGGGCCTTGCGGCGGGAGCTTGAGTTCGCCGGCGGCGACGGTCTGCGCCATGGTGATCGTGGTGTCCGGCAGCGCCAGTGACGCCAGGCTTTCGCAGGTGGCGGCGGACAGAACGGTGGCGCAACCAAGCGCGACACCGATTGACAGGGCGGAAAGGCGGTTCGTCATATCGAACCGATTATATTGC
Source organism: Bryobacteraceae bacterium (assembly GCA_035508055.1). Taxonomy (GTDB): domain Bacteria; phylum Acidobacteriota; class Terriglobia; order Bryobacterales; family Bryobacteraceae; genus Palsa-89. The sequence continues at coordinate 17,681 of DATJNO010000125.1, read as the reverse complement.
GTGCGCCGAAACAGCGGGGAAGTGGCTCAGAAATTCTTCCGACGCGATGGTCCAGCCGAAGTAGTTCTCTATGTTGAACAGCGTCGCTTCCTGCATCGCCGGAGGCCCGGCGGCCATCGTGCCGTCGGTGATCAGGATCGGCCAGTAATCCAGAAAATAGGCGTGCCGCAGCGTGGATTCCACGCAAACGTTGGTGGCGATTCCGGTAAAGAACAGATACCGGATGCCGCGCGATCGCAGTTCCTCATCCAAACAGGTGCGCGCGAAGCCGCTATACAGCGTCTTCACGATCACGATATCGCCCGGCTGCGGCGCCAGTTCGTCCACGATGGCGAAGTCCCAGGTACCCTCGGTGACCAGCGTTCCTTTCAACTCCGGCCGGCAACGCATGAGCCGGATGCCCAGCTCCTTGTGCCAGTTGGGCGATTCCGGGCCGCCGCTATTGCTCAAATCGGGCTTGTAGCCCACCTGCAGATAAACGATCGGCATGCCCACCCGGCGAGCCGCATCCAGAATGCCCGCAATGCTGCGCACCACGGCGGGCGCTCCGGAGATATCGTAGCCCGCGATATCCAACATCCCGCCCTTGCTGGCAAAGGCGTTTTGCATGTCCACGACAACCAGCGCGGACTTGGCGAGATCAATTTCGACTGGCTCGGGTTTTGCCTGTAAAGTCGGCATGCGGCGCTCGTCCGCACACCACTCTACTACACCGAAACCGCCTCTTTCACCGGCATGCCCGCCATCAGCTTGCGCTTCTCCTGCTGCAGCCCGTGCACGGCCATCAACGCGCCGATCGGGTGCGCGCCGACGTTCACCAAAGGATCGGCGTCGCGCGCCGGCTGGTCGGTGTCCAGGTGCCGGAACTCGAAGGTCTCGCACAGCGCGTCGGCCTGCTGCCGGTTCAAGCCGTACTCGGAGGCCACGGAGCGAATGTCCTGAAAGCCGCGCAGCCGCAGGCTGGCTTTGAACCGCAGGTCATAGAGCACCTTGTTCAGCTTGTAGGCCGCCAACGGCGGGTGATTGTAGAAGTGATAAGGATGGTTGTGGAACGTGTAGGGCTGCGGGTCATCGGCGTTCAGCTTCTCGCCCGGCAAAAAGCGCACCACGGCATGGCCATGATGCGACGTCGGCTGATAGGAGAGCAGTTGCAGGTGCTGCGGGCCGATAGCGCCCAAGGCCGCCGCCCAGGGCAGCATTTCGGTGTTGCCCACTTCGTCCAGCTGCTCGGCCGACAAGTTGATGAACGAAGCCGCGTGGCTGTTTTCCAGCTCGTGCAGGCACCAGCGGTCGAAATCGTAGGCGGGTTTGTAATATTTCCAGGTGCCCGGATAATGCGACATGCCGCCCGAGGCCAGCACCGCCACGCGCTCGGGCCGCGACTCCACAATCTCCGCGATCGCCCGGCCCAGCATGGCGCAGCGCCGCGCGCTCGGCAAGGGCGGCAAATAAGTATTGATGAACACCGGAACTACCGGAATCGCGCGATTCTCCAGCACCCACTCGAAAATGGCCGCGAAGGAGTGGCCCAGATCGGCCTCCTGCGAGTAAGCCATATCGAAGTCCCGCGCGACCAGGTTCTCCAGCAGCGCTTCGGCCAGCTCCTGGTGAATCGCCGGATTCCAAGTCTTGCCGGCGAAGGCCGCCGTCGCCCGGTCGCTCGACATCACCGCGAACGTCGGCACGGTACGCAAGAAAAACGTCTCCATGTGATCGCTGGCGAAGATGAGCAGGGCGTCCGGTCTGGTGTCGTCCAGCGTCTGGCCGAGCTGGCGCATGGCCCCGATGCCCGCGTCCAGCTGTCTGGGATCTTCCTCCGGCGGCCGGGTGAAAAGCTGCGGCGCGTGCATGGTCGCCATGGCGGCAACGATTTTTCCCATCGGTTCCTCCCTTACGGATACAGTCGTGGCGCCGAGGGAGTAGCACCCAGGAATCCAAATTGGAAGTTATTGCCGCCGCTCTACTTACGGGGAGAGACGCGGATACCTGTGGGATATCCCCCACCCTACTTCCGGGGGAAAAACCGGTCGCCTTCCGACCAGTGTTGAACCATCGCGGTGACCTCGCCTTTGGAACCCCGCACGAACTCCACGCCGGTTCCTTCCATGGTGAAGCTGGTTTCCGAGTGCGCCACGAGCGGGATCTTCCCGTACCCCGGATCGATCATCAGGCGTCCGTCTTCCAGCGAGACGGCAATGCCCTTTGCAAGCGTGGGCGATGCGTACGTACCCACATATTTCGCCAGCACCTCCGGCGAAACCGGAAACTCGTCGCCGCTCTTGCCCACCAGATGCTGCTTGTCGCGCTCATTCTCGCAGATATACTCAATCAACTCGCCGTCCGGGACCAGATCCAGCTGGAGCGAAAGGGTCCACGGCCGGGTGTAGGACTTGGGATCGTCGTAGGTCACCTGGAGATCCATGTGGCCGGCGTCGCGGCGATGGTAGCGCTCCACCAGGCGAAGCGCTTCCGTGTGAGGATGGCCGGCGAGGTCGAGCGAGGTCCGGTCGTTGTATCCGGCCGTGGTGACCGCTAGCGTGTCTCCCTCCCAGTGCCCGATCGAATAGCCCATCCAGGTGGGATTGGGATCCTCGGGCAGCGTGCGGCCGTCAGTGAAGATCTGTCGAAAAAGGGTCTGATATTCGTAAAGAATCACTACCTCGTTCGCCGTTTGAATGATCTTCATCGGAAAGTTGCCCACCCCGATTCCTGCTTTGGGACCCGGCGGCAGGCAGTGAATGCCGTCGGTGTCGTTGCGGAAATTCGCCTCCCGCTGTTTGTATAGCGCCGCGGCCCAGGGGCGCATCTCGTCGGGCTTGAGCCCCTCCGTCACATAAAACAGAGCGCCTGTGTTCCGGACCATCCAGACCCCGGACAGGTCGGCCTTCCCGTCGGCGCCCCGCGGCGCAGGAGCGGAGAGATCCGGCTTCCCACCGGCCGTTCGCGGAACCCCTGGCGTGGGCCGATTCGGCCACTGCGCGCAAAGGCAAGCGCTCATCACCCCCAGGATCATGGCGAGTCGAAGCATCGCGATGTCCTCCTTCTATTTGGCGAACAGGTCTTTGTAGTTGCGATTATTCTCGCAAACGAATTCATCTACTTTATCTAAATCCGTTCGCAGAGGGAAGCTGCGGCTGAGCGTCCACGGTCTGGCGAAGACATTGGGGTCCTCGATGGTCGCGTCCCATTGCAGGTGGCCGTAATCCACGCGGCGCAAGCGCTCGACGAGGTGCAGCGCTTCGGTGTGCCGGTAGCCGCCCGGCAGTTCGGTCTTGTCGTTGAAGCCGACGCTGTCGATGACGAGCGTATCGCCGTCCCAACGGCCCACCGAGTCGCCCATCCACGTCGGGTCGGGGTCCACCGGATGGATGCCGCCGATCGGCACGATCCGGAACATATGCAGGTATTCGTATAGGATGACCACTTTGTCGCGGCCTTGCACGATCTGCCATTGATAAGGGACGAAGTAAGCCAGCGGCACGCCGGTGGGCATGCAGTCGGCGTAAATGCCGGGGTCGGTCGGCCCGCGAATCACTTTGTACCTCTCCGCGCCCGGTTTCAACGCGGGCGGTTCATCCTTCACACGTGGCGCGAAGTTGTAGACGCCCGACAGGTCGGGCTTTCCGTCGGCCATGTGCGGGACTTCCCGGGGAGCGGCTTCCGCGGCGTCCGCGGTTCTGGGCTGCGTGCCCGCCACGGTGACCGTCACTGTCCTGGTAACCAGGGTGTCCTTGGGCCCGTGGACGGTGAGCGTGTAGGTCGTGGTTTGCTGGGGCGTGATTTGCCGCGAGCCGCGGGTGGTCACCCGGCCCAGATCCGGCTCGATGGTCACGCCGGCCGGATTCTCGGTGGCCCAAATCAGCAACACGGACTGCCCGGGCTGAATGGAATCAGGCTGCGCGACGAATCTCTGAATGCGCGCCGGCGGCGCGAAGCGGGCCTGAATCCGGCCGGATGGCCCGAGCGGAAGCTGATCCTGCTGACTCGGCTGCTGTCCGGCGGCCGTAATCAGCAAGGCCGCCCCAACAGCCAATGCGCGCGCAATCCGCATCAGGATTTGATTTCGCGTCCGTCGGCCAGCTTCATCAACGACGACAGCATCGCCGGCGCTCCGCTCTTCGCCGCACCCCCCGTGCAGCTGATCACGTCGCCCGGCTTCACGGTGCTCCGCGTCCAGCCGTACGATTTCAGGTGATTCAGCGCCATCATCTCGACGGCCCATTCCACCACCTTGCCCTTGTCATCCTTGACATCCAGATAAATGTAAGCGTGCGGATTGGTCCATTCGAAGCGCTTCACCACGCCGGTGATGGTCACCGGATGCTCCATGTCGTACATCGCAACGCCATGGTGCGCCAGCAGCGGCGCGGCCGCTCCCACCAAACCCATTCCTGCCAGAAACTTCCGACGAGACGTCATGATAGCTCCCTACTTGCCGAATAAATCCTTGTAGTTTTTGTTGTTCTCGCACACGTATTCGTCCACTTTGTCCAGATCCGTGCGCAACGGAAACGTACGCTGAATGGTCCAAGGCTTGGCGAACACGTTGGGGTCTTCGACCGTCGCTTCCCACTCCAGGCGATCGAAGTCGGCGCGGTGGAAGCGTTCCACTACGTGCAGCGCTTCGGAATGGCGGTAGCCGCCCGGCAGCTCGGTCTTGTCGTTGAAACCAACCGTATCCACCACCAGCGTGTCGCCCTCCCAATGCCCCACCGAATCGCCCATCCACGTGGGGTCGGGATCCGGCGGATGCACGCCGCCGATCGGAACAATGCGGAACATGTGCAGGTATTCGTACAGGATCACCACTTTGTCCAGGCCCTGCACGATCTGCCATTGATACGGTACGAAGTAAGCCAGCGGCACTCCCGTGGGCATGCAGTCGGCGTAAACTCCCGCGTCCGTCGGACCGCGCACCACTTTGTATTTTTCCGCGCCCGGCTTCAGCTCCACTGTGACGGGCTGGTTCTGGCCGCGTGTGGCGCGTCCGCCAAAGCCAAAGAAGCTGGAATTGTAAACGCCCGACAGATTCGGTTTACCGTCCGGCATGCGCGGCGCCGCCTTCGGGCCGCTGTTCGCAATGGCCGCCGCATCCACCGGTTGGGTGCCGGCCACCGTGACCGTGACTGATTTTGTCAGCACCTGTCCCTGGGGACCGTGCACGGTCAGCGTATAGGTGATGGTCGCGCTCGGCGTGATTCGCTTCACACCATGCGGCCGGACGTCGCCGATCCCGCCATCGATGCTCATCCCCAACGGGTTCTCGGCCGCCCAACTCAGCGTCACGGACTGCCCCGGCTGTATGGAAGCGGGCTGCGCCGTGAATTTCAAGATCCGCGCCGGCAGCCGCATGGCTCGCGCGTAGGCTCCCGTTGGACCGCGCGCTGGAGCCGCTCCTGGCGCGGCCGGCGACGGAGCAGTTTGGCCGGCGGCGGCAAGGGCCACTGCCAGGCCCAATAGGAAAGAGGTCAGGCGCCTGCGCATACTAACGTCCCGCCGCGGTCTCCACGGCCTTCTCGGCTTTGGCCCGCTGCAGCGGCCACATCTGGAAAAAGTCCGCGTAGGCCACCAGGAACGGGAACGTCACGCTTAGTAGCGCCGAAGCCAGCCAGATCTCGTGGTCGTAGGCCGGCGGTCCTTCTTTCAGATTGCCCGTGACCACCGGCGCCAGGGCGCTGAAGATCGCCGCCAACACCTCGCCCACCACGATGGACGCGATCAGGTTCAGCACGCCCTTCAGCGGCTGCTGGAACTTCGCGAACACCGAGTTTTGCAGCATGTTCAGCATGATGATGGTCCCAAAGATGAACGGTATCGTCACCGACAGCAGGAACTTCATCGGATCCATGTGCATCGCCACCACGCCGATATAAAACGCCCCGCCGCCAATCACCAGCGCGATGATGGTCCACACAATCCCCAGCACCGGCTGCTTCATCAGGCTGGGCGACTTGCTGAGCGGCCACATGTCGAACAGCGCCACCAGAAACAGCGGCGCGATCGCCGTCACATAAAACACCACCGCGTCCCAGGCGTTGAACAGGCCGTGCGGATCGAGCGACGCCACATACACCGGCGCGCCCTGCATGAAATCGTAATTGAAAAACACCCGGAACAACCCATAATTAATCAGGTAACACACCACCAGCATCACGAAGCCGGCCGCGACCTTGTTCGGAATCAGCGTCGTAAACGGCCAGCCCCCGAACATGATCGACATCCAGAACATGATCACCACCGACGCGATGATCGTCATGGACAGCATCGGCGCCGGCGGGCTGACGCTGGCGCCGGCAAACACCCAATGCAGATAGGTCACCCCCACGCCCACCACCCCGCAAAGCAGCATCAACAGGATGCCTCGCAGCGGTTGGCTGGCGCGGCCCACGAAGCCCGGTTCCGCCGAGCCCCACGTGACCGACGCCACCAGTTCCATGGGGATGAGACACAAAAGATAAAAGGCCACCCACCCGGAAAACTGCTGAAAACTGAACAGGGAAATGAAAACCAGCGAAAGGGCCATGATCAGAATGCTGGCCACAATGCCTAGCGTTGGTTGTTTGATGCCTGACAAAATTACACCTCTTTTGCGCGCGCGGATAGCATCCTATCACAAGACGTTGCAGCCCGGAAGCCGCCCCGAAACTAAGGCATACTTGAAGGAAACCGCATGCCCACCATCCAACGCATCCTTTTCCCTTACGATTTTTCCCCGGCTGCAGAACACGCGGTGCCTTATCTGCGCGCCCTGGCCACCCGGTTGGGCGCGAAGGTAACCTTGTTCAGCGTCGTTCCTCCCGCCTGGACCGAGCCGCCCGCTCTGATCGCTCCGCGCGTCGGCGTCGATCCGGAGGAATTCCGCCGCGAAATCCAGTTGCGCTTGGATGAGGCCCTCACAACCGAGCTCGCGGGCCTCAACGTAGAACGCATCACGGCTCTCGGCGATCCGGCCGTCAAGATCACCGCGTTCGCTCAGGACAATCGGGTCGATCTCGTCATGATGCCCACCCACGGCATGGGGCTGTTCCGCAGCCTGCTGCTCGGTTCCGTGACGTCCAAGGTCCTGCATGACGCGCACAGCGCTGTGTGGACCGCCGCGCACGCCGAAAAGCAGCACGCCCGGGAGTTTCCCCAGAACATTCTGTGCGCGTTGGATGGGTCGGAGCGGAGTCTCGCGCTGGCGCAATGGGCGGTCGACTTCAGCCGTCAGATGGGAGCAACTCTGCAGCTATTGCACGTGGTCCGGCCGGTGAGCGACTGGCTGTCGCTGGACGTCGAGCGCACCTTGCAGGAGGAGGCGCGGCAGGAGTCGCGCAAACGCATCGAGGAGATGATGAAGTCCGGCGGCGTGCAGGCGCCCTTGCGCGTCGCGGTCGGTGAAATCGTCGCCGCCGTCACCGAGGAAGCGCGCCAGGAAGGCGCCGACCTGATCATTCTCGGCCGCGGCGCCATCCACGCCAGCCTCGGCCGCCTCCGCACCCACGCCCGCGGCATTATCCAGCATTCCCCCTGCCCGGTGATCAGCGTGTAACCGGTATCGCGTTGTTGGTGCACTGGCGGTGTTCGGCGACGCGGCGATAAAGACGCCGTCCAATCCAAGGCAGCGGAGGCATGGCCAGCAGCGGGGCCCACAGGAACGAAATCGGGAGCACGCACAAAACTTCGCGCACCGCGTCAAAGCCTCCCAGCGTGCGTCCATCGAACGCCAGCTTCAGCTCCAGGTCCGCTCCCTGCGGCGTAACGCCGGCCTCCCGGAGAGCATCCGGGTTGCCCGACCCTTCGAAGCGATGAATCGCCAGCCAGTCGAACGCGCGGAAGAATGCGATCCAGCGCCGGCAAAACGAACAGTTGTCGTCCCAGATGATCAAACGGCTTGCCGGCGCCTGCTCCAAAAACAGCACGTAAGGAGCAAGCATGTTGAGTCCGAAGGTGAACATCGTGGCCGTGTGCGCGCGATCCATCCCGAAGAAGATGGCGGTGTGGAGCGAGAAGCCGAGAAAAAATGCGACCGGTCGCAACGCCGGTACCCATAGACCGAACGATACAAAGAACTCAATTCCGGTGGTGGCTGCCGCGGCCGCCGGCGGAAACCAGCCGCCGTGCAGAAACTCCGGCAGGCGCGTGGCCCGTTCGATAGCCTCTCCCGCCAGAAACCGCGGATTCAGTTTGAGCAGCGCGCTGTACAGGTAGACGATCGAAAGCTGCAGCCGGGGCAAGAGCGTGCACCATCGGGCTACCTGCTCGGTTCCCTGGCGCGCGAGCCAACGATCGACCGAAAACGCCCTGCCGGAATCGGCCACCGTCAACAAGAGGATCGTTAACATCATGAAGTAGAAGTTGCTCCACTGCAGGTTCTCGTCCAAAATCAGCTGATAGGCGAAGATGACCACCAGCAGGGAGCCGCAGAGGCGCGTGCGGTATCCAACCGCGAACGAGAGCGCGAGCAGCAGCCAGATAACCACGAAGGCCGGAAGCCAGGCCGCCGGCAAGTCTGGTAACCAGGGAAATTGCTTCGCGCGGATCACGTAGCCGTCCAGTAACAAGCGCAGCAGTTCGTACTGGATGGCGGCCCGGATTAGTACCGCGATGCCCACGGCGGCCCGCGCCACTCCCAGCGGCCGGGCTCCGGTCTCGGTGCTGAAGAACCGCGCTAGTGACACTCGTATTGCTCCTCGGCTGCGGTGCGAGCGCCGCGGACAACGATCCGCGTCGGCTTCGGCGTCTCGGAACACAAGTAGGTTCGCAGCGTCGCTGGATGGACCAGTGAGCGGAGCAGCCGGTTACGGCCTGTACGCTTCCGGAGGTCGGCCAGCCCTTCGCGGGAACCGTCGGGATATTCCAGAAAGATGTCGTGGCTCTCGCCGCTTTCGGCGAACATGCTCCAGCGGAAGGCATTATCGTGCCGGAAGATCTGAACCGCCGGAACCGCGATCTGGACCGCCAGGTACAAGCTGAAGAACGTCGCAGCCGCGGCCACACGCATTCTGCACATGATAGCCCATTGACGGATGCCCTTCCGCGGGATGGTAGTGCTATCGAACTCCCCAGACTCTTGGGATCACTCGGGGTGGTTCGCCCCAAGGGCCCAGCATCGTTCCTCAACCCGAACGAAGTAGGCCCGCTCTTAATGTTGGCAGGGGCCGTAGTCCTTTATGACCTTCTCGACCTGAAACGAACGACCGGATTTGTGGCCTTTCACCTTCACGCGATCGCCAACCGGCAGGGATGGGCCGGTATCGGGAAGGGTGTAGACGTTCTTACCTGCCGCCAGAGTCTTCGCTCCACCGGGCTCAGTTACACATCCAACAACGACTCCCCGGTTGTGAACGACAAGGTAGGTGATCCCAAGTCCCGCGACCGCACCAACGCCCACTATGGCGCCTACAACCAAACCCTCATGGATGTTGCCTACTCCAAAACCGGGGTTGGATTCAGCGGTAGCCGCGCCCACGGCAAAGAAAGTCAAGAAAACTACATGCGCGAGTCGTGCCGTTGCAATCATCGTGCCCCCTGAACGCTCGTGTCGCCTCCAATGGTACGCTAAGGCCGCTGACGTACAATGAGATCCCCAACAAGCTTTCGATGCGGTGTGGCGTCCCCAAGGGGATTCGAACCCCTGTTATCGCCGTGAAAGGGCGGTGTCCTAGGCCGGGCTAGACGATGGGGACTTCCGGGAAAGAGCCGTGCAGCCACCACTGTAACACGCCCGCCCGCCGCGGCGCGCAGCAGCGCTACAGCGTCTTCAAATACGCGATGACGTTGGCTTTATCTTCGTCCGACAGAAGATCCTGATACGCCGGCATGCCGTTGCCGCCATCGTTGATCTGCGCCAGCACATTGGCTTCGGTCACCGGCTTGCCGTTCGCCAGCTTGGCGTGCTTGAACAGGCCTTTCAGCGACGGCCCCACTTTCACATCATCGCTGTCCGTGTTGTGGCAGACCGCGCACTGGTCGAATACGTCCTTGCCTTTGGTGGCGTCGCCCGCCGCTTTCTTCTTGTCCTGGGCCAGCAGTCCTGCGGCCAAAAGCGCCGCCACACTGCAGCCCACTATCCACTTGCGCATTCGAAATCCTCCCTGGGTCGTCCGTAAGCTTCAGTCTACAATCTTCTAGCCCGGCCATGGTATCCCGTTCAATGTGCAAGCTTCGGGAGCCTTTCCGCCGATCGCGGCATGCGGGTTCGGAGCAATTAAGCTCTGCCGACAGCAAGCCAGTCCAGAGCCGACTGAAGATTATAGAAAACCTGCACTTCAGCGTGCCGTTCGTGGTACACCTCCATCAAACGAAACATGCCGTAAACAGCGGGTTCGGTGGCAACGACGGCACGCTTGGATTTCGCTGATAGGATGCGCCGCTCGGCGACAGTAATGGCTTCACCCATGGTCAGGTCCAATACTTCCGCCGCGGTCACATCGATCACCTGGTCAAAACTCGAATCGAACTCGGGGTCTTTCAGCAATCGATCTTGGTTGGCGGTAATCTCCGCGAAGGTGATACGGCCTTCACCGAGGGTGATGATCAAACGCCGTTCTACTTCGATGACGGAACTGACGGGCAAAACGGAAGCAGCCTCTTATCGTGACCTGGAATCGTAGCACATGAGGTGGGGATCAGGCACGCTCTGGCCGTCGGCCACGGCTTTGGATCACGAATCGGCCGGGACGGCATTGCCGTCGCCCGAGGCTCAAAAGCTGGAGTCCCAGGACATGCTGAAGGTGCCGTGGGACGGCGACACCGTCGGGCAGGCGTTAGCGTTGCTCGTCAGCAGCAGCCTCGGAGCCCCAAAGAACTGCCCCACGCAGTCCAGCCAGTACGAGCCGGTGTCGTCGCTCATCTGCACGTTGTACACGCCGCCGTCCCGGAAGCCTTCGATGTCCGTGGTCTTCCCGCCGGACGTCAACGTACCGTTGGAGAAGCCGGTCGCGAAGAAGTCCACAAGCGGTAAAATCTGGAAGCCGAAAGGCAGCGCGAAGGCCGGGCGCTCCACCACCCATTCAGCGCTCGAATCGAGGCACGTGGAGGAGCCGCAGGACGCCGTCACCGAAAAGCTCTCCGCCGGGTGGGTGAAGTCGGTGAGCGCCAGCGTGTAATTATTCGTACCGCCAACCGGCGTGACGGTCACCGAAGCGGAGACGTGGTCGCCTGGCTCCGGGCAGTCGACGTTGTTGTTGATGCAGGCCTGCGTGCCCTCCTCGACGGTGCCGCCCGGGAACATCTCGTACCAAACGTAGTAGTACGTGACCCCCTCGAAGCACTGCGTGGCAGTGCCAAGCTGCTCCACCGTCCCGTTGGTGACGCCGTCGATGCCCACCCACTGCGCGATGAAGGCGTCCTGGTATTGGTAGGGGCCCACCGGGCATTCCACTTTCGGGATCACCCACTGGCCGCTGACCGACGAAACGGTGTTCGAGCCGCCCTCCACGTCGGTGTAGCCCGACCAGTTCACCGACGGCAGCGACGTGGCGCCTCCGCCGGGGTCCAGCGTCGCCGCGGTGCTGTGCACCAGCGGCCGATGGGAGGAGAGTTTCTCGAGGAAAACCGCCCGCGCCCTCGCAACGGCTGAGGCGTCGTGCTGCCCGGAGCCTGGCGCGGCCGGAGGTATCGGGCCGGCCGATAGCACGCCGGCTACCGCAATCCCGAGCAGTGCCCCAACGACACCGGCGCGCCGCGTCTTCCCTTTCGAGGGGCTGGATGAACCGAACCCGTGTGCGTTCGAGGACGTGTGCGTAGCGCGACCGAGCAAAATCCTCATCTTTCTGAATGACTTCATAGGAATCTCCTTCCACAACGAGCGATTCTGTGCGCACCGCCACCGCAAGGGCCGCCCTTCGAAGAGTGGTTCGCAGGTCGGAAAGCCTCCGAGTTATGGTGCTGAAACAGGTACCGAAAGCAGCTACAAATCGTGTCCCGTGGGAAATGAGTATAAGCGACGATTTCCTGGATGTCTAGTAGGAACCGCAAACTTGGGTTCACTCTGGTTCTGGTACGTCCGGAACATGCAGCTGATTTCGGGTATAAAGTTAGACTGAGGTGAATTTATATGGGCGCCGGGTGTGTGCGGTTTACCCCAGTATTGTGCCTCAGTCTTCTTTCCGGTTTTGCGCAGCAGCCGGAAACCTTCAACCGCCGGATCAACTTGAACGTGGCGGTTGCCGATCGATCAGGCAACCCCGTGACCGGATTAGAGCAGAGCGATTTCGCGCTGCTGGACAATAAACATCCACAGAAAATTCTCTCCTTTCAGGCGGTGCAGGGCATTCGCACATCCTCGCCTCCCGTGGAAGGTGTGGTGGTCGTGGACGAAGTCAATACGCGGTTCACGAACGTGTCCTACGCGCGCATCCAAGTGGACAAGTTCTTGCGTGCGAATGACGGAAAGCTCCCTTATCCCATGTCGATCGCCGTCTTCACCGATGCCGGGATCGCAGCCGGAAACGCGGCAAGCCGGGACGGCAACACCCTGGCGGCGGCTTTGGACAGCAAGCAGGCGGGCTTGCGCTACGTCAACCGGGACCAAGGCGTATACGGCGCCGGCGACCGCTTGGGCATGTCGCTGATGGCGCTATCGCAGCTGGCCAACCGGGAAGCGGCCAGACCGGGGCGAAAACTCATCTTTTGGGTCAGTCCGGGCTGGCCGATTCTTACCGGCCCCAACATCCAGCTCGACGGCAAGGACCGGCAGAACGTTTTCCGAAATGTGGTGGACATGTCGCGACTGTTGCTCAACGGCGACATCACTCTATTCAGCATCGATCCCTTGGGAGGGAACGACGCCGGGCAGGCGAGAACCTACTATTACGAGGATTTCGTCAAGGGCGTGAAAAGACAGGATCAGGTGCAAATGGGGAATCTCGCGCTTCAGGTTCTTGCCATTCAATCCGGCGGCCAGGTTTTCGATTCCGACAACGACGTGGCCGGTGAGATCGCAAAGGCGGTAGCCGATGCGAGTGCATATTACGTCCTCACCTTCGACACCGAGCCGGGCGATGGTCCCAACGAATATCATGAGATTCAAGTCAAGCTCGATCGGAAGGGATTGAAGGTACACACCAGAACGGGTTATTATGCTCAGCCTTAACCGGTTGTTCCATGCACCGGGTTGGAAGCTGGGCTGTGCAGTCTTTGCTGTGTTAGGATGAGCGCCTTTTCGGCAGGGGCTGGTTAGGACCGTAGCGCGCTATGACGTCGACTCGCGAAAGCTGGCTCTGCTCCCTGCTTTTAGCCTGTTTCTCGCTGCCTGGTGTGGCGCAGCCGGTTCGTTTGCCGGATGGACGTCAGGCCGAGCTGGCCAATCCACAAGAAGCATGGTGGTTCTACCGTCCGGAGCGCGTCGAAACCGAAAAACCCGAGGAACTCCTGGATGTTCTCGGAATCGAAAAGGGCGATGTGGTGGCCGATGTCGGAGCGGGACCAGGGTTCTTTTCGCTCCGCGCCGCCCGCCGCGTGGGACCGGCAGGGAAGGTTTTCGCGGTCGATGTCCAGCAGGAAATGATTGACGGGCTGCGACGGATGGCCCGGAAATCCGGACTGGACAATATCGTTCCGATCCTTGGATCCGCCGACGATCCCCGGCTACCCACAAACAGCGTCGACGAGGTCCTCCTCATCCTTGCCTACCACGAATTTTCCCATCCCGCCGAGATGATGCGTCACATCGGCGCCGCGATGAAACCGGACGCGCGGATGCTGCTCGTCGAGTACAAAGCCGAGGATCCGAACTCCCGTGTGTCTGCGCCTCACAAAATGAGAGCGGCGGATATCCTGAGGGAAATTTCCGGCTTTGGTTTCAGGCTGGATCAAGTCATCGACATGATTCCCACGCAGCACGTTTTTGTTTTTAAGAAAGACAATCGGCTCAATTGAGAGAGGGAGGTTCCTTATGTCGAAGCGATTCGCGGTTGCAGCCTGCGTGGCTGTTTTAACTTCGGTTTTCCCCCTGCTGGCGCAGGACGCCGAAGTCGGAAAAGAATATCAGATCACCATCGATTCTGAACAGGAGAATCAATACATTGGCGCTTACGGACAGGCAAAGATCGGTTCGGTCTTCGTCCTCGTTCCCAACGCCAAGAAGGATCAGAAGTACAAGGTAAAAATCACGGACATAAAGCCGAACCAGTACACCGGAAATAAGCAGGCCTCTTGCAGCTTCGAACAAGTTGACGGAGATCGAAAGGGCAACTGCCTGGGTGCGCCGTAGGCTCCGCGCGTACGGATCACTTACTTGGCGGCCATCCGGGATTTGTACTTCCAAGCCAGCGCAACCAGGAATAGCCCGGCCGCGGCCAGCGGCAATCCCGAAGGCTCCGGCGTGGCGGCCTGCACCGTGCCGAAATCGTCTACGCCCCAGCCGTCGTCGTTGGAGCTGTTAAGCCATTGAATGGTGCCGATCGGTCCCGAGGCTTCAATGGCCACAAAGTACAGGTCGCCATTCGCTTGATTCGGCGAGAAACTGTATGTCGTTCCATCACCGGTCTTGAGTGTCAGCACCCCGCTTTGATCGTTCACGTCGGTGATGAAGAAATAGAGGACGGATTGTGTGGTGCTCAGCTGTACCTGCGTTATGTCGTTGGAATCCAGCCACTTGTTGCCGCCTGGCGTCGTGTTGAAACGGCCCTGGAACGGCGAGTCCGCAGTGTCGAGAATCGTGAACTGGTCGGTCTTTGTTCCGTCGGATAGCGCACTGTTGCCGGCCTTGCTGGTGGACATCACGCTGAACGTGCCGGCGCCCGTATTTAGGCTGGTGTAAGCGCCTAACGCATCGTTTTCAAAGCTTTCCAGGATGTCGGTGGTGTCGCCAGCTCCGAAGTTCGAAAGAATCCAGGCGTTACGGTCGGCCACGGCGGTGGGGATTGCACCCGTTCCCGTTCCAGCGTACATCACTGTAATCGTGTCGGCCTGAGCGGAAATCACACCCAATCCTATAAGGATCAATAAGATAGTGCGAGACATTGTTAACACAACCTTAGCATGCAGCTAAGGTTTGTAACAGTGATGAGGCACCCGATATAGGACCCTGCGGCGCATAGTCATAGGAAGCAAGTAGCGATGGTACTTTAAATTCAGTCACATGTGAGAAGTGGCTTCGTTTTGTTAAAAATTACTGATGTTGGCATATACTGTTCAGCAGCCTTCTGGCGGAAACGCGGAAAGAGGACCAAACCATGAAATCGTTGCTTCTGGCGGCTCTGACAACCGCGATGGTGCTGGCGCAGGCGCCGCAGAAGATTGCGTTCGAGGCCGACGCCAACTTCCTGAAGCTGAACTACCAGATGAATCTCGGGGAAGTGCTCGGAGTGGCGATCAACTCCAAGGGCATGATCGTGGTTTTGAACCACCCCGGAAGCGCCACTTCCGGACCGATCTACGGCAACGCCACCACGCAGCTGCTGGAATTCGATCCCAATGGCAAATTTGTGCGGGAGCTGGGCCGGGGCGTGTATGGCTTGGGCTATTCCCACTCGGTTCGTTTCGACCGATACGACGACCTGTGGGTGGTGGACAAAGGCACACACACCGCCATGAAGTTCAACCCGGCGGGGATGGTCGTGATGAATCTGGGCCGGCGGCCGGAAGGTCCGGATGTGCCGGAGTATTACGACCCGCGCAAGCTTCTGCAGAATCCTCCCGTGCCGCACGACGGCTACTTCAATGGCCCCACCGACGTGGCTTGGGACGCCGAGGACAACATTTACATCAGCGACGGCTATGGCAACTCGCGCATCGCCAAGATGGACAAACACGGCAACTGGATCAAGAGTTGGGGCTCGCACGGCAAAGCCGACGGCCAGTTCAACACGCCGCATAATATCGCGATCGATCGCCAGGGCAAAGTGTATGTCGCCGATCGCGGCAACCGGCGCATCCAGGTTTTCGACGAAGAAGGCAACCACCTGCGCAACCTGCTGCAGAACGTTCCTTACGATAAGAAGCGCCACCCGACGCTGGGCGATACTCCGGCGAATCTTCCCGACGAGACGCAGCCCTGGGCGTTGTGCATCACCAACACCACGCCGCAATATCTGTACTCGATCGATAACGAGCCGGGGCGGCTTTACAAGTGGTCGCTGCCGGATGGCAAGCTGATCGGCTATCTGGGCGAATCCGGGCGCGACGCCGGCCAGTTCAATTGGCCGCACGGCCTGGCTTGCCCGTCCGAGAACACCGTCTTCGTCGCCGACATGAATAACTGGCGTGTACAGAAGTTGACCCTGCACCCGGAGAAGGTCACCAGCACGAAGTAACTACTGCGCGGGTTCGATGCGTAGCAGAGCTCCGGGGTTCTCGTCGGTGATCAAGTAGAGGTAGCCGTCCGGGCCTTGGCGGATGTCGCGCACGCGCTGGCGGAACTCGGTGAGCAGCGATTCGCGACGCAGCTCCTGCATTTCCTGGTTGAACAGGATACGCTCGATGTGGCCGGTGCCGGGAATTTCGCCCGTGCGCAGCGCTCCGACAAAAAGATCACCTTTCCATTTGGGCAGTTTGTCGCCGGTGTAGAACGTCATGCCGGAAACGGCGATGGCGGGAATCCAGATCACCACCGGAGCCTCAAAGCCAACGTGGCCCGGAGGCGACACATGCCATGGGCCCGGATAATCGCGGCCGTAGCTCACCTTCGGCCAGCCGTAGTTGCGGCCGGGTTTCAGAATGTTGATCTCATCGCCGCCGTTCGGGCCGTTTTCGCTCTCCCATATTTCGCCGCTGGCGGCATGTAGAGTGAGGCCGAGCGAACTGCGGTGCCCCAGTGTGTAGACTTCGGGCCGGTGGCCGGGCTGCCCGACAAATGGATTGTCGTCGGGAACCGTGCCGTCGTCGCGCAGGCGCAGAACTTTGCCCCCCAGCGTGTCGGGATCCTGCGGGTCGTTGCCGGTGGTGACCATGTAGAGCATGCCGTCCGCGCCAAATACGATGCGCGAAGTGCTGGCTTGCCCCAGATTGAAGATGTCCTTGCAATCCACCAGCGCCTGGCCATCCCAATGCGCTCTCGCGATGGCCACCGAGCGCTTCGGATCGTTCGCCTTGGTGTAGACGAGATAGACCAAATGATTTTCTTCAAACTTCGGGTGCAGCGCGATGTCCTGCAGACCGTGGACGGCGCCCGGCGAACCCGATTCCCCCGTGCCGAACGAGGCCGGAACGCCCGCCACGGGCTTGGGATCGAGCTTGCCGTTGCGGACGATGCGGAGCTGGCCGTAGCGTTCCGGGATCAGGATGCTGCCGTCGGGCAGAAAGGCCATGCTGATGGGATATTCCAGTTGCCGCGTGACAGCGACCACGCGAATGCGCATGCCTTCGGCGGTGTCGAACTCCATGGGCAGCTTGGGCAGCGGCTTATGCGCGAGGCCCTGCGGCGCGACGGGGATGTGGAACTTCGGATCGAACGGGACGTTTTGCTGGCCGAAGCCGGATTGGGCGATGAGCCCGGCTAGTAATGCTACTGGAAATAGAACTTTCATGAGGATGCCTTCCGAGTGATCCTATCACTTGCATGCAGCCGGGTGTCAACCGCGGCCCAGCAACGACGAAGTGAGCCACAGCACGGCGATGCTGGTTCCCAGGACGCCGTAAAACCAAATGAGGCTGAGGGTCGCAGCCAGGGAGGCAACCGCGAGCGCGCATCCCCAGCACCAGAACTCGGCTTGGAATCCGGTCAGCCAGTGAGGGGAGCGGCCGGCCCCGGCAGT
>DATJNO010000124.1:0-4184 GCA_035508055.1 Bryobacteraceae bacterium | reverse complement strand
CTTATCTACGAGATGCGCTTTGACGAAGTGAGTGCGGTGTATGCCGCGTTCGGGACGTTTTACGTTGGGGTCAGAGTGCGGGTGAGTGAGCTCCCACAACTCCTGGGGCTTTCCGCTACCGCCAACCTCAGCTGAGGACGTGGCTGGCCGGCCAGCCGAAGTTCGTCACGAGAACATGGATTTAAGCAAAGTTGGGGCTTGCGAATGGGATAAGTGTTTTGGCTCCAATTGCGGCGTGGGCGGAAGTCGATGTAGTGTAGACCAACCCTCTTGAAGGGATTCGAGTCTCATGACAAGATCGGGCCAGAATGTTTCTGCGGCCGAACCGGCGGAGCAAAGACGGCAAGGACCACGCCTACTGGTCGCTGGTGGAGACAGTCCGCACGCCCGATGGACCCCGGCAGAAAACGCTGTGCTATCTGGGCGAGTTGAACAGTTCGGCGCAGGCGCGCTGGCTGAGGACGATCGAGGTCTTCAACGAGCGGGGCGAGGCGCAGCAACTGAAACTGTTTCCTTCGCACGTGGAGCCGCCGGCGGATGATCCGCAAGTGGCACGGGTGCTGCTGAACAAGGTGCGGCTGGAGCGCACGCGGCAGTTCGGCTCCTGCTGGCTCGGTCTGGAGTTGTGGAGACGTCTGGAACTGGATCGTTTCTTCGAAGCGGCGGTGGATGAGCAGGAGGCGGATGTGGCTTGGTCGCGCGTGGCCGCGGTGCTGGCCATCAACCGGCTGTGCGCGCCCGGCAGCGAGTTGGCGATTGAAGAGCGTTGGTATCCCTCCACGGCGCTCGATGACCTGCTGGGAATCGAAGATGGCAAGCTCAATGACACGCGATTGTACCGCTGCCTGGACCGGATTCTGCCGCATAAGACGAAGCTGGAGCGGCATCTCAAGCAGCGCTACGGCGAGCTATTCAGCGCCGAGTTCGACGTGCTGCTGTACGATCTGACCAGCACCTATGTAGAAGGTGCGGCGGAGAAGAATGCGATGATGCGGCGCGGCTACTCGCGCGATCATCGCCCCGACTGCGAACAGATGGTGATCGCACTGATCGTCAACAGCGAGGGCTTCCCGTTCAGCTACGAGACCTTCGATGGCAATCGCGCCGATGTTTCGACCATGGAGACGATGCTGCGCATGGTGGAACGCAAGTACGGAAAAGCGCGGCGCATTTGGGTGATGGATCGCGGCATCGTGAGCGAGGAGAATCTGGCGGCGATTCGCAAACGCGGTGGCCAGTACCTGGTGGGCACGCCGCGCAGCCAGATGAAGCAGTTTGAAGCAGAGCTGCTGAAAGACGACTGGATTCAGGTGCGGCCCGAGGTGGAAGTCAAGAAGGTGGCGATTCCGCAGGGCGAGGAGACCTTCATCCTGTGCCGCACTAGCGGCCGCAAGGAAAAGGAGAAGGCCATCCGGAACCGGTTTTCCAGCCGCATGGAGGATGCTCTCCAACGTCTGGCGAAAACCATCGAGACCGGTCGGCTGAAAGACCGCCACAAAATGGAGCGGCGATTGGGGCGGATACAAGCCAGCCATCCGCAGGTGAACGATCTTTACCAGGTCGGTCTGCGGGACACGCCCGAGGGCGTTCGTCTCCACTGGGCGATCAAAGAAGATCGCCAGGTCTGGCGCGGACTGCGGGAAGGCGCTTACCTGCTCCGTACCAATCTCCAGGTCGGTACCGCGGAAGAGTTCTGGTCCCGGTACATGCAGTTGACCGAGGCGGAGGCATCGTTCCGCGCGCTCAAAAGCGAGCTGTCCATCCGGCCCTTGTTCCATCAACTGGAGTCGCGCGTCAAGGCCCACGTGATGGTGGCCTTTCTCGGCTATGCCCTGTGGGTGACGCTCAAGCATTTGCTGAAGCGCCGCCCGGCGATCGTCCCGCAACCATCCAGCAGCGGAGTCAACAACGCCCAGCCGATATCAGCGATGAAGGCGCTCGCCCTGCTCTCCACTTTGCAGAGCGCCGACATTGTCCTGCCAACTACCGACGGCCGCGAGATCCGTCTGCGGCGCATCACCGAACCGACCGCCGAGCAGAAATCGCTCCTAAAGCAACTGGGGCTCAGCCTCCCCGAGAGGTTCGAACTTCATCGCAAATGTAGTGTAGACTCGGCGATTGCCTGAACTCATTCTCAATGACTTAGGTGCCTCTTGGCCCCCGTCGTGACGAACTTCGGCTAGTGGCCGAAGGACCCGGCGAGCAGGGACGTCCGCTGCGCGGCCCCATCGGGCTGCAGTTGCACGATCAATTCACCTTCGTGTTCTTCCGCAATCTGAAAATTCGGGAGATGCCGGCGCCGCACTAACCCGGCCCTGCACGAACGAACTCGCCGGGTTGCCACACGCGCATTTTCAATTGCGGTAAGCCGCCCTTACGCTCCGGTCCTCGGGCGAAACTCCTCCACCCCGAAAGACTGCCGGATGATTGCTCGCAATTCCTCAAGGGAGCCGATATCCCCGTTTCCCATCGCCTGAGTCAAGGCATTGCCCGCCGCTGTGGCCTCAGTTGGCCCCGCAATCACGCGTCTCCCCGTGACATCGGCCGCAAGCTGATTGAGCAGCCGGTTCCGCGATCCGCCGCCAACAATGTGAATCACGTCAATCGATCGCCCCGTAAGCGATTCGAGTGTCTCGAGCACTTCCTTGTATCGAACCGCCAGGCTGCGCAGTATCACGCGCGTCGTTTCGCCGGCATCTTTGGGAACTTGCTGCCCCGTTTCCCGGCACGATTCCTGAATGCGCTCCGGATGGTGGCCTGGCGATCCGAACGCATCCGGGTCGATGATTGAATCGATCGGCCGTGCCGCGTCGGCCCGTTGCATCAGCTCCTCATACGAGTATTCTGCGCCCTCTTTCGCCCAGGCCCGCCGGCATTCCTGCAGCAGCCACAGTCCCGCAATGTTCTTAAGCAGCCGGATCCGCCTCCCCACCCCCACCTCATTGGTGAAATTCGCATCGAGCGTCGCTTCGTTGATCACCGGTTCGGCAAGTTCCACGCCCATTAGTGACCAGGTCCCGGAGCTGATGTAGCACCATCGCGAATTCTCCTCGGCAGGCACGGCAGCGACAGCCGATGCGGTGTCGTGACAACCGGTGGTGAAAACCTCCGGCGCCTGCTGCAGCGCGCACTGATCTGCCACATGCGGGAGAAGTCCGCCCAGCCGCGCTCCCGGATCCACCAGCTCCGCCAGAAATTCCGCCTTGATCCCCAACCGCCCCAACAACTCCCTCGAAAAATCGCCGGTCGCCGGGCTATAAAACTGCGACGTGCTTGCAATCGTGCGCTCTGAGCATTGGACGCCCGTCAGGAAATAATTGAGCAGGTCCGGCATGAAGAGAAGCTTGGCCGCTTCCTCCAGCAGCCGCGGCGTGTGCTGATGAATCGAGAAGAGCTGAAAGAGCGAATTGATCTCCATGAACTGGATGCCGGTGGCGGCAAACACTTCATGCTTCGGCACGATCGCAAACACTTGCTGATACATGCCCAGCGTGCGCCCATCCCGATAGTGACGAGGGTTCGCAAGCAGCGCGCCGTCGCCACCAAGCAGTCCAAAGTCCACTCCCCAGGTGTCGATGGCGATCCCATCCAGCCGCGAAGCGCTCTTGCCGGCCGCGCGAATCCCCTCGCAAATCTCGTGAAACAGGCGCAATGTGTCCCAGTACAGACCATCGGGTAGACGGACCGGAATGTTCGGCCAACGGTGCAATTCCGAAAGATCGAGTTTCTGTTGATCGAGTGAGGCGAGCATCGCCCGCCCGCTCTCAGCGCCCAGGTCAAGCGCGAGAAATCGTCGGCTCATCGTGAAGCGAGTATATAAGACCAGCCCGCCAGTTCCCCGGTCTCACTGCGGCGTTCTTCCCAGTACCCGCATGCTCCTTGCCCTCGCCAGAAAGGCGCCGCTACCGCCGCTCTCTGAGACCGCTTCAGTGGCCCGCCATCATCGCTCGCGCCAACCCCGCCGCTACGCCGCCAGCCAGTAGCCACACCGAGTTCAGTCGCTTCGCGAACACCAGCGCCGCCAGCGCCAGCACCGCCACCGTGAGCGTCACCACGTCCATGACCGCCGCTCGTGCCAACTGAACCACAACCGCGGACATCAGCCCCAGCGCGGCAACGTTGACCCCATCCAGAAACGCCCCACAGAGCCGCGACCGCCGCATGCGCGGCACAAGTGGACCGCT
>DATJNO010000123.1:0-12269 GCA_035508055.1 Bryobacteraceae bacterium | reverse complement strand
GAAACACCACGGTCAAGGTTGCGTTGTCGTTGTCGCTGCCGTAACCGCCAAAGTAACCGGAAGCCGCGAAGGTCACGGTGCCGGCGTCGATGGTCGAGCCCCCTGAGGATAAGTCGATGGTTTGGGTGAAGGTGCAATTCGACGGGTTGGCTCCGCCGGCGAAGTAGTTGTGGCCTGCTCCGCGCGGAACGATATCGGTGGGCGCAATGCCGTTCACCTGATTGTAGGCCGTGCTGTAAGCGTAAACGTCGCATCCGCCGGTGCGCGACCACCCCGGCACGGTCGAGACCGGAGCAGTACCATCGCCGCCGAGTCCGGATTCGGCGCCGCCGTTCACAATGATGTTGCTGCCGAAAATCGTCGTTTGGGCAGCGAGAGGCAGAACAGCCGCAACTAGGGCGGCCACTTGCAGGATTTGTCTCATGAAATTGTAACCGGGGAGCCCTCCGCAACACCCGGTCACAACCCAGTCTATATCAAACGCATGACTCCGTTGCTATTGGGTGACTTTCTGGAGGAACAGCCGGTGGACCCGCGAGTCAAACGTAAGTTCCGGATGAAAGGTTGCTATCAGATGCCGGCCCTGCTCCACCAGCACGGGATCGCCCTGATAGCTCGCTAACACGTTGACCCCCTTACCGATACGGCGGATGATTGGCGCACGGATGAACACCGCTTCCAAATCACCGTCCAGGCTGCCATTCAGGCCTTCCAGGCGGGCGATCCGGCTGTCCAGCTGGCGTCCATATCCGTTGCGCTCGATGCCGATATCCATTAGTCCCAGCGAGGCTTGCGAGGGATTTTGCACTTCGGAAGCCATCAGGATGGCGCCCGCACAGGTCCCAAAGATCGGGTGTGATCTGCCGTACTCTTTGAGCGGCTCCAGCAGCTGCTCGGCCTCCAGAAGCTTCAGCATGGTGGTGCTCTCGCCGCCGGGAAGGATCAGGCCGTCCACGCCCTTCAGATCGGCGGCTGTACGCACTTCCACCGCCTCGGCGCCGGCGCGCTGCAGGGCTTTTTCGTGGGCTTCGAAGTCGCCCTGGAGCGCCAATACACCGATCTTCTTCTTTGCGGCAACCGCCATTTACCAACCCCGGGTTTGCAGTAACTCGCCTTCCGGCATCTTCGCGATGTCCAGGCCCGGCATGGCTTCGCCGAGTTCGGAACTGGCTTCCAACAGCTTGGCGGGGTCGTTGTAGTAAGTGGCGGCTTTCACGACGGCGCGGGCGCGGGCTTCCGGATCGGACGACTTGAAGATGCCCGACCCGACGAACACGGCCTCAGCGCCCAGCTGCATCACCAGCGCGACGTCAGCGGGTGTGGCGATGCCGCCGGCAGAGAAATTGGGCACCGGCAGCTTGCCATGCTCGGCGACGTACTGCACGAGTTCCAGCGGCGCCTGGTGCTTCTTGGATTCCGCTACCAGCTCTTCTTTACCCAGCACTGTCAGCTGCTTCATCTCCTTGACGATGGTGCGGATGTGGCGCACGGCTTCGACGATATTACCCGAGCCGGCCTCGCCCTTGGTGCGGATCATGGCCGCGCCTTCGGCAATGCGCCGCAGAGCCTCGCCCAGATTACGCGCGCCGCAAACGAACGGAACTTTGTAGCCGCGCTTGTCGATGTGGTGCTCCTCGTCGGCGGGCGTCAGCACTTCGCTTTCGTCGATGTAGTCGACTTCCAGCGCTTCCAGAATCCGGGCCTCCATGAAGTGGCCGATGCGCGCCTTGGCCATCACCGGGATGCTGACCTGCCGCATGATTTCCCGGATCTTGCTGATGGACGCCATGCGAGCGACGCCGCCTTCCTTGCGGATGTCGGCTGGGACGCGTTCCAGCGCCATGACCGCCGCGGCCCCGGCCTTTTCGGCGATGACGGCCTGCTCGGCGTTGGTGACATCCATGATCACGCCGCCCTTCAGCATTTCGGCCAAACCGACTTTCAGGCGGAATGTTTCGTCGAGGTACATGAGGTTCTCCTTCACTTGTTATCTGTAATTCATACTAATGCGGTCGCTTCCGTCATCGGCGCGTGAGCCTTTACACGCTCCAGTTCTTCTTGAAATATGCGGCCCAAAACGGCCATTCCAGAGCGGATTTGCTCCGGAGCCATCCCGGCGAAACTGATTCGCAGGCAGTTGGACCGCGGGCGGGTGACGGCAAAGTACTTGCCCGGAAGATAGGTTACGCCCTGGCGTTCGGCGCGCGCCAGCAGTTCGCCCGCGTCCAGCGGCTCAGGCAGGCGGATCCAGAGGCTCATGCCGCCGTGCGGCCGGGTGAACTGCGCTTCGGCGGGCAGATATTTTTCGCAGGCATCCACCGCGGCGTGGAGACGCAGGCGGCCGGCTTCCAGCATGCGCAGGCGGTGTTCGGCGAGACGGCCCGATTCGGCGAAGCGCAACAGCACGGCCTGAGAGAGCTGGTCGGTGTGCAGATCGCTCCACTGCTTGGCTTCGGTGAGCTTTTCGATGAGCGCGCGCGGGGCGATGACCCAGCCGACGCGCAGACCAGGAAACGCGATCTTGGAGAAGCTGCGCAGCAGGATGGTGTCGCCGGTTTCGTCCAGGCTTTTCACTGTGGGAACCGGGCTGTCTTCGTAAACGAGCGGACCATAGATGTCGTTTTCGATGACCACGACTCCGGCGGCCTGCGTGATGCGCAGCAGCGCCTTGCGCGCGGCCAGCGGCATGGTTGCGCCGGTTGGATTTTGGAAGTTCGAGGTCACGACCACCAGGCGTGGATGCTCGCGGGCGATGACCCGCTCAAGCGTCTCCAGGTCAAGGCCGTTGGAGCCGACCGGAACGCCGATCAGACGTGCACCGGCACGCTCGAAGACGTTTCGCACTCCAAGATACACCGGATCTTCGACCAGCACCGTCTCGCCGTTGCGGACCAGTGTGCGCTGCAGCAGATCGAAGGCCTGCTGGCAGCCGCTGGCGATCAGGATGTCGTCGGCATCGCTGGCGACGCCTTCGGCGCGGGACTGTTCGAGCAGATAGCGGCGCAACGGCGGGAAGCCCGCGGGCGAACCGAGCTGCAGGATGGCCTGGGCGTCGGCGCTCGCGATGACTTCAGCGCAAGTGGCGCGAAATTCGTCGAGCGGAAAGAGAAGCTCGGAGGGCCGCGAGCTCGAAAAATCCGCAAGAGGTCTGCCGGCGAACTCCGCCGAGGAAGAGGAAGCAAGTGGTTGGCCCACAACGAAGCTGCCCCGGCCGACGTGGCCCTTGATCAGACCTTCGGATTCGAGCATGGCGTAGGCGGCGGAGACAGTCGTGCGGTTCAGTCCAAGTTGGCCAGCCAATTCGCGGGTGGCGGGGAGGCGGGCACCGGTACTGAGGGCGCCGCATTCAATTTGCTCCTTCAGTTTGGCGCAGAGCTGCTTGTAAAGAGGCGATTTGTTCTCCGGATCGAAATGGATGGTTGGAAGCATGCCAATTCAGGAATCAGCATACCATATTGGCTGGCCGGAACCAATGCTGGTCTCTCGGTGTCTGTCAATCCATGAGATTCGCGATTGCCCTGCTTCTGGCGGGAGCGGCTGCCTTGTGGTCGCAGGATTGGCGTGGGTGGGTCGCGCAGGGGCTCGCGTCTTACCAAACCGCGAACTACGCCGCAGCGGCGGAAGCCTTTCAAAAGGCCGTGACTCTCGCTCCCAACGAAGTGGAGCCGCGCCTGCACTTGGGCGACGCATGGCTGGCTCAGTACATTCCATGGGCGCCGGCGCCGGAGAATCTGGAATTCGCCAAAAAGGCCGAGAGAGAATATCTGGAGGTGATCCGGATCGAGCCGGAGAACGAGACCGCCATCCTATCGATAGCCTCGCTGAAATACCAGGAGGCCGTGGGGCAACACGACGGTCAAGGGAAGCTAAGAATGTTGGATGAGTCGGAGGTTTGGTACAAGCGCGCCATAGGGGTTAATCCGCAGAACAAGGAAGCGTACTATTCGCTCGGCGTCATCGGTTGGATGAAATGGTATCCGGCGTGGATTGCTGCTCGTGCACAACTGGGAATGAGGCCTGAAACTGCAGGGCCCCTGACGGACCAAACCGCGAAAGCGCAGCTCAAGCTGCAATATGGCGCGCTTCTTGACATGGCTATTCTCAACCTAAACAAGGCGCTGGAACTCGACCCCATGTATGACGACGCTATGGCCTACATGAGTCTGTTGATACGGGAGCGCGCAGACCTGCACAATACGCCGGAGCAGTACGCCAGCGACATCCAGACAGCGAATCACTGGGTACAAAGGGCGCTGGATTCCAAACGGGTTAAGGCTGCAGAGCAACGGGCAACCGCCGTTTCGAGCACCCGCCGTGTCCGTGTCGATGGCAGATTACAGCAGATGAAGTTGATTCGGAAGGTCGATCCGGTGCATCCAAGTGAGTCCGGCGTGCGCCTGCAGGGCACAGTTCGCTTGGACGTGATCATCGGTATGGATGGACACGTTCAAAGTCTGCAGCTCATCGGAGGGGATCGGCTGATGGCGAAGGCCGCGATGGATGCCGTGCGGCAATGGGAGTAAAGTCCTTCGTTTCTGAACGGACAAGCCGTGGAAGTCGAAACCGAGGTTGACATTAGTTTCGCGCGGCAGTGAGACGCTGCCAAAGGGTCTCCGGATGCGGGTCGAACACAGCGGCGGCGTTAGCGGGGACGACGCGCCAGAGGCCGCGGCGGAGTTCGTCCTGCAATTGAGGCGTGGTCCAGCCGCAGGAGCCAGCGTAGACGCGAAAAGTCGTGGCTGGCGTGCCGGCGATGATGAGCTTCTTCAGCAGGGGCCGGTTGTTGATCAGGTGGACGTCGCCGAAGAGCGGCCGGGACGGATTCGGAGCCGTGCGTGACCGCAGCAGGGCGTGAACGCCGATGGCGATGGGACCGCCGATGTAGAAGTTGACCGGATCGTTTTTCAGGTCCGGGTAAACGTCGGAGACGGGTACATTCGACGGGCGGTTGACGAAGAGACCGTCGGCGGCCTGCTGGTCATAGCGGATCAGAAGGATGACGCTTTGGGCGAAGTCGGCATCGTGTATCGCGGGGGTGGCAACCAGAAACTCGCCGACGGCCAGCCGCTGAGGTATCGCGGGAACACACGCCGCGAGCGCGAGGCAAAGCCCAAGCCAGCGCATCAGGAGACGGGAGAGGCAACGAAGCGGTAGCCCAGGCCGCGGACGGTCAGCAGGTGGCGCGGGCGCGTGGCATCGTCCTCGATATAGCGGCGCAGGCGCACGATGAAGTTATCGATGGCGCGCGTGTCGGTGTCCTCGTGCAATCCCCAGACGTTCGATAGCATGGCCTTGCGCGAAACGATCTGGCCTTCGTGCTGGGTGAGGAAGCGGAGGACGTTGGCCTCCATCAGGGTCAGCGGGAAAACCTGATCGCGGACGTGCAGCTCCAGACGGTCGAAGTCAACCGATTTGTCCGCGAAGGCGTAGGTGCCTTTGGGTTCAGCGGGCGCTGCCGAACCGTTGGATGGCGGGGGCGGAGCGGCGGCTTGCAGCCATTGTTTGCGCCGCAACAGGCCGTGAATGCGGGCGATCAGGATGGACAGCTCGAAGGGTTTCGTGAGATAGTCATCGGCCCCGGCGCCGAAGCCGCGCAGGACGTCGTCGGGATGGCCGCGCGCGGTCAGAATCAGAGTGGGCACGAACTGGCCGGCCTTGCGCATCTCGGATACGACGTCAAAACCATCGATGCCCGGCAGCATGACGTCGAGGACCACGATGTCGAACGGCGGCGCTTCGGCTCCCACCTTTTCCAGGGCTGCTTCGCCGGTGTCTACGAGCTGCACCTGATAGCCTTCGGCTTCGAGGTTGAATCGCAGGCCTTCGGCAAGGTGCTGTTCGTCTTCCACTACCAGGACACGGTTCATTCGTTCCAGCTCACTTCACAGCGCTTTACTTCACGACCGGGAGTTGCAGCACGAACGTGCTGCCGCGGCCGGGCCCTTCGCTTTCGGCCCAGGCGCGGCCTCCGTGCCGTTTGGCGACGGATCGGACAATGAAGAGGCCCAGGCCGGTGCCTTTGACGCGGGTTGCCAGCGGTCCGGGCACGCGATAGAAGCGCTTGAAGATTTGTTTCAATTCCCATTTAGGGATGCCGGGGCCCTGGTCGCGGACGCGCAGGGAGACGAACTTGTCGTCGACGATGTCGGTCGCCACGATGACCTTGACCGTGTTTCCCGAGTATTTCACCGCGTTGTCGATCAGGTTGGCGACCGCGGCCCGTACCTCGTCGGCGTCGCCCATGATACTGGCGGGCGGGCCGGGATGGTACTCGAGCGCGCCGTCGGAAAGCTGGTGCAGCGAGCGCGTGCGGCCGAGGCACTCCAGGATGACCTCGTTCAGATCGATGCGCGTGAGATGCAGCTTGTGATGCGCGGTGGATCCGATACGGCCGGTGCGCAACACCTGTTCGATGGTGGCCAGCAGGCGGTCGCTGTCCTCCACCATGGTGCGATAGAACTGCTGGCGTTTGCCTTCGTCGACGGAGCGCGTTTGCAGGGTTTCGAGATAAAGGCGGATGGAAGCGACGGGAGTTTTCAGTTCGTGCGTGACCGCATTGATGAAGGCGTCTTTTTGCTCGTTACGGCGGATTTCGCGGATCAGGAAGGTGGTGTTGAGCACCACGCCGAAGATGATCATCAGGGCGAGCAAAGTGCCCAGAAACAGCAGGATGCCGGTGCGCCAGTTGAGCAGCACCCAGCCGATGTACAGCAGCAGGATGACGGAGATGAGGCCGATGCCGAGGGCGATGAAGGAAGCGATGGAGCGGCGGCGGCCGGCGACGACCATACTCTCAGGTTAGCAGCCGAGTGGCTGCGTCGGACTTAGGCAGCTTCGACTTCGGGCAACGGCGTTTGGATCTTGGCCACGCGAACGGCTCGGGCGACGCCCAGGCGCTTGAGCACGGAAATCGCGATCCAGGACGGGTCGAATTCGTACCAGGCCAGCCCGTGGCGGGCGGACGTGGGATGCGCGTGATGATTGTTGTGCCAGCCTTCGCCGAAGGTCAACAGCGCCACCCACCAAAGATTGGTCGAAAGGTCGCGGGTCTGGAAACGGCGACGGCCCCACATATGCGTTGCCGAGTTCACGGCCCAGGTGGAGTGCAGCCCGAAGACCAGCCGCGCGCAAGTGCCCCAGAGCAGCATCGGCCAGCCGCCGAAGGCGAACAGCAGCGCGGAAACCACGATGATCGGCACCCAGTGATAGCTGTTCAGCTTCGCGTAGAACGGGTCCTTGGCGAGATCCGGGGCGTATTTGGCCATTACTTTGGTGTTGTTGTGCTTGGATTCGCCCACCAGCAGCCATCCGATGTGCGACCACCAGGCGCCGTCGCGGGGCGAATGCGGGTCGCCGGGTTTGTCGGAGAGCTGATGATGGATGCGATGCGTGGCGACCCAAAAGATCGGCCCGCCTTCGAGCGAAAGAGTGCCGCAGAACGCGAGGAAGTATTCGAGCGCCCGGGGAATTCGATAAGACCGGTGCGTGTGCAGGCGATGATAGCCCATGCTGATGCCCAGCCCGACGGCCATGTAATGCAGCACGGCGGCCACGGCGAACGCGCGCCAGTTGAACATAAATAACGCCGCCAAGGCGCCGGCGTGCAGGATCGCCAGAACAGTGATGATGGACCAGTTGGGTTTGCGGTTGGTGTAGATGCTGATGATCTCGCTACTCACGAAGTCTCCGAGGACGCAACGTTAAGAATGCAATCCCAAGCTAACAGGGATTTCTGTCTTCGTTTGTAAGACTTGTGTAATATCGGGCGGGACCGGAGGAGAGGGCAGCAGCGCGCTCAGGGGTTTTGCTGAGTTTGACCGGCAAAGGCTCTCAGGGGTACCAAATGGGGTTTTATAGATTCGGGACTTGAAAAGGCGGCCGGCAGTCCGAAGGCTATGGCGTTGGCAGCCTTTCCGCAGCTTGATCGGGGATAGAGGCGTTCCGCCTGATTCATCCCGCTAAATCCAGCGCCAGATTCCGTTATAGGTTTTGGAGGTTATCCATCATGAAAGCATTTTCTTTTGCCCTGTCATTGGCCCGGGATGCCAGCTCGTTAACAATGTCGCGCACTGATAATGTCGCGCCCTGACGAGGAAGTCTCCAGTTGGGCCACTCCAGTACCAAGGGGCCTTCCGCCGTGCGAGTAGCTGGCGAAAGCTCGTAAGTGCCGTCGCGAATCCGGAAACAGCGCGGTTGGAAGTGACGCCGCTACCCGCTGATGCGACATAATCGAAGACATGACTGTTTCCGCCGACACCCTTCGCCAACAGCTGGATTACTCCGCCTGGGCCAGCCAGCGCCTGCTGGATGAGGCCAACAAGCTGAGCGCCGATGAACTCGCGCGCGACTTCAAGACCGCCGACAAAAGCGTGCTGGAAACTCTGGTACACGTTTTCGCGGCCGACCGCATCTGGCTCGCGCGCGTGCAAGGAACGACCCGGGCTTCCTTCATCGACCCGCAGGATCGCGACCTGGCCGTGCTGAACAAGCAATGGCCGGCGCTGCAGCAGAGTTGGAAACAGTACACCGCCTCGCTGGGCGATCAGGATGTTCTGAAGGTGATCTCCTATCAAGACACGAAAGGCAACCCCTACCAGCAGCCTTTGTGGCAGATCCTGCTGCACCTGGTGAATCACGGGACGCACCATCGCGGGCAGGTGTCGGGGTTCTTGCGCTCCATGGGCCACACGCCGCCGGTGTTGGATCTGATGGCGTATTACCGCACTCACTAAGGCAGGGCCGAAACGGCCGCTATCGCTTGAAGATCAACACTTCGGCTCCGCTGCGGGTCTGATAGCGCATGATGAGATTCCAACCGTCATTTCCTTCGCGCGTCAAGATGTTTTCCAAATTGTTCCGGGTGGGGCTGTTTTCGAAGAAGTTCCCCGGAGAGACAACCTTGTATTGAACGGGGGTGGAGGTTGCGGCGTAGGAAGTCCGGGAGGTTCCGGAGAACAGGTTGAGGCCGAGCAGTAACGCGATGACGGCCAGCAGCATGTGGGTGAGCCAGGTGCGATTCATCAGCAGTCTCCTTGGATGGCTATTTCCAGGGACGCCGCCCGAGCGGAACCGGTTAACGCATCTCATTGACATATCAGCAAGCTGATTTATATACTCAGTCCGGAGACACCGCGCGGATCTATCCCCGGCGCCTCAACTCCGCGACAGGGGAGGGTCTGGAAGTGAAGCATCAGTTCGTTATTTTAGTGGCCGGGTTCTGTCTGGCGGCATGGCCGGCCGCGTCCCAATCCGCCGCGCCGAACGACAAGTCAGATGCGGCCGCGGCTGCGGGCGCCTGGCAGGCTCCGCGCACGGCCGATGGCCAGCCGGATTTGACGGGCGTGTGGAATATTCCTTACGTGCCGGACATGTCCAAGGGCATCGGACCGCTTCCTTACACAGCTTGGGGCGAACAGAATTTCAAGAACTACGATCCGAGCAAGTTTGATTCGACGGCGCACTGCTTGCCGGCCGGATTGACGCGGCAGATGAACACGCCCATGCCGCTGGAGATTTTCCAAAGCCCGAAGCGCGTCGCGATTCTGTGGGAAGCCTGGAACACGTTCATTGTGATCCCGATTGACGGCCGCGATCATCCCCGGGATCCGGATCCCACGTGGATGGGCAACTCGGTCGGCCATTGGGAAGGCGACACGCTGGTAGTGGACACGATCGGGTTCAACGACAAGACGCGTCTGGATACGCTCGGGCATCCGCACAGCGACCAACTGCACGTGATCGAGCGGTTCCGCCGCGCCGATCCGACGCACCTGGCCTACGAAGTGACCGTGGACGACCCGGTGGCCTACACCAAACCCTGGACCAACAAGCGCCTGTTCACGTTGAAGCCGAAGTGGGAGCTGATGGAATACTCGTGCGAGGAGAACAACAAGGAAATTACGGAACACCTCGTAAAATAGGCGTGCCGTATAATTGGGGGTAACAGGATTCTCATGAAAGCCACGTTTGCAGGTATCGCCATTGCCGCCGGACTGCTGTTCGGCGGCGTTCCGGTTTTCGCGCATCACTCGTTTGCGGCGGAATTCGATGTGAAGCAGCCGATCACGCTGAAGGGCACCGTGACCAAAGTGGAGTGGACTAACCCGCACGTGTGGATCTACATCGATGTCCCGGCTGCCGACGGCACCGTGCAGCACTGGCAGTGCGAGAACGGCGCGCCGAATGCGCTGGTGCGCATGGGATGGACCCGGCATTCGCTGAACGTGGGCGATCAGGTGACTATCGAAGGCTTTCGGGCCAAAAATGACGAGCGCACCGCCAACGCCCGCGCGGTAACTTTGGCCGACGGCCGCAAGGTGTTCAGCGGTTCGCCCGGAGACGGCGGTCCCAAATCGAAGGACAGCGACGAGTAGCACGGAGTAAGGAAAACTTGACAGAACCAATCATGGACTTGGCCCACCTGGGCCATCTGGAAGTACTCACGCCCAAGCCCGACGAAAGTCTAAAGTTTTTCGTCAACGTGATGGGCATGACCGAAAGCGGCCGCGAGGGGGATTCGGTGTACCTGCGCGGCTGGGACGACTACGAGCGCCATTCGCTGAAGCTGACGGCTTCGAAACTGCCGGGCATGGGACATTGCGCGTTTCGCGCCCGCAGCCCGCAGGCGCTGGAACGGCGCGTGGCGGCTTTGAAAGGCTCGGGATTCGATATCGGCTGGAACGACGGTGACCTGGCGCACGGGCCCGCCTTCATCTGCCAGGATCCGGACGGCCACAAGATCGAGCTTTACTACGAGACGCAGTGGTACGAGGCGCCGCCGGAGCTAAAGCCCGCGCTGAAGAACCAGGCGCAGCGCTTCCCTGCCCGCGGCGTGAACGTCCGCCGGCTGGATCATTTCAACGGCCTGGCGGTGGACATTGAGGCGAACCGCAAGTTTTTCCAGGATTACCTGGGCTTCCGCCTGACCGAACAGATCGTGCTGGACGACGGTTCTGAAGCGGCGATGTGGATGACGTGCACCAACAAGAGCTACGATTTCGCCTACACGCGCGATGCCACCGGCACGCGCGGCCGGTTCCATCACATCACCTACGCGGTGGATTGCCGCGAAGACGTGCTGCGCGCGGCCGACATTTTCCTGGAGAACGGCGTGTATATCGAAACCGGGCCGCACAAGCACGCCATCCAGCAGACCTTCTTCCTGTATGTGTACGAGCCGGGGGGAAACCGCGTGGAGATCGCCAACGCCGGCGCGCGCCTGATTCTCGCGCCGGACTGGAAGACCATCCGGTGGTCGGAGGCCGAGCGCAAGAAGGGGCAGGCCTGGGGATTGAAGACCATCGAGTCGTTCCACACCTATGGAACGCCGCCGGTGGAAGTGAAGCATTAGCTATTCGTAGCGCAAGGCTTCGGTGGGATTGAGCCGCGAAGCGCGATTGGCCGGCAGCATCCCGAAAACCACGCCCACCGTGAGAGAAACGGCGAACGCGACCACGACGGACGTGGGCGAGATCGCCAGCCGGAATTGATCGGTGAAAAACCCCACGCTCAGGGGAATCGAAATCCCCACCGCGATCCCGATCAACCCGCCGGCCAGGCTGAGGATGACGGATTCGGTGAGGAACTGCTCCAACACGTCCTTGCGCGACGCGCCCACAGCCATGCGCAAGCCGATTTCGCGGGTCCGTTCGGTCACCGTCACCAGCATGATGTTCATGATGCCCACGCCCGAAATCACCAGCGCGATGGCGGAAACCAGGATCAGCACCAGGCTCAATATGAGGGCTACGTTTTTGGCGGCATTCAGAATGGCGGTCAGATTTTCGACGTGATAGCTGGCGCCCGGCCGATGGCGCGACTCGAGGATCTGGCGTACGGCGAGGGTGACCGACTCCACTTCCTGCGGCGAGCGAACCTCCACGTACATCGGATCGACGCGTTCTACCGGCGTGAAATAGCGGGCTACGGTAAACGGAATCAACGCGGTGTTGTCGGTCAATTCCGATTGGCCGAAGCTCTCGACGCGCTCCTTGAAAGTGCCGATCACGGTGAATTGCAGGCCATGGATCTTCAGGATCTGGCCCGTGGCGCCCGTGCGCGTGCCATACAGGCGCTCGGCCAGCTTGTCGGTGAGCAGCACGACTTTCTGGCGCAGAGCTACGTCGCCGGCATCCAGAAAGCGGCCCGAAGTGACGACCAGGTTGCGGACGGTCTGATAATCCTGATCGGAACCGTTCACGCGCAGATCCTGCTCTTTGCCGTTGATCAACATGCGGTCGAAAGTGGTGGATATGCCGGTGGCGGCCACG
>DATJNO010000122.1:0-34876 GCA_035508055.1 Bryobacteraceae bacterium | reverse complement strand
TCTGCACACTTTTGGGTGAAGCGCTCGTCGGGTTGGAAGCTGCTGCACGCCACCGAAATCGCGGCCGTTCCGAAGCGCGATTTCAAGACCGTCGCGCCAACGTACGAGATCCCTTGCAACAATCCCTGCAAGGCCGTGCCGTACAAGCCCATCAGCGAGGGGGAAAAGGCGGCGCTGGCGGAATGGCAGGACCAGGAATCGGGCCAGGCGCGCTGGGAAGTGCGTGTCGCCGACGATCAGGACCAGCGCGTGGTCAGCACCTACGGCGGCATGTCACCCTCGAAGGCCGATCGCATCGCCGGGATGAACCGGCGCAAGGCGGCGAATCCGAATGCGCCCAAGGTCGGCGCAGCGCCGGCGCTCTGGATCCGCACCTGGGATTTCGATGACGCGGTGGTGATGGTCTCCATTCAGCCGACTTACGGTGACAAAGCCTACTGGTCCAGCCGCATTCTGGCGAAAAACGCCGCCGGGGTGTGGCAGATGATGGAAAGCTATCACAACTATGTGGAGGCTTCGCCCGTCATGACCGCCACTCCCGATCAGCCGGACCTGAAGTAATCGCTTACTGTAGCTTCACCTTCAGCAGTTCGTTCACTGCGGCCGGATTCGCCTGGCCTTTGCTCGCCTTCATGACTTGTCCGACCAGGTAGCCGATCACGGCGGTTTTGCCGGACTTGTACTGCTCCACCTGTTTGGGGCTGGCGGCGATCACGTCGTCGATCATCTTCTCCAGCGCGCCGGTATCGCTGATCTGCTTTAGGCCTTCGCGCTCGATGATCTCCTCGGGCGACTGCCCGGTCGCGTACATCTTGGCGAAGATGTCCTTGGCCATTTTCCCGCTGATCTCGCCGGCTTTGATCTTCGCAACCAGCGTGCCGGTCGCTTCCGGCGGAATCTTCCCGAAGCCGTCCGCTAGCGCCATCAGCTCGCCGGTGATCCAGTTGGCCGCCGCGGCGGAATCGCCCGCCGCGCTCGCAGCCTTCTCGAAGTATTCGGCGATCGCGCGTGTAGCAGTCAGAACGCCGGCATCGTAGTCGCGCAGGCCATAGCTTTCGATGAACCGGCGGCGCTTGGCGGCGGGCAGTTCGGGCATCGACTTCTGGATGCCCGCCAGCCAGGCCTCGCTCACGCGCAGCGGCAGCAGATCCGGCTCAGGGAAATAGCGGTAATCGTGCGCGTGCTCTTTACTGCGCATGCCGGCCGTTTCGCCCGTGGCCACATTGTACAGCCGGGTCTCCTGCTCCACCTTGCCGCCGCTTTCGAGCACCGCCACCTGGCGGGCAATCTCGTAATCGATGCCCATCTTGGCGAAACGGAATGAATTCAGGTTCTTCACCTCGGCCTTGGTGCCGAACTTCTCCGCGCCTTTCAAACGCACCGAAACATTGGCGTCGCAGCGCAGTTGCCCTTTCTCCATGTCGCACTCGGACACGCCCACGTACTGCATGATCTGCTTCAGCTCGGTGAGATAAGCGTAGGCTTCCTCCGACGACCGCATGTCCGGTTCGCTGACAATCTCGATCAGCGGCGTGCCGCTGCGGTTCAGGTCGACGTAGGTGTAGCGGTCGGAATCCTTGAAGCCGTCGTGGATGCTCTTGCCGGCGTCGTCCTCCATGTGAACGCGCGTGACCCCGATGCGCTTCGCGGCGCCCTCCACGGAGATGTCCAGCCAGCCTTGCTCGGCCAGCGGCTGGTCATACTGCGAAATCTGGTAGCCCTTGGGCAGGTCCGGGTAGAAGTAGTTCTTGCGCGCGAATCGCGAATAGGAGTTGACGCGGCAGTTCATCGCCAGCGCGGCCTGAATCGCCATTTCGACGGCCTGCCGGTTCAGCACGGGCAGCGCGCCTGGCAGTCCCAAACACACCGGGCAGACGTTGGTGTTGGGCGGCGCGCCGAACCCGGTGGCGCAGCCGCAGAAAATCTTGGTGCGCGTATTGAGCTGGACGTGCACTTCCAGCCCGATCACCGGTTCGTACTTCGCGATCTCTTCCGGCGTCGCCAGCATTGGCGCGATGGAGGACATGCTTCATTATAGAAAAGGCCCACAGATGACCAAGAAGCTGCCCGGCGCCGCGGTGGCGCTGATCACGGTCGATCGCAAAAGCGACAAGCCGCTCCACCGCCAGATTTATGACGCGTTCCGCGCGATGATCCTGGAACACCGGCTGCGGCCCGGTCAGCAGGTTCCGTCATCGCGCGCTCTGGCCGATGAGCTGAAAATCTCGCGGATTCCGGTGCTGGGCGCTTATGCCCAGCTCCTGGCCGAAGGGTACATCGAGAGCCGCTCGGGCGCGGGTACATTTGTGACCAGCTCGCTGTCCGACCGGTTCCTGACTGCGCGCCCGGCGATAGCCAGCGTGGTGAGCGACGCGGCGCCGGATCCCATTTCGCGCACCGCCCGGCTGCTGCCGGTAGAGGGAACGCCCTGGTTTCCCGGATCAGGCGCGTTCAGCGTCGGGCAGATCGCTTACGATCATTTTCCGTTCCGGGTCTGGAGCGACCTGGTGACACGCCAAGCCCGCCGCGTGCGCGCCAGCTCGATGAACTATGCCGATCCCCTGGGATCGGAGGAATTCCGCGAGGTGATCGCCGCGTATCTGCGGACGGCCCGCGCCGTTCGTTGCGAGGCGTCCCAGATCATGGTGGTGAACGGTTCGCAGCATGCCCTCGACCTGACGGCGCGCGTTCTGCTCGACCCCGATACGCCCGTGTGGATCGAGGAACCGGGCTACGAATTTCTGCGCAACGCGCTCACACTTTCCGGTTGCCGCCTGGTCCCGGTCCCGGTGGACGGCGAAGGATTGGACGTCGCGGCGGGCATTCAACTCTGCCGGAACGCGCGCGTGGCTTACGTCACCCCGTCGCATCAGTATCCACTGGGCTCCACCATGAGCGTCGCGCGCCGCCTGCAGCTGCTCGAGTGGGCCCATAGTTCGCGCGCCTGGATCGTTGAAGACGACTACGACAGCGAATACCGTTACGAGAGCATGCCGGTGGCTTCCATGCAGGGGTTGGATCCCAGCTCGCGCGTGATTTACGTCGGGACGTTCAGCAAAACGCTGTTCCCCGCGCTGCGCCTGGGATATCTGGTGCTTCCGCCTGCGCTGGTGGCGCGCTTTCTCGCCGTCCGGCAAGCCAACGACCTGTCGCCTTCGCACCTCTACCAGGCCGCGCTCACCGATTTCATCCGCGACGGCCATTTCACGCGGCACATCCGCAAGACGCGGCAGTTGTACGCCGAGCGCCGCACGGCCCTGGCGCAGGCGCTGCGCAAAGAGTTTGGCTCGGAAGTAGAGATCCTGGGCGCCGAAGCCGGCATGCACCTGGTGGTCACGCTTCCGCCCGGCCTATCCGACCGCATGATTTCGGCCCGTGCCGCCAAGGAGAATCTCTGGCTGTGGCCGCTTTCCGCCGCTTACGCCGGTACCCAGGTCCGGCAGGGCTTCATTTTGGGTTTTGGAAGCACCAAAGCCGAGGACATGTTGCACTACGTGCGCCGCATTCGAAAGGCCATGCGCAACGAAAGTGGCTATAGAGGGCGTACACAGAGTGGTCATTGAGTCCGGTGACCCCTCCCCTTACGATGAATGCTCAACGGGAGTGAGGGAAATCAGTCCGGCATCTCCGGTTCCTGATCCGGCTCTCTTTCCCGGCGGGCGATTGAGCCGGACCGCTCAGTAGCGCAGAAACTGGCTCCCCGGCCCTCCGAAGCGAATCGCACTGTCTGCGAATTCCGGACGTCACGGTCAAATCGAGGAGAAAGTTTATGGCCAAGCTACAAGTGTGCTCATTTGCCCGGCGCTGCGCGTTGATCGCGGGGCTGCTCGCGCCGGCGCTGGGATACGGGCAATCCACTTTCGGCGACATTCGCGGGACGACGCGCGATCCGGGAGGCCTGGCGCTCCCGCAGACCCTGGTTACGCTCCATTCCGTGGACGAGAACACCTCGCGGTCCGTGCTGAGCGACGAGAATGCCAACTTTCTTTTCGAGAACCTGAAGCCGGGTCAATACACCGTCGTGGCCTCCAAGGATGGTTTCGCCCCCTCACCGACCACCGCGATTGAACTGGTGGCCCGTCAGAGCGCGCGTGTGGATCTCTCGCTGGCGCTGGCGCAAGTGGTGCAAACGGTGAACGTGCAGGTGGCGGCAGATCAGATTAATACGGAAAACGCCACGGTGGGCGACACCCGGGGGACCAACCAGCTGGTCGAGATGCCCTTGAACTTCCGGGCGCAAACCACCAGCCCGCTCGCTGCCCTGGCGCTTTCGCCGGCTATCATCACCGATAGCCAGGGCAACATCGAAGTCGGCGGCGCCACCTACTCGATGACCGGCTATTCGGTCGACGGAATTTCCACTGCCAACGTCACCAGTAACGGTTCTTTGCTGAATGCGTACCCCTCGTCGGAGGGATTGTCGGAAATGAAGGTAACGGCGTTCAACAACAGCGCCGAATTTTCCCAGGTGGCCGACGTCACGTTCATCACCAAAAGCGGAACGAATCAGTTTCACGGCAGTCTGTTCGAGTATTTGCAGAACGATGCCCTGGACGCTACCATCCTCAACTTTTCATCCAAGGCGCCCAAGCGCTTCAACACGTTTGGAGGCAGCCTAGGTGGCCCGGTGACCATCCCGCACCTCTACGACGGCAAAGACAAGACGTTCTTTTTCGCCGACTATGAAGGGAACCGCCGCCGAACCGCTTCGCCGGAGCAGGACCTGGTGCCGACGCTCGCCGAACGCAACGGCACCATCGATCTGCCGATCATCAGCCCCACTACGGGCCAGCCGACCAACGTTTTGACGAATCCTTTCAACGGCGCGCCGTTTCCCAACAACACCATTCCCGCTTCGATGTTGAACCCGGTGTCGCAGAAACTACTGAGCGGGTACTACCCGTTGCCCAACGTCAACGGCGGCAGCGGTTACAACTACGAAGTGCTCCAGTCCATCCCCTCCAACACGAATGGCTTCGACGCCCGGCTGGATCACTACATTACAAGCAATCAGCAGATCTATGCGCGCTTCAGCTGGAAGAACCTGCTGACCGACAGCGGGCAATCCGGGCCGGTGAATCCCTTGCTTCCCGACGACATCGACACCGAGCACGATCGCAGCTTCATCGTGTCCTACAACTACACCATCAGCCCCAAAATGGTGAACGAGTTCCGCTTCGGATTCACCACCAGCTTGATTTATCAGCAGTTCCCCATCCAGGGCGCGGCGGCTGACGATTCGCTCGGCCTCACCGGCATCAGTTTCGCGAACCACCCCACTGCCGGCGCTTTCCCCACTTTCAATTTCTCGGACGGGACCGGATTTACAGCGATCGGCCGCGATAAGGACGGGCCGGGCGCATCGAAGACGTATCAATGGACCGATAATCTCAGCCGCACCATGGGCAAACACACGCTCCGCGTGGGCCTGGATGTTCGCCACGTCTTCTATGAAACCGTCGTGCGCTGGGGTCAATCGGACGATTTCGGCGCGTTCACGTTTAACCAGGGGGTCTTCACCGGCAGCTCCTTCGGGGATTTCCTGTTGGGCGCGCCCAACACCGATTTCATTGTGGAAAGCAGTCCCAACACCAACGAGCCGAGCATGCAGTGGGGAATTTATGCGCAGGATCAATGGCAGGTGAATGACCGGCTCACCTTAAACTTCGGGTTGCGCTGGGAGCTGCTGCCGGAATTCACCGAGAACCAGGGTGACATCGCCAATTTCGACCCGCGCAACGGCGACGTGGTGGTTCCCGACGTTCTGCTGAACAAGACCGTGCCCTCCAGCCCATTGCTGCAGGCCAATTACAACGCCTTTCTGGTATCGTTCAATGCCTGCAGTCTGCCGACGAGAAACATGTCGCTGCCTTGTAGCAACGTAATCACGGCCAGCCAGGATCATCTCTCGCAGAGCCTGCGCAACACCTATTGGGGCGATTACGATCCGCGAATTGGGATCGCGTTCCGGCCATTCCGGGATAACAAGACGGTGTTCCGCGCCGGGTTCGGCATTTTTACGCAAACCCCGCTGGGCCAGCTGGCCTACGATTTTATCGGGATCCCCCTGGGCGCGCCCTACACCTATTCGAACAACAACAACGGCGTGCCGCTGTTTATGTTCCCGCAAACGTCACCCGCCTCGACCACCGCGCAGTACGGGGGCACGGGTTTCTACGATGGCATGTCGCCCAATTTCAAGGACCCGCAGACGGCGCAATGGAACGTGACCATCGAGCGCCAGCTCACGTCCGTCTTAGCGGCGCGCATCACGTATTCGGGAATGAATTCCTACCGAATGAGCGTGAAGGAGGATTACAACGCCATCCCGCCCAGCGCTCAAGCCTATGTCCCCAGCCCCTACGTCGACCCGCGCGCTCCCTATCAGAACTGGGATGAAATCAATTACAGCGCGAACGCCGGTTTCGCCAACTACCAGGGGCTGACGCTCGAAGCGACGCAGCGGCTGTCGCGGGGGCTGTACTTCCAGGCGAACTACACGTGGGCGCACAACATCAGCGATGCGCAAGGCGACGCGCCGGGCGGCTTTACGTCGGAAAATCTCTTGTTCACTCCGTCCTACGATCAGTTCGACCTGCGGGCGGCGCGAGGGAATGTCGCTGGAATGCCGCGGCAGCGCTTCCTGCTGACCGGCACCTACCAGCTGCCGTATGGCCAGGGCCGCCAATGGTCGAGCAAATCCAGACTCGTGAACGAGGTGTTGGGTGGCTGGAACATCAATACGGTGACGCTGATCCAGACCGGGCCTTTTCTTACGCCGACCATCAGCCCCACTCTGGATCAGTCCAACACCGGCATCGTCAGCCGCGGCGGGATCACCGCGCGCCCGGACGCGGTGGGGAATCCGTATAGTGATGTCGGCGGAGAACTGGAGTGGAACCTCAATGCCTTCGCGCCCACGCCGGCTGGTGCGGGACGGATCGGGGACGCCGGCGTCGGCATTCTGGAAGGCCCGGGAACCATCGCCGTCTCAGCCGGACTGTCGAAGAACTTTCAGCTTACCGAACGGCTGCGGCTCCGGTTCGAATCCACGTTCACCAATGTTTTGAACCACACCAATTTCGCGCCACCGGCCGCGAACATCAGCAGTCCCGAAACTTTTGGCGTGCTGCAGACGGCTCAGACCGCGGGGCAGGGAGGCAACCGCACCGGACAGCTGGCGCTTCGTTTAGACTTTTGAGAGTTTCAGTTCCACTTTTGCGAACCAAGGAGATTGAATGCCCATTTATCAAAGTATGCAGCGAGTGCGATTCTCCAGCCCCGACGGCTACGAGAAATTCAAGGTGATCTTCGGAGAAGTGCGCCATCAGCTGAAGGCCCTGCCGGGGTTTTTGCACCTGACCTGGTGGGTCCATCCCAAGGATCCGACCTGGTACAACGAGATCAGCCTGTGGACCAGCTTCGAAGCGCTGCGCGAATGGCATATGAACACCTACCACAAACAGGCCAAGGCGTGGGCGGTGCGCAGCGGTGCAATCATGGAGGACATCATCACCAACTTCGAGCTGAAGAACACGCGCCTGATTCGGGTGTGTCCGTGCTGCGCGCTGATCTCGGATAAAGCATACGACCTGCATCACGAGCAGGAAGTGCTGGCGGAGCGGTGTTCGCAGTGCGGTTTCCAGTTCCCGATTATGCCGGAAACGCCGGACAGCACCGCGGTCTTCAAGGATGTCACCGTGCCGGCGCTGGAGCCGGTGGCGGGCGATTAGCACTGCCGCCGCGCCTACTTCTTGCGCGCGAAGCGGTAGTTGCCGGAGACGTGTTTCACGAAGAGCTGGTTGGTTACGCCGCCTGCGCCACGGGTGAACTCGACGCCCAGTCCGTATAAGCCGGAGAATTCGGTGTCCGACTGCGCCGCGAGCGGCACGGGTCCGCGGCCGTCCATGTTGCCGTAGAGCTGGCCGCCGGAGAACGTGATCGCGACCACGCGCGGCTCCAGACGCCAGAGCTTGGGCTGCTCGACGTACGTGCCGACGTAGCCGGCCAGAATCTCCGGAGCGACTTTGGCTTGGTTTTTCAGCTCGTCGGACGCCTTGCCGACCCAATGCTCGAGGACCTTGTCGGCGGCATTCTCGGTGCAAACAAATTCGATCATTTCCGTATCCGCAGCGAGCGCGGCGTGCACCGTGACGGTCCAAGGTTTCGCGTAGGCTCCCGGATCGGAGAACGTCACATCCAGATCGAGGTTGCCGAAGTCGCGGCGGTGGTAGCGCTCGGTCATGCGCAGCGCTTCGGTGTGCGGATGGCCGTCGTGATCCAGCCAGGTGCGGTCGTTGAAGCCGAAGCTGGAGACCACCAGCGTGTCGCCCTCCCAGTGCCCGACCGAGTAGCCCATCCAATCCGGATTGGGCGCGGATTCGAGTTTGCGTCCGTCCAGGAAGATCTGGCGGTAGGTGAGATCGGGGTTCAGGATGACGATGAGCGACGGCGTCTGGATGATTTTCATTTGCTCGGCGCCGCTTGCGTCGGCGGCAGTGCTGTAGCCGGGGCCGAGCGGGAGGCAGTGCACGTTCATGTAGTCCTTGCCCAGATTTTCCCTGCGCTCCCGCACCAGCTTTTGCGCCCAAGGTTGGACGTCGCCGGGCTTGAGATCGGCCGCGATGTTACGCGCATATTTCGGTGAGATTCGATTCCACAGGCCCGAGAGATCGGGCTTGCCGTCGGGCGTGCGCGGCGCGGGCGCCGTCAGATCCGGCTTTCCAGCGGGCGTCCGCGGGATGCCGGCCGTCGGCTGATGCAGCCACTGCGCGGCGAGCGGCGCGGTCAATATCGCAGTGAGGATCGCGACCCATGCGGCTTTCATGCAGGCGGCCTCCGTGCTGCCGATTCTATCGAATGTTCCGCCGGGTGCAATAGCTCTCGTGAGCCAGTTACTGCTTCTGGCTCGACAGCGATGCGGTGCCGAGCAGGCCGCCCAGGCCCATGGTTTCGACCGCGCTGGAGGGCACGATGACCATGGAGCCCTTCTCCTTGATGGCTTCGTACAGCATGTTCATGGCGCGCAGGTGGAGCGCAATCGGGTTATTCAGGTAAACCGCTGAAGCTTCGGAGAACTTGGTGGAAATCTCCGTCTCCGCCGTGCCCAGGATAATGCGGGCCTGGCGTTCGCGCTCGGCTTGCGCCTGCCGCGACATGGCGTCTTCCAGCGCCTGCGGAATGTGCACGTCGCGAATTTCCACCGATTGCACGGTGATGCCCCAGGGATTGGTCTTCTCATCCAAAATGCGCTGCAATTCATGGCCCAGCATCTCGCGCTCGGTGATCATCTGCGCGAGATCGTGCCGGCCGATGGATTCGCGCAGCGCGGTCTGCGCGCTCAGTGTGATGGCCTGGTCGAAATCCATCACTTCGAGGATCGATTTCTCCGCGTTCCACACCAGCCAGAAGATGATCGCGTCCACGTTCACCGGCACGGTGTCGCGCGTGAGCGCCGATTCCGCCGAAACGTCGGTGACGCGCACGCGCTGGTCGACGTACTGGCTGATCCGGTCGATCACGGGAATGATGAAGAAGATGCCCGGCCCGCGCAAGCCGACGTAACGGCCCAGGCGCAGCACCGCGGCTTTCTGCCACTGCTCGGCGATGCGGATGGAAAACAGCAGGTAGAGGCCAACTACCGCCCCTAACAGGACCCAGGGGCGCCGATCGAAAATGCTGGGCGGGAGGCTCACCGCGATACAGATGAGAAACGCCGCGATTCCG
Source organism: Bryobacteraceae bacterium (assembly GCA_035508055.1). Lineage (GTDB taxonomy): Bacteria > Acidobacteriota > Terriglobia > Bryobacterales > Bryobacteraceae > Palsa-89. The sequence goes on along the minus strand of DATJNO010000122.1, from coordinate 25,150 downwards.
ACGCCGCTGATCTGTAACCGGGGCGGCGCATTGACTGCCGATGTCTTGCCGAGCGTGAGTGCCATAGCTTAACCTCTCCTCTCCTGACCGTTCTGCAATTCGTGGAAATACTCCAACAGGTCCTGCAACGAGATTCCTTCAGCACCCGCGCGGGCCAGCAGTTCACCGGCCAATTGCGCGATACGGCGCCGCCGCTCCGGTTCGTTGGCGCGCGGCTTTTCGGCCGAGATGAACGTCCCCGTGCCGTGCTGCGTGTCGATGACGCCGCGGATCTCCAGCTCGCGATAGGCGCGGATCACCGTGTTCGGGTTGATGGCCAGATCCACGGCGAGCTGTCGCACGGTAGGTAACTGGTCGCCGGGGTGCAACGACTGGGCGGAGATGCCGCCCATGACCTGATCGATGATCTGGCGGTAGACCGGCACGCCGCTGCGTGAATCCAGCCGGATGGCGAACTTCCGATCGAGTTGCTGCCGGGCTGCCATGTCGAGATCTAGTGTACTAGTTATATAGAACAATGTCAAGCCCAAAAAATGCCGATAGTAAACCTGCGGCCTGCCGGCTGCGTTTAACAAGGTATGTGGAGGCAAGCTCACGTCGCCGTTGCAGTGGCCGCTCTGGCGGCCATGCCGGGCGTGGCGGGCGCGAAAGCAAAGGCGAAATCGACAGCCTCGCAGTCCTTCCTAAAGAAGCTGAACAAGGACCAGCAGGTGCTGCATGCGCTGGACCGGCTGACCTTCGGGCCGCGGCCGGGGGATTTTGAGCGGGTGAAGAAGCAGGGGCTGAAGCGGTGGATCGACCTGCAGCTGCACCCGGACCGGATCGCGGAGAATCCGGCGCTGGAGGCGCAATTGGCGCCGCTCGAATCGCTGCGCATGAACTCGCTCGAGATGTTGCAGCACTATCCCACCCCGCAGATGATCCGCGCCATCGCTATGGGCCGGGAGCCGCTGCCGGACGATCCGCTGCTGCGCGCGAGCATCGAACGGGTGATCGCACGTTACAAGGCGAGAAAAGGTGAGCCGGCGGATCCAACCGCCGATCTGGAACCCGTTCGATCGCTGGAGGAAGTGCTGACGCCGGTGGAACTGGCGACCGTGCGCTGGGGAAGCGCCGAAGAGAAGCGGCGGGTGATGCAATCCATGCCCCAGGACAAGCTGGAAGACATGCTGATCGCCATGACGCAGCGGCAGCGGTTGCCGTTGTTTGGGCCCGCGCCCAGTTCCATCCGGCGCGAGATTCTGCTGCTGAACGGGCCGCAGCAGGTTGTCGCCTATGACCTGATGGACTCCAAAATGCTGCGCGCCATTGAAAGCAGCCGGCAGTTGGCCGAGGTGCTGGACGATTTCTGGTTCAACCACTTCAACGTCTTCTATGACAAAGGCGCTGACCGGTTCCTGATCCCGGAGTACGAGCGCGACGCGATCCGGCCGAACGTGCTGGGCAAGTTCCGCGATCTGCTGGAGGCTACGGCCAAGAGCCCGGCCATGCTCTTCTTCCTGGACAATTTCGAATCGGTGCGGCCCGATCTGGATGCCAAGAACAAGAACCGCAAGGTGAAGCGCGGGCTGAATGAGAACTACGCGCGCGAGCTGATGGAGCTGCACACGCTCGGCGTCAATGGCGGCTACACGCAGAAGGACGTCACCGAAGTGGCGCGCTGCTTCACCGGCTGGAGCATCCGCGCGCCGCGGCAAGGCGGCGGCTTCTTCTTCAACGACGGCCTGCACGACAAAGGAGAGAAGGTGGTGTTGGGCAACATCATCCCGGCGGGCGGCGGGATTGAGGACGGCGAGCGCGTGCTGGACATTCTGGCGCACCATCCCTCGACGGCGCACTTCATTTCGAAAGAGCTGGCGCAGCGCTTTGTGGCCGACAATCCGCCGGAGGCGCTGGTGGACCGGATGGCGAAGACGTTTCTCGCGTCCGATGGCGACATCCGCGAAGTGCTGAAGACCATGCTGAACTCGAAGGAATTCTGGTCGGAGGGCGCCTATCAGGCCAAGGTAAAATCGCCTTTCGAGATGGTGGTGAGCGCGGCCCGGGCGCTGGATGCGAGCGTCAGCGACGGCTGGGCGCTGGCGAACCAGGTGGGGCGGCTGGGTGAGCCGTTGTACCGCAAGCTCGAGCCGACGGGCTATTCGAATCTCAATGCCGACTGGGTGAACTCCGCGGCGCTGCTGGGCCGGATGAACTTCGCGCTGCAACTGGCGGAGAACCACGTCGAGAGCGTGAAGGTGGATATCGCGCGCTTTGGCGGCGATCCGGAGGAAGTGGCCAAGACGCTGATGTTGCGCACGGCGTCGCCGCGGACGCGGGCGGCCATCGGCAAGGCACTCGAGGATCAGAAGCAGACACCCGCAACGGTCGCGGGTTTAGTGATCGGTTCGCCGGATTTTCAAAAGAGGTAACGCATGGCTTCCAGACGGGCATTCTTAAAAAATTCCGCGGTGGCGATTTTCGGCGCCGGCGCGATTCCGGGTTGGCTGTCGCGGTCGGTTTATGCGGCGGAGCGCGCGCCCCAGCGCCGCAAGAAGATTCTGGTGGCGATTTTCCAGCGCGGCGCCGTGGACGGCCTGAACATGGTGGTTCCTTTCGCCGAGCCGAGGTACTACGAGCTGCGGCCATCCATCGCGATCCCGCGGCCGGACGGCACGCCGCAAACCGCGGTGGATCTGGATGGCTTCTTCGGACTGCATCCGTCGCTCGCGCCGTTGAAGCCGATGTTCGATGCGCGCGAGTTGGCGATCGTGCACGCGGTGGGTTCGCCCGATCCGACGCGCTCGCACTTCGACGCGCAGGATTACATGGAATCCGGCACGCCCGGCTTGAAGGGCACGCCGGACGGCTGGATGAATCGCGCGCTCGCGAAGGAAAAAGGTCCGGAGTCGCCCGTGCGCGCTATCAGTTTGGGTGAGACCTTGGCGCGTTGCCTGCGCGGGCGCAACGACGCCATCGCGGTGGGCAACGTGAACGATTTCCAGGTGCACGATGCGCGCGGTGAGGCCGCGTTTGAAAGCATGTACGAGAACACGGTCGACACCGTGCTGCACGGCACCGGCCGCGAGACGTTCAGCGCGGTAAAACTTCTGCAGTCGCTCGAAAAGCAGCCGTACACGCCGGCCAACGGCGCGAAATATCCCAACGGCAAGTTCGGCCAAGGCTTGCAGCAAGTGGCGCGGCTGATCAAAGCGGATGTGGGCGTGGAGGTGGCCTTCGCCGACATCGGCGGGTGGGACACGCACGTCAACGAAACAGGCGCGCAGCCGGCTACCGGCCAGCTTGCCAACAACCTGGCGCAGTTCGGGCAATCGCTCGCGGCGTTCTATCAGGATATGGGCGATCGCATGGAGGATGTCGCGCTGGTGACTATGTCCGAATTCGGGCGCACGGCGCGCGAGAATGGCGACCGCGGCACCGATCACGGCCATGCCAACGTGATGTTCGTGATGGGCGGCGGGGTGCGCGGCGGCAAGGTCTACGGCGATTGGCCGGGCCTGGCTGAAGAGCAGCTCTACGAAGCCCGCGATCTGGCGCTGACGACCGACTTCCGCGACGTGCTGGGCGAATTGGTCGCGAGGCACCTGGGAAACGCCAAGCTCGGCGCCGTGTTTCCAGGCTACGAGAATCCGAAGTTCCGCGGCTTAATCGACGCTTGACCGCATGCGGTTCTTCTCGAATTGCCAGGCCGTTTCGACGATAGCGGTGATCTCGGTATATTTCGGCTTCCAAGCCAGCGTGTGCTGCAGCTTGTCGGAATTCGCCACCAGCTCGGGAGGGTCGCCGGCGCGTCGCGGACCCATCTGGTAGGGCACGGCGCGCCCCGTAACTTCTTCTACCGCGCGCAGAACTTCCAACACCGACTGTCCGTTTCCGGTCCCTACGTTGAAGGCATTCGAGGCGTGGCCGGCGAGTAGATGGTCGAGCGCGAGCACGTGCGCCTCGGCAAGATCGACAACGTGGATGTAGTCGCGGATGCAGGTGCCGTCGGGCGTGTCGTAGTCGTCGCCGAAGAGGGTGACGGGATTTCCGGTGACGACCGCTTCGAGCAGCAGCGGGATGAGATGCGTTTCCGGATGATGCTCCTCGCCCAGGCCGGACTCAGGGTCGGACCCGCAGGCGTTGAAGTAGCGCAGCGCGATGCTATGCAGGCCGCTGTGCCGGTCCAGCCAGCCGAGCGTGCGCTCAATCATGAGCTTGGTCTCGCCGTAGGGATTCACCGGGATGAGCGGGGCGTCCTCCTGGATGGGGACTTTGTCTGGGATTCCATAAACGGCCGCGGTGGAGGAAAAGACCAGGCGCTTCACGCGCGCGAGCGACATGGCGTTGAACAAGGAAATGGTCCCGCCAACGTTGTTGGAGAAGTAGAGCTCGGGCTTTTGCGTGGATTCGCCGACCGCGATGTAGCCGGCGAAGTGCACCACGGCGTCGACTTTTTCGCGCGCTAGCAGGTCGGCCAGCGCGGGCGTTTCAGCGAGGTTCAAGCGGTGAAAGGGGAGCGAGCCGACGGCGTGCTGATGCCCGCGCGAGAGGTCATCGACGATGACCACGTCGTAGCCGCGGCGGGCGAGCAAGTGGGCCGTGACGGACCCGATGTAGCCGGCGCCGCCGGTGACCAGGATTTTGGGCATAAAGTATAGTGTACGGTGTCGAAGCGAATTCTCGCGATCGCGTTGTTGTGCGCGTTGAAGCACCTGGGCGCGCAATCGCTCCCAAAGTTCATGGGGCGCGAGTTGACGGTTACCGTGCCTGAACTGGATACAGATGGCTTCTCTCCAAAGGGTCCGGCTTCGGTTTGCGTTGAAGGTCCACCGCAGAGGCAGTGCTACACCGCGCCGAAAGACTACGGAAGAAGCCCAATGGTCGACGTGATCCAGTTAGATAAGGAGACCCCGGCATTATTTTTCTCTGCGGCAAGCGGTGGAGTCAGCGGCTTCGGCATCCATTTCGCTTTGCTGCGCCCTGGTAATGGAAAGGACCTGGAGAACCTCTTCCTCTCGGACACCTCCGTGTCCAATCAAAGCCAGCACGCTTTTTGGACCGATCCGACTGTTTCTGATGCGCCGATCTTCGTAACGGCCGATTTCGTATGGGGTCCAGACGAATCCCACTACAGTCCGCATCGGTACATCATCTCTGCATATGTCCGCAGAACTTCTTCCATAGTTGACGGCCTGTATTACTGTCTCGAAGACCGATACATGACCGCCCGCACTTACGATTTGGACTCGAATGCAGACATCTTGGCTGCCGAGAAGCCGGAGATCCTGGCGCGGCTGAAGCGAGTCAAGGCCGAAAGAGAACGCCAGGCCAAGCGCAATTGAGTTTTGGCCCCCGCTACGGTATCCTGAAAGCTGTAACCCACGAGAAGGATTCCAGTTTAGAGAATGGCCAATACTATTTCCTCCCTGAAGCGCATGCGGCAGACCAAGCGCCAGACGATGGTGAATCGTCTGCGGAAGTCGCGGCTGCGGCACCAGGTCCGCTCGATGCGCCGGCTGATCGAACAGAAGGACGCCAAGGCGGCCGAGGCCGCGCTGCCCGCCACGTTTTCTCTCATCGACCGCTCCGCCAAGTGGGGCATCATCAAGAAGAACACCGCCGCCCGCTACAAGAGCCGCATCACGGCGCGCCTGAGAGCGCTGGCGGCCGCTTAATTCGTCAGACTCAGAACCAGCTCTTCCATCACCACGCGGTCGTCCGGACGGGCGTCGCGCAGCGCTTTGTCGGCCCAGTAAATCTTTTCGATCGCCAGCGGCAGCTTTTCCTTGGGGAAGGCCGCGACGGTTTGCTGCACCTGCTCGGCGCGGTCGCGCCAGATGCGGATGCCTTCCTTGGTGAAGTGCGACTGGATTTGCTGTGAGGTGCGGAGGCCGGCTTCGCGCGCGGCCATCGCCAAGCGGAACTGGGTGGCGAGGAAGGTGAGCGCCAGCGGCAGGTATTCACCTTCGCGGAGCAATGTATCCAGGCTATCGAGGGAACGTTTGCGGTCGCCGCGTCCGAGCGCGCCGACCAGGGCGAATAGCGTCGATGCTTGCGCGTTGGGAACCAGCAGCAGGATGTCGTCGGCGGTGACCTTGCGCGTACCACCGGTGTAAAGGCGCAGCTTTTCGATTTCGCTCGCGATGCGGCCGGCGTCGGCGGCGAGCGATTCCACCAGCAGGCCAATCTCGGACAGTCCGATTTGAAGCCCGGCGGCAGCGGCCAAATCCTGCGCCAGGCGGCGGGCCGATTCCAGGGTGTACGGGCGCAGTTCCACAACTTCGGGAATCGCGGCGTAGAACTTCTGCACGCGCTCGATCTTGGTGCGGTCGTCGCCCTCGAAGTCGTAACGGCTGGCTTCAAAGACCAGCACGGTTCCGGGCGTCGCGTGACGCACGTAGTCGGCCAGGGCAGCCGCGGCGGCGTGCTCCTCCTCGCTGCCTCCACGTCCCCGGGGCAGCGCGCTTTCGGCGCCGGAGACCCAGATCACGCGATTGGGCGCGAAGAGCGAAAGCGACCGGGCGTCATCCACGATCGCCGCCAGAGTAGTCTCTTCCAGATCGTGCCGGCTGAGACCTTGGTCGCGGTCTTCCGCAGCCAGCACCGTTTCCACTAGCGCCTGCCTGCAGGCCGCAAGCTGATACGTCTCCGGGCCCAGGAACAAATAAGCTGCGGCGGGCGAGCCCTTGCGAATGCGCTGCTGGAACTGTTCCGGGCTCAGAAATTCTCCAGGATCGCGCTCACCACGTCGCGCGCCACGTCCTGGCTCAAGCGCTGGAGCGCGGCGCCGCTTTCGTCGAAGTACTGGTTGGTGTTGGTGACGGCGACCTCGTAGCGCTCGTGGGCTTCAAAGCGCGGGCGGGTGAAGATGACCTTGCCCGTCGTGCGATCCGTCAAGGTGACTTGCATAGTGACGTTCACCTGCAGGCCGCTGGTGCGGCCGGTGGCCTGATCGAACAGCGTCGGGAACGCGACAAATTTGATGATCGAACCGCGCAGAACAGCATCCGCGTCACTGGGGTCGCTGATGATCTGGTAATGGGTGCGGGTGATGAACTCGCGTCCGATGGCCTGCGGGAGGCTGTCGGTCAGCTTGTAGCGCACCGTGCCGTTGGTGAACGGAGTCACGGCGATGGTGTGGACGTCCTTAGGCACCAGGTCGGCTTTGCCGGCCACGTGATAGCCACAGGAGCCGAGCGTCCACACGGAAATGAACCATACGGCCGCCGCCGGCCTATTCCAGATGTTCACGAACAACCTCCACCGCATTCTCCGCGGCAATATGCAAATTATCGGCCACCACCCAAAACCAGCAGGCGCGGGGATGGTTGCGGTCCGCGCTGATCGCTCCCACGGTGATTCCGCTTTGACCGGCCGCGCCGACGTTGCTCGGCGGCCCGTGCTCGGCGGTGCGCACATCGATGTTGCTGGAAGACAACGCCTGTGCGATCGCCGCCACACCCGGGTTTTCTTCGAACTCCACCCAGAGCGACAGGCTGTAACCGTGAAATACAGGCGCGTGAATCAGGCGCAGCGAGGGCATCGGCGCGCGGGAGCCGGCCAGCAGGCTGGCGAGATGCCGCTCGATCTTCAGCTCGATCTCGCCGAGCGAGTGCGGCGATTCCGAGCCATAGGCCGTCAGCAGGTTGAAGCTCACCTGCTCATCGAAGACATCCTTCGTGAGCGGCTTGAGCGACAGCAGCGCGACAGTCTGTTTCTGCAATTCGTCCAGGCCCGCCTGGCCGCGCTCACTCACCGGCTCAAAGACGTGGACGACCGAGCGGCGGATGGTTCCGGCCTTCTGCAGTTGCGTGAAGAAGAGCGCGAGCGCGATGGCCGCGGGATGCGCGATCACCTGGATCGCGCCTTCGGTCTGGAATGCCGCGGGCTCGCCCTGAGGTGACTCGGCCATGGGCGCGCGCAGCCGTGTTTCCGGGCGTTCTTCCAGGCCGCCGGTCAAGTCGATCACCAGCGGCGCGGAACGAGCGCCGCGAATCTGTTCGTGAGCCTTGCGGCTGGATTCCTTGGAGCCCGCCAGGATGACGACGCGGGCCGAGCCGAGATCGGCGGCCTGAAGCGAAGTCAGCACTGCTAGCTCCTCGCGGCCGCGCGTCAGTACGTTGGTGTCCTCGGTGTCGTAGGAGGCGATCAGCCGGATGTCCGCTGCCAGATGGGCGTCCTGCATCAATTCGCTGACTTCTTTCCCCAGCAGCGATTCTCCGCCGACAATCGCGATTGCGGGCCTGGCGCCGGCACGATGAGCATGCATATCAGCCGGCCTGGTGCTCCGGTTGAGGCGGCGGCGGATGGGGGCGGAACCGGCGGCGGATGATGCCCGCGCCGCGGATCACGATTCCCGTGCCGACATAGAGAATCGCCAGCGAGAGCAGGACCGGCTGCGAGTAGTTCCAGATCAGGTAGATCAGAGCGCCGAACAGAATGACAGTCAGCGGCGACCGCGGGCCTCTGAGGTTGATTTCCTTGAAGCTGGGATAGCGCCAGGTGCTGACCATCAGGAACGAGAGCAGAGCGAGCAGCACCAGCCAGCAGGCCGAGAGGATCCACCATTGCAGCGGCACGCAGTCGGCGGCGTAAACGACGGCGGCCACCATGCCGGCAGCGGCAGGAATCGGCAGGCCGACGAAATATTTGCGATCCGGCCGGCCGGGATTCTTGGGAACCGGGTTGGTCTGGACATTGAAGCGTGCCAGCCGGGCGGCGCCGCACAGCAGGTAAAGGAACGCGATGAAGTAGCCGGCGCGGTGATCCATCAGGAAACCGCCGGGCGCGGCGAACTGCACGCCCCAGGTAAAGGCGAGAACCGCGGGGGCGATGCCGAAGGTGATGACGTCGGCCAGGGAATCCAGCTCGCGGCCGAACGCGCTCACGGTGTTGGTCATGCGGGCGATGCGGCCGTCCAGGCCATCCAGCACCACCGCGACGCCGATGGCTTTGGCGGCCACTTCAAAGTCCGGGTTGCCCCCCAGTTGGCCGCTGGCGCCAAGCAGAGCGCCTTCGATGGCGCGCAGGATGGCCAAAAATCCGAGGAAAATGTTGCCCGCCGTGAAGAGCGTAGGGAGGGCGTAGGCTGCGCGGCGCGGCCGCTGGGACTCCGGGCGCGGGTCGAGGAACCGTTGTTTGATGCTGAGCTTCGCCATCAGGCTTGCCTCCTGCGAGCCAGTACGCTGGAACCGCCGGAAACATGGTCACCCATCTTCACCTGAATCTCCCATTCCGGCCCCAGGAAAATGTCGACGCGCGAACCGAACTTGATCAATCCCACGCGCTCGCCTTTGGCCACCTGATCACCGGCTTTCTTGTTGAAAACGATACGGCGGGCGATCAGGCCGGCGATCTGAACGAACCGGACACTGGTACCCCCGCCTTCGACAGTCACAGCATTGCGCTCATTTTCTGCGCTGGCCACTTCGCGGCTGGCCACCAGGAAGCGGCCTCTATGATAATCGACGCCGGAGATTCTGCCGGCAATGGGTGACCGGTTCACGTGTACGTCGAAAATGTTCAGGAAAATGCTGACCCGCGTCGACTCCGATCCATCGCCGACAATCCCGACCACTTTGCCGTCGGCGGGGGAGACGGCCACGGCTCCCTCGGGGATGACACGGTCCGGATCACGAAAGAAATAAAGGCAAAACGCCGCCACCACGAACAGGGGCGCACTGAAGGCGGGTTGCGTCAGGTACCAGACCACTGCCCCGCCGGCCGATAACGCTACCGCGTAGTAAATGCCGTCGACGACCATCGATAGCTTCTATTGTAGCGGCGCTGCATCTTCACTCACCATCATGGCCATAAACGGTTACGACTTGATGTCGGAGGGCCCCAAGTGGGGCCTGCGGAAACGGCAGGTACGCGTAGGTCCCCTGGTACCGGTTAGGAGTGGTCGGCGAGGAAAGCCATGCTATACTGAAACTCGTTTGTAGCAATGCCACTCTTACTTCTAAGTCATTGATTCTAAATCCAATAGTCAATCAGACCCAACTAACTCGTTAGTTTTCAGAGACTTCCAAACTCAGCGCTTCAGACAGCGAAAAACAGTCTAACAGAGGAGGAAAAGGATCGTGAAGGATTTTCTATTGGTTGCTGCACTGTTGACCGTGCCGGTGACAGCCAGCGTGTATCAGTATCAGGCGCCGGCAGCCGTGGACAAGAGCGATCCGAGGCTTTGCCAGCTGCAGGAGTTTTTCTCGCAACGGCAGTGCCCCCTTCGCGATTCAGCGGAGGATTTCCTGCTGGCGGCGGATCAAAACAACCTGGACTGGCGGCTGCTGCCCAGCATTTCGATCGTGGAATCGAGCGGCGGAAAAGATTACCGGAACAACAACGTTCTGGGATGGGCCTCCTGCAAAGAGAAATTTCCCACCGTTCAGGCGGGAATTCATTACGTGGCGGCGCAGCTGGCAAGATCCAAAAATTACCGCAACAAGAACTTGGAGGAAAAGCTGCAGACTTACAACCCGCATCCCGAGTATCCCGGCCGCATCAGGGCGGTGATGCGATCCCTAGCGGCCACACAACTCCCGCACGCGATATCCGCGAACTAACGTCGTTAGCTTTGGATGGGCGTTACGTGCCTTGCGCCAGATGAACACCCCAATACAGCCCACCGAAGACCACCAGGGATATCAGGATTACCAGAAGCCATCGAATCACCCGTTCCGTGTTGGAGGATGACTTATGCTGGTCCAACTTAATTTGCTCGTCGAGGCTGTCAAACATAGAAAACCTCCCAAAGATGCCGGTATGAAGGCGAGCCTGGCTGATTATATGCCGGAACGCGGCGGAAATGAAGCCCCTCAGAGGCCCATGCGTTCGAGCTTTCGATACAACGTTTTACGTTCGATGCCGAGGATTTTCGCGGCGCGGCTCTTATTGCCGCCCGTAGCGGCAAGCACGCGGCGGATCTGTTCGGCTTCGGTATCGGCGAGAGTTTCTCCCGCGATTTCGCGCGGTTCGGTAAGTTCGATGGCCTCACGCACGGCGAGTTCATCGAGGCGGCCTTGCGGAGCCAGAATGGTGAGGCGTTCCAGCATGTGCTGCAATTGCCGGACGTTTCCTGGCCAACTGTAGTTTTCGAGCGCGCGCAGGCCGGATTCGGTGAGCCTGGCCTGCTGACCGTAGCGTTCGTTGTATTTCTTCAGGAAGTAATGGGCCAGCAGCGGAACATCGCCGCGACGCTCGACCAGCGGGGGCAGAATGATCCGCACGACGTTGAGCCGGTACCAGAGATCTTCGCGGAACTTGCCTTCCTCCACCATCTTCTGCAAGTCGCGATTGGTGGCGGCGATCACGCGGACGTCCACCTTCTTGCCACGCGCCGAACCGAGCGGGCGGATTTCTTTTTCCTGCAGGAATCGCAGCAGGTTGAGCTGGAAGCCGAGCTCCAGGTCGCCGATCTCGTCCAGGAATACGGTGCCGTTGTTGGCGGCTTCAAAGACGCCCATGCGGTCCCGGTCGGCGCCGGTGTAAGCGCCTTTCAACGCGCCGAACAATTCGCTTTCGATCAGCGTGGGCGCGATGGAGCCGCAATCCACCGGGATGAACGGCTGCTGCGCGCGCGGGCTGTTGTTGTGGATCATGCGCGCGATCAGCTCTTTACCGGTTCCGGTTTCGCCTTCGATCAGGACCGTGGCGTTGGTGGGCGCGACGAGCGAAACGGTCTTGTAGATTTCAATCATCCTGGCCGAGCTGCCGATCATTTCGCTTTCCGGCAGGTCCTCGATCTCGGATTCCTTCTCTTCGCCCTGCTCGCTGACGGCGGCTTCGGCGCGCTTTACGGTGTCCAGCATGCGGTCGAGCTCGAAGGGCTTGGCGATGTAATCGAACGCGCCGCCCTGCGTGGCTTTCATGACCGTTTCGATGGTGCCGCGCGCGGTCATCAGAATCACGGCGCAGTTGGGATTCTTCTTGCGTGCTGTTTCCAGCACGTCCAGCCCGGTTCGCTCGTCGACGTAGATGTCGGAGATGACAATCGGATAGGCGTCGTCGCGCAGGCGCTCCAAGGCTTCGCGCGTGCTCGATACCGCGTCCACGGCGTAGCCTTCCAATTCCAGGAAAGTGGTGATCGTATTCCGGACAGAATTATCGTCTTCAACAACTAACAGTCGTGACACTTTTACGGATTACCTTCTTTTAGACTGACACCTATTAGACTGACACAGGGGGAGGCTGTACCGCTCGGGAATGTGATGGGAGGATGACACTGAAGCAGGACCCCTTGCCGGGTTCGCTCGAGACTTCCACGCGTCCGCCGTGTTGCTGCACAATCTGCTGCACGATGGAAAGCCCGATGCCGGTGCCCGCGACTCCGGAGGCTTCCGCGCGCTTGGTGCGGTAGAACTTCTGGAAGATTTGGCGCAGTTCCTTGGCGTCCATGCCCATGCCCTGATCCTGAACCGACAAGTGCAACTGGCCGGATTGGAGGCGGCAGGCGACGGTGATTTGGGTGTTGGCGTCCGAGTACTTCACCGCGTTGGTGAGCAGATTGTAGACCGCGTATTCCATCAATTCGCGGTCGCCTTCCAGATCGCCCGCCAGGTCCTGAAGCTGGATGTGGATGTTTTTCCGCTCAGCCAGGGGCCGCGCGCGCTGGACGCAGGCTTCGACGACGCCCTGCACGGTGAACGGTTCGCGCTTCAGCTCCAGCTGGCCTTCGGAGAGCCGCTCGACGTCCAGGAAAGTTTGGATCATGCGGGCCAGGCGCTTGGACTCCTGGTTGATCATTTCGGCGATCTGCTTGCGTTTGTCGTCGCTCAGGTTGTAGCGGCCCATCAGTTCGCTGGAGCCTTGGATGGAAGTGAGCGGCGTGCGCATTTCGTGGGTGACGAAATGGATGGCTTGCTGGTAGCGCCGTCGCTCGGTTTCGGAGACTCCCAACGCGCGGCGCACGACAAAATGCTGATAGCTGGCCGCGGCGGCAACCGTGAGCCAGGCCGCGGCGAGCAGCCCGGCATAGGGAAGCACGATGCCGGCGCGGAATAGCAGGAAGGGCGTGAGGTGAGCGGCAGCCAGCAGCGCGGCCCCGGCCAGATAAGCGGGCCAGCCGGAGAGCCAGGCGAAGATGAGGCCGGCGGCCAGGGCGGCGGTGGCGCAGAAGCCCAGGACGGAGAGGTTCGAAGCGTCGGTCAGGAAGCGGCCGCGCTCCAGCGTCTCAAAGAGCTGCGCGTGGACCTCGACGCCGGGGATGCGGCCTTGCGCGTAAGGGGTAGCGACGCGGTCGTAGGTTGCGGAAATGGAAGTGACGCCGATGAAGACAACCTGGTTGTCGAATCGTGCGGCTAATTCCGGGTGATCCGAGAGTGCTTTCAGCGAGATTTGGGGCGTAGCGCTCGGCGTGTACAGCACGCGCACGGGGCGGTCGCCGGCGGACCGGGCGGCGGGAATCACTTCGTCGCCGATCTGAACGTCGCCGGGCGATTCGATGATCCGCGCGTTGTGCGCCAGGCGGAAGGCTTCCAGGGCCAGTGCCCAATGCCGCTCGGTTTCGGTCCGCTCTTCCAAGGGAATCTGTCTGGTGACGCCGTCGCTCGAAAGTTCGTCGGACTTGTCATGGCCGAGGCTGGTGGCGGCGCGGCGGAAGGTTTCCAGCGGGTTCTCCCAGCGGCCCTGCTCCAGATGCGTCGCGAGCACGAGGTTCGGTGTGTTCTGCATGGCGCGCTGGAGGCGCTGATCCTCGGCCGGGTCTTCTTTGTCGGCCAGCACGATATCGACGGCGACGACCTTGGGATGCGCGGCGGCGAGCAGTTCGAGCGCGTGCGCCAGCATCGTACGGTACTCGCGAACACCGCCCATCGAGCTGTAGGTAGCGTCGTCGATGGCCAGAATCAGGCAATGGGGCTCGGACGCCGCGGGTGGGTAGAGCCGGAACATCCAGTCGTAGGCGTAGTCGTCGATCTGGGAGGCCAGCGGCGTCCATCCGGCGACGATCGCGAGGACGAGCGCCGCGGACAACACGCCCCAATAACCGAGCGTCTGTTTACTTGGCGAGGGCCTTTTCAATCTCGTCCGGCTCCTTGGGCAAGGCCGCGCTGAGCACCCTGGCTCCGTTCTCGGTCACCAGCAGAACATCTTCGATGCGCACGCCCAGGTTTTCTTCCGGTATGTAGATGCCCGGCTCGATGGTGATGACCATTCCGGCTTCCAGGGGGCCCGCGATGTTCGGATCGTGGACCTCCAAGCCAACTTGGTGGCCGATGTCGTGCGTGAAGTATTTACCGATCGGCTCGCCGTGCAAATCTTTGCCATGCGCGTCCATGTAATCCCTGGCGATTTTGGTGAGCGTTTCGCCCTGACCCGACAGCCGCGCGCCGGGCTGGACCGCGGCGATGGCGGCCTTCTGCGCGCCGAGGACGATCTGGTAGACCTCGCGCTGGCGCGGCGTGAACTTGCCACCGACGGGGACCGTGCGGGTGATGTCGCTGGCGTAATCGTCGCACTCGGCCGCGGCGTCAATCAATACGGCTTCGCCGCGATCCATGCGGCGCTGATTGCTCATGTAATGCAGGATGGTGCCGTTCGGGCCGGATGCGACGATGGGCGCGTAGGCCGGCCCTTCGCAGCCGTTTTCGAGGAAGGTGTCCAGGAAGGTGGCCGCGATCTGGTATTCGTATTGGCCCGCCGCGATGCGCTTCCAGGCGGCGCGATGCGCCTGAATGCTGACGTCCGTGGCATGCTGGATGGCTGCAATCTCGGCGGCCGACTTCTTGACGCGCAGCCTGGCGATGAGCGAGGCGGCGTCGGCGATGTCTCGGAACGGATAGCGCGAGAGGAGCTGATTATAGGACGCGCCGGTGGTGTAGACGTGCTCGTGCGCGCCCAGCGCCTGGTCCAGCTCGCTCTCGAGTTTCTCCATGGGCAGGACCTCTTCAAAACCTGTGGCCGCTTGGACGCCCGAATCTTCGGCCGACCAGCGCCGGCCGTGATAACGCTCCGCGACGGCGTCATGGTGCGGCAGGAATAGGATTTCGCGGGAAGGTGTGACGAGCAGCGCGGCTCCCGGCTGTGTCCAGCCGGTCAGGTAATAGAAGTTCGGTTCCTGAGCGAAGGCGAACACGGGGTCGCGGCCTTCGGTGCGCGCCATCAGAAGCAGCGTGCCGTCGAGGGCCTGCCGCAGTGCCGCCCGTCGCGCGCGGAACTCGCCCGCCGGCATTTCGCCGGACAGCGGCAGCGCCAAGGCCACCAGCAAAAGCACTGAACATACGCGATTCAAACTACAATTCTCCCATATGCTGTTTCCGGCGCCCGGCTAGCCCCAAAGAGCCGTAACACTAGTTGGTATACTGGCCTACCAGAACCCGGGAAAGGAAATGAAAATCGCCGCGGCGCTGGCGGACGCCTCGCCGCCGCTTCGCAAGGGAATGACGTTATGTGGATTGTCTGGCTAGCTCTCCGGCGCCCTTATACGTTCGTGGTCATGGCGATCCTGATCGCCATTTTGGGCGTCACGGCCATCATCACGATGCCTGTCGACATCTTTCCTCACATCGATATTCCCATCGTGAGCGTGCTGTGGCAGTACAGCGGCCTGCTGCCCGACGAGATGGAAAAGCGCGTAGTGACGCAGTTCGAGCGCGGCCTGACGTCCAACGTCAACGACATCGAGCACATCGAGTCGCAGTCTTATAACAGCATCGCCGTCGTGCGCATTTACTTTCATCCCAACGTTCAGGTGGATATGGCGGTGGCGCAGGTCACCGCGCAAATGGAGAGCGCCGTACGGAGCATGCCGCCGGGGATGTTTCCGGGCAACGTGCTGAAATACGACGCGGCCAGCGTCCCGGTCCTGCAGCTGGGCCTTTCCAGCAAGACGCTGCGGGAGAACGAGATCTTCGATATTGCGAACAATTTCATCCGGACGCCCCTGGGAACCGTGCAGGGAGCGTCGGTTTCTTATCCCTTCGGCGGCAAGAACCGGTCGGTGATGGTGGATTTGAATCTGGATGAGCTTTACTCCAAGCAGCTTTCCCCGCTCGACGTTTCCAACGCGCTCACGCTGCAGAATCTGATTCTGCCCGCGGGGACGGCGAAGCTGGCGGGCACGGAATATCAGATTCGGGTGAACAGCAGCCCGACCGTGCTGAACGAACTGAACAACCTGCCCATCAAGACCGTGAACGGCGCGACGGTGTACATCAAGGACGTCGCGCAGGTGCGGGATGGCTACTCGGTGCAGACCAACATCGTGCGCACGAACGGGAATCGCGGAGTTCTGCTGACGGTAACCCGGACCGGTAAGGCCTCCACGCTGGCGATCGTGAATGCGGTGAAAAATGCCCTTCCGCGAGTTCTGGCCAATGTTACGCCGGAGCTGAAAGTGACGCCCCTGTTCGACCAGTCGCTCTTCGTGCGGTCCTCCATTCAAGGTGTGCTGCGGGAGGCGCTGATCGCCGCCGGCCTCACTGGAATGATGATTCTGCTGTTCCTGGGGAGTTGGCGCAGCACGCTGATCGTGTGCCTTTCGATTCCGCTGTCGATCCTGGCGTCCATCAGCATTCTGGCGCTGCTCGGGCAGACCATCAACGTGATGACCCTGGGTGGCCTGGCGCTGGCAGTCGGCATCCTGGTGGACGACGCCACGGTGGAGATCGAAAACACGCACCGCAATCTGGGCATGCAAAAAGCCCTGCTGAACGCCGTGCTGGACGGCGCCTCGCAGATCGCCGTTCCGACGTTCGTGTCGACGCTGTCGATCTGCATCGTCTTCGTTCCGGTTTTATTGCTGACGGGGACGGCCCGGTTCTTGTTCACGCCGCTGGCGATGGCCGTCGTGTTCGCCATGCTGGCGTCGTATCTGCTGTCCCGCACGCTGGTGCCGACCATGGTGGCGTACCTGCTGCAATCGGAAGCGCACCTGTACCAGCAAGGCGCGCACGGAGAGACGGCCGGCGGCAAGGGACCGTTCTGGCGGGTCCATTATGTGTTCAACGCCCTGTTTGAAGGCCTGCGCTACCGCTACGTGGGGCTGCTGGATTGGTCGCTGACGCATCGCGGGGCGGTGCTGGGGGCCTTCGTGGCGTTTTTCGCCGCCTCGCTTGGGCTGGTCTTTCTGATCGGCAAAGATTTCTTCCCCGACGTGGACTCCGGTCAGATGAAGCTGCACGCCCGCGCGCCGGCCGGCACGCGCATCGAAGAAACCGAGGTGCGCTTTGCGGCGATTGAGCGGGAAATCCGGGCGGCCATACCCGCCGAAGAGCTGTCCACCATCATCGATAACATCGGCATTCCCAACAGCTGGTACAGTCTCGCCCAGGGCGATATTCCGACGATTTCCAGCGCCGACGGGGAGATCCTGATCTCGCTGAACAAGGAGCACCATTCCACGCGCGACTACGAGATCCTGCTACGCAAACGGCTGAAGGAGAGATTCCCGGACACGGTGTTTTTCTTCCAGCCGGCCAATATCACCACGCAGATTCTAAATTTCGGCCTTCCCGCGCCGCTGGATCTGCAAGTGGTTGGGCGGGATGCGGAGGCGAACTATCAAATCGCCCAGGATCTGGCGCGGAAGATCGCCTGCATTCCCGGCGCGGCCGACGTGCACGTTCACCAGGTGGTCGATCAGCCGGAGATCCAATTCAACGTGGACCGGACCAAGGCCTCGCAACTGGGTTTGACGCAGCGCGATGTGAGCACCAACATGCTCATTTCTCTGAGCGGCATCGGCACTCTGGCGCCCAACTTCTGGGTGAACTGGTCGAACGGCGTCAACTACAACGTCGGGGTGCAAACGCCGCAATACAAGGTCGACTCCCTGGATGCTTTGCTGCGCACGCCGGTTTCGGTGGCCAGCAGCACGGTGAACACCACCACTCCCGGCTCGCCGGCGGGCGCGGCGGAGACTACCAACACGTTCGTGGGCGCGTCGCCCAGCGGCTCTTCACAAGCGTACGGCAATCCGGGCGCCATGCCAGGCAGCACGCAGCTGCTGTCGAATCTGGTGACCGTCCAGCGCGGGTACGCGCCGGTGATCGTGAATCACTACAACGTCTGGCCGGTCTTTGATGTTGACGCCAATGTCGACCGGCGGGATCTGGGCGGCGTGGGCGCGGATGTGGAAAAGATCATGCGCCAGGCGAGCCTGCATCTGCCGCGCGGCACCACGCTGGACTTGCGCGGCCAGTACGAGACCATGCAGTCGTCCTTCTTCCGGCTCGGATTAGGCATTGCTTTCGCGGTCGTCCTGGTGTATCTCCTGATGTGCGTGAACTTTCAATCCTGGGTGGATCCGTTTATCATTCTCACCGCGCTGCCGGGCGCGATGGCCGGCATCCTGTGGATGCTTTTCGTGACGGGAACTACCTTGAATGTTCCATCCCTGATGGGCGCGATCATGTGCATCGGGGTTGCGACGGCCAATAGCATCCTGATGGTGACTTTCGCCAACGACGAGCGCCTGGCGGTTCCGTCGGCTCGCGAGGCCATGCTGTCGGCGGGCTTCGCACGCATCCGGCCGGTGCTCATGACGGCCACGGCGATGGTTTTGGGCATGCTCCCCATGTCGCTGGGCCTGGGCGAGGGCGGCGAGCAGAATGCGCCGTTGGGACGCGCCGTGATCGGCGGCCTGATGTTTGCTACCGTCACGACGCTGTTTGTCGTGCCCATCATGTACACCTACCTGCGCGTGAAACCGCCCATCGATCGCGACCGGCAGGAAGCGCTGCAGCAGGCCAAACGTCTGGCGGATCGCCACAATCAGTGGAATCTGGACCTGTAGAGCAAACCATGCGCCACATCGGACCGGACCATCCTGAGTTTGAAGACGCCGTGGAAACCACGGAAGAGCGGCTGCGCAGAGAGAACGAAGAGCTGAAGCGGCGCTTGGCCGAGTATCAGCGCCCGCCGCACGGCTTGCCGCGCGCCACGGGACTGTGGCACCCCTCGGGCCTGACGATCACGGCGATTGTGCTGGCGATCACGGCGGCCGTGATCGTGGCTTTTTTTGCCGGCTTCATCCCGCTTCAGAAGCGCAACGCCATCATCAGCCGCTTGGCGCAGGAACAGGAACAGGCTTTGCCGCGCGTGGAAGTGATCCAGGTGGGCCGGTCCTCCGCCAATAGCGAGCTGTTGCTGCCGGGAAATATTCAGGCGGTCACCGAAGCGCCCATCCTGGCCCGGGTGGATGGCTACATCAAGCGCCGGCTGGTGGACATTGGCGATCGCGTTCGCGCGGGACAGGTTTTGGCGGAAATCGAGGCGCCGGAGCTGGACGAGCAGGTCCGCCAGGCGCAGGCGAACGTACAGCAGGCGCAATCCGCGTTGACCCAGGCGCAGGCGAACCGGGTGCAAGGCAAAGCGAACATGGCTTTGGCGCGCGTCACCGCGCAGCGTTGGAACAGCCTGGCGGGTAAAGGAGCCGTTTCCAAGCAGGAGAACGATCAGTATCAGGCGCAATACCAGGCGCAAGTCGCCAATCTGGACGCGCTCGAGCAGGCCGCCGGCGTGGCGCGCAGCAATGTAGCCGCGGCGCAGGCGAACCTGTCGCGGCTCACGGAAATCCAGAGCTTCAAGCTGGTGAAGGCGCCTTTTGACGGCGTAATCACGTTGCGCAACGTGGATGTCGGCGCGCTGGTGAACCTGGGCAGCACCATGTTGTATCGCATCGCGCAAACCGGCGTGCTGCGCACCTACGTCAACGTTCCGCAGACCAACGCCGATGCGATCCGCGTGGGACAAACCGCGCAGTTGACCGTCTCCAATCGTCCCGGGCGCCGCTTCACCGGCACCGTGGCGCGCACCGCGGACTCGCTCGATCCGAACAGCCGCACCATGCTGGTGGAAGTCCAGGTGCCCAATTCCGACGGCGCGCTGCTGCCGGGCATGTACGCGGAAGTGGATCTCACCAGCGCGCGGGCCAACCCGCCGTTACTGCTGCCCGGCGACGCTTTGGTGGTTCGCGGCGAAGGCACCGAGGTGGCTTTGGTCCGTCCGGATCACGTGGTTCACTTTCAGAAGATTCAGGTCGGGCGGGATTATGGCGACCGCCTGGAAGTGATCGACGGGCTCCGGCAGGGCGACCTGGTGGTGGCGAATCCGAACGACGTTGTCCGGGAAGGGGTCCAGGTGGAACCGGTCCCCGCGAAGAAGCCATGAAAACAAATTCTCTCCAGCGATCCAGGATTTCTTTGGCGGCCGCGCTGGCCCTGGCCGCGTGCTTCGTGGCGAGCGGCGCCGTCACCCGCGTTGAAATCGCCGAACGGTCCGACCTTCCGGTCGCCAACTACGAACGCATCGCCGGGAAAGTCTATTTCGCGCTGGACCCGAAGCTGGCGGCTAATCGCGCCATCGCGGACATTGACCTGGCGCCACGCAATTCCAAAGGGCAAGTGGAGTTCACGGCCGACCTGGTGATGCTGCGGCCCAAGGACCCCGCCAAGCGAAACGGCACGATGATTCTGGAAGTGGCCAATCGCGGCCGGACGTCGCTGCTGAATCTCGGCGGCGGAGGCGGTCTGAATCCCATGCGGACGGCCAAGGACCTGGGCGATCCGCTGCTGTTCGAGCGCGGATTCACGCTGGCCTGGGTGGGCTGGGAGTTCGATCTGCCGCCGGAGCCGGGTTCGATTCGACTGGAAGCGCCGGTAATTCGGGGCATTCGCGGCCTGGTCCGGTCGCAGATTCGCGTGGACCGCAAGACAACCTCCATGTCGCTGGGCGATGGCAATATGACGGCGTATGTGGCGGCCGATCCGGCCTCCGCCACGATGAGCGTGCGCGACGAGATTGATGCGCCGCGGGTCGAGATTCCGCGCTCCCAGTGGCACATCAGCGATGACGGGAAGAGAGTCGAGTTTCCGGCGGGCTTCGAGCCGGGGCGCATCTATGAGGTGGTCTACACGGGCAAAGACCCGGCGGTGGCCGGCGTGGGCTTCGCCGCGCTGCGCGACTTCGCCTCCTACGAACGCCGGCAGGGCGAGATTCGCTACGCCATCGCCTACGGCATGTCCCAGGACGGCCGCTTCCTGCGCCAGTTCGTTCGCGACGGGTTCAATGGCGACGAGCAGGGCAAGAAAGCGTTCGACGGCGTGTGGGCGCACATTGGCGGAGGAGGAGTCGGGAGTTTCAACGTGCGCTTTGCGCAGCCCTCCCGGACGCGCTGGTTTTATCCCACGGACCTGCCGCCGTTCACTCCCGCCGGGCTTCTGGAGAAGTCGCGCCGCGCCGGCGTCGCGCCCAAACTGATCCTTTCGAACAATTCCAACGAGTACTGGAATTCCGCCGGATCCCTGGTCCACACGTCGCTCGACGGAAAGCGCGATGTGCCCCCGCCCGCGGACGCCCGCATCTACGTCCTGGCGGGGATGCAGCACGTTACCGGGGGCGAGAGGTCCGCGCCGCTGGTGCAGTATCCGGTGAACAACATGGAAGTGCGCTGGTTCATGAACGCCATCCTGCTGGCCATGAACGATTGGGTCACCCAAGGAACGGAGCCGCCGCCCTCGCGCTATCCCAGCCTGTCGCGCGGCGAATTGGTGGATTTGCCTGCCTGGAAGTTCCCGAAGATACCGGGTGTCCGGCCGCTCGCGCAGCTGTACCGTCCGCGTGCGCTCGACTTCGGGCCGCAGTTCGCGAGCAAAGGCATTATCTCCATTGAGCCGCCGAAGGCGGGCGAGGCCTACGTGACGTTCATCCCGCAGGTGGACGCCGACGGCAACGAAACCAGCGGTGTGCGCCTGCCGCAGGTGAGTGTCCCGCTGGGAACCTACACGGCCTGGAACCTGCGCCAGCCCAAGATCGGTGCGCCGGATTCCACTTTGGTGAACATCGGTTCGCTCTTTCTGTTCGCGAAGACCAAAGCGGAGCGAGAAAAAAACGGCGACCCCCGTCTCTCCGTCGAGGAGCGCTACCGCGGCGAAGAGGACTACCTGGCGAAGACGGAAGCAGCCGCGCGCCAACTGGTGAAGCAGCGCTTCCTGTTGGAGCGCGACGTCCCGCAGATCGTCGAACACGCACGCGAACAGTGGCAATCCGTAATGAATTCGTCCGCGACCCACTGAGCGGGCATCACGACCCATCCGTAAAAGGAGGCTGTATGCGCAACAAATTCGGAATTGTAAGCATCGCAATCGCGTCTCTGTTGATGGCGGGCACGGCCTTCGCCGCCGATCTGCCGAACTGGGCCTACGGATTCGCCGGGCCCGGAACTCCGCCGCCGGCAACTCCTGCCGCGCCGGACACCAGCGTGAAGCATCTGCCCGGAAGCAAGGGTGAGTTCACGCGCGCGCAAATCTCCGACCGTTTCGGCCCGGCCGACTGGTATCCCGAGGACCATCCTTCCATGCCGCCTGTCGTCGCCTATGGTAAAAAGCCCAACGTGTTCGCTTGCTCCCTGTGTCACTACCCGAACGGTAAGGGCCGGCCAGAGAACGCGGGCGTCTCCGGCCTGCCGGTGGATTATTTCATCCAGACGATGAAAGATTTCCGCGACGGCAACCGCAAAAGCACGGACATGCGCAAGGCCAATACCAATCTGATGATTCAATTCGCAAAGAATATGACCGACGAGGAGATCCGCCAAGCCGCCGAATACTTCGGCGGGATGAAATGGACGACTTGGATGAGGGTGATGGAAACCAACACCGTCCCGAAGACGCGCATCGCGGGCGGCATGTTCCTGACGATCGAGGGCGGCGGTACGGAGCCGCTAGGAAAGCGAATCATCGAAACGCCGGTGAACGTGGAAGGAACCGAAGTGCTGCGTGACGATCATTCCGGGTTCATCGTGTATGCGCCGGTGGGCAGCGTCAAGAAAGGCGAGGCGCTGGTGACCAAGGGCGGCGCCGGCAAGACCACGCGCTGCGGCGCGTGCCACGGCGAGAATCTAGAAGGTTTGGGCCCCGTGCCCGGACTCGCCGGCCGCTCGCCCAGCTATCTGGTGCGCCAGTTGTACGACATGCAGCAGGGCACACGTAAGGGCGAATGGACCGAGCTGATGAAACCCGTGGTAGCGAAGCTGACCAACGACGACATGATCGACATCGCGGCGTACCTGGCTTCGCGCATGCCATAGCACTCCGGCTTCGGCCCGCAACCTTTGGGAATGTTACCCTGAGGTTCGATGGCGAACGAAATCCCCGAAGATCTCGCGGAAAAAGCCGCGGTCATGCGCGAGTTCCGACGGTTGCGCGCGGCCGGGCAGCCGGTTCCGGCCGAGTTGTACGCCCGCCACGTCTGGGCGACCAACGACCATTACGCGGCGGGGCCTGAGCCGGGCCGGCGCATTCCGGATTTCACGCTGCCCGATCAAAACGGCCAGCCGCGGTCGCTCGCCAATCTCGCCGGCCCCAACGGGCTGTTTTTGGTTTTTCATCGTAGCGCGGATTGGTGACAATACTGCCGATCCCAACTGGTCGAGTTGGAGCAGTCGCGCCCGGCGATCGCGCAGCAGGGCGTGCGCATCGCGGCCGTCAGTTATGATTCCCAGGAGACTTTGCGCGGCTTCGCGGAGCGGTACGGTATCGGCTTTCCACTTCTCTCGGACCGCGACAGCGCCGTCATCCGTGCCTTCGGTATTTTGAATACGAACATCGCGCCCGGCCTCAGAGCCCACGGAGTTCCGCATCCGGTGGAGTATCTGGTCGCGCCCGATGGCGTAGTAACGCGCCGGTTTTTCGTGCCGAACTATCAGCATCGGGTTACGGCATCGGCGGTCGCTCTGAAGGAATTCGGAGCGGTCAGCGGCAACCCCGCCGTGTCCACCATCCAGAGCGGCGCGTTGGCGGTCGAGATCGGGCTTTCCAGCGCGGAGGCCTTCGCCGGCCAGGAGATCGGCTTCTTGGCGAAATTCACGCTGCAGCCCGGCTGGCACATCTACGGCGCGCCGCTGCCCGCCGCCTATACCACCACGTCGGTCACGTTCGACGACCCGAAGATCATCCAGCAATCCTTCGACCTGCCGCCCGCCGAGCCGCTGCACATCGCCGCGCTGGGCGAGACGCTACCGGTCTACGGCGGCTCATTTCGCGGCGCCGGCTTGCTGCTGTTGAAGTTTCCACTCGACGCCGGTCCCGTCACGCTGTCCGGCCAAGTCCGTTTTCAGCAATGCAGCGACACGATCTGTGAAGCGCCCGAAGCAGTACGTTTCACGTTGCCGTTAACCTTGAGGCCATTCATGGTTGCGGCCCCTGCCAAGTAACCCTTTCAATTCCTTCATAACGGTTATCTCCCGTTAATTCACGACGCGTTCCGCGTCTACCAGGTACGCCATCCAGGCGATTAGGATGGCGCCTCCGGAATCGACGCTATGCGACTGCCAGGACTCGACGGAATTCGTGCCGTCTCCGTCGCGCTGGTCATCCTGTTCCATGTGAGTACGTCGGCTGCTGGCCAGCCCTCCATGGAATTCGGAGCGTTCGGCGTGGACATCTTCTTCGTTCTCTCCGGATTCCTGATTACCTGGCTTCTCTGCACGGAAGAAGCCCGGTATGGGTCCATCAGCCTCCGCGCATTCTATACGCGCCGCGCTCTGCGAATCCTTCCGCCCGCTTTGACCTATCTGACGATGCTCCTGGTTTTGTCCGCGATCGGTCTTGTAACCGTTAACTCGCCGGATTTTTTTGCGTCCTTATTTTTCCTGCGGAATGTGTCCCCCGGAAATCCCGAGACTGCTCACTTCTGGTCCCTCTCGCTGGAGGAACAGTTCTACCTTCTCTGGCCCTTCCTGCTGGTCCTGCTGGGTTCCCGCCGAACAAGGCTGAGGTTCGCCATCGGTCTGTTGCTGGTTTCACCGTTTTGGCACTGGATCAGTTATCGTCTTGCCGGAGGACCGCAGTTCCTCAACCACATGCGCTTCGATCAAATGTACGAACCGCTCCTGATCGGCTGCTGCCTCGCGCTCTTGCGGAATGATGACAAGCTGTTGAGATACCTGCGAGCTCCCTGGCTCCAGGCACGTTGGTTCCCGCTGTCCGCCGTCGGGGCCTTGATCGTGTTGGCGCCACTGCGCCACGGCGTAATCTTCGCGTACTTACTAGTCGCCCTGTTCATCAACTACGCGGTAGAACACCCGGGCGGAGTGCTGAACTGGGGGCCTGTGGTTTGGGTCGGGCAACTGTCCTACAGTCTGTACATTTGGCAGCAGCTGTTCTGCTGGGATTCACCGCTTACGTGGTTCTCACGTTTTCCGCAGAACGTGATTGCCACGCTCTTGGCC
>DATJNO010000121.1:0-13790 GCA_035508055.1 Bryobacteraceae bacterium | reverse complement strand
GCTACTCCGTCCAGGCGCTGAAAGGTGAGAACGTCGCGGCCCAGTTCGGCGACCTTGCCGGTCGCGGAATCCGCGCGTTGCGCCGTGACTTCGGTCAGGTAAGCGCCAGGCTTAGGAGCGGACCAACTGGCTTGGAACTGGCCGGGACTATCGGGCACCGGCGCCATCTCGACCAGCGCGCTGACTCCGCTGGGGCCTAGAATGTGTGCTTCGACTTTGGCATCCGGCGCGGGATGATACTGCGGGTCGCGAACGTCGGCGGTGAAAGTGATCGCTCCATTGTCGAGCAGCACCTGAGCAGGCACCGACACCTTCACATGACCCGGCGTATCGGAAACCAACCACCGCAGGAGCTGCTGCCAGAACAGATCGTGCGCCGTGTCGCCCAAAGGCAAACTCATCTGCCAGCGCCAGGAGCCTCCAGTAGCCAGGATCGCCGTGCGGCCCCGGCCGAAATTTTCCGTGATCAGCAGTGGAAGCTTTCGGCCTTCGGGCGTGATCATGTTGGCCAGAACGGTCGCACCGGGCTTGGGAGTGCCGGGATCTTCGTAATCCATCAGGTAAGGAAGCTTCTTCCACTTGGCGGCGTTCGCGGCGGGGTCGTCCACCAGTCGCGTAATGACGCTGTCCGCTCCGGCGGGCGCCAGTTCGGCGAAGGTGTGGGTGGTTCCGTTCCTCGGATCGGCCTCGCGATGAAATGTGTTGGGTTGATTGGGCAGGGTGGTCGGAAACAGGTCGGTTAAATTTGTGGCGTTCCAGCCGCCATCGGCCAGCGAGAATTGCCCACCCAGCAGTAGCAGGCCGCCGCCGCGGCGATCCACAAACTCGTGAATCAGTTCCTGCTGGGCAGGCGTGAAATAGGCCGCTTCCACCGAACCAATGATGAGTCCCTGATAACCGAACAGATCCTCCGCGCGGGAAGGAAATCCGGCGGCCAGTTCCTGCGGATTCGCGATACCCTGGCGATAGATTTTGTTCTCGCTGGTGCGCACCATGGACACGATCTGCACCAGACGGTCGCCCTCCTCAGCTTGGCGGATGAATTTGTACTCCCAACGCGGCTCGCCCTCGATGTAGAGGAGGCGGCGTGCGTCCGAACCGACATTTACTACGCGCGTCAAGGTATTGTTGGCGGTGTTCTCCTCGCCAGGTAACGGATTGGCGATGATTTGCAGCGTTCTTGCGCCGGCGCCACCGACATCTAACATCACCGTCTCGGTTTGCGAGTTGCCGTCAGAGCCAAGAGTGACAGTGCGGGCGGCGAGGATTCTCCCTTTGCCATCGGTGACGTCGCGCACCGTGAGGTTGAGTTTCGAGCCGGCGTAGCCGCGCTGATGCAGCGTAATGCGGGCGGCCAGCCGCGAATCGGCTAAGGCGCGGGGCGCAATCTCGGCGGTGTCCAGCTCCACATCGTGCCTGGCGCGCTCGCGCCCAAAGCCGACGGTATGGACGGGAATGTGGCGCGCGCGCAGTGCGTTCATGGCGTCCGCGCTGATGCCGCCGGAGTTGTCGCTGCCGTCGCTCAGCAGCACCACCGCGCCAATCGGCAAGTCGGAGGTTTCCGCGCTCAGCCGCTTCAGGCTGTCGCCGATGCGAGTGGAGGGCGCCGCCGGTTTCAGGTCCGTGAGCTTGTCGATCCGCGTGGGCGCATCGTCGAAGCGATACAGACGCGTTTGAAAATTGCGGTTGAGACTGGCGAGCACGCCGCTGTCGAGCGCCTTCACGGCTTGGGCCTCGCGCGACACGCCGTTTTCGGCAATGCCCATGCTACGCGAGTCATCCACCAGCACGGCGATGATGTTTTGTTGCGGCTTCAACTGCGCGATGGTGATAGAGGGCTGCCACAACAGCACCAACAGCGTCGCGGCCAGAATCGTCTGCAGGCCCCAGATCACTCCGGCGCGCCAGCTGCGCATCACCGGAGCAGCTTCGGACAAGCGCGACCGGATCAGCCAGGCAAGAACCGCCGCCGCGACTACGATGAGTACAAGCAGCACCCAAGTGGGCCACGCTCCCAAAAGGGCGATCTGGCCGCGCTCATAAACCGAACGCGGGTACTTAAAGAAAAATTCGAACATCGAAGCTGGGGCTGATCGGCGAGTATAGCAGGAACCGCCCGGTCATCTTTAATGCGTCATCGAGTAGGTGATGTAGTTCAGCACGATGCGAAAAGCAAGGCCGGAAAATTTCTCCGGGTACTCGGGGCTGTCGGCCCACTCCCAGGCATCGCCGAGGTGCATGTTCGCGCAGATGGCCACCATGATGCGCCCGCGGTCATTGCGGATGGCGCGCCACTTGGGCACGTAACCGTCCTTTTCATAGGTTCGACCGGTGTTGACGTAGACCTCGCTCGGGATCTGAAATTTCTCGTTGATGTCATAAAGAACGTGGTAAATCTCGTCCTGATCCTTCAGGTCCTCGACGGGCCGGTCGGGAATCACCTGGCGCATGCCGGCCATGAAATGCTCCCAGTCCTCGGTGCCGTGAAAGTCGTCCACCATCAGGAAGCCACCCTTGTACAGATAATCGTGCAGGCGCTTGGCCTCGGCGTCGGTGAAGGTCCAGGTGTTCACGTCGACGGCGTAAATCCAGGGGTAGTCGAAGAGGTGATCGCTATCGAGATCGGCGACATTCAACGGCGAGGGCGAATTGATGCGAGTGAGCCGCCGCAGAGCGATCAGGCAATCGTTATCCGCCTTCGGAAAATCGCGGTACCAACCGCCGCCAAAGAAGCGAAACCCGTAGCGGCTGTTATCGGAGGAGCCGGAGTTGTACTGCAAGCGCGTCCAATAAAACTCCGACGGCACGCTCGGTCCGTCTTCGTAATACATGCGCCGCCCGCGGAAGCCGCCAAACTGGAACGCGAACAATGAGACGCTGAGCAAAAGTAGCGGTAATCGCGCCAGCTTCATTGGTTGTTGCCTCGAACTGGACTCAGCGTATCAAAACGGTGATGTCCCCGGGAGCGCTCCGGGTGCGCGCAACCCCGCTTAACGGGATGGCGCTCGGCGCTCCTGCGCCAGCCGCTCAGCCAGAAAGACCTTGAGCAGCGACCATAATATACACCTCTTGGATCCCTTACAGCCTGTTTGACTGCCCCCGTGGCCCGGGCGGTACCATGGTCGTTTGCGATGTACCGTCGTGACTTTCTGAAAATTGCCGGCCTGGCGGCCGCGACCGCCCCGCTGCTGGGCCAGCAACCGCAATCCTTCCTCGCGCCCACCGCGTCAGCCGACGTCGCAAAGACCGATTTCACGCTCGAGATCGCGCCGGTCACCGTCGAACTCGCGCCCAATCGCATCCTGAGCACCATCGGCTACAACGGCACATCGCCCGGACCGCTGCTGCGGATGAAGGAAGGTGTGCCTGTCACTGTCCACGTCGTCAACAAGACGGACGTGCCGGAGTACGTCCATTTCCACGGCCTGCTGATCCCACCCGAAGTGGACGGCGCCGAGGAAGAAGGCACTCCGGTGGTTCCCGCGCACGGAAGCCGCAGCTATCAATTCACGCCCAAGCCGGCCGGCACGCGCTGGTATCACACCCACACCATGGCGATGGACGATCTGCATCGCGGTAGCTACACCGGAATGTTCGGCTTCCTGGTCATCGAGGGAGCGAATAACGCCGGCAACTTCGATCAGGAGTACTATCTCGCGCTGCGCGATTGGGAGCCTTATTTCACCAATCAAGCGATGGACAACGACGACCTCGATCCCACCGGTGCGCAGCCGGAAAAGCCGGCGGTGCTGGATACGCGGCAGCCCGGCATGGAAGTAGCGGCCGACATCTTTTCGATCAACGACAAAGCGCTCGGCGCGGGCGAACCGGTCCGCGTGAAGCCCGGGGAACGCGTGCTATTTCATTTCCTCAATGCCAGCGCCATCGAGAACCGGCATCTCGCGCTGCCCGGCCACAAGTTCAATGTGATCGCGCTGGACGGCAACCCGGTCCCGACGCCCGCGTCCGTCGACGTTCTGATGCTGGGTCCTGGCGAGCGCATCGACGCCATCGTCGAGATGAACCAGCCCGGCGTGTGGATCATGGGCGCGCCGGAGGATATGGTTCGCGAAGGCGGATTAGGCATCGTTATCGAATACGCCAATCAACACCGCACGCCGCAGTGGATAGCGGCGCCCAAATCGAATTGGGACTACACCATCTTCGGCAAACCGTCTTCGCAACCGGAGCCATCCGAGAAGCTGGACATGGTGTTCGAAAAAGTGCCGCGGGGCGCCGGCAAATTCAACAGCTTCACGGTAAACGGCAAAGAGTATCCGCACGATCAGGAGTTCCTGCTCCAGCACGGCGCGCGCTACCGGCTGACCTATCACAACCGCACCGACGACGCGCATCCGCTGCACCTGCACCGGCACCAATTGGAGATCGCCGGGATTTACGGCAAAGCTACATCCGGCGTCATCAAAGACACGGTTGTCGTACCCACCTATGGCCGCGCCAGCGTGGACTTCACCGCGGACCAGCCGGGCGCCACCTTCTTTCACTGCCATATCCAGATGCACATGGATTACGGTTTCAAAGCGCTGCTGCGCTACGCGTAGCCGTTGCGCCAGTGGCCAAAGCACGCCCTGCGCCGCCTTCCGCTCTCACTACTTTGACGCGCTCCCAATCGGGCACGTGCAAGCGAATTGCCAGATCGCGGCGTTGGCGCCAAGGTAGGCACGAAACGCAGATGCCGCGTATCGAGGGCGTACTCGAAGCGTCACTTGTGATCAGAAATGGTCACCCTGTCGAACAGGATCGTCACAGGGCCGATTATGGTGCGATATCTTCCAACCTGCGATTGCGCGTTTCAAGCATGCCCAGCGCGGCTACCGCGCCCACCAGCGCCACCGCCGCGAACATCCAGAAGACCGGTCCGATGCCTTTCGCGCCGACCAGGATCCCTACGACCGCCGGCCCGATTGCGGATGCGACGCGGAGCCACGAGGTGCTGAGGCCGGTTCCAATCGCTCGCATGCGCGTCGGGTAAATCTCCGGCGTGTAGAGATACAGCACGGCGTTCGCCGAGCCGATGACGCCATAGGTCAACGTGCCGAGAATCATGACGCGCGAAGCGCTGGCCGCCGGTCCAAATCCGAGGATCAACAGCAGCACCGCGCCCACACTGAAACTCGCTGACGTCCAATTCCGCCGTCCTACTCGATCGATCGCGAAAGCGCACACCAGCAGCACGGCGACCTGGGCCACATTGAGCAGGGACGCCGCACGCAACGATTCTCGCAGGCCCAGATGATACACGGTGCTGTACAAGCTGGGCATCCAGTTGTTCAGGCTGTTGGAGACAAAATAAGCACAGAACCACAGCGGCCAGGCGATCAGGGTCCGGCTGCGATAGACGGGCGATAGCACCTCGCGCCAACGTGCGCGCTCGTGCAAGGGAACCATG
Source organism: Bryobacteraceae bacterium (assembly GCA_035508055.1). Classification (GTDB taxonomy): domain Bacteria; phylum Acidobacteriota; class Terriglobia; order Bryobacterales; family Bryobacteraceae; genus Palsa-89. The sequence goes on along the minus strand of DATJNO010000121.1, from coordinate 8,380 downwards.
CTTCGCGGGGAATCATCCGGTAATGACACTCGTTTGGCTGTCGACGCCTCCACTTGTTCCACAACGCGTTCGGCTTCGCGGAACCTGCCGTGGGCGATCAGCCAGCGCGGCGATTCCGGTAGGCGCGCCAGCAGGTACGCGATGATCAGCCCCGGAATCCCGGCCAGAACGAACATGACCTGCCAGCCCCACAGCGGAACTGCGACCGCGCCGATCTGCCCGGTGGCCATCAAACCGACCGGGAAAATCATTTCATACAGGAGAAAAAACCGTCCGCGCCCGCGCGCTTGGGACAGTTCGCTGATATAGGTCGCGGCCACCGGCATCTCGCCACCCACGCCAATGCCTTGGATCAGCCGGCACACCAGGAGCGCCGTGAAGTTGCCCGCAAATATACAAGCCAGGCTCATCACCGACATGAGCGCCACCGAGGAAACCGCACTGGGAATGCGTCCGCGGCGTTCGGCGAGCCAACTGAAGATCAGCGCGCCCGCGAGTTGGCCGACGTAGGACGCGCCGATTAACACACCGCTCTCGGCCGGCGTGATGTGCCAGGCGCGAATCAGGATTGGAAGCGCAAACGCGAGCGATAGCGCGTTGAAGGCGTCGAAGAACGTTGCGCTGCCCATCACCAGGCGCGCTTTGGCGTGCCACCACGTAAACGGCACGCCCTCCATCCGCGCCAGCAAGGCAGCAGCGTTGGCTCGTTCCATGATCTCGGCGGACGCACTCTCCGGCGTGCTCACGCTACCGCCGCCATGCGCGCCAGCAGCGACCGCAATTCTGCTGCAATGCGATCCGGTTTCTCGATCGGCGTCAGATGCCGCGCCCCGGGTAGAATCGTCAGCGTCGATCCCTCAACCGATTCGTGGATCTGGCGCGCCATCGCGACAGGCGTCGCATAGTCTTCCTCACCAACAATTACGGACACCGGCATTTTCATACCCGCCTGAAACCGGCGCACATCCGCGTCACCCAGCAGGATGCACGTGGACGCGTACGCCTCCCGGTCCGTCGCCAGAAATACGCGCGTCGCGGCTTCGGCCAGGTCCGGGCGCTCGGCACGGAACCGGTCGCTGAACCATCGCGAGACTTGAAAATCCACCATCCCGCCGAGCCCGCCGGCTTGCGCTTTGGCGGCCCGTTCGCGCCACTGCCGCGGAGCATCCGCCCCGTACCACGCCGTGGTGTCGATCAAACCGAGCGCCGCTGCTCGCGCCGGATACAATCCCCCGAACGCCTGCGCCACGCATCCCCCCAGCGAGCACCCCGCAACCGCGGCCGAAGGCCACTGGACGTGATCCAACAGCTCCGCCAGGTCACTCGCGAACTGCTCCACCGAATAAGGGCCGCCGGACCTTCCGGATTTTCCATGCCCGCGGCAGTCGTAAGCCAGCAGATGCGCCTCGCTGTCCAGTTCCCGAACCACTCCGTCCCAAATCGTGCGATCGAGCGCCAGCGAATGAATCAGCGCCAGGCGGGGAGCGTTGGCGGCGTGCGCGGCCTGCAAGGTGTAGCCGATCGCGCATCCGTCCTGCGTTTGAAAGAAACCTGTCATCGTCAGCCCTGGAAGATCAGACCGCCTGCGCCACGGGCGTTAACGGGACGTTCCAGGCATCGTATCCATACAGCCAGGTGGTGTCATCGTCGCCGCCTCTCATCCACGTGTTGGCGCTGGAGATGGCTTGAATCCGTGAGGTTCGCGGCTTGCGATTGGCTTCGTAGAGTTGGAAGGCGCCGGGGATGTCTTCGCCGCGGCTCTCCTCGAAACAGCGCGCCAGAATCGCCGCATCCTCGATAGCAGTTGCCGCTCCCTGCGCCATGTAGGGCGTCATGGGATGGCAGGCGTCGCCCAGCAGGCCCACGTTCCCATCGCTCCAGCGGGGCAATGGTTCACGCTCCAGAATCGCCCACTTGTGGCAATCCGGGCAGGCCTCCAGTACCGCGCGAACATCAGCATGGAAACCCTCGTATTCCGCGCGCAGCTCGTGGACGTCACCCTTCGCCGACCAGGATTCGCGCGTCAGCCACTCCGCCGGCTCGGGCACGCTGGTGACGAAATAGATCTCGCTGCGATCGCTCTTCGTGTAGTAAATCACGATGTGGCGGTCTATGCCCCACCATTTCGTGCGGGACGGCCCGATATCCCGGCCCTTCAACAACGCGGAAGAGAAGTTGGCCCGATAAGCGATGCGGCCTTTATGAATGGGCGCATCCGGCCCCGCCACGATGCCGCGCACCAGTGAGTGGACTCCGTCCGCGCCAATCACGGCTTCCGCTGTCGCTTTCGAGCCATCCGCAAAAGACAGCGTGACTTGCGTTTCTTTTTGATCCAGGCCGGTCAGCTTCTTGTTCAGATGGATGGACTCCGCAGGCACCACCGAAGCCAGCGCGGTATGCAGGTCGGCGCGATGCATACACAGATAGGGCGCACCGAAAAGAGTCTCCGGCATGGGCAGCTCGCGCATCACTTCCCCGGTGTCCCACACGCGGTTCAGATGCGAATAGGGCATGAAGGAGGTTTCGCGCAAGCGCTCCTCGATGCCCAGCCGGCGCAGCACCTTCATCGAATTGGGCATCATCTGGATGCCCGCGCCGATTCGCTCAAAATGCGGCGCCTGTTCGTACACCTGGATCTCAAAGCCCGCCCTGCGAAGCGTGCCCGCCGCGGCGAGTCCGCCCATACCCGCGCCAATGATTGCAATCGATGGTTTCTTGTGGTTCATCAGGACAGTCGTCACCGCTAAGAGATTGTAGACTTTTTGTTGAGCCGGGCGGGCTCTTACCGATAACGCCACCTTCGAGGTAGTAGCGAACGTCCTCCGGTTGCGGGCTTGGAAGTTAGACCCCCGCAAGGGAGGGCACACCGCCTCCATCACTGGCATGATTGAATTATCGAAGGATTCCGAATATCGACTCCAGTGAGGGGAACAACGATGAAGAACAAGATGATACTTGGATTGCTGCTGGGGGGTGGCATGTGGGGCGGCGCCGCGAATGCGGCGCAATCCGCGATCACGTGCGACCGCGAATGTCTGCGCGGCCAGGTCACGCAGCTGCTCTATGCCTTCCTGAAGCACGACGTGAGCAAATTACCCGTTGCCGACACGTTCCGGGTGACCGAAGACGCCGTCGAGAAGCCGCTCGCAAAAGTCGGTCTGGTCAGGACGGTGACGCGCCTGCGCGGGTATCGCCAGGATATCATCGACGAGCGCGCGGGCGTCGCAGGCGCCGACGTCGTGGTGGAGGAGAGCGGAGCGCCCGTGCTACTGGTGGTGCGGCTGAAGGTCGTCGCGGACAAGTTGACCGAGATCGAACTCGTGGCCACGCGCAGCGCGGCAGAGGGGCTTATCTTCAACATCGACGGTCTTAGCGCGGCAAGCGAAGTGATGAACTACGCGCCGCGTCCCGAACAGCTTGCGACCCGCGAGCAGGCCATCCAGGCGGCGCTGCATTACCCGGCTGGACTCAACGCCGCCAAGACTTTCGCCGCGGTGGACGCCCCATTTGCGCCGGATGCCTATCGTTACGAAAACGGCCAGCTGATGGCAGGTCCCGGCTGCAAGTTTGCCCCTGGCTGCCAGAATATCGCGACACAATCGCTGGCGATCTTCAATCGCCTCGGTGACGTGCAAACCCGCGTCGCCGCCGTCGATGAGCGCATGGGCATCGTCTGGCTGCGCATGGCTTGGGGCGCGCGCGAGCGCGGCGGTGACCAGCTCACGGTGTGGGAATCGTTTAAGGTCTACGACGGCAAAATTCATGCTGTGGAAGCATTCATGAGAATCCTTCCTTTTGAGAAGCGCAACGGAGGGTGGGAGTAGCGTCCGCTCCGCAGATTTCCGACGCCTCCACGCAGCGCCGCTCTCTACGGCCAGAACGACGAAATGCTTTCCGCTATGCGCCGGCCTTGCGAGCGCCCCGCGGCCGCTGCGGGTGCCGATATCGCCGGGTTCATCAGACCCCCAGACGAGAGCGCGGCTATGGCATCTTCATCGGGATGTACGACATTTACGCGTGCTCCGCCGTGCCGAAGCGCCTTTACGGCCGTATCCAGCGAGACCACACTTATGGAAGGAAAGGCCGGAAAGGCCGCGCCCGTTCGAAGGGCAAGGACCATCACGCGGTCGAAGCCTGCGGCCAGGTCCGCATTGTCCGAGGAATAAAAACCACCATCGATATAGTGATGCCCCTGAAACAACGTTGGCGGCCAGCCGATGGAGGCAGTGGTGGCGATTACCGCGTCGACCAGATCGATGCCGCTGTCGCGGTCGAACGCGTGTCGCTCGCCCGTTTCGGCATTCACCGCGGCCAGCAGCACTCTTGGTTCCGGCCAGGCCTCGATTGGAAGTTGATTCGCCACCGTCGGCCGTCGATCCGAACCTTTTCCCACGGCGCTCGCCAGAGCCAGCGCTCCGAGTCGCTGCAGGATTTCAGTTGGGCTTCCACCCGCTTGTTTCGCCCGAGCGATGTCGGCCCGAATCTTTACCCAGTCGATGCTTGGGGGGCGTTCACCCGTCCGCCAAGTTGGGCTTGCTCGCCGTTGGTATATCTCCTCGAGCGCGGCCCCGCTGGTGAGATGCAGGGCCACCCTGGCTCCCGCAGAAGTGCCCACGAAAAGATCGGCGTTTCGAACGTCGACGCCCATTTCGGCCAGCCCGGTAATGAGACCGATCTCCCACGCGCTCGCGGCAAATCCGCCTCCCGCGAGGACCAAGGCTCGCGTAATGCTCATTCGTATTTGTCCACGTGACTAGCATATCCGGCTGGGTCACGCGGCATTAGCCCTGGGACGAAAGGCAGGGCGGGGTGATCTGCCACACCCATTCACGCCAATGCCATGATATTCTTGATCGTCTCGGATATGAGTCGAAGCGGAAATAAGGTCTCTAGGTGCCGAAGCTAAGAAATGATGCGACTCTGCAGATTCAAGTGAAGTTTTTGCCGGCGCGGGACGGCAGTCCGCTGGGTTTCCTCAGGGTGATCATGCCGGACGAGCGCGTGATCCAGATCTCCGCCGGTAACAGGAACGAATAAACCAAGAAGGGAGATCATCATGGCTGTTCTACGAAAGATCTTTGGGACAAGTGTCGCGATCGCAATCGCCCTGACGATCAGCGTACCGTCCTCGGCCTTTGCACAAGAAAAAGGAGGCGCTGCCCCTGCAGGGCCGGCTCAGGGTGGCCGCGGCGGAGGAGGTGGTGAGGGCTTCTTCGGTCCACGCGTCCCTCTGTACACCCCAGCACCCGGCGCGAAGGACCTGAAATCAGTCCTTTTTAATTGGGCCTGGTATATGGGCATGCTCCGAAGCAGCGAGGAGCGGGACCTGATTATGTCGCTCGAATACCAGGGCAAGGGCACCATTCAAGTGGACGGGCAGCCCTGCAATGTCACCAAGTATCGAACCAGCATCAGCTACCAGACGTCAGGCGAGCGGATTCAGTACACCGGCACTCGGCCCAATGGCCAGTCGTGCTCCAATATCGAAGTCCTCAGTGGAGCATATGCCTGGAACGAAGACATTCCTGGCGCCGAACTCGTCCCCGGTAAAGGTAAGGCGACGCCGATGCCCGCAACCGTACAGGAGCGGATGATTCGCCTGTGGGCCAGCCCGCAGGGTGCGTTCAAGGGCGCGATGGCGGGGATCAGTGATCCACCGGAAATGGCGCCCAGGCCGCAACGGGTGCCTGCCGGCGTCTCGATGGCCGGCAAGACCTCTGTGGTCTGGGAAGACGGAAAACCTATGGTGACGTTCCCGATTCCGGGCGTCCCTAATGCAATTGCGACCGCGACGCTCAACGATAAGTTTATGGCCGAACGCGTGGTGGTGAAACAAGGCTCGAACACCACCGAGTTCACCTACAGCGACTATCGAGACTGGAACAATCCGCTCAACCCGGCCGAGGCGTTTTACGCGGGCAAGATGACGGAACGCAAAAACGGCGCCGTCGTCCGCGACATTACGACGACGGTTACGGAAACGGGACAGATGTACGTTGTGATGCCGGTTCCGGCAAGCGTGAAGGCGGCGATCCAGCCAACCAATCAGCCTCCCAACTGGACTCTGAATGTCGACGCACCGAAGCGAACCGAAGCAGCCGCCGTAACCCCACGCATGCCCGATGGTCACCCGGATTTGAGCGGGGTCTGGGGTTTCGCCCCTCTTCCAGTTACAGGTAGTGGGAACCGCCGATGTGGTCCGACGCAGGTGAAGGGTGGGGGAATCAACCCCGAGACCGGCTGCAAAGTCGCACAAGACAACTTCTGGGTGGATTATGAGTGGATCTCGCCCTCGCGGTTTGGGCCGAGTCGTCCCCTTTACAAACCCCAGTATTGGGACAAGATTCAGGAACTCGATCAGTGGACCAACAAAGACGATCCAGTCATGACCTGTCAGCCGCTGGGACTCCCGCGCCAGGGCACGCCCCGTCGGATCATCCAAACCGACAAAGACGTAATCTTCTTCTACGGGCAGTACGCCGATTACGGCGGTGGAAACACGGAATTCCGCGACATCCCGACCGATGGACGCGCCCGTATTCCGGAGAAAGAGCTGGAAGCAACCTACTTTGGGTACAGCATCGGTAAATGGGAAGGCGATACGCTCGTCATTGACTCCACTTCGTTCACCGATACGACGTGGTTGGGACGAGGTGGCCTCTTCCACTCGGCTGACATGCACATCATCGAGAAGCTCACGCGCGTTGGAAATGAACTCCACTACGACATGACGATCGATGATCCGGATTCGTTCATCGAGCCCTGGGTGATGCCGACGCGAATCCTGCGGCCCGGCCGCGGCGACGGAATTATTCCGGAGCGCTCGTTTTGCGAAGTGTACGAAACGGGTCACATCACGACGCAGCTGAGACACTAACGGTTCTTTAGTTACCAGGCCCGCAGCCCGTTTCGGAGTCTACTCCAGGACGGGCTGTCGGCCATCCTCGAGCAGTAATGAAAGCCAGCGCCCTGGTCGGCGAACTGTTACCCCGCCACTACAGTGCAAGGCCAAAAACGTGCGCTCAACTAAGCGCCTGAATCGTATGCGTATCGCCCACTACCAATTGGAGCACCGTGGGTACGATGCAAATGGCGCTGTCACTACCGGTTACCATGAAGGGCACGGCATTGCTGGATTGGCCATTTTGCTGCATGCGCCAAACGCCGGAGACGGGCCCAGAAGCGACCGTCGCCACAATGCTGCGTGCCGTCCCAGCTCGTTACGAGACCATTCATGGTGTCCAGCAAGACACTCCCGCCTCCTTTGCGACGCTCCAAAACCGGTAACACACACGTCTCATCGGTGCGATGAAACGGCAGTTCTTGGCGGCGACAGGCGGACATAGATGCCGCACAACAAGACGGTACAAAGGGGGAGGATGAGAAAGCTAATCAGCGTCGGCCGAGCGTACCGGTGGTCGAACTTGCTCTCCATGACCCAACCCCAGAGACAGAAGTGCGAGGCGACAGCTATCAGGCAGAGGCTGGTGGTGGTGACCGAAATTCGACGCCCGTAACGGATGAGGATGACCATCATCGCCACAATTTCAAGGCACAATAGCAAGACGCGCGGTAGCGAATCGCCCCATTCGGAAGATACGCCAGGACTGAAATACAATGGGCCTGCCAGCGTAAGACAAAGACTTACTACTGGCAACGCGCGGTCCATCCGTTTGACCTGGCTAAGCAATCGAACGCAGGCGAATGCTATCAAAGTCAACGCGAACCACTCTACGTGGAACAATTGAATGTTGGCGTGAAACAAACCAGAAAGAAAATGCGTTGTACGATACCTGTCTTCAATAACTGACCGATCAATCTTGTCCAGCAGCCAGTTTCCTCCGGTCAGCGAGGCTCTGGTTCGGAAGAGCAGGCTAGTACAGACAAACAAAAATCTCGTAAGTCCATCGAATGAGCTTGATGGCTGTCATTGGTTAAGACACTGCAGATACTTTTTCTTGTCACTGGAAAGGAATGCCGCAAGAACGCACTGGTTCTCCGACAGCCAGTTAATAGCCGGCTGTCCCGGAATAGTGCCAAAAAACCAATAGTCAGCGTACCCATCCTCATAGACCATACCGTTCTGATTGATGCCATTCTGATTGACTTCTTTAGGACAGTTCGGTATTAGGTTGGATTTGTTGCAATCCATGAGGGGAAGAGTAAGTTGGTGTCCAGTCTCATGCGCTGCGCTGGATCCAATTGCGAAACCAATCGATTTCAGCAAATTCTCGAACTGCTCCTCGGTTCCGGGTGCGAGCACGCCGGGTGTTAGTGGGGGACTTATCGGCGGCACTGTGTGGTTTGGATTCCCAGCTTGAACAATTGCTAGTTGCTCCTGTGCCGTACCCATGAAGGTCGGAAAGAACAGTTGAGACCA
>DATJNO010000120.1:0-51569 GCA_035508055.1 Bryobacteraceae bacterium | reverse complement strand
GATCCGTTGGCGGCGATGGTGCCGTCTTCCCATGTACCTGGCTCAGGCGACAGAATCTTGCCTTCTTTGTGCCAGGCGATGCCATCGGGGGAGACCGCGAGGCCGGTGTGCCAGGTCTTACCGTCGAATCCGGAATAGAAGTTGTAGTAAGCGTCGCCCTGGCGGATGACGGAAGGGTTCAAGACATCCACGGCGTCCCAGTCGCCGGCGCCGCCGCGCGACATCACCGGTTCCCCGCGCGCCAGCCAATGCCACTGGACTGACGCTCCGCCACCTTGTTCGGGAAGAGTAAAGTCTCGATATTTCCCGCACGCACCGAGCAGGCCAACCCCCAGCAGCGCAACTAGGGGCGCGCGGCGCCTCACGTTGCTAACCGTATCTTCAGCCCCGCCCCTTGGCCGGGCTTGGAGTCCAGCACCATATCGCCGCCCAGCGTGCGCACGCGGCGTTTGATGCTCATGGGCCCCAGGCGCAGCAGCTCCAGCTCATCCAGCGTGTAGCGGCCGCTGAACGGGAAGCCATGGCCGTTATCTTCCACCTGAATCTCCAGGCCGGTTTCCGATTTGGCGATGGTCACCGCCACGCGCGAGGCTTTGGAATGTTTCTGCACGTTGTAGAGCGCCTCGCGCACGATCTGTAACAGCTCGAGCGAAACCTCGGGCTCGGCCGGCTCCAGGAATTCGGCGCTCACGAAGGTTGCCGGGATGCCGCTGTCTTTCTGGAACTGCTCCACCACGCGGCGCAGCGTGGCGTTCAGGCTGCCCTCCACGTCCACCGGCCGCATGCTGCGCACGAAGGCCCGCAGTTCGTTGACCTGTCCTTTGCACAGCTCCTGGAGTTGCAGCAACTCCTCGGTGGCCGCGGTCAAATCGCGCGATAACAGCTTGCGGATGATCTCCAGCCGCATTTGAAAACTGATGAAGCTTTGCAGCGGACCGTCGTGGAAATCGGCGGCGATGCGCTGCCGTTCGGACTCGCGGGCCTTCTCGGCGTCGTAGCGGTACAGTACGGTCTGGCGGGACGCGTTGGAGAGCCGTTCTTCCAGATATTCGCGCTGGATCGCCAGCACGCTTCCCAAAATACCGGCCGCGATCAGCGCCGGCCGTAGCATTTCGGCCGAATGCAACGTCGGGACGACGTACAACAGAGAAATGGACGCCCCGGCTACCGCCAAAGTCTTCCACCAGGGATGCAGCATCACGGCGACCAGCAGCACGTAGGCGTAAAACACCGAGCTGATCCAATAGCTGTAGGTTGAACCGCTGATGGCGGAAATGAAAAAGAACACGAAATCCAGGACCAGGGCCAGCGTCGGGTAGCCGGAATCCTCCAGGCTGCGCCAGAACAGCGCAACGCAGGCGTAAATGATGTACACGCCGAAGAGGATGACGGTATCGGTCCACACAAAGCTGGACGAGACCAGTTCAATGGCCAGACAGCTCATGCCGAGCAGGATACGGATGAGACTGAGAAGCCGCCGCCAGGAGGTTGGAAGCATTAGAGTGAAATGCGCAGCATAGGTTGGCGGGGTACGGCTAGGGCTGGATATACAGCCGCACGCGATTGCTTTGCTGTCCCTCCGCCTCCAGATAGAGCTCCGCGGGGCCGGTGTTGGTGATCCGCGGAAGTTGAATCGAAATCAGATAAAAGCCCACATAACCCGGGGCCAAAGTAGCTTGCGTCACATCGACGGGAGCACCGTCCAGGTAGGCGTGCACGGTGGCGGCCACCTGCGGCGGATCGTTTAACGGGGCGGCGAGGCCCGTGGGCCAATCCGGCGTCACGCGGCCGAGTCCGGTGGCGAGAATCTGCAGGCGCGCGCCGGCGTGCGCGGGTTTGCTGGCGTCCAACAGCACACCGCTCGACGCATCCAGTACCAAAGGCGTGCCCTCGGGATCGACAAAGATCGCCGGCGAAACGTTTTGCAGCGCCAGCCCGAAGGTCAGCGCCCCGGCGCCCGGGGCGTCCAGCGACAGCGTAACCGTGCTGCCCTTGGCTTCAAACGGCACTTGGATCTGCGACGCGGTCTCGGAGGCGTCCAACACCGGGACCGTGGTGTCGCCGCTGCGCGCCGATTCCACATGCGCCCCCAGCACGCTCAGCAAGGCACCGGGCGCAGCTGGACGCGCGCTGTAGTCGGCGGCACTCACGACGCGGGGATCGCGCAACCGGTGCGGCGCGATGGCGGTGTATACTCCGTAGCCTTCCATGGCCACGTACAGTTGATTGCCGCCCGCATCCAGCTTCACATCGGTAGCGGAAGCCGCGGGCAGACCCTGGCTCAAGGATGTCCATGCGGTAGGCCGGCCGGCGGCGCCCAGATCCGTCGTGGTGTAAAAGACGCCGGCGTCGGTAGCCACGTAAACCGCGCCGCTGGCCCGGTCGGCAGCCACGCCGTGGGCGGCCGCGGTGTCCGGAAGGTTGGCAGTGATGTCATCCCAGAATCCGCCGCCGTTCATGGTTCGAAGGACATAGGCGGGTTTCACCGGGCTAGCCGGCGCGTTGGTCCTCGCTCCCAGCGCTGCCACGGCCACGCGCGGGTCGTTCGCGTCCACCCAGATGGCCTCCACGCGGCCGAAATCACCCAGGCGGAAAGGAGCTCCCCAGGAGTTGCCGGCGTCGGAGGAAACCCGCAGGCGTCCCTCGGAATCGCCCGCGTAGATGTAATCTTTTGCCGTGGCCACCGCGGTAATCGTGCGGGCCAATACCTGGGATAGCGCGGCTTGGATATTCTGCTGGCGCTGCGCTTCGGCGCCGTCGGTTGGCTTCCAGGCCGTCTTTTCTCCCGGCGCCCATTCGATCTCATAGCCGTTCGTCGCCAGGGACATGCGTACGCCATGTGTGCCGCTCGGCAGCCCCAGGAAACGGCGCAAAGGGAGATTGGGCAGGAAATCGTTCAAACCGCTCCAGGACAGGCCGCCATCCACCGATCGCCAAACACCCCAGTTGGAAGCCACCACCACCTCATCGGAGTCACGCGGTGAGACTGCCATCGCAGACAGCCCCCCGCCCAGGATGGAGTGTCCTTTGAAGGCTGTCAGATTCGCCCAGCTTTGGCCACCGTCGTCAGACCGGTAGGCATTCTGTCCGATTCCGTACAGGCGGCTTGACGTGGCCGGCTGGTTCGCCAGCTTGAAGAACGGCTCCGGGGCCGGATATTCGGACGCGTACTGTTCCGCCGGAGGGGTGATTTTGAGATCGTCCGTCAAGCGCCATTGCTCGAAGTCTTTGGTTTGGAAGATCCGGCCGGACGCTGTCCTGGCGTACAGCAGGGAGCCGTCGTCGGAATACCAGACCCGGTCCACCGGACCGGTAGCCAATCCGGGCAGGCCCACCTCCATCGCCGAGGTCCCCACCCGCCGCCACCCGATACTACCTGCCGGCTGGGCCTCCGCGTACCAACACACCAGGGCCAGAAACCCTGTAAAGGTTACTGCCCGGATTGTGGCGCTACGACACATAGAACGAGTCTATTGTATCCTCTTCAACCAGCCGATCCCTTCGAAGAGACTGAATTTAAGCCAGTTGGTTACGGCATTTGCAAACGGACATCTTTTTGCTACGCACTTTTGATGGTAGACTAGTTTGTCACTGGCAAGGTTAGTAATACTCCACATAGTACTTTAGTGTGGGATCGGCTAGTTTCGTCTGTTTCTTTATGAGGAGAAGGGGCATCTATAGCCTGGTAAGCACGCTGGTAGCCGCCCTAGCTGCGCCGGTGTGTTTCGCTCAGTTGTTCCCGTCTTCTCAGGAAGCTGCCGCCAAAGTGGTTTCGCTGAGCGGCCAGGTTTCCGTCCTGAAGGATTCGCAGCCCTGGGCGCTGAATGTGGGGGATTTCGTACAGGCCCAGCAGGTGATCATCACCGGTCCGGACGGGTTTGCCCGTTTCGAGACCTCAGACGGAAGCTCTTTTGAGGTCTACCCGAGCTCGAACATCATCTTCCGCAAGAACCCGGGCAGCTTGCGCGATCTGTTGGACATGTTCGTCGGCCGGGTCAAAATACACATCCAGCGGTGGGGCGGGCAGCCGAACCCCAACCGGATTATGACCCCGACCGCGGTCATTTCCGTTCGCGGGACCACGTTCGATGTCAGCGTCGACGACGATGATCAGACCACGGTGGTTTCGGTCGAGGAAGGCTCCGTCGAGGTTCGCCACGCGCTGAAGCCGGGCGCTCCCAGGGTCGTGAACGCGGGCGAAACGCTGCGTGTTTACCGGGATGCGCCGCTGGCCAAGAGCGTGATCGACAAAGGGGAAGTATGGCGGCGCGTTCTGCATGGTTTAAGTGATGCAGCCTATCGGGTGGCTGTCACTGGGCCGGGACATGGAGTGGGCCTTCCCGGCTGCGGTGGATGCGGGTCCAACGGCAACACTGCCCCGCCACCCCCACCGAAGACGCCTCCGCCTCCGGGCACCTCGACGCCTACCGCCGCGCCGCCGCCGTAGGAACCGGCAGACGCTCTCATCCCGAGTGAACTGTGCCACACTAACAGTCAGGATGAAGTCTGTGTCTGTGTTGTGTTTGTTGACCGCTTCGCTCGGATATGCCCAGTCCCAGACCGCCGATCCGAGCGTCGCAACTGAGTGGGACGTCCAGAAGCTTCTGGCCAGCCTGTCCCTGCAAGCTCAACATCTCTCGCCGTTGATGAATGAGGTGCATCCGGAGGGCTGGGTGTCCAAGGGGGCCCCGCAAACGTACGTTGTGCAATGGAAAGCCGCGCAGGCTGAGCTGACCTATCTGCTGAATTCCAGCACGGCATTTTCACGGCAGCCGGAACGGCTCACGCTAGGATTAGACACCTACTTCCGCATGCAGGCCATGGAATCGACGCTGGGCTCGCTGATCCAGGGTCTGCAGAAGTATCAGAGCCCCGGCCTGGCGAGACAATTGCAACTGGTGGTGAACGAAAACAGTACCAATCGAGATCATCTGCGCCAATATCTGCAGGATCTGGCAGCGCAGAACGAGCAGGAATTCGCGATCGCCGACCGCGAAGCCCAGAGTTGCCGCGCAGCGCTGTTCAAACAAACTTCGCCCAAACGCAAGGCGGTGCATCAATGACCGTCAACCCGGCCATCTTCACTTGCAGTATTTGCGGGGAGGCTTCCACCGAGATTTGCGCCTACTGCACCAAAGATGCGTGCGCCAACCACCGCTGCGAGCGCTGCAGGCGCTGCAGCGACTGCTGCGAATGCGAGGTGCCCCTGTCGGCCGGCGAGGTGGACACGGTGATCGAGCCCGCGGAACCGCCGGAAACCACGGCTTTCGCTGCGGGCGCCGGCATCGAGAGCGAAACGGTTGTAGTCGACGAAGCGCCGCCAGAGGCTGAACAGGCAGAAGTCTCGGAGACAGAGGCCGCGCTGCCGAAATCGCTGGACCAGCAGTTCTAGCGCGTGAGCGCGACCGGCCGCATCCTGGTGCACGGCCACCGCGGCGCGCGCGCCGTCCTTCCTGAAAACACCATGGCGGGCTTTTTGTATGCCATTCAGGCCGGGGCCGATGCCTTGGAATTGGACGTCGGGGTGACGAAAGACGGTGCGGTTGTGGTCACGCATGACCCGCGCGTCAATTCCGAGATTTGCCTTGGCCCGCACCCCGGCAACGCCCTCCGCGATTTGACTTTGGAAGAGTTGCGCGAATACGACTGCGGTTCGCGCGTGAATCCCCGCTTTCCGCGTCAGCGCCCCGTCCCCGGCGCGCGCATTCCAACCCTCAGCGAGGTGCTGGGCCTGGCCGCTGGGAGCGGCGTCCACTTCGATATCGAGATCAAGAGCTTTCCCGATCATCCGGAACTGACGCCCGCGCCGGACGCCTTCGCGCGGCTGGTGTTGGATGAGATTTGCAGGCAGCAGATGGAATCGCGCGTGGCGGTGCTCTCGTTCGATTTTCGCGTGCTGCGTGCGATGCATCGCCTCGCGCCCGAGATCCGATTAGCCGCGTTGTGGGAAGGCGGCCCGCGGGCGTTTGTCGAAACCGCGCGCTCGGCCGAAGCCGGAATCGCGTCGCCGATGTTTCCGCTGGTCACGCGCCCTCAGGTGGAAGCCGCGCATGAGGCCGGGCTTCAAGTTGTCCCCTGGACCGCCAACTCGCCGGAAGACTGGCGCAAGCTCATCGACGCAGGCGTCGACGGGATCATCACGGACGATCCGGCGGCGCTGATTACATTTCTGCAAGCCGAAGGGTTGCGCTAAGCCTACAGGTGCGCGACGATCTGGCCGGCGATGTCCTGACAGTGCTCCACGTAGCGCGAGATCAACTCCGAGAGTGGAATCGGATCTTGAACGCCGACGCGGCAGGGCAGGTTCGCTTTGTCCTCGGGAACTTGAGCCATAACGTGAATCAGGAGCCGGTTCAGCAGTTCCCACAAGCCGATCAGCGCAGGCCAGGAATACTCGCCATAGTGCTGCGCGGCTACCCATTCGTCCCGGGGATACATGCGGGCGTCGAGCCTCGGTTCGGTGAGCGCGCGGGCGAGCCACTGGTGATGCGCCTCCGCCCAATCGATCAGATGCCCGAGCGCTTGCTGGCGCGTCCAGGGCTTGCGCTTCAAGTGTTGCTCCGCACCAGCGCTGGACCGGTCGATGTGCGTGGCGGTTGTAACGAGCAGCTCCTCCAGCGCCTGGACGGAGGGACGAAGCGAAGGCGCCGCGGGTTCGACCGGCCTCTTCTCAACGGCCGGCGCGGCACTCGGATCCGGAGGCGGGACCGGAGGCGGAGCAGCCGCTACTTGTTCGCGAAAGGCCGCGTACTCGACGCCGTGCTCGCGCAACAGGTCGCCCGCCGGGCATTTCTCCACGCGCAACAAGGCGAGCACGATGTGCCCGGTATCCATGGCAAGATGTCCCAGAGCCGTGGATTCCTCGGCCGCAATGGCCAAGGTGCGTTTGGCGCCCTCGGTGAGCGGAAGATCCGCGGATGTGCTGACCTTTTCCCGCCCCTGCGGGTAGAGTTCGTCGATGCGCTTTTGAAGCGCGTTCACGGCGCCGGCGGGTAACTCGGCCGCGAAAACGTGATCCTCCCGCAGCAGTCCGAGCAGCAACTGTTCGGTGTCGATCCAGGGAGTCCCCAAGCGGCTGGCTTCGTAACGCGCGAAGAAGATCGTGCGGCGGGCACGCTCGGTGAATCGATCGAACATCTCGTCCTATTATCCTGCCGAACCTTTTCCCTGCGAGAATCGTAACCTGAAGTGGAGGGGATTTCCGTGGCGTTACAGGACTTCATCGAAGAGATCCAGGTGCTGGGGCGGGACCTGGTGGGGAAGGTCAAGGAACTGATCCACGAAGGCAACGTGCGGCGGATCATCGTGAAAGACGAGCACGGCAACACGTTTGTGGAGATACCCGTGACCGTAGCGGCGGTTGGCGCGGTCCTCGCGCCGCTGCTGGCCGCGCTGGGTGCGATCTCGGCCCTGGTAGCCAAGTTCACCATCGTGGTGGTCCGCACGGAGCCGAAGCCGCCGGAAGCGCCTTGATCAGCGCGTTTCCTCCAGTTGATTTCGCGCGGCATTCCAGACGAATTCGCTCCTAGCCCAGGAAGGCCGCGGATCTCGGGCGTCCCGGACCAGAATCCGCGCGGCCGGAAGACCGCTATTCATCTCCACGCACTGCGGGAAACCGTTGTGCAGCAAGACGGCGCCGTTTCTCGTTTCGGGCAGGCCGCGAACGACGATGACGCCGGGCATGGCGGCCACGCTTCGTCCGAAATCCGTGCAAACGGACCGGGCGAGCTCGGCCGCATCGCGCCAGGCTGTCAGATTGTGCTCCAGCAGCGTGAGCTGTGCCGCCAGCAACAATCCGGCCGCGACCGTCGCGAGCCTCCGGTTCATCCCCTCCCACACCACGCCCCAAAGCAGTGCCCATCCGACGGTCGCCAGATACAGGTTGCGCGTGCCGCTCAAATTCGAGCCCATGAGCAGCAAATGCTGGACCGGCAGGGAAGCGGCGATGACCATCGCGAAGCAGCCCGCGAGGCGGCTGAGAGACGCCCGGGACGTGAACGCACACGCTGCCAGAACGAGCGGGATCGCTGCCAGCGCGAGGCCCGAGGCCAGTCCATGATCGAGTGACCAGTTGAACGGAAAGCACAAAATGGCCCATTCGCGCAGCAGCAGGCCACTGAGCGCATGCACCAGGCTGGATTGCGCAATGCCGGCCGTACCGCCCGGGCCGCGGTATCCTCCAATGCCGCCCAGCGCCCACCAGCGATAAGCGAACAGGGCGGCGGCGAGCACGGCGCTCCAGGCTGCGGCCGTCCAGATGCAGCGGCGCTCGCTGAGAGGCCGGAAAAATGCCAGGCAGGCGACCAGCAGCGGCAGGCAGAACGCGGTTTCTTTGGTCAGCATTGCGGCAGCGCCTACGACCATAGACGCGATCAGCCAGCCGACCCGCACCGAACGCAGATAGCGGCAGACCAGGAGCAAGCTGACGAGCACCAGCGACACCGCCATCAGGTCGAAACGAGCGTCAAGCCAGGCCACGGTTTCCGCTGTCGTACCGAGGATCGCGAACAGAAGCGCGGCAGCCAGGGCCGGCAGCCGGGACAATCCGACGGCGCAGCAGAGCAGATAAACCAGGAAACTTGCGGCCGCATGCAACGCCAGACTGCTGGCGTGCCAAACCAGAGGGTTGGAGCCGGCGAAAAGGTAATTCAGCCAGTACAGGAAGAAGCCCAACGGCCGGAAAAAGAGGCCCGGAGGATGGGCGACCGGGCCAAACTGGGCCAGGGCCACGCCCACGGTGTAGTGCGCGGCATCGGTGACATGCGTGTAGTCGTCATAAAGGAACGGGCTGCGCAGCGTGCCTGCAAAGGCCAGCGCAATGAGAACGGCGATCACCGCGGCAGACGCGATTCTGGTGCCACCCCTTTCGCCCGCCACAGCCGCGCGCGACCCCAAGAAAAGAATGGCCAGGAACGCCACGGCCAGGATGCCCTCGACGTTCAGCAGCGAGTGTTCCGACGGCGCGGCGCCAACGACGTATCGCTCGAAGAAGCCCGCAGCGGCAAGGAATACCATGCCTAACAGGACCACAGCTGGTTGCTTCCAGGCCAAATCATAGTTTATGTGACAGGGGCGTAAGCCTCCCTCTCGCGAAAACCCGCGCGCATCAAGTACGCTGGTAGAGATCGCTGATGGACGAGAAGAAGATACTGGCCAAATTGCGTGAAATCTGCTTAGCCCTGCCCAAGACGAGCGAAACCACCACCTTCGGGCATCCGACGTTTCAGGTGGGCACCAAGACGTTTACCGTGCTGGAAACCTACAAGGGCGTGTTGTCGATCTGTGTGAAGGTCGGCAAGAATATGCAGCCGGTGTTTCTGGAGGATGGCCGCTTTTACCGGACGCCGTATGTGGGCCAGCACGGCTGGGTCTCGCTGCGCGCCAACACCAAACTGGACTGGAAGGAGATCGCGGGACTGGTTCACGGCAGTTACGAACTGGTGCACAACAAGAAGAGGCGCCGTTGAAGGGGCATCACATCGGCCGCGCCGTCGCCATCGCCAGCATGTTGATCAGCGCTGGGCTGGCGGTTGCGAAGATCACCATCGGCTTGCACGGGCACTCCACGGCCGTGGTGTCCGACGGCATCGAATCGGCCGGCGATGTGCTGGCTTCCGGCCTGGTGCTGCTGGGCCTGATTGTGGCCGCCAAGCCGCCGGACGCCGAACATCCCTACGGGCACGGCCGCTTGGAAACGGTCAGCGCCTTGGTGGTGGGGATGCTGCTGGTGGCCAGCGGAGCGCTGATCGCGTTTGAGTCGCTGCACCTGGCCACGCCTACCGAGCAGGCGCCCGCCGCCTATGCGATCTGGCCGCTGATCGCTTCCATTGTTATCAAGGGCGCCACCAGCATGACCAAGCGTCACTACGGCCGGAAGATTCGCAGCTCCGGGCTGGCCGCCGATGCCTGGCATGACGCCGTCGATGTTCTCTCCGGTGTTACCGCGCTGACGGGTCTCAGCATCACACTGGTCAGTCCGGTCCGGTTTGCGCTGGCGGATCACATGGGAGGCTCGGCCGTCGGGTTGATCATTATTTTGCTCGGCGTGGGCGTGGTGCGCGACACGATGTTGCAACTCATGGATACCATGCCCGATCCGGAAGCGCTGCGCGAGGTCCGCGCAGCCGCGCTTGGCGTGCCGGGCGCGTTGGGCATCGAAAAATGTTTCGCGCGCAAGACCGGCCTGCAATGGCATGTCGATCTGCACCTGGAAGTGGACCCGGGAATGAGCGTCTATGATTCGCACGAGATCGCCACGCAGGTGCGCGACCGGGTCAAAGCCCAACTGGATTGGGTAGCGGACGTGCTGGTGCACGTGGAGCCGCACGGCCTCGCTACAATCTCCACCAGGACGCATGGAGAATCGTGAGATCGCGCGGATCCTGGCGGAGACCGCGGACTTGATGGAGATTGCAGGGGAAGACGGATTCCGCATCCGTTCGTATCGCAACGCCGCGTCGGCCATCGAAGGCTATCCCGAGCGCGTGGAGGATATCCTCGCGGGCGAAGACCGCAAGGTCACCGACATTCCCGGCGTCGGGAAGAGCATCGCTGCCCACCTCGGCGAACTTTCCCGCACCGGCTCATTTGAAAAGCGCGACGCGCTGCTGGCTCTGTACCCGCCGACGCTGCTGGAGTTGCTGCGCATCCAGGGCCTGGGGCCGAAGGGCATCGCGCTGCTGTACCAGCATTACAAAGTCGCGACCATCGACGAGCTGGAGCGCATCTGCAAGGAGCAGAAGCTGCGCGAGCTGCCGCGCATGGGCGCGAAGCTGGAGGAAAAAGTCCTCAAGTCGATCGCGCAGTACCGCCAGCGTACCGGACGGTTTTTGTTGAGCTTCGGCAAGAAAGTCGCCGATGAACTGATTCCTTATTTGGCCGAGTCCGGAGGCCTGGAACAAATCGCGCCCGCCGGAAGCCTGCGGCGCGGCAAGGACACCATCGGCGATCTGGATTTGCTGGCCACCGGCCCGGGCGCGGCCGCCGCGCTGGAGCGCTTTGTCAAGCATCCCAAGGTCCACAATGTGCTGGGCAAGGGCGAAAACAAGGCCAGCGTTCAGTATGGACTGGAAGGCTTGCAGGTGGATCTGCGGGCGTTGGCGGGCGAAAGCTACGGCGCGGCCATGCAATATTTCACCGGCAGCAAGGAACACAACATCCTGGTGCGCAGCCGCGCGCTGAAACTGGGTCTGACGCTCAACGAATACGGGCTGTTCCGTGTGGACAACGAGCAGCGCGTGGCGGGCGAGACCGAAGAACAGGTCTACGCGGCGCTCGGACTCGCGTGGATTCCGCCGGAGCTGCGCGAAAATTCCGGCGAGATCGAAGCCGCGCTCGAAGGCCGGCTGCCGAAGCTGATCGACCTGGCCGACATCCGCGGCGACCTGCACATGCACACGCTCGAAACCGACGGCCGGGCCACGCTCGAAGAAATGGCCGAAGCCGCCCGCGCGCTCGGCTACCAGTACATCGCCATCACGGATCATTCCAAAGCGCTCGCCATGGCAAATGGGCTGGATGAAAAGCGTGCCGTGGATTTCGCCAGGCAGGTGCGCAAAATCAATCAGGACGGCCTTGGAATCCGCATCTTCTCGGGCCTGGAGTGCGACATCCGCCGCGACGGCGCCATGGATCTGGCTGGAGACGCGCTGGCCGAACTGGACATCGTGGTGGCCAGCGTCCATAGTCACATGAATCTGGAACCGGCCGAGATGACCGATCGCCTGATGCGCGCGCTCGAATCGCCTTCGGTGCGCGTACTGGGCCATCCTACCGGCCGCCTGCTGCTGAACCGCGATCCATACCCCTTCGATTTTGAGCGCGTAGCCGCCGAAGCCGTGCGCCGCAATGTGTATCTGGAGATCAACGGCAGCCCGGAGCGCCTGGATCTGCCCGGCGCGATGATCCGCACCGCCAAGGCGCTGGGCGCGAAGTTCGCGATCAACACCGATTCGCACCATCCCAAGCACCTGGGCATCAACATGCCCTTCGGCGTGATCACGGCCAGGCGCGGTTGGCTGGAAGCGCGCGACGTTCTCAACACGCTGCCGCTGGCCGAGTTCGAAAAAGCGATCCGCAAATCATGAAAATCATTTCTTCAGTCCAAAAATACAGGAACGATCTGTTTTCCGTTTCCGAGGAGCATGCCATCGATCCGGATGGCTTTGAGATCCGGCGCGCCATCGTGCACCATCGCGGCTCGGCGGTCATGATGGCCGTGGATGAGCGCAACCGCATTTTGCTGGTCCAGCAGTACCGTGTGCCGGCGCGGCGTAAGTTGTGGGAGTTGCCCGCGGGCCGTTTGGACGAAGGTGAAACGCCATTGCAGGCCGCCAAGCGCGAATTGGTGGAGGAGACGGGCTACCGTGCCAGGAAATGGCAGAAACTGGTGTTCTTTTATCCCAGCCCCGGCTACGTCGCCGAGACCATGACGATCTTTCTCGCCACCGGTTTAACGGAAGGTAAAGCTCAGCCGATGGAAGACGAACGCATCGAGACCCGCTGGTTCACGCCCAAAGAGATAGAAGCGGCCATGGCTTCCGGCAAGATCGTGGACGCCAAGACCATGCTGGGCTATTTCCACTGGAAGCGCGCGCGTCGCAAACGGTGATGACAGCTACTTAATTTCGACTTGAATCTCCATCGCGGTGTGATCGCCGATGTTCTCGGTAATGTGCTTTAACGGATCGCGCCAGGCGATCTCGCCCGGCTGCCGCCGGTTGTCGATCGTTCGTCCGTCGGAGAGCTTCATGGTGGTGTGCAACTCGGTTAAGTAGACTACGACATAATGCGGATGCTGGTGCTCCGGACCTTTCAGGTGCGGCTCCAAAACGGTCCGGAAGGCGCGCACGCGTTCGTTGTCCAGAAGCACGATATGATGTGCCGGGTCGATTTTGACGGGATCGAGTGCGACCGGCGGCGACTTGGGCGCGCCCGGCTTCAATTCGATGAGCACCTCTTCCAGCGGTTGATCGGACAGGTTCTCTTCGGCCCACGCGGATGTGTCCATGTATGCCACCTCGCTGGCCTTGTGCGAGAGTTCGCGCGTGGCGCCGTCTTGACCGGAGATACGCTGATGCGCGTCGGTCAGGTAGACCAGGACTGCCGGAGCAGTCTCTTTCAGCGCGGACCTTTCATGCGGGCCCTGCTTCACGCGCAGCACGTGCACCCACTGGTTGTCGATCACGACGTGACCCCCCTGCTGGGCAAGCGCGAAGCCGGTAAGGCTGCACAGAATGAGGAGGGTCCGCATTGGCGTCATGCAATGCATCTTATTCCGTATCGGTTTTGAATGCCAGCTACTCAAACGGGCCTGGACTTGATTTACTAGAAGTCTTGCACGCAGGCAACGCGTCTGAACTGGTCACTGGGGTGCTCCAAGTGAACTTCCGCTTGCCGTCGCAAAATCTACCGTTCGATGTGAACCAACTCGCTTGCCAATTGCAGATTGGCGGGGCGGTGAGCAGCCGTTCCTCGATCTACGTGACGCCGTAGGCCGTCAAGACTTGTGCTGGTCCAGAAACGCAATGAGCAGCCGGGTGAATTCCTCCGGCTTTTCGATCTTCAAAAGTGGCCGGTGCGGGCGCTGTCCGCGTAATCCATGTTGGGAAAGTTACCCGCGTGTAGTCGGCAGGTGTTTAGGAACCCGAGCCTGTCTATGAAGCCTCGCACTTTATCTCAAATGATATACCCGTTGGCGTCCACAACGCCCGCGCAAACGCGCTGGTTGTGCGAATCGCAGGCATACTGAACGCCGGGCGCCGTGATCAGACGGTTTAACGAATCGTACTGGTAGGTGATCCGTTTGATCCTATTCGAAAAACTGCAAAGCCGCAGATGTCTGCGACTTCTTTGCGCTCTGATGGAAATTGACGAACAAGGAGTGTCGTAATATCACAGCCTCGTAGGAGCGGTTGCCTTTGATCGTCAATCGGACTGTTCGGCGAGCTGTTGTCAATCCAGTTTTCTGAGCCGCAATATCTCCGCGTCCACTAGCTTGCACTTAATCAATCCGAGCGGACCATAGCCATTTCCCGCAACGATATCTCCGTCATCGCTTTGTCGAATCCTGAAATCGGTCTGGAAACCAACCTCCCACGGACATAAACCTGTACAGGGTCCGAAACACCATGGCGGGAGATACGCATCCCACCGAAAAGCTCTTGATCGCTTTTGGAGGCAAATGAGAGATTCTCTAGCAGGATCATAGCTGGTAGTTCTGTTGTCGAACTTTGTTCCACTGGACAGGTACGGTCGCCGATAACCAAGCCGTCTGGCGAGTTCCAGCCCGTGCCACGGACCGACATAAGCTCCGTCGCGGTGCTTTGAAGTGCCGTACAAACGTCTATGCTCCGACCTAGCGGCTTTGCTTTTTGCGCCGAGAGGACAGTTGCGGCACCCAAAAGAAGCATACAACGGCGGCCGATGCGTAGCTGGATCCTGTTCATGGCTTTTGTAGCCCCAGTGCTCCACCGAAGCAAGTCGAGTCTATTAACCAATCGTTGTATAGATCATTCTTCGACCAGAAAGGACCTACATCTGGCGGCTTAATCTGAGAGCCGCCTGATCCACGAATAACGTCATAAACGCGACCAAGCTCGTGCAGGAGCGTTTCAGCATTGACTAACGCATTCCCAGCGTTCCAACAACCTGGTTCTGTTGATTCGTTTATCCTGATTATCCCATGACGCGGAGCTGTCATCAGCCCTGGACCGGCTCGGAAACAAGCTTCACGCCCACCAGGTACTCATACCCGACACGGGCGCATTGCCTCACTTCACCCCGAACGTCCAGCTGGATGCCCTTGATGCGGATCTCAGTTCCAACCGGAATGGAGTTCGGCGCGCGCATGCCGACGCCGGAGCGCGACCGGTCTTCGATGATGGCGAAGGCGTGGCGCGGAGACCCGTCCGAATCCTGCCATTCCACTTCCACTCGGCTGATGACGGTCCTCCGGGGCTCCGAACGCCTGTCGTGCACATCTGGCTTATCGGCAGCCGCGCAAAGCAAAGAGATAAAGTTTTGCTCAAGTTCCTATAATTATCTGTGGCCCTCGCGACGCTGGTCCGTTCCCGCTCCCACGCCGCACTCCTGGCCCGTGCCGCCGCTTTTTTGCCGGATCAGGGGCAGGCCGAGGTTCTCGTGGCCGCCACAACACGCGAGGCGGCTCACGAACTTTTGCTCCGTGCGGCGCCGTCAGGCCGTCAAGGCGTGCACGCGCTCACCCTCACGCAACTGGCGGCGAATCTGGCCGCGCAATCCCTGGGCCGCCTGGGGCTGGCGCCGGTCTCGCGGTTGGGCATCGAGGCCCTGACGGCTCGCATCGTCGATGGCGCGCAGCGCGGCGGCGAGCTTCCGTACTTTGACGCGGTGGCGCGTATGCCCGGCTTTGCGCGCGCGGCCGCGAAGACCATCACTGAGCTTCGGCTGCACGCAGTTTCGCCGGCGGATCTGGCCAAGACCGGCTCGCCGGGCCGCGACTTGGCGCGCCTGCTGGAAATTTACGAGCTCGAGCTGCGCGAACGCTCCCTGGCTGATTTACCGCTGCTCCTGCAGATCGCGGCGGCAGAGGCCTCCGCGGGCCGTCACCGCTTCGCGGGGCTGCCGCTGGTGCTGCTGGGGCTCGTGCCGGAGTCGCCCGGCCATGAAAAGCTGATCGCGGAACTGGCGGGAATATCGCCCGCGGTAATGGCCACGGCGGTGACGGACGACGAGCGTGCGGTCCGATCGCTGGAGTCTGTCCTCGGAGTGACCGCGGAGGATTTGGACGGTGAGCCGGCGGCGGCCACGCTCGGCCGCGTCCGCGCCTTTCTGTTTTCGCCCTTAACCCCGCCAGCCGCGCCGCCCGATCCGGACCTGCTCTTCTCGGCGCCGGGCGAAAGTTTCGAATGCGTGGAGATCGCCCGGCGCATTCACGCACTGGCCGGACAAGGCACGCCCTTTGACCGCGTCGCGATCCTGCTGCGCAACGTCGATCAATATCAGCCCTTGGTGGAGGAAGCGCTTCGCCGGGCGGGCATCGCGGGATATTTCAGCCGTGGTGCGGCGCGTCCCGATCCCGCGGGCCGCGCGTTTCTCGCGTTGCTGGCCTGCGCGAGCGAAGGATGCTCGGCGTCGCGCTTTGCCGAATATCTTTCGCTCGGCCAGGTGCCGCCGCTCGACGCCCACGGCGCGCCGCTGAAGCAAGCGCCGCTCTGGGTCGCGCCGGACGACGAGATTCTCGCCGGCTTTTCTTCCGCACCGCCGGGCGAGCAGGCGGTTGGCGCGGAACGCGAGGAAGCTCGTCTGGCCGTGCCCTCCAATTGGGAGAAGCTGTTGGTGGACGCCGCCGTCATCGGCGGACGCGATCGCTGGGCGCGGCGCTTACGTGGCCTGCGCGCGGAGCTACAGGCCCAACTCCGCGATCTCGACTCCGAGGACGAAACCTACCGCGTCCACATTCAGCGGCGCATCGAGCAACTCGAAAATCTGGAACATTTCGCCTTGCCTTTGATTGAAGTGCTCGGCAGCCTGCCGCGAGCCGCGCACTGGGGCGATTGGCTGGAGCGCCTGACGGATGTCGCGCAAATGGCTCTGCGGCGGCCGGAATCGGCGCTGGCTGTCCTCAGCGAACTGGAGCCGATGCGCGAAGTCGGCCCGGTCAGCTTGGATGAGGCCTACGACGTTCTTTCCGAGCGGCTGGGATTCCTGCGCACGGAACCGGCCCCGCGCCGCTACGGGCGCGTATTTGTCGGCTCCATCGAGGAGGCGCGCGGGCGCAGCTTCGAGGTCGTCTTTGCGCCCGGATTGGCCGAAGGGCTCTTCCCTCGCCGGTCTCTGGAAGATCCGTTGTTGCTGGATGAATACCGGACCAAACTCTCCGCCGGGCTCGACACGCAAAGCGAGCGCGTGGCTTACGAGCGCATGTTGCTGCGCTCGGCCGCGGCCACGGCGGAGAAAACCTTGGTGGTTTCCTATCCGCGCATGGACGTGGTGCAGGCGCGCGAACGCGTACCGTCCTTCTACGCGCTCGAGGTGGCGCGTGCTGCCGAAGGACGGCTACCTTCGGTGCGGGAATTAAGAGACCGGGCATCCCGGAGCGCGCCGGCCCGCCTGGATTGGCCGTCTCCCATCGATGCGCACGTGGCGATCGACGACGCGGAATATGACCTGGCTTCGCTGCAGGCCGCGCTCAAGCTGCGCGGCGCCCCAGCCAAGGGCAGCGCCCGTTACCTGATGGAGTCCAACGAAGCCCTGGCGCGCTCGCTGCGCACGCGTGGCCGGCGTTGGCGCGGCCGCTGGTCGCCGGCGGACGGCATCGTCGATCCGGATGCCGCCACGCTCGCCGTACTCACAACCCAGCGCCTCGCGCGGCGCAGCTACTCGCCGTCGTCGTTGCAACATTTCGCCGCTTGCCCCTACCGGTTTTTGCTGCATTCCATCCTTCAATTGCGACCGCGCGCATCCGCCGCGCCTCTGGAACAGATGGACCCGCTAACGCGTGGCGCGCTTTTCCACGCGGTTCAATTCGAGCTTTTTCGCGAACTCGAAGCGGCGGAGCTTTTGCCCATTTCCGGCGCGAGGCTTGCGGGGGCTCTGGACCGCTGCGACCGCGTGCTGGATCGCGTGGCCGCTCGGTTCGAAGACGATCTGGCGCCCGCCCTGGCGCGCGTCTGGAACCGTGAAATCGAGGGGCTGCGGACCGATCTGCGTGGCTGGCTGCAGCAATCCGCGGCTACGGATGCGGGTTGGATCCCGATCCATTTTGAATTCGGCTTCGGCCTTTCGCCGGATCCGCATCGCGACGCCGCCAGCACCACCGAAGAAGCCGTCATCCTGAACGGCGTCCGGGTGCGCGGTTCCATCGACCTGGTGGAGCGGCACGCCGCGCGCGACGTCCTGCGAGTCACGGATCACAAGACCGGCAAAGCCCCGCAAAGCCGCCCGCAATATGTAGGCGGCGGCGCGACGCTGCAACCGCTGCTCTACGCACTCGCCGCCGAACAGTTGCTCGGAAAGCCGGTGGAATCCGGCGGTCTTTTCTTCTGCACGCAGCGCGGCGACTTCGCGCGCGTGGACATCCCCGTGGCGGAGGAAGCCCGCGATCGCCTGAAGCGCATTCTGAACATCGTGGATCAGAGCATCGGCGAAGGTTTTCTTCCGGCCGCGCCGCAAACCGGAGCGTGCGATCTATGCGATTACAGGCCCGTGTGCGGTCCGTATGAAGAGCAGCGCGTGAGAAAAAAGGAACCCGGCCGGCTGGATCCGCTGGTCGAGATCCGCCACCAGCCATGACCCCGACTCGGGAGCCGCAACTCGACGATCTGGCCGCGCGCCAGCGCATCCGCACTTCCCTCCGCGAGAGCCTGCTGGTGGAGGCTTCGGCGGGCACTGGAAAGACCACCGAGCTGGTGGCTCGTATCGTCAGAATGCTGGCTGAAGGCGTCACCACCATCGATTGCATTGTGGCCGTGACCTTCACCAACAAGGCCGCCGGGGAATTAAAGCTGCGGTTGCGGCAGGAGCTGGACCGCGCGCGCGATGCGGCGCCCAGCGCGGCCGAGCGATCCAACATCGAGAACGCGCTCAAGCATCTGGAGGAAGCCTCGGTCGGCACCATTCATTCGTTCTGCGCGCAGATTTTGCGCGAGCGTCCCGTCGAGGCGGTGGTCGATCCGGGCTTCGAGGAGCTGTCCGAACCGCAGGCCGCGCGCATTTACCAGCGGGCCTTTCGCGCTTGGATGCAGCAGAAACTCGGGGAGGGCGCACCGGGGCTGCGGCGCGCTTTGGTGCGGCTCGCTGCGCGCGATTCAGCGGACGGTTTGCCCCCGGCGGAGCAGCTTCAATACGCGGCCTGGAAGCTGATCGAGTGGCGCGACCATCCCGCGCCGTGGCGGCGTGTCGCGTTCCAGCGCGATCAAGAAGTCGACCAGCTGGTGGAACAGTCCAGGTTGATCGCGGAAGCCGCCGCACGGTGCCCGAAGCGCGGCGACAACCTGGTGAAAGCGCTCCGTCCCGCGCAGGCGCTGGTGCATTGGATCGAGCGCGCGGAAGCGGCCGGAGCGCGCGATTACGACACGCTGGAGAGCCTGTTCATCGGACTTCTGCGGGATCTCAGGAAAAACTCGCAAAGAGGCTCGGGCTTCTTCGCGGAGGGTGTGCCTCGCGAGCAAGTGCTGGCGGCGCGGGAGCATTTTCTGGGGCAACTGGAAGCCTTCGAAGAGGCGGCCGGCGCCGACCTGGCGTCCACGCTGCGCGCCGAGATGTGGGACCTGGTGGAACGCTACGACCAGCTGAAGCGCCGCGCCGGGAAACTCGATTTTCTGGACCTGTTGATGCTGGCGCGCGACCTGGTGTGCGGCAACCGGGACGTCCGCCGCTACCTGCAACAGCGCTTCACGCACATCTTCATCGATGAATTTCAAGACACCGATCCGTTGCAGGCCGAGATCCTGTTGTTGTTGGCCGCTGACGATCCGGCGCAGTCCAATTGGCTGGAAGTAACGCCCAAGCCCGGCAAACTTTTCGTCGTGGGTGACCCCAAGCAGTCGGTCTACAAGTTTCGGCGCGCGGATGTGGTGCTGTACCGGGCGATTCGCGACGCACTGAGAGCACGCGGCGTGGGCGTCGTGCAGCTGACCACCAGCTTTCGCGCGCTGCGGCCCATCCAGGAGTGCGTGAACGCGGCGTTTCACTCCGAGATGGAGGACGACGCCGTCGCGGGACAGGCCGCGTATGCTCCCTTGTATGGCGACACGCCGGCGATCGAAGGGCAGCCCTGCGTGGTCGCGCTGCCTGCACCGCGCCCCTACGGGAGCACGCGGCTTTCACGCATGGCCATCGACGCATGCCTGCCCGGGACCATCATCGCGTTCGTCGAATGGCTGGTTCGTGAGAGCAGGTGGAAAGTGCGGGATGCGGAACAGCCGAGTCAGCTTGTGCCTGTCTCGCCCAGGCATATCTGCGTGCTCTTCCGGCGCTTCACCAACTACGGCCGCGACATCACCCGCGAGTATGTGCGGGGGCTGGAAGCTCGCGAAATCCCGCATCTGCTGGTTGGCTCCAAATCGTTTCACAGCCGCGAGGAGGTGGAGACGCTGCGCACGGCGCTGACCGCTATCGAGTGGCCGGACGACGAGTTGTCGGTCTTCGCAACGCTGAAAGGCTCGCTGTTCGCGATTCCCGATCACCTCCTGTTGCGCTTTCACCATGAAGCCGGGCGGCTCCATCCGTTTCGGGCGTTGCCGGAGCGGCTGGACGCCGATTTCCGGCCAATTGCCGAGGCTTTGAAATTACTGGCGGAGTTGCATCGCGCGCGCAACCGGCGGCCGATCGCCGGCACCGTCAATGCACTGCTGGAAGCCACCCGCGCGCACGCCGGCTTCGCGCTCCGTCCCGCCGGGCATCAGGTGCTGGCCAACGTCTACCGCATCACCGATCTCGCGCGCAGCTTCGAACTCTCGGGCGGGATTTCGTTCCGCGGGTTCGTGGAGGAGCTGGAGGCGCAATCGGAGAAGGCCGAGTCCGCGGAGGCGCCGGTACTGGAGGAAGGCGCGGAAGGCGTGCGTCTGATGACCGTGCACGCGGCCAAGGGGCTGGAGTTTCCGATCGTGATTCTGGCCGATATGACCGCGCACATCGCCGCCGGCGATCCGGATCGTTTCGTCGACGCCCGCCAGAGGTTATGCGCGACCAGGCTGCTTCGCTGCGCTCCGTTGGAATTGCGTGAACACGATGCCGAAGAGCGGTTGCGCGAGCGGGCCGAAGGCGTTCGTGTGGCGTATGTCGCAGCGACTCGCGCGCGGGATTTGCTGGTGGTGCCGGTGGTGGGCGACGAAGAGCTGGACGGATGGCTCGGCCCGCTGAACAAGGCGATCTATCCGGCGCGGGATCAATATCGAAACGCGCGGCGGGCGCAGGGCTGCCCGCAGTTTGGCGAAGCGTCGGTCATGGACCGGCCGTACTTCGTTCAAGA
The DNA here is from genome assembly GCA_035508055.1 of Bryobacteraceae bacterium. Lineage (GTDB taxonomy): Bacteria > Acidobacteriota > Terriglobia > Bryobacterales > Bryobacteraceae > Palsa-89. The sequence continues at coordinate 30,616 of DATJNO010000120.1, read as the reverse complement.
GGAACCGTCCGTGCAGCCCGGATTGCATGCGCCGGAGCAGGGGCCGCACAGCGTGGTGTGGTGGGATCCGCGCGCGCTCAAGCTGGCGGCGCCCGCGAATTTGGGATTGCGCCAGGACGAGATCCTGATCGGCGAGCCAGGCCAGGAGGAATCGCCCAGCATGACGGCTTATCGTGCCTGGAGCGCGAAGCGGGAGCAGGTGGATGCCTCGGGCCAGGCGAAGGAGTTCGATATTTTCACTGCCACCGAGGCAATGGAATCGCCCGGGGACTTCGCGGTCGAAGTGACGCTGCACTCGTTGGAAAGAAAGCCGGGGCGTCCGGCCGGTCCGCGCTTCGGAACCTTGGTGCACACGATTCTGCGCGACGCGCCGCTGGACGCGGACGAGAAAGCGCTGGCCGGTCTGGCGGAGGTTCACGGGCGACTGCTGGGCGCGACGGCGGACGAAATCGAGCACGCGGCGGGAACTGTGTCGGCGGCGCTTGGCCACGAATTACTGGCCCGGGCGCGCAAGGCGAAGCGCTGCTATCGCGAGCTGCCGGTTGTCTTGAAGCTGGAAGAGAACCGCGTGCTGGAAGGCGTGATCGATCTGGCATTCGAAGAGGAGGGCCAGTGGCGTCTGGTCGACTTCAAGACGGATGCTGACGTCGCGGCCAATCGCGCGCGCTACGAGCGCCAGCTCCACTGGTACGCATACGCCGTCGCGAGGCTGAACTCAGCGCGGGTGACGGCCCATCTTCTCAACGTTTGATCTACTTCTTCGGCCGGGACTCAGGCGGCACCATTCCGTTATTGCGGTAATAGACCACCAGCTGGCCGTAGTGTTCGCCGGCGTGCTCGATGACGTCGAGCCAGGGCTCGACGGTCTTGGTGAAACGGTCATCGGGCGTGGCCTTTAACGCCGCCGTCGCATCGTTGATCGATTTTTCGAGCAGCGCCACGATCGCGGCCTTGCCGTTGTACTTCTTCGGATCCAGTTCGGTCCACTCCGCCTTTTCGCCGCGGCCGGCCTTGGCGGCGTAGAAATTCCCGCTCGCCACATGCACGATCACCTCGCCGAACGAACGCACGTCCCGAGTGGCGCGGTAGCCATATTTGTCGGCCGGCCAATCCTTGGCCATGCCCAGGATGCGGCGATTCACGTCCACGAACTGGGCGTGAAAGGACTGTGCGGGAGTGCCCACCTGCGCGTGTGCCGAAGACGCCACGAGCGCGAGGAACAGAGATGCGAAGAGAGGCGAGCCTGGACGTATCCGAAAAGGCATCCCTCCAGTTTAGCCATGACCGGGCGCGAGCGCGCTGGCCGGGAGGGAACTGGAGATGGCCTGGATGACGTCGGCCGCTTCCAGCCCGAGAGCGGGCGCGGCTGAGGCAGCCCAGGCGGCACAATCGGGCAGGCGGTTGACGTTGCCGACGTCGATGTCTCGAAGGTTGTGCAGCGCGGTGGACACCGCGGTGGCGAGCGCTCCGAGGGCAGCGGGGTGAAGCGCCTCGAAGCGGCTCCAGAGATCGGACTCGCGTCGCGGCGCCGGGAGATCACCGCGCGAAACCGCCAGCGTCCGGTTGGAAAGAGCATGGGACGGCGTCCAACCTCCGCGTCGCTGGTCATGGGGAGCAACCAGGATGATCGGACGGGCGAGTGGAAAAACGAGCGGATCCCGGTCATCACGCTGCGCTATCTCGACGGCCTCGCCGGAGGACAATGCGCACAGGGCTTCGGAAATGCGCGCCGGCATGTGCTGCACCGGATCGAACGAAAGAACCCAGTTGCACTGGGCAAGCTGATCCAACTCACTCGCTCGCTCCGGCAGGCGCCGCAGCGGGGCTGTGCTGGGATCGATGAACATGCGCAGCGCGCGGGCGAGCGTCGATTTTCCGCTGGCCGCGGAGCCTTGGATCACGAGAATCGGGTAAGGCCCGATGGGGCGAAGCGCTGCCACAAGCCAGGTGAAGACGCGCGTGCGGTCCGCGCCGGAGAGGCGGAACAGGTCGGCGAAAACATCCAGTGACTGGTGGTTGGCGGCTGGTGGCTGGGACGGCCGGGGGAGATCGAGCGATGCCGGGGATTGAAAGAAAGAGTGGCTGAGGTTATCGGCGATCGTCCAGCCGTGCGAAGTGATCTCCAGCGTTTCACCGGCCGAATTGGCTAGGTCGAGAATGATCTTCGAAGGGATAAAGGCGTCGCCCTCGAAGCTGAGGCGCCGGCCGACCCTTTGCGCGGGCAGATCGCCGTAGCGCGCCCGGGCCTCCAGCGTACGCAGCGCCGCCCGCAGAGCGACCGGCGATGGCGCGTTTTCGTACTCAGAGTAGTAATTCGCCGTGATCCAGTCGCGAAAAGCGGCGGAGCGCAGCGGCAAAACGTGGCGCGCGTCGACGCTCAAGGGAACGCTGGCGCAAGGTTCGCCATCGGGAGAGCAGAAGGGAGTGGCGGAGCGGGCATGGAAGAGCAGCGCGGCGGCCTGGTCGTCGTGCTGAAGACGCTTGGACATCATGTTTGCCGCCAGCCTACCGCGGGCTCGCTCGGCTCGTAGGGTTGGAGCCGGGAAAGGAACTGAAAATACGGCTGTGATTCTCGACGGAGTGGTGTCACCGGCTGAGGAAGCGGTTACCGGCGATCACGAAGCGCAGCGGCCAATCGGCATTGTGGCGGATGCCGACGCGGGGCGTGACCTGCACCTCGAAAGGGTCGTCGCGGCGCAGGCCGCGGACCTGGAGGGGCCCGCTGATCAGATCGGCGCCATTGAGCCGGCGCGTGATGCCCATGGCCAGCGTCAGTTTGCCAGGCCCGTTGGCCAAATGTTCGATGCCTTTGGCCCTCGCCCGCCTCCGGCGCATCAGCGGCAGGCCCGCTAGTGGCTCCAGTGCGCGAATGAGAACGCAGCCCGCCTGGCCTTCCGGCTCGGCGACGAAGTTCAGGCACTCGTACATCCCGTAAATGAAATAGACGTAGGCGTGGCCGGGCGGTCCGAAAATTACGCGCGTTCGATTGGTGACGCCGCGCCAGGCGTGAGCCGCGCGATCACCGACGCCCAGGTAGGCTTCCACTTCGACGATGCGGCCGGCGGCGCTGCCATGAATCAGGATTTTGCCCAGGCAATCGCGCGCCACTTCCGTCGCCGGACGCGCGTAAAAGCTGCGGTCCAGCACTTGGGATTGAGCCAGCAACTGATTGAGGGAAATGCCGGTTGCTTCCTGTATGCTAGGAGGTTAGCATGCGGCTATTCACGGGGATTGACTTGCCCGAAGAGGTTCGGGAGCGGCTGGAACGATTGCTGATGCATCTGCGGCCGGCGGCGCACTTGAAATGGAGCCCGGTGTACAACCTGCATGTCACACTGAAGTTCATCGGCGAGCTTGATGAAGAGAAACTGCCGCAACTCGAAGCCGCGCTGCGGTCCGTGCCGCCGCGTGTTCCGATCCACGCGGAGGTGAAAGGCCTGGGTTGGTTTCCGAACCCGCACCATCCGCGCGTGTTTTGGGTGGCCGTGCATGCGAGCGATGAATTGGCGGTTCTGGCGCGCGAGATCGATGAGGCGTTGCAGACGGTTGGAATCGCCCCCGAAGAACGTCCGTTCGCGCCGCATCTGACGCTCGCGCGCATCAAGGATCCGGTGCCGCTGCAGATGCTGCGCAACGCCATCGCGCAGCTGGAAAGCGTGGAGTTCGGGTCGTTCGCGATCGACCGCTTTTATCTGTTCCGCAGCCAGCCCGGATCGGCGGGCTCCATCTATACGAAACTTTCCGAGTATCCCTTCCAAGTCAAATGATCCCGTTTCTTTCTGTGCTGGTTGCTTATCTGGTTGGCGGCATCCCCTTCGGATACCTTCTGGTGCGCTGGAAGACGGGCGAGGATGTGCGCTCGATGGGCAGCGGCAACATCGGAGCAACGAATGTGCTGCGCAGCGCCGGACGGGCCATCGGAGCAGCGACGTTGCTGCTCGACATCGCCAAGGGATTTTTCGCGGTGTGGCTAACGGCGAGGATGAGCGATGCATCGCCGCTCTGGATGAGTCTGGCGGCGCTGGCGGTGATGGCGGGCCATGCGTATCCGGTGTTTCTCAAATTCGAAGGTGGCAAAGCCGTCGCGAGCTTCGTGGGCGCTTTCCTGTATCTGACGCCGGTTCCAATGGCCACGGTGCTGGTTCTGTTCGTGATCGTTGTAGCCGCCACCCGGCACATCTCGATGGGATCGATTGTGGCGGCGGGGGCGCTTTGGCTGGCGGTCTGGCTCATCGAACATCCGCCGGTAATTGAGGTTTGCGCCGCACTCATCGCCGGCGCGTTCATCGTGTACCGGCATCAGGCGAATATCGCCCGGCTGCGGGCGGGAACCGAGAGCGTGTTGAACCTGGCCCGCAGACGCGGATGAGCCATTCGATAGCCATCATCGGTGCGGGGAGCTGGGGGACCGCGCTGGCCATTGTCCTGGCACCGCAATTCGAGCGCATCCGCTTGTGGGCCCACGAAGCCGACCTGGTGGAGCGCATGGGTGCCTCGCGCGCGAACGATGTATTTCTTCCCGGGTTCACCCTTGCAGGGAACATCGAGCCGACCACCGATTTGGAACACGCCCTGGAAGGCGCGGAGATCGTGCTCGCGGTGATGCCGTCGCGTTTTGCGCGCGCCCTCTACCAGGCCATGCTGCCCCATCTCCATCCGGGCATGCAATTTGTCAGCGCCACCAAGGGCCTGGAAACCGGGACTCTCATGCGCATGTCGGAAGTGGCGCGGCAGGTGATCGGGCAGAAATTCGCGCCGCGCATCGCGGTGCTTTCGGGCCCGACGTTCGCGCGAGAGGTGGCGCGAGGCGAGCCGACCGCCGTCGTGATCTCTTCCAGCGATGTGGCGCTCGCGGCGTCCGTTCAACTCGAGTTCTCCGGCCCAACCTTCCGCCTGTATACCAACGACGATCCGGTGGGTGTTGAAGTGGGCGCAGCGTTGAAGAACATCATTGCCATCGGAGCCGGAATCTGCCAGGGGCTGGGACTGGGCAATAACACCCTCGCGGCGTTGATCACGCGCGGGCTGGTGGAGATTACGCGGCTCGCGGTCGCGCTCGGCGCAAGCCCCGGAACTTTATCCGGACTGGCGGGTTTGGGAGACTTGGTGCTCACCTGCACCGGCGAATTGAGCCGGAACCGCAGCGTGGGCGTTGAGCTGGCCAAGGGGCGGACACTCGCCGACATCGTCGGATCGACGCCCATGATCGCCGAAGGCGTGGAGACCACGGCCGCGGCGGTGGAACTGGCGCGGCGGCATCAAGTCGACCTGCCCATTGCCGCGCAGATGGATGCCATCCTCAAACGGCAGCGGTCACCGCGGGATGCCATCCGTGAGTTGATGGAGCGGGCGCTCAAGCGCGAATAGCGCAAAGCCGTGTAAACCCGCGCGGAAATTTGCCGTCGTGAGCTGCAGGCGGCATGACTTCCGAAGCGCTCGACCCTCAAGCACCGCAACCTTCCTGGAGCCGGCGGGTTAACAATGTAAAAGCAGTTACCGCGCCGCTGGATGCCGACGCTGAGTTAATGGCGCGGCTGCGCGACGGCGATCCGGCGAGTTTCGGACTGCTGCTGGAGAGGCATCGGGCGCCGGTGATTCACTTTCTCTACCGCATGGTGCAGAATCAGGCGGTGGCGGAGGAACTGGCGCAGGAAGTATTTTTGCGGGTCTACAAATCCCGAGCCAGCTACCAGCCGGCCGCGAAATTCACGACTTGGCTGTTTCGCATCGCGACGCATCTGGGTTTGAACTGGATCCGGGACGGGCGCAGCGAAAAATGCCAGCAGAGTTTGGATGAAGGGACTCCGCAAGGCGCCGGCAGGCAGGTGAGGGATCGGGGCCCGACGGTGGAAGAAGAGTTGGTGCACCAGGCGAAGCTGCGGGAGGTCCGGCGGGCGATTCAGAGCTTGCCGGCAAAACAGCGCGCCGCGGTGATGCTGCACAAATACGAAGAAATGGAGTACGCGCAAATCGCGATTGTACTGAGTTGTTCGCAATCGGCCGTGAAGTCGCTGCTGTTCCGGGCCTACGAAGCCTTACGCGGGCGATTGGCGCACATGGCATGAAGGGGGAAGGAACATATGGAATGTCCGCACCGGACCGGGGAGGGCTCCGGGCTCGCCGTTAGTTACATCGCCGGCAATCTGGACGCCCGGACCGCCGCGGCGTTCGAGAAACATCTGGGAGCTTGCCCCGAATGCCGCGCGCGAACCACCGAGCAGCAGGTGTTATGGTTGGCGCTGGACGAGTGGCAGCCGGAGGCCATTTCGGCCAACTTCAATCAAGCGCTGCTCGAGCGAATCGGGGAGCAGGAGAGCCGCTGGCGCGTGCGGCTCAACTGGCGGTCGGCGGCGCCCGCCACCGCTGCCTGCGGCATCCTGATTGCGGCGTTCCTGGCGAAGCAACCCGCCCTGACACCGACGCAACCCCGGGTGCAAATCGAGCAATTGGAGCGAGCGCTGGACGACATGGACATGCTCAGCCAGGTCCCGGTGGAGGCCCCGGCCGAGCCGCTACAGGCTGGGCGGCTCTGAGTGGAGAAGAATGACCTGGCGGGGGCTGGTCGTGGTTCTCGTGCTGTCGCGGGCTTGCCCGCCGGCCTTCGCACTGGGACCCGGGAGGCCGGTCCGCCAGGGGAGCCCGGCGGCCCGCCGGGCCAGAACTCCCGGCGCGGCGAAAACACCGATTGACGAGTTCGAGCAAATGCCGCCCGGCGAGCAACAGCGTGCGCTGGATCGTTTGCCGCCCGCGCAAAGGCAGAAATTCCAGGAGCGGATCAACCGGTTCAACCGGCTGGCCCCGCAACAACAGCAGACCTTGCGGAGTCTCTACAATCGGCTGCACCAGCTCCCATCGGAGCGCCAGGAGGCGGTCCGCGGGGCCATCCAGCGCTTCTCCAGGCAGCCGCCGGAGCGCCAGCAAGCGATGCGCGACGAACTGCGCGGCATGGCGGCTTTGTCACAGCAGGATCGCGAGGCGCGGATGGCGGGCCCCGAATTTAAGAAGCGGTTCAGCGGAAAAGAGCAGGGAATTGTACGGGACATGGCGCCTCTGCTGCCACCGGCCAACTGAGGATTGGCGCGCTATGGCCTCGCGCCGTGAGTGGGTGAGTTTACGCGGCCTGAGCGGGTAACGCGTCGAAGTCGTGGATTTGCTTTGCCCCGGGCGCTGGCAAGCGAGTTGCACTCTGGAACACTGCACGAACAGGCACACCCAGAAAGCGCCGGGGCGTAGGACAGCCTCCCACCGCTCGCCGACCGGCGCACTGGGTGTGCTTTACGGTAGTACCTCTCGAATGGCGCGGCCTGGAAGCTGGGCCGCTGCGGTAGATTTGCCCATTAAATCCAGGACCGTCGGCACCAGGCTCAAACTGTCGTAAGGCTCCCGCACTTCCAGATGACGCGGAATGCCCGTGGCGGCGCCGCCCGCGAACATCAGCACCGAATGCGTGGAGATTCGGCGGAACGATCCATGATTGCCGCCCGGATTGAACCCGCGCACGTTGAAGTTCCAGTGGTCGCTGGAAAAGATCAGAAAGTCCGGTTCGGCCAGCCGGCGCCGCCGCTCCTTAAACTGGTTGAGGAGTTTTTCATCAGGCGTTTTGCCGTGGCGTAACGGCGTCCGCAGGAATTGTTCGTGGAGAGCGACGATTCCGTCGGAATACGTGGTTTTGTCTAAGGCGCGGAGCCAGTCTAAATCCGAGTGCCAGGCATTGAACCAGGTGGCACGATCGTTTTCCGGAACAGCCAGATTCGGATCCTCGAAGATCTGAAGGGGAAGGCCGGGCACGAGGCCGCAAGGATCGAAGTGGATGGCTCCGCTCGCATCCTGGTGCAGCCCGCGCACGGGCAGATAGCGCAGTTCCAGTGGTCCTTCCGGATTGTGCCGCGCCAGAATCAGAGCCTGCCGGTCCTCGCTGCTGTAGAGCCAGACCGGGTCTTCGTCGGGAACATCCTGGGCGGGGAGGGTGAGATCCGCCTTGGGGACGCGCATGGCGATGAAGTCCACCGGATGCGATCCGACGTCGGCCTGCACATTGTTGCGCACGGCCTGGCTCTTGAGCAGCGGCAGATAGTTGATGTGTTGGAAACTCCGTCCGAAGTCGAGCGAGCCGTCGGGCGCGGCAACCAGCCCATGGAGGCCAGGGCCGGCGATATAGTTCTCCACATCGTGGACGGAATTGGCGTCGCCCATGGCGCGCTTGGGGATGAGGTCGGCGGCGGTGAGGTGCCGCTGTTGGAAATCGGCCGGAGTGAGCGCGAGCAGCCTGGCCAGCGCGGCAACATAGTTCGAATAGCCACGTTCCTCGTCGCGCCAGGCGTCGAACTGGACCGTCAGCCTGCGGGCGGCTTTATCCAAGCCCTGGTCGCGTTGCGCGGCGCTCCATTTCTTGGGGGCAGCCTTCATTTGAAGGCGCTTTTGTTCGATCGCCCGCCGCAGGGCGGCGAGCTCTGCGCCGATCTGGCGCACTTCGGACTGCCAGGCGGCGCGATGCCGGTCGAGAATCGCAAAAAATGCAGTGATGCCGGCGCGGTGCAGCGCAGGCGGCAGGCCGGGACGGTTCAGCTCGTTCAGCAGGATGTGCAACGCGTTGAGATCCGAGTTCCGCAAGTACACTGCGGCGCGCTCGTTGCCGTCCAAATCCAGCAGGGCCGTGGGATAGTCCCCGTCCTCGCCTTTCAAGTACAGCGAATTTTCGCTGGGCGTCACCACTTCGGAGACGAACGGGTCCAGGCCTTTGAGCTTGTACTGATCGAGCGGATGCCGGTCGGTGACCACGTGATGGCCGCCGCCGGCGCGGCTTCCGAAGAAACGGACCAGGTCGAAGCCTTGGCTGTAAATGCCGGGCACTGTGTTCATCCCGTGATCGGAGACCACCACCAGCATGGTTTGAGCGGCGAGCGAGCTGGCTTCGATGGCGGTCCAAATACGGCCCATCAGGGAATCGATCCGCTCGAGCGCCAGGCGCTGCGTGGCCGGATCGGGGGTGCTGTGAGCCGTATGATCGTAGTCGCCGGTGAAGTAATCCAGGTATTGCACGTTCGGATCGGCCAGCTTAGCGATCAGTTCGCGCTCGGTCTGATCCTCAATACTGCTACCGAGTTCAAATCCGATGGTCCACTCGTCCAGCAGGTCGCGCAGGTTGTGCGAGAAGCGGTTTCCCAGGCTGTGTTCCAAAGTCTTCCAGCGCACGCCTCGCTGATACAGCTCAAATCCCTGATAGGTGGCCGGGTAGGGGAAATAGTCGATGAGCAAGGGGATGCCGAGATCGTCTAAAACTTCGACGCCGGGCATGTCGACCTTGTGAGACAGCGCGTAGCCCAGGTAGAAAGGGAAGAAGTTGAGGTAGTCGTAGACGTGGTAAGTGTAGCGGTCGAACTCCGCGTTGCCGCGGATCTCCAGGTGCTGTCCGGTGTCGAGCAGGGACCAGGAAGGGGCGGATAAGCTGATGGCGCGGACGTAGAAATTCAGCATGCGCGTACCGCCCTGCGAGAACACGCGGTCGATCCAGGGCAGGGTGCTCTTCTGGGTTTGCGGATCAATGCGCGCCAACTCGCGTTCCAGCACGCTTTCGGGAATACCGTCCAGCTTGACGATGACAACCCGCTTTACTTCGCCGGCCAGCGGGCCGGTGAACAAGCTGAAAAGGCCGCAGAGAGCAAGGGCAGCGCGGCGCATCATTCGCCGCGTGCGAGCGAGGGCTCCGGCGTAACGGCGCCGCCTTGCAGGTAAAGCCGCGACAACTCGCGCCAGGACTCGGCCGTATTCGGGTCGACGGAAAGGCGAAGCAATTCCTGGTGCGCCGCCACGCACCGGACGCAGGGCGAACCCGCCTGGGCGCGAGCACCGGTATTCAGCTGCTCCAGGGCGCGCAAACACGCGGCGCGGAGCTCCTTGTTGGCCGACTGTTCAAAAATCCGCGCGATCAGGCGGGGCGCCTGCGGGCCGGCGGCGGGCTCGGCCGCCAATTGCTCCACGGAATCGCGAACCGCGTCCGCGTTCCAAACCACCTCCGGCCTTGGGCTGGAGGCCAGCAGACGGCGCAGGAACTGCTGCTCGCTGGCCGTGCGCCGGTAGGAATCCAGGCGGGCCAGCAGGACCGGATCCGGATGTGCCGGGTCGACATGCGGTCCGCGAGTGATGATGCGAGCCGCACTCGCAAGCACCCGGATCGCCGGTGAGCGCGTGTCCGCTTCCAATTCCTTGCGGCGATCCTTTTCCAGCTTCACCGCCAGCCCGCGCGGGGACTGGGCGTACGCCAGCAATGCCGCGTATTGCTGGCGGGCCACCGTAACCTCCGCCGAAGCGCCGTTTTCCAGAGGATTCAGGGCTAGATGATTAAGGCGCTGCGCGAGTTCCGACTTCAGGCCGGCGCTCAGGCTGCCGTCGGCGGCGAGAAATTCCCGCGCCTTCGAATAAGCCTGAAGACGCGCCGTGCGGTTGCTCGCGTCGCCATGCCGGTTGCGCACAAAATTCCAGGCCGTAGACGCCGCCAGGAAGGAAAAATTGCTGTAGCGGGTGATTCCCAATACGCCGGTTACCAGACTGTCGGCGCCTTGCTTGACCAGTTCGCGGCGCTTGGGCTTAAGGCTGTCGCGGAAATCCGCCAGCAGCAGCGGCACGCGGGGATAGTCGAGGCTATAGAAGGCAAGCGGGATCATCTGGCGAGCCTCAGCGTACGGGGCGCCGGGCGGCACCGGGCGGTTGTCGGAGTCGAAATAGCGGACTTCGCTGTAGCCGGTCCAATGCAGCAGGCGGTCGTCAGTCCAGGGATTGGCGATACCCAGGAACTGGCCGTGGAAGTGCTGCTGCTGCCGCAGCTCAAGATCGTCGCGGTCGATCCACAGCAAAGCTGCGCTGGGAGTGCTGCCGCTGAGAGCGAGCGGCTGGAAATACAGGCCGGAAAGCTCGGCCTGCTGGCGCAGCAGTTCCCAATTGTGGCCGCGCGTTTCCTGAAGCTGGCTGGCTTGCGAGTCGAAGTAGGCGGAGAGGGCGCGATCCTGGACCAGCCCGCCGAAGGTTCGGGTGGACAGGCTCAGGCGGGAATAAACCGCGCGCAACTCCGCGTCGGACAAGACGTTCTGCGTGTCCTCGCCGCGCTCGAAATCGTCCAGCGCGCCGAGCGCCTGGAAGACCTCCAGATTGTGGTAGTCGCTGGAGTTGGAGCGATAGGTGCGCGTGGTAGACCGGACCGGGATTCCCATGGGATCGAATTGCAATGCCTGCAGGCTGTCGCTGGCCAAGTTGCCCAGCACGGACTTGGCGGGAGAGGCCATGTCCAGCACGGGAGTGGGAACGCGATGCGCGTGGTGCTGGCTCCCCGGGCGGAAAAAGGCGAAAGACAGCGCCGAGATGGCGCGCTGCCAAACGGTGGGCCGGGTGCGGGTCAGGACCCAGACGTAACGCAGGCGGTCGTTGCTAGGGTCGTTGTCGCCCAGGGAGTCGCGCAGGATAGTGAGAATCGGGACCTCGGCGTCTTTCACGCCGGGCTCGTTCAGGCGCCCAAACACGGTAACCAGTTCCGCTCCGTCGGCGGCCGGCGCGCGCTCCACTTGGTAAGCGGGTACCGGCGTGAGAACTCCAGCACCGAGGACGAAGGTGACCAAAGCCGATCCGAACAAACGAGCAACCCCTTAAATCCAGCTTATCGAATTACGGCGCGCCGGAGAACCGCAGGGCAATAACCTTGCCACTGCCGTGCCGATAAGAAAACAAAGGGCGCGCTCAAGCGCGGCCAAAGGAGCGTGACCGTGCGTCGACTGAGCGTGTGTCAAAAGCTGGCCACCAGCTTTGCTGTCGTACTGATTCTGACGGGTTTATTAACCTGGTCGTCCCTGGATACGATCCGCCGGCTGGGTGGGATGCTGGGCACGGCGGTGAACGAGGACGCGCGGGTGGCGGACCTCATTGGCGCAATCAAGCTGAAGCTGCATGAAATGAAAGAACTGTCCACGGCCACCCAGTTTTCCTATTCGGTAAGCAACGTGGTCAGAGTGAAGGAGACCAAGACCACGGCCGGGCTGGGCGAGTGTTCCATGTGCCACGCTTTCGGAGCGGCGGAGGATCACAAGCAAAACTTCGCCCAGCTGGCCGGGGCCGCGGCGAAGGATGCCGACGAACTGCAACCTCTATTACACAGCGAGCAGTCGCGCCGCGCCGTCCGGACCATTCGCGGAGCCATCGCGGAGTGGCAGCAGCACTTCGATCATTATCTGGCTCTGGTGTCGAAGGGCGATTTCGCGGGCGGGCACGGTCTGGTGACCGATCGCATGGTGCCGCTATTGGAACAAGTGGATCAGGCTGCTGGAGTGCTGGAAACGGAGCAAAAGGAATTGCGAGCCTCTTCGAAGATCCTGGCGGCGAGCAACGTGGCGCGATCCCGATGGACCACGGTCGTGCTGCTGGCGGTCAATCTCGGTTGCGCCGTCTTTCTCGTTATGGCGATCCGTCAAATCAACCGCTTATTGCGCCAGTTTGCACGGGAGTTGAGCGAAGGGTCGCGCCGCGTGCTGGAGGACTCCGAGAAAGTCCGGCAGTCCAGCCGCGCGCTCGAGCAGGGTGCAGCGGACCAGGCTGCGTCCATCGAGCAGACGTCGGCCACCAGCGAACAGGTGAACGCCACGGCCAATCAGAACGCCGCGCACTCGGCGGAGACCAGCCAGCTCATCCAGCGCGTGAACGGGGAAATGCAGCAAACCAATGCCGTGCTGGAGCAGATGCGTGAAGCGATGAACGCGATCGGCGAATCGAGCGAGCACGTCTCGAAAATCATCAAAACGATTGACGAAATCGCGTTTCAAACCAACCTGCTTGCCTTGAATGCGGCAGTGGAAGCTGCACGTGCGGGCGCCGCCGGGATGGGATTCGCGGTGGTCGCCGACGAAGTGCGGGCGCTCGCGCAGCGCGCCTCGGGAGCGGCCCGGGAGACGGCCGATCTGATCGGCGAGTCGATCCAGCGTTCCCAACAAGGCAAGTCCCGGTTGGACGAACTCACCCAACACATTCGTTCCATCGGGCAAGGCACTCAGTCGGTGACGGCCCTGGCCGAGCAAGTCCAAAGCGGCAGCCGCGAGCAGGCGCACGCGCTGGAGGAGATTGGCTCGGCGATGGCGCGCATGCGCTCCGTAACCGAAAAGACGGCCGCCAACGCGGGCGAAAGCGCCGAAGTCGGCGAACGGCTGAGCGCGGCATCGCAGGCGCTGGAAAACGTGGTCGAGCGGCTGGGGGAACTGGTGGACTGCGGGCAGCGCCGCTAAGCGTTACACGTCAATCCGCCGGACCCGGCCCCTGGCCCAGAATGTCCTCGATGTAGGTACGCAACACTTCGGCCACGCTCCAGGCTTGCGCGATGCAGCCGCCGCTGCGGTGCGGCGCGTCGCCATCGAACACTTCGGAGATTTGCCCCACACCGGCTTCCAGCAGGTGTCCGCGCATCGCGTCCAGAAAATGATCCGCCCGCCGGCGTGCCTCCGTGGCGCCGCCGTGTACCTTGACGTAGGCCTTCAGAAACGGCCCCAACAGCCACGGCCAAACCGTGCCTTGATGATAGGCGCTATCGCGGCTGCGCTGGTCGCCGGCATAGCGGCCGCGATACTTGGGATCCCGCGGCGAGAGCGTGCGCAGGCCAAAGGGAGTCAACAGCTCCCACTCCACCACATCCACCACGCGCAGCGCCGCATCCCCTTCCAGCAGCGCGTAGGGCAGGCTGACCGCGAAAATCTGGTTGGGGCGCACGGAAGGATCCGGGCCATCCTCTCCGATGACGTCATACAGGCAGCCGCCGGCATCGTTCCAGAAGGCCTTGAGAAAGTGCGCGCGGGTCTGCTCCGCCAGAGTCTGATAGTGGCCGGCATCGTCGTGCGCGAATGTGGCCGACAAATGCTGCATCACGCGCAGCGCGTTGTACCACAGCGCCTGAATCTCCACGGGCTTGCCCTGGCGCGGCGTCACCACCCAATCGCCCAGCTTGGCGTCCATCCAGGTCAGTTGCACACCGTGTTCGCCGGCGTGCAGCAGGCCGTCGGCCTCCAGCCGGATTCCGTAGCGGGTTCCGCGCTGGTGCCAGGAGATGATTTCAGCCAGGGCGGGATAGAGGTGAGCGCGGACGAACGCGTAGTCGTGCGTGTAATGCAGGAATTCATGCACGGCGTGAAACATCCAGAGCGTTGCGTCGGCGGTGTTGTATGCGGGCGTTTCGCCCACTTCCGGAAAATGGTTGGGCAGCATTCCGCGGTCGACGTATCCGGCGAAAGCGCTCAGGATGTCGCGCGCGTCTTCATGGCGGCCGGTCGCGAGAGTAAGGCCGGGGAGCGCAATCATGGTGTCGCGGCCCCAATCGCCAAACCAGGGATATCCGGCGATCACCGACTTTTGCTCCGCGCGCGCGACCAGAAACTGGTCGGCGGCGGCGGTCAGGAGCTTGGCGAAGTCGTCCTCGGCGGGAGCGCCCCGCAGAACGCCGGTCCGGCGCTCGATTTCCTGCTCTTCCAGCAGGAACGCTTCTTCGGCCGCGTGCGGCAGCAGGGAGGCGATCACCACCGCGGAAGTGTTTTGCGTCAGATCGTAGCGCAGCAGAAAGGGGGAGTAAAGATCCTCGCGGAAGTCGAGGCCGCGCTCGCGTTCGCGCTCGTAGAGGAAATTGTAGTACCAGTAACCGGTGGCATCCAGCGACTGGGCATTATGGGCGAAATGCAGCCGCGGCATGCCGGGATAGGGCGCCACGGTCGCCATGCCGGACTGCAGCACCACTTCGCGCCGGATCGTTGGATTGGCCTGCGTCGTGTCGTGGTAGGCGCGAAACGCGAGAAGCGGACGGGCTTCCAGCATACAAGCGCGCCCGCGCAACTCCCCCAGCAATTGGAATTGGACCACCACCGTGTTCTCGCCGTGAACCAGGAAGATGGTTTGCTCGATTCCGATGTCCTCGACGTTGTAAGTGAGAACCGGAAACGGATCCAGCCGGAAGGATTTCAGGAAGCGGTGTCCTTCCGGATGAATGGCGTCGGGATACTCATTCGCGCTCAGCTCATAGCGCCGGCCCTCCAGCACCAGCACCGGTTCGAGTTTCGAAAGCAGCACGGAACGGCCGAGCGGAGGGCGCGTGGCGGCAACCAACAATCCGTGATAGCGCCGCGTATTGAGATTGACGAGGGTGGACGACGCGAACCCGCCGATGCCGTTGGTTTCCAGCCATTCTCTCGCTGTGGCGTCCGCCAGGTTGGCCAGGATGCTGCTATCGAACTGAATGGGCACGTTCATAAGGAGTGTGAGCACCGGACAGTGAGTTGTATGAATCTCTCCTGCCATGGTAGCCTGCAAGCCACACTGGAAGGGGAGGATTGCATGAAGCCAATGGGCACGGTTCTGGTGTTGGCCGCGGCGCTACTGCCTTTGACCGCTGAGGACGCCGCTGCGCCGCAGTTCAACGGGAAGGGCGAGCTGCAGCTTCCCGCCAACTACCGCGAATGGGTCTGGCTCAGCTCCGGCCTCGGCATGACCTACGGGCCGGCGGCGGAAGCCAATCGCGACCGCGCGCCCCTGTTCGACAATGTGTTCGTGAAGCCGGCCGCCTATCGCGCGTTCCTCGCGACGGGCAAATGGCCGGAGCATACCATGCTGCTGTTGGAGCTCCGCGGGTCAATCAGTAAAGGGTCCATCAACAACGGCGGCCATTATCAGGGCGATCGGATCGCCATCGAGGGTGAGGTGAAGGATTCGGCCCGGTTTCCAGGCAACGGTTGGGCGTTCTTCGCTTTTGGCAAGTCCGCGAGCGGCCGGATGATTCCACGCAGCCAGGATTGTTACACCTGCCATCCCACCAAGGGCGCGGTGGACAACACGTTCGTGCAGTTCTATCCGACCCTGCTCGCGGTCGCCCAGGCGAAAGGCACGCTGAATCCGGCCTACTTTCGCGACTCAAAGGGCCGCTAAACCCAGACTTTTTCAGCTTGCATGCCGCGCTTGCATAGATCGCACGTGCCCGCATCCATGTAATATGTCGCGTCCAGCTTCGCCAGATAGTAGAGGGGCAGGGGACTGAAGTCCGGCGTCTTCGGCGTCGGCTGATAGACGATGACGGCCAGTCCAACCACTTCCGCGCCTGTGGACTCCACCAGCCGCTTCAGCTCCGACAGATTCCGGCCCGAACGCAGAATGTCGTCCACCAGCAGGACTTTCTCGCCCGGCATCTGTTCCAGGTACTGGCGGAATTGCATCGATCCGCCTTCGTGCTTGCGGTCCGCCCAATACACCTGGTGCGCGCGCAACGCTTCGCAGATGCCGTAGGCGACGGGAAGGCCGCCGGTATCGGGCGAGACGATGGAAAGCTCGGGGATGATCGCGCGGATCTCAGGGTTCGCCCGCAGCAGGCGGCTCAAACCCACGCTGAGCACCTTGGCGTGCTGAAAATAGCGCATCGCCAGTTGCACCTGCATGTACTCGTTGGCGTGCAGGCCATTGGGGTATTCAAAATGTCCCTCCCGGATTGCTCCGGTCCGGCGCAATAAGCCGACTACTTCCTCTTGGGTTGGAACCAGCTGCATACGGTTTGTCCTTTGTTCCCCGCCGCGGCGAAATCCGGCGTCAATGCGCTCCCTTTCCGGTCAGAACGCGCGGGATAGTGCGTAAAATGATCTTCCAGTCCAGAGCCAGAGACCAGTTGTCGATATACTGCATGTCCATTTTCATCCAGGTTTCAAAGTCCACGGTATCGCGTCCCTTGACCGCCCAGAGGCAGGTTAAGCCCGGGCGCATGCGCAGCCGCCGCCGCTGCCAGCGTTGATACTGGTCGACTTCTTCCGGCACCGCCGGGCGCGGCCCGACCAGCGACATATCGCCTTTCACCACGTTCCACAACTGCGGCCATTCGTCGATGGAGAACTTCCGCAGAACGCGGCCGATGCCGGTGAGCCGGGGATCGTTGGGAATCTTGAAGGCGGTGGATTTTTGGCTCAAGTGCATCAGGGAAGCCTTCAGCTCCTCGGCGTTGTTGCACATCGAGCGGAACTTGTAAAACGTGAAGCGCCGTCCGTTCAGGCCGCAGCGCTCCTGCCGGAAGATGGCCGGGCCGGGCGAAGTCAGCCGGATCAGCAGCGCGATCAGCAGCATGAACGGCAACAGCAGCACCAGCGCCGCCGCCGCCAGAGCGAAATCGGTCATGCGCTTGGCCAGCAGGCGAATTTCGTCGTGCGGTGCGGCCGAAAACGTAAGCAGCGGCGTCGGCCCCAAGCGGTCGAGATACACCTGACTGTTGACGTGCGGAAAGAAATCCACCACCACCCGCGTGCGCACGCCTTCTTCGTCGCACAGCAGAAACACCTCTTCCATTTCGCTCAACCGCCGGCTGTCCACCGCGAAGATGATCTCGTCGATCACGTGCCCGCGCAACAGCTCCGGCAAACTGGAGAGTGGATGGCGTTCGTAGGTTTGACGCAGCCGGATCTCGCCGGGCTCCTCATCCAGAAACCCCATCAGCCGGATGCCATAATCCGACGATCGTTCCAGCGCCTCGCCCAACCGGCGCGCATTTTCGCCGGAGCCGACTACCATGACGTAGTGCGCGGCTCCGAACTCCCGGCGCAGGCCTCCGATCACCCGCGCCGCATTGATGCGGAACAGGCACAGCAAAATCCAGGCGTACACCGCGAACAGCACGACGAACGAGCGGCTCAGGTCCAGTCGCAGCAGGAATTCCGCGATCACCAGGCAAATGGCCCCCAACGCGCACTGCCGGAACGTGTCGCGCAGCACCACGCTCGGGTGCGCCGAGTCCAGCTTCTCGTAAACGTCGAACCAGTAGCCGATGGCCACCCAGCACAACGCCGAGAGAAGCAGCAATAACGCGGCAACCGGAAAATCGATGTAGAAGTTCTTTTCGAAGGGCAGCCACACGCGCGTCTGGTACGCGGCGGCAAAAGCAAGAGAAATCAACAGGACATCGGTGGCGCCGAAAATGGCCTTGACTTTTCTGTAATGCCGGCTGAACACTTTCTGCCTCAGCATACCAGAGGAATTTGCCGTCTGCCCAAGCTGTCTTGGATATCTTAAAGGGAATGGACACAACAGATCTTCGCTATCCAATCGGAAAATTCCAGTTTCCGGATTCCGTCAGCGCCGATGATCGCGTTCGCTTCATCGGGCAAATCTCGGAGACCCCGGCACGGCTGCGCGAGGTCATCGCCGGATTGTCCGAATCGCAACTGGAAACTCCCTACCGGCCCGGCGGCTGGACCGTGCGGCAAGTGGTGCACCATTTGCCCGATAGCCATCTAAACAGTTACATCCGCTTCCGCCTGGCGTTGACCGAGGACGATCCGGTCATCAAACCCTACGCCGAAGACCGCTGGGCGCTGCTGCCCGACGCCCGGACCGCGCCCGTGGGCGTCTCCCTCCAGCTGTTGGAAAGCCTGCACCAGCGCTGGGTGCCGCTGCTACAGTCCCTGAACGACGAGGAGTGGAGGCGTACCTTCCGCCATCCGGAGCTCGGATCGGTGCGGCTGGAGCAAAACGCCGCACTGTACGCCTGGCACGGACGCCATCACGTGGCCCACCTCACGGCGCTGCGCGAACGCATGGGCTGGAAATGATCCCCTGCAGGCGGGCCGCCCGCCCCTAATGACTGTAGAGAACGTAGTTCTCGTACTGCCTGTTCAGAGCAACGTTTGTTGCCGACCTGGCACGAAGCACCCAGATGCCCTCAGGATTGGCCAGGTAAGTCAGGCCGCGCGACCGGTCGCGGATCATCGAAGTAACGCCGGAGAACTGCCGGACTACCGTGGGACGCTCCGGATCGGTGAAGCTGAGGATGGTCACGGTTTGAACTTTGGCCGCGACGGGAGCCGACGTTACCAGTACTGCATTTCCAACTACCGTCCCCAAACTTGCATTGGCGTCTTGCTTGGGCAGTTCAAGCTGTCCGGTGACCACAGGCTCAGCCGGATTGGTGACATCCAGGATCGTCACCGGGCTTCCATCCGCATGATCCACATACAAATAGTTATGCTGCCAGTGCGTTCCCAGAGTTAGCGCCATCACCGGGCTGCCGGACGCCGGAAGGTGGGCGATGACATTAATTCGATCGGCATCGTGATCCTTCGCGCCGAAAAGCGGGCACGCGACCAGCACGGCCGCGGTAACGAGAAGCCAACCAGGTCGTTGCATAGTGATTTACCTTCAATCAACAACCAGGAGTCCGTAAACTCCGCTAATTCCAGCGTAGAAGCGGGTGCACTCGCCCGCCATCGCTTGGCTGAGGTAATCTTAGGGATTATTACAAGTGAGTTACATTCCGGTTAGACTGAATAGACGGCATGTTCGAATTCCCGCAGAACTGCGACTGCTTCCCGGTCGGCGAACGGCAGAAACTGCATCATGAGCGTGGCGCAGATCCCGCGCTTGGGGTCGATCCAATAGAACGTGTTGTACACCCCGGCCCACGCCAGGCTGCCCGCTGAACGGCCTCCTTCGTAAGCAGTGGTGTTGATCAGGAATCCGAAGGTGTAGCCGTCTTTGGCCCCCGGGTGGAAGTCGACGTCGCTCGAAATGTCGGGCCGCACGGTCTTCAGCTTCCCGGCACTCAGCCCGCCAGTCTGGTCCATCGACATCATCTCAACCGTCTTGGGCCGCAGGATCTGTTCTTTGCCGGGGCCGCGGCCGCGCCGCAGGATCATCTGCATGAAGCTGATGTAGTCGGGCGCGGTCGAGTAGAGTCCACCACCGCCGTTGTCCACTTTGGGCGCTGGAGGCATGCTCCTGAGATCCTCTTTCAAGGCGCCGTCCGGCCCGCGATGGCACCGCGCGACCAGGCGGTCGAACTTGCTTACAGGCAGGTTGAAGGTCGTGTCCGACATGCCGAGCGGATCCAGGATGTTCTGGCGGAAGTACTGTTCCAAACTGAGACCACTGACGGTTTCCACCAGCCGGCCGGTCCAGTCCATGCCGGTTCCGTACTGCCAGCGTGTCCCGGGCGTGAAGGCCAACGGCAGCAGCGGCGCTACACTTCCCAAAACGGGCGTCGAATGCGTGGCTTTCTCGTAGCGCAGCATGTCCGCGTCCCAGGTGTCGTACACGCAGCCCGAGGTATGCGTCATGAGGAGGCGCAGCGTGAGCGGTTTTGGATTCGGCCTCAGAATGGGTTTCCCACTGGCGTCGAAGCCCGCCAGCACCTTCAGCGTGGCCAGTTCCGGCAGGTGTTTTGCCGCGGGCTCGTCCAAGCTGAGCTTCCCACGCTCGACCAGCTGCATGGCGGCGGCCGAGGTGATCGCCTTAGTCATGGAAGCAATGGCGAAGATCGAATCGGTGGTCACTTTGATGCCCGAGGTGGAATCGCGCGTCCCAAAAGCTCCCGAATAGGTGACCTTGCCGGCGGTGGCCACCATCGCCGTGGCGCAGGGGATCTTACGCCGGGTGAGCGCCGATCGCAGGGTCTGGTCGATTCCATTGGCGCCCAGAAGATGGCGGGGGACGGCGCTCCAGGCCAGCAGCGCGCCGCCAAATTGTCTCCGGCTGAGTTCAGGCATACCCTCTTTGATATCACGAACTGCGACAGTTCAGTGTCCATGGCGGTATCTTAAGAAGAATGGCTCCGGCAGTTGAGACCGAGAAACCCAGATTAGCCGACGGGAATGGAGGCCGGCCTCCGCGTTCCGGCCCCGACGATCCTGGCGGCGGCTGGGGTGACGGCGGCGGATCGGATCCCCACTACGTTCCGGGCGCGGGCCTGCTGGCCATGCGCTTCCTGCTGGTCTCGGTGAGCATGCTGTTTGCGACCGTAGGCGTCGCGTATCACGCGCGAGCGCGGCTGCCCGGCCACTGGAGGCACATTCCGGCGCCGCATTGGCTGTGGCTGAGCACCGCGCTGATCCTGGCCAGCAGCTGGACCATCGAGTTGGCCCGCGGCGCCTTCGACCGGCGAAATAGCTGGCGCTACACGCGCTGGCTGGCGGGTACGCTGGCGCTCGGTGTCGCTTTCATGGCGTCGCAAATCCTGGGGCTGCGCGAACTGATGCTGGAAGGCAACGTACTGCGCGGAAACCCACACAGCTCGCTGTTTTATGTGATCACCGGCGCTCACGGGCTGCACCTGCTGGGCGGCATGATCGCCCTGTGCTATCTGCTCATCAAAGCGAGGGTGCGACCGGAGGTCGTGCTCTTGGATTTCCGCCGCCAGCGCAGCCGCGCCGCGGCGACCGCCTTATACTGGCACTTCCTGAGCGGGATCTGGCTGGTGCTGTTTCTGTGCCTGTTGTTTTGGCCCTGAGCGAAGCCGCTAGTTGGCCTTGCCGAAGTAATTCTCGGCCAGATCCGGCTTCTGTTCCAGCGCGCGCTTCCAGCAATCCCGCGCTTCGTCCTGCTGGCCCAGGCTTTTCAGCACGTGCCCCAGATTGAGTAACGCCTCGGGGAATTGCTCCCGTTCCGCCAATGCTTCGCGGTACAGCCGGACGGCGTCGTCCAACTGGCCGGACTTCTGCAACAGTAGACCGGTGTTATAGAACAGCTCCGGGCTGCGCTCGCCCTTTTCGATGAGCCGGGCCTGATAATCCAGGGCCTGATCGAACTCGTTGCGTTCCACGGCCAGAGCAGCCAGGCCGCGCAGCGCGTCGATGGACTCAGGATTGGAGGCCAGCACGCCCTCAAATGCCTTGCCCGCGCCCTCGTGATCGCCGATGTTCCAGCAGGCGATGCCCAGGTTCAACTGCGCTTCCGGCCAGTCCGCGCGCTTGTCGGCACAAGCCCGAAAGGCTTCCGCGGCGCCGCGATGGTCGCCGCGCTCCAAGCGCAGGTAGCCGAGCCGGAAAGAGACGTCTTCGAGATCGGGGTTCTTCGCCAGCAGCCGCGTGTACAGGCGCTCGGCTTCGTCTTTCGAGCCCTGCTTGTCGTAGACCGCGGCCAGATTGTGCAGAACTTCCAGCTGATCCGGCGTAATCTCCAGCGCGCGCTCGTAAGCGGTGCGAGCCTTGGCCAGATCGCCGGACTCCTGATAAATCACGCCCAGGTTGACGTAGGCCTGGCTGGCGTCGGGGCGGAGGCGCACGGCCTCGCCATACGCCTTGGCGGCTTCCTCACGGTTGCCGATTTTTTGTTCGGCGACGCCCAGGTTGAACCAGCGGTCGAAACTCTCCGGCGTGTATTCCACCAGCCGGGCGCAATAGCGCTGGGCGGCTTGATAATCGCCGGCCGCAAAGGCGCAGGTGGCCAGGCCCTCCAAAGCGGTTTGCGAGTTGGGCCGCAGCGTCAGCAGCTTCTCGGAGTAATCGGAGATCATGGAATGGTCCTTGCGCGCCATGCCGATGGTCACCATGTTGATGAGGCACTCTTCGAAGCCGGGATTCTGCGCCAGGATCTGCTGGTAGATTCGCGCCGCTTCGTCGAAATGCCATTGCAGCTGCAGGGTCACCGCCTTGCCGAACAGCGCCGTGGTGTGATCGGGCTGGCTTTGCAGCACCCGATCGAAGTATTCCGCCGCCTGATCCGCCTTATCCAGATGCAGCAGCGCGATTCCCAGGCCCAGCCGCGCATCCACGCGGTCCGGTTGCACCTCGGCCGCCTTCTCGAAGAACTCCACCGCTTCCTGCCAGCGCCCCAGCCGTTCCAGACACACCGCCATGTTCAGATTGGCGCTGGCGTGCCGGGGATTCAGGCTCAGCAGTTTGGCATAGCTTTGCGCGGCTTCCTCGAACATCTCCAGCTCAAACTGGATCTGCGCTTTGGCCGAGAAGATCTCCAGGCTGGCATCGCCGTTTTCGATCGCGCGGTTGATTTCATCCAGCGCTTCCGGCAGCTTGCCTTCCAGATGCAGCGAAACGGCCTTCGCGAGGCTGGCGGGCTTGTTCGAGTCGTTTACTTTGGCTTGGCTCATAAATCAGTTGATATTTCCATTTCTGCCCTCCATACCGTAGGGCGCAAGATAAGCGCACAATTTCCCCAGTGCGTCGTATTGATGTGAAACTTCCACCCAGCGCAGGCGCGCGCGTTCGCCGCGGCCGCAGAAAAATCCCACGCCGCCATGCCGCAGCCGGTCGTCGGACCAGAAATCCACCACCTGGCCCTGCGTCATCACCGTGAAATCGCCTCCGTGCACGTCCACCAGGATGCGGTACAGCATGTCCGCCCGCACCGTCATCGGCAGCGGCCGGTCCGCCCGCGAGGTTTCTTTGCCGTTCACCATGGCATAGCGAACCAGGTGCACCAGCGGCAGCGGTCCGGGCCGGACCACCACCAGCTTCATGGCGTAATAATTCTGCAAATCCTGGGCGCGGAACACCCATCCCAGGGCTTTCTGATCGATCTCGCCCAGAAACTCGAAGTGATAATCGGTCAGCTCCATGCTGGGTTTGAACAGCGCCAGCGGACCGGGCCGCACGAATCCGGCCTGATCGTAGGACCAGCTGGTGGTCATGTTGGAGCGGCTCTCCCAGGCGTCCAGTCCGCTGCGGAAGTCATCGGCAAAGGCGATGGCCGCGCGGTTGGAGATAGTTTGATTCAGCGACTTCCATCGGTCCGTGAGTGCCTTCTGCACCTGCTGGACGTCGCCATTGCCCATTTTCGGAAGCGCGACTTTCACCTTAGGCACGGTCGGGCTCAGAGCCACGGCCATCACCAGGGGAAGCAGGACCGTCACCACTTTCAGATCCCGCGGCGCGTTCTTCCACGCCGAGCTGAGCCAGCGCCAGGATGCCGCCACCTCGCGCGCCGGACGGGCCAGCGAGGAGCCGGACTCCTCCTCTTCGAACGTCAGGTCTTCGGCGGCCTCGCCTTCGAGCGGCTGGAACGAGGATTCGTCCTCCGCGTCATACGCCGGGGCCTCGTAGGCCTGGTAATTGTCCGCCGGTGCGTCCATGGCGGCCTCTGGGAACGCGGTGAGCGGCTCAGGTTCCGCTGCTGGCTCGGCGGGTAATTCCGGCACAGGCTCGTAAGGGATCTCCGCCAGCTCGATCTCGGCCGCCGGCAGTTGCGGGGCGCCGGGAAATTCCAATCCGTGAGCCGCCTCCCAAGGAGCTTCTTCCGCCGTGTTGAACATCTGCGAGGCCAGATCGAGCGGCAAAAGCAGATCCGGTTCCGGCAATTGCCGCGCGAGCGCAACCTCGCTGCTGACACAGACCGGATCCGGAGTAAACTCCGCCGGAAGAGCGGGAAGCGCGGAAACAGCGGGAGCCGCCGATGCCGCCGGCTCTACCTCCGCTTCCAGGGCGAATAGCCCTGCGATGGCTTCCGGCTCCGGAGCGGAGCTGGAACCCTCGGGATGTTCCTGTTCGTAGGCGTGGCGATGGTCGTCGCAGCAGAACTCGCCGTCAGTCAGACTGCGGAGTGGCGCCAGCCGAACTTTACAGTAACGACACCTCATGGAAACCTAATCGTTCTCGTTTCCATGTTAGGACTCGGACAAGGGAATTACTACGCAGTAAACTACTTAAGGAGGGTAGGCAATTGTGCCTATAACTCGAGGAGTTTTAAGAGGTTCTTCCTAGACGCCGGAGCTGGCCGGTCAGCCCGCCGCGGGCAGCGACAACGAGGCCTTCCCTAGAGCGTCTTCCAACACCCGGATGGCGTCGAATTCAGCCAAACCGCGGGAAATAGAAAGCTCGGTCACCAGCATGTGCCGGGAGCGATCCAGCATCTTCTTTTCCCGGAAGGAAAGGGGCTTTTCCGCCTGCAGGATCAGCAGGGACTTCATGACCTCGGCGATCTCCAGCAAGCTGCCGTGGCGCATCTTGTCGCAGTTTTCCTTGTAGCGGTCCTTCCAGTCGGCCTTACCCTTGGCGGTACCCTCGGCCAGGAACTGTAGAACCCGTGCGACTTCGCCGTTGCGGGTCACTCGCCGGAGCCCGATCTCCTGGACGTGGGAGAACGGAACCATGACGGTCATACTATTGTAGGTAAGCCGGAGGAGATAATAACGCTCGAACTGGGCGCCGAACGAGCGCGAACTGATATTCTCAACTGTTCCGATCCCGTGATTGGGATAGACGATTTTCTCGCCAATTTGAAATAGGGTCATACGTTGACCACAGCGATCGTGATTCGCGGCTGTTAGTTAACTGGCAAACGGACCAGCTTCGAACACTGATGTTAAGCCCATTGGGGTAGCTTGTCAATAGCTCCTGACAATTGTGTAGTCCCATGAACCATTTCGCCTATTTGCTGCCATACACTTTCCGGTAGTGGCAAATCCCGAAAGACAGATCCGGAGTGAGATTCCGTTGTGGCTTCGGGTTCGCAAATCTTGTATTCTCAAGAGTAAAGCTTGCGGCCCGGCGCTGGCATGTCAAATGCTCAGCATGAGCCGCAAAGAGGGGAATGTGGTAAGTGTGCCCTGACAGAGTCGTGGCGGAGGCGGCTGTTTGAGGGACCTGAAAACCCAATTTGTCAGCGCGCTGCTGTTTGTCCTGACAGTAGCAGCGGTGTGCTGCGCGATCATCAATTTCCGCCAGCAAAGTCTCTATCGCCTGCCCGACGATGGCGTGACCTGGGTGGACCGCGCCGGTGCGGCGGGCGCAAATCAGGTCGTCGCCTTACACGTAACTCCTGGCAGCGCAGGGTATAACGCGGGAATCCGCGCCGGCGACGTCCTTTTGGAAGTGGCCGGCCACCCCATCCGGCGAACCGTGGACGTGTCCCAGGCGCTGCAGCGCGTCGGCGTTTATCTTCCGGCCCAGTATTCGCTGCGCCGTAGCAAAGTCACGGTTTCCGCCCAGGTGATCGTCGGGGAAAGCCTGGTGGACCGGTCGACGTATTACCAATACGCGGTCGGTTTGGTCTATCTGTTGATTGGATTGTTTGTCTACTACCGGCGCGTCGGTGCGCCACGATCGGTGCACTTCTTCGTGCTGTGCCTGGCTTCGTTTGTCTTATCCACCTTCCACTTCACGGGCAAACTGAACGCATTCGATCAAGCCATCTATTGGGGCAACGTGGCGGCGGGCATCCTGGCGCCAACCCTGTTCCTGCATTTCTGCCTGGTGTTTCCGGAGCGGCCGAAGTGGTTTTCCTGGCGCGCGGCCGGCGCTCTCCTGTATGTCCCGGGCGCGCTGCTGCTGGTGCTCTATGTTCTGGTAGCCAAAGGGATTTTGCGAGTGGCCGCCTCTCCGGTTGACGTCAACTGGCTGCTGGATCGCGTCTGGCTGCTGTTTCTGTGTTCCCTGTATCTGGCCGGTACCGCCGTGCTGGTTTTCAAGACGCCGCACGCCGAAGACCCGCTGGTGCGCCGCCAGCTGAAGTATCTTCGCAATGGCGCGCTTCTCGGCATCGTCCCGTTCACGGTGATTTACGCGATCCCGTACCTGGTAGGCGCCCTGCCGGGCCATTACCAGAAAATGGCCGTACTGTCGCTCATCCTGATCCCCATCACCTGGGCCTATGCGATCCTGCGCTACCGTCTGATGGACGTCGACATCATCTTCCAGCAGGGCTATGTCTATACGCTGGCCACGCTGGTTGTCCTGGGCATCTTCTACGGCCTGATTTTTTCGTTCGCCCAGCCGGAATCCTTAAGCCCGGCGGCGATCGTCGGCCTGATCCTGTTCGCGACCTTCATCTTCCAGCCGATTCGCGACTGGCTGCAGGAGCAGTTGGACCGCTATTTCTTCTACAAAGACCGCTACGACTACCGGCGCACGTTGATCGAATTCGCCCGCGAATTGGGCTCGGAAACCAACCTGGACGAAATGCTGCGGTCCGTGGGCGACCGGCTGGTTCACACGTTGTCCATCCAGCACGTCGCCTTCTTCCTTTCCGGCGACAACGAAGATCAGTTCCGCCTGCACATGACGCTCGGCAATCGCAAGGAACGGACCAGCCGGACGGCGCAGGAACTGGACTTGAGTTTTCTCAGTACCCGTCCGGGACGGCCGTATTTGTTCTTCGAGCGCACGCGGCATTTGTTGGACGTCGTCTCGCACGAGTGGCCGGTTTCCGTAAGGCGCACCATCGCCGAGCTGGACCTGACCTATTATTTCCCCTGCACCGTGCGCGGCCGGACCATCGCTTATCTGGCGCTCAGCCGCACGGACAAAGGCGACTTTCTGTCGAGCGACGATGTGGAGCTGCTCACCACGCTGGCCGGCTACGTCAGCATCGCCATCGAGAACGCACGGCTATACCGCTCCCTGCAACACAAGGTGGAGGAGTACGAGCGGCTGAAGGAATTCAGCGAAAACATCGTCGAATCCATCAATGTCGGCATTCTGGCGGCCGATTTGGACGACCGCGTGGAAAGCTGGAACACCCAGATCGAGCGGCTCACCGGCATCTCGCGCCAGCAAGCCGTGGGACGCCGCCTGGCCGAGTTGTTTCCGCAAGACCTGTGCGAGAAACTGGACCAGGTGCGCGGCGACACGGGCGTGCACAACGTTTATAAGTTCGTCCTGCGTCCGCTGACCGCGACCAATGGCAACGGGAACGGCAACGGACACGCACCCACATACATTCTGAACCTCGCCATCGCGCCGCTGGTGTCGAAGGACCTGCAGCAAATCGGCCGGCTGGTGATCTTCGACGACATCACCGACCGCGACGAGCTGGAGCGCCGCCTGATGCAGGCCGACAAGCTCAGCTCGATCGGGCTCCTGGCCGCGGGCGTGGCGCATGAAGTCAACACGCCGCTGGCCGTCATCTCGACCTACGCGCAAATGTTGGCCAAGCAGATTTCGGGCGACGACCAGAAGTCCAAGCTGCTCGATAAGATCGCCAAGCAAACCTTCCGCGCCAGCGAAATCGTCAACTCGCTGCTGAGTTTTTCGCGCACCTCCACCACCGAGTTCGGCGAGGTGGATCTCAGCCGGGTCATTCAGGACACCCTCACCTTGATCGAGCCCCAGTTGACCAAATCCGGCGTTGCGGTGAAGCTGGAGGCGGAAATGACGCTCCCGGTCATCCGGGGCAACTCCGGCAAACTGCAGCAGGTCTTCCTGAATCTCTTCCTGAACGCCCGCGACGCGATGGAATCGGGCGGCACACTGGCGGTGAAGGCGTGGAGCGAGGACGGCGTGGTGCGCGTGGACGTGAAGGACACCGGGCAGGGCATTGCTCCGGAAAACCTGGCGCGCATTTACGATCCGTTCTTCACCACCAAGAGCGCCCGCAAGGGCACCGGCCTCGGTCTGGCGGTCACGTACGGCATCGTGCGCGAGCATGGCGGTAACATCGAAGTGGAGAGCCGCCTCGGTACCGGCTCCCGTTTCCGTGTGGAGCTTCCGCTAGTGAGAAAGCCGGTGCATGCCTGATCGCGTTCCGCCTGACGAACCAGTCTCCTCTCTTCCCAAAGGCCGCATCCTGGTAGTGGATGACGAGGGCGACATCCGCGAAAGCCTGGAAGCCCTGCTGTGCATGGAAGGCTACAGCGTCGACCTGGCCCCCAACGCCGTCGAAGGCCTGCGGCGCGCCGAAGCCGCCAACTACGACCTGATTCTGCTGGACCTGATGATGCCGGACCGCTCCGGCATGGAAGTGCTGCGCGAGATCCGCGAGCGCGATCCGGAAACGCCCATCTTCATGATCACCGCCTACGGTTCGGTGGAAGTGGCGGTGACGGCGCTGAAGAACGGGGCCAACGACTATTTCTCCAAGCCTTGGGACAACGAAAAGCTGCTGATCGAAATCGAGCGCATGATCGCCCACAGCCGCCTGGAGCGCGAGAATACCCAGCTGAAGCGCGCGCTGAAGCAATACAGCTTCCCCAATATCATCGCCAAGAACGACCGCATGCTGCGCGTTCTGGATCTGGTGGCGCAAGTGGCACCCAGCCGCGCGACGATTCTCATCACCGGCGAAACGGGCACCGGCAAGGAGCTGATCGCCAAAGCCATTCACGCCAACTCTCCGCGCGCCGACCAGTCCTTTGTGCCGGTGAACAGCGGATCGGTGCCGGCCGAGCTGTTGGAATCGGCCCTGTTCGGGCACGTGAAGGGCGCTTTCACCGGCGCTATTGCTTCGCGCAAGGGCTATTTCGAGACCGCGAACAAAGGCACCATCTTCTTTGACGAGATCGGCACCATCAGCCCGGAGACCCAAGCGAAACTGTTGCGGGTAATTCAGGAGCGCGAGTTCATGCCGGTGGGTTCGACGGAAACGATCAAGGTGGACGTGCGCATCATCGCCGCCACCAACGCCGATCTGAAGAAGCTGGTGGATGAGGGCAAGTTCCGCGAGGATCTGTACTACCGTCTCAATGTCATTAATCTTTCGCTCCCGCCGCTGCGCGAGCGGAAAGAAGACATCCCGCCGCTGATCGAGCATTTCTTTAACAAATTCAGCCGCGAAAACGAGAAGTTTCTGGACAACGACGGCCATAGCCAGCTCAGGTGCGAACCCGAGGCCCTGCAACTGCTCCTGGACTACAACTGGCCCGGCAACGTTCGCGAGCTGGAAAACGCCATCGAACGGGCCGTGGTGTTGGCGTCACAAGCCACGGTTCCCGTGGATGTCCTTCCCGAGGCTATCCTCCAGGAAGGCGGCGTGCGAATCCGCCGCGAAGAGAACGGTACGCTTTCGCCCGACGCCTCGCTGTTTGAAGTGGTGGCCGACTTCCAACGGCGCAAGATCATCGAAGCCCTGGAAGCCGCCAACTGGAGCCAGACCGAAGCGGCCGAAAAGCTGAACATTCCGCTCTCGACGCTGAACCAGAAGATCAAGCGGCTGAACATCGACGTGAAGCGCAAGGGCGGCGCAGCGTAAGGCATCTTACTGCTATCCGTCTTGACACTTGTCCGACACATGAAGTATCCTTAGCCTTTGTTTCAAAAACTAGAACCTGTCTTCTAGTTGGTACTCTCCGGCCTACGGCCCCCGCGTCTGTAGATTCTCCTGGGTCGAGCCGAATCAATCTAAGGAGATCCATGCCAAACCAGCCTTACTTTGTGGTTGTCTTAGCGCATTCGCTTCATGGGCGATTGCGCCGCGTCCACATCCCCCATAAGGCAGTTTACGCAGCTTTCGTCTGTTCCCTGTTCGTGTTCGTGACCATGTTGGCTTGTCTTTCCAGCTATTTGCGGATGAGTTGGAAAGTAGCACATTACAACTCGCTGCGCCAGGAAGTGGACTCGCTCCGCGCGAAATACCAGGAGTTACAGCGCGTGAACAATCAGAAGAGCGAGCAGTTGGCCACGCTGGAGACCTTTGCCAGTGAGGTCTCCGTGGCCTACGGGCTGAACAAGCGTCCGGAAACGTCCAGCGACGTTGCCAGCGGCCCGGCCCTGAAGCCTACTTTCCGCGAGTCGCTGAACGAGTACAACTTCCTGCAGTCCGCCACGATTTCCACCATCTATCACAACTACCCGAAGCAGTGGCAGACACATGTACGGCCCAGCTTGTGGCCGGTGGAAGGCCGGTTGATGAGCCCGTTCGGCGCGCGCACGGATCCGTTTTCGGGTGAAGGCGTCATCCATAAAGGCGTCGATCTGCAAGCGCCCATGGGCACCCCGGTGCATGCGGCGGCGGACGGCGTGGTGGTTCGCGCCGATTGGGAAAGCGGCTACGGCAAGCTGGTAGTGATCGATCACGGCAACGGCTTGCAGACGTACTACGGGCACCTTTCGCGCTTCGACGTGGTTCCGGGCGAGGAAGTGCGGCGCGGCGACGTGATCGCACGCTCCGGCGCCAGCGGGCGCGTCACCAGCCCGCACCT
>DATJNO010000119.1:0-32328 GCA_035508055.1 Bryobacteraceae bacterium | reverse complement strand
GTCAAGTGTGCCGCTGCCCTCGGGCCATTTCGGACCTCTCGGGCGGTAAGTCTCCCCATCGAGGATCAATGGTGATTTCGGGCTCAACTCGGGACCTCGGGGGAGCTTGGAGTCACGAACGATGGCATATGGTTCCGCGCTGGCCCATTCACTCTCCGTAACTTTTTGAACTTTTCCACTGGGCAAACTGACTGCGTACTTGTCTGGACTGTAGTAGCGTGGCTCGGGCTGAAACGCCTTGCCACGGGCGAGGAGACCAACAAGTATTCCGCCGTCGAACTGCCGAAAGTCCCAGTCGGACAAAGCCGGCAGAGTTAGCAGGACGTAGCTCCAATCATAAGCCGGAGGCGGGATTGGAGCAGGCTTCCAGTGAGGTAGGCTGATCACGGTGCAGGCCTTGCGCGCCGCGCCGAGTGAGACGCCTACGGAGCCGGCCAGCAGAGCAGTTGCTTGGAAACCGGCTAAGAAAACGATCGCGGTTCTCATTATCGCCCACGGCCATTCTCTCACTAGCTCAAGAAACCAAACGCTTCGGTTATGACACTTCGTGCGGGTGTCACCCTCCCCGCCGAGCCCCCTGATTCTTTTTGGGCTGGCTGGCTCCCGTCGCGCTGGCCGTCCAGACTGACAGCGATTTCGTCACCGCCGACGAAAAGCTGGCCAATTCCTCGGTCGGCCAACTGCCCATCCTGTGGCTGGGCCACGTGTAGAGTTCTTAATGCCGTTTTGCAGCCTGGCTGCTGGACGTCTGCTAGCCTATTATTTGGAGGGGTCGAAGGTTCATGGACACCGATGACGCCACGGCCATTCGTGGCGTCGCTCTCACCAAAACGTTCCGTTCCGGCGGAGCTGACTTGGTGGTGTTCGCGGACCTCAACTTCGAAGTCGCGCGCGGCGAAAGCCTCGCTCTGATCGGCGAGTCCGGCGCCGGAAAGAGCACCCTGCTCTACCTGCTCGGAGGTCTGGACAGGCCTTCCAGCGGTACGATATACTTCGGTCACCAGGACATCTCAGGTTTCTCGGACACCGAGCTCGCGGAGTTTCGCAACCGGGAAATAGGTTTTGTGTGGCAGAATCACTCCCTGCTGCCGGAGTTCACGGCGCTGGAGAATGTGATGATGCCGTTGCTGATACGGGGCACTCACAGCCAGGATGCTGAGCCTGCTTCGCTGGAGAGGTTGGATGAAGTTGGGTTACGAAACCGCGCTTCCCACCGCGCGGGTGAATTGTCCGGGGGCGAGCAGCAGCGGGTCGCTCTGGCCCGTGCTTTGGCCGCCAACCCGGCAGTCCTGCTCGCCGACGAACCCACCGGCAATCTGGATTTTCGGACCGGCGAAATGATTATTTCGCTGCTTCAGGATCTGCACCGCTCGCACCAGCTGACCTCGATTTTCGTCACGCACAATCTCTCCTTCGCCTCCCGTTGCGACCGGATTTTGCAGTTGGACAAAGGGGTACTAGCCCCCTGGTCGGCCGATAGTACTCCACGCTACGGCGCGGGCCTGGAACAACCGATAATGTGGAAAGACGGCGGTAAATATGTTTGAACGTTATACAGAGAAAGCGCGCCGGGTCATCTTCTTTGCAAGATACGAGGCCAGCCAGTTCGGAAGCCCCTATATCGAGACCGAGCATCTCCTCCTGGGTCTGCTGCGCGAAGACAAAGCTTTAGCCAATCGCTTCCTGCGGTCGCACGCCGCCATCGAATCCATTCGCAAGCAGATTGAAGCGCACACCACCATCCGCGAAAAAGTCTCCACATCCGTGGATCTGCCCCTCAGCCACGAGTGCAAGCGTGTGCTGGCGTATGGCGCCGAGGAAGCCGAGCGCCTCAACCACAAGCACATCGGCACCGAGCACCTGCTGCTCGGCCTGCTGCGCGAAGAAAAATGCTTTGCCGCGGAGATTCTGCATGAGCGCGGCCTGCGCCTGTCGCAGGTGCGTGAGGAAATCCAGCGCTCGTCGTCGGAAAAAGTCGCCTCCAACCGGCCCAAGGAAAGCTCCCTGTTGGCCGAATTCAGCCGCGATCTCACCCAGGCCGCCATGGACGGCTCGCTCGATCCGCTGATCGGCCGCGATTACGAACTGGAGCGCGTTGTCCAGATCCTGTGCCGCCGCACCAAAAACAACCCGGTGCTCATCGGCGAGCCCGGCGTCGGCAAGACGGCGATTGTAGAAGGATTAGCCCAGCGCATCGCCGACGGCGACGTGCCATCATTCCTGTCCGACAAGCGCATCCTGGCTCTGGATCTTTCGCTCATCGTTGCCGGCACCAAGTACCGCGGCCAGTTCGAAGAGCGCCTGAAAACCATCATGAAGGAGTTGATGGAGAATCAGAACGCCATCATCTTCATCGATGAGTTGCACACGCTGGTGGGCGCGGGCTCGGCTGAAGGTTCCCTCGACGCTGCCAACATCTTAAAGCCGGCGCTGTCGCGCGGCGAGATCCAGTGCATCGGCGCAACGACGCCGGGCGAGTACCGCAAGTCCATCGAAAAGGACCGGTCGCTCGAACGCCGTTTCCAGGCGGTCAAGGTTCCGCCGCCTACTGAGTCGGACGCGATCCGCATTCTGTTCGGCATCAAGGAACGCTACGAGAAATTTCACGCCGTCGCTTATACGGACGAAGCCATCGAGTCCGCCGTGCACACCTCCACTCGCTTCATCCCGGATCGCTTCCTGCCCGATAAAGCCATCGATCTGATCGACGAGGCCGGCGCGCGCGTGAAGCTCCGCCAAACCACGCTGCCCGGCGAAGTGGCCGACATCCAGAAGCGCATCAAGTTCATCGTGCACCGCATGGAGAACGCCATCGCGAATCACGAGTTCGAAAAAGCCCGCTTCTATTCCGACGAGGAGCGCAAGGAACGCGAGAACCTGCGCCAGTTGCGCGAAAAATACAATCTGGACGACACCTCCACCGGCGTCGTCACCAAAGACGACATTGAGGACGTCGTGGCCCGCTGGACCGGCGTCCCGATGACGGCGATCAAAGAAGAAGAAGTCACCAAGCTCATCCGCATCGAGGAAGAGCTGCATAAGCGCGTCATCAGCCAGGAGAAAGCCATCTCCGCGCTCGCGCGCGCCATCCGCCGTTCGCGCGCTGGCTTGAAATCGCCCAAGCGTCCCTCCGGTTCGTTCCTGTTCCTCGGACCCACGGGCGTCGGCAAAACCGAAGTCGCCCGGGCGCTGGCCGAGTTCCTGTTCGGCAGCGAAAAATCGCTCATCCGCTTCGACATGTCCGAGTTCATGGAAAAGCACTCGGTCTCGAAGCTGATCGGCTCGCCTCCCGGATACGTCGGATACGAAGAGGGCGGCCAGTTGACCGAGCGGGTCAAGCGCGCCCCGTATTCCATCATCCTGCTGGATGAAATCGAGAAGGCGCATCCGGATGTGTATAACATCCTGCTGCAGGTGTTTGAAGACGGCCAGTTGACCGACGGCCTGGGCAACACCGTCGATTTCAAGAACACCATTATCATCATGACCTCGAACCTGGGTGCGCGCTTCCTCGACAAGAAAACGCAGATCGGGTTCGCCGCTCCCAGCACCACCGGCATTCCGCCCAAAGTGGAAGATCAGGTGATGGCCGAGGTCAAGAAGGCCTTCAATCCCGAGTTCCTCAACCGCCTGGACGAGGTCATTCTGTTCACCTCGCTCACCGATGAGGATCTGTTGCAGATCATCAACCTGCTGGTGGAACAGATCAACGTGAATCTGGTGGCCAAGCAGATCAAGATCCGGGTGAACGAAGACGCGGCCCGTTACATTCTCGAGAAAACTCTGGTGGACCGCAGCTACGGCGCGCGACCGCTCCGCCGCGCGCTGCAGAAATACATCGAGGATCCGCTGTCCGAAGCGCTCATTCAAGGCTCGCTGCCGAGGCCGTCCGAGTTGGAAGTTTACCTCGGCGATACCGGCATCTTCTGCCGCCCCATCGCGGGCGAATTGCAGGAGCAGCCGGTGGGCGCACCGGGCGAAGAGAAAACTCCGGTCCCTGGCACCGCCCTATACCTGTTTTAGCCCCTCGCGGATCACCGGCTGTAGCGGTGACGAGCTGCTGGGAGGTCCGTAATGAAATACGATTTTCTGATCGAGACCTATGCCACCGAGCGCGTCAAAGTGATCAGCGCTTGGAGCATGTTCCGCGACGGCGATCTTCCGGTGCGGCCGAACGCGAGTGACGGGCGCGGCAGGAGCCTGCACGAACACATGGTGCATCAGTGCGTCAGCGAAGATTTTTGGTTCCGGACGATGCTCGGGATCGATGTGAGCGCGCCCCCGCTGCCGAACGAAGAGGTCCGGCTGGAGTTCATGCGTCGATATGCCGAGGACAGCGCGAAGCGGCTCGCAGCGCTCGGAACCACGGACGAAGCGTGGTGGGAAGCCGAGACCGGGTTTTTCGAGGTGCGGCGATCGCGGACCTGGGTCATGACGCGGCGGTTGACGCATACCTCCCACCATCGCGGCCAGCAACTGGCCTTGCTGCGGATGCTCGGCCGGGAGCAGTACAGCAATTACGGCCCCACAGCGGATACGGGAGGGCTCATGCAGAATCATGCTCCCACGATTTATGCGTATCCGGACCTGGAGGCGTTGTTCGAAAGCGAAGCGGCGGGCGGACGGAAGGCGAGATTGCCCGGTTGCGGCGATAAGCCGGTGACCGAGCGGCCCGGATCCTAGCCGAGTTCTTCGGTTCAGGCCAGATCGAACAGCAGGATCTCGCCCGGCTCGGCGCCCACCCCGGTGAACGCCAACTTCTCTTCGCCGGAGGGGCTCATTGACCACCGCTACTTGAGATTCCGCTCCGCGGCAAACAGGCTCGGAGTGCGCCCGGCGGTCTTCCTGCCGGGGAGGGACTCGGCTCCGGCTCCGGCGATTTCCGTTCGGTCTTGGGATTCGGCCCACGACTTGCGGATGGGGAAGGCCAGCACGAAGGATGTTCCGCCGTTGCCGCCGGGTCCGAATTCCATAGAGCCATCCAACTGGCGGCCCAGGATGTCCACAATGTGGAGGCCGAGCGATGGCGAAGCCTTCCAGTCGAACCCGGCGGCCAGTCCGGCGCCATTGTCGGATACGGCCAGCCGGATCAGTCCGTCTTCGCCGCGCTTCAACGCGATGAGAATCTCGCCCGTCCGCCTGGCAGGGAACGCGTACTTGAACGCGTTCGTCAGCACCTCGTTGAGGATCAGCCCGCTGGGGATCGCCTGGCTGAGCGGAAGCGACACCCGCTCCAACTCGAAGCCCAAGCGAATGCGCCCCGGTTCGGCCCCGTAGCAGTAGAACAAATCCCGGGCCAGAGATTCGATATAGCCGGCGAAATCCAGCCGATCGGTCTGGTCATCTTTGTGCAAGCGCTCATGGATTAGGGCCATGCACTGCACGCGCTGCTGGCTTTCGCGAAGCGCGTGGGCAACCGCCGGGTCCTGGAGCGAGTCCGCTTGCATGGTCAGCAGGCTGGAGATCACCTGCAAATTGTTCTTTACGCGGTGATGCACCTCTTGCAGCAGCACTTCCTTGGCGGCCAGCGCGGCGGCCAGCGCCTTTTGGGCTCGCATCTGTTCGCTGACGTCGATGGAGACGACGCCGAGCAACTGGCCGCCTCCCGCCTCGGCGAAAGGAAAGCGGAACGACAGCATCTGGCGCGAGCCGCGGCTGAGCTGAAACACTTCTTCCACGGTGCGCGACGCCTCGCCACTGTTGAGCACGGCCTGGTCGTTGGCATGCAGCCGGTCCGCCACGTCCGCCGGCCACAACTCGTAGTTGGTTTTGCCCAAACACTGCGCCGGGGCGAGGCCCCACATCGGTTCGGCTGTGTTGTTGATGTAAAGAATCCGTCCGTCCTGATCTTTGATGAGAGCCAGCGCGGGGTTGTTGTTCATGAAGGAGTAGAAACGGATCTCGCTGGCGCGCAGGGCCCGCTCGGCCCGCGAGGTCTCGGCGCGCAATTCCCGCTCTTCAAGGGCACGCCGCACGGCCGGTCCCAGGCGGGTCAGGCGATCCTTCAACAGATAATCGGTGGCGCCGCGGCGCATCATGGCCACGGCGACCTCTTCACCGATCGCGCCGGAGACAACGATGAAGGGAACGTCCAGATCGAGCTCGTGCAGCAGGTCCAGCGCGCGCGGCGCATCCAGGAGCGGCATGTTGTAGTCCGACAGGATCACGTCGGGCTGCCAGCCCAGGTGAGCGTTGTATTCCGATTCGGTATCGACGCGCCGCCAATCCGGCTCGTACTGGCTGCGCCGCAGCTCACGCACCATGAGCTCGGCGTCTTCGGCGCGATCCTCGAGGATCAGCACGCGGATGCTCGTAGACACGATCAGCTCCTTTCGCCGCTCAACGCCGCGGCCGATGTCCCCGGCGCCCCGGAAGCCTGGACTTCCGCCGGAGTATCGAGGGTGAAATAAAATGTTGCGCCCTGGTCCAATGCGCCCTCGGCCCACACGCTTCCGCCATGCCGCGTGATAATGCGGCGGACCGTAGCGAGGCCTACGCCCGTTCCTTCGTATTCTTCGGACCGGTGCAGGCGCTGGAAGACGCCGAACAACTTGTCGGAATAGCGCATGTCGAAGCCCGCTCCGTTGTCGCGTACGTAGTAAACCGGCGAATCGGGAGCGGCGCCCCGCGGCGCCCCTTGCTGGCACACTTCCGTCTGCGCAGCGAGATTCGAAGCCCGGAAGCAACCGACTTCCACACGGCTGACGGGGCGGTTGCGCGTGTATTTCAGGCTGTTGGAGAGCAGATTCAGGAAGACTTGTTTGAGCAGTAACGGATCGCCCTGGCAAGGCGGCAGGTCGCCGAGGCAGATCTCCACCTCACGCCCCTTCTGTTCGGCGGCCAAGTCGACCCAGGCCTGGCGCACCAGGTCCGACGGTGCAACTTGCTGCAGGTTCAAAGCCTGGCGGCCCAAACGCGAAAAGGACAGCAATCCGTCGATGAGTTTTCCCATCTGGACGGCGTTCTCGCTGACGATTCCCAGGTAACGTTGTGCTTCCGCGGGAAGCTCCGGGGAGAAATCCTCCAGCAGGATGCGGGAGAAACCGCCGATGGCCCGGAGCGGCGCGCGAAGATCGTGCGAGACGGAATAAGCAAAGGCTTCCAGCTCCTGGTTGGCCGCCTCGAGCTCCGAGGTGCGTTCCACCACGCGCTTCTCGAGCGTCTGGTTGAGCTGGCGAGCCTCTTCTTCCGCCAGGACGCGGTCGGTGATGTCCGCACAAGTCCCCA
Organism: Bryobacteraceae bacterium; assembly: GCA_035508055.1. Classification (GTDB taxonomy): domain Bacteria; phylum Acidobacteriota; class Terriglobia; order Bryobacterales; family Bryobacteraceae; genus Palsa-89. Next base: position 25,101 of record DATJNO010000119.1, on the reverse strand, counting down.
CCCATTCCTCGACTTGTCCGTCTTCGTTGAGCACCGGAACTCCATGCACGGCCATCCAGCGGTACTCGCCATCGTGCCGGCGCAAACGGTATTCGGTTTCGTACAGACTGCGGCCCGCCAGGGCTCGCGACCATGCTTCCGCCGACCGCGCGCGGTCGCCGGGATGGAGAGCGGCGAAGCGTCCCCAGCCTTGCGTCTCCTCCACGCTCTGCCCGGTGAATTCGCGCCAGGCCGCGAGGTCTTCGATGACCTCACCGCGCGAATTTGTGGTCCACACAATCTGGGAAACGGCTCGGACCAGCGAGCGGTAGCGCAGTTCGCTGCGCGCCAGCGCCTGCTCGGCTTGCTTGCGCCCGGTGATGTCGCGGGCGATGGAGGAAGCTCCCACTACTTTCCCGGCTTCGTCCTTCAACGGCGAGATGGTCACCGAAACAGCGATCCGCCGGCCGTCTTTCCGGATGCGCTCCGTTTCCAGGTGTTCGATCTTCTGGCCCAGCTGGACATATTGCATGATTTCCGGGAACTCGTCGCCGTGATCGGATGGAACCAGTCGCGAGACAGACTGCCCGATCATCTCCGCGGCCGAATATCCGTAGATCTGCTCGGCACCCTTGTTCCAGCTGAGGATCGTGCCGTCCAGGTCTTTTCCGATGATGGCGTCATCGGAGCACTCCACGATCGCCGCCAGCAGCCGCAGTTGTTCCTGAGCGCGCCGGCGCGCGGTCGTATCGGTAAAGAACAGGGAAAGGCCCTCCGCCGACGGGTAGCAGCGCACCTCAAACCAGGCATTCAGCGGTGCAAAAAACGCCTCGACCTGGGTGGGGACGTTCTCGGCAACCGCGCGGCGGTAAGCGATTCCGAATGGTGAGTTCACCGCCTCGGGCCATAGCTCCCAAAGGTTTTTTCCCAGCAGTTCTTCGCGCGCCTTGCCCACCATCCGCGCGCCTGCCGTATTGACATAGACATAGCGCCAGTTGCGATCGAAAGCATTGAATCCGTCGCTGATGCTTTCCAGCAACGCATTGGTCTTGCGATTGGCTTCGGCCAGGCGAGAGGCAAACCGCCGTACGCCTTCGGATAGAATGCCGGCCACGACGCCGGTCAGCAGCAGGGCAGCGAGGCGATCCCAATCCTTGCGGTCCGCGATTGCGAACGATCGTGTGGGCTCGATGACAAAATACGCTGCTTCCAGTGTGCACAGGATCGTTGTGACCAGGCCCGGCCCCAAGCCTCCGGCGAGCGCGCTGATGACCAGGAAAGGGGCGTAGCTGATGAGGGGCATCGAGGTAGGCTCGACGAAGGGCAGAGTTGCGAGCTGGGCCACGACGGCCAGCGCAACCGCCACGCCATAACGGGCGCCGCGGCTCTCAATCGATAGACGGCGCCAGTCCATGCGGCCTCTCATTCAGCAGCAGCCAATACAATCCCAGCTGCCGCACCGCCTCGGTGAAGTTTCCGAAGTCCACCGGCTTGACGATGTAGCTGTTGACGCCCAGTTCGTAGCAAAGATAAAGGTCCCGATCCTCGCGGGACGACGTCAACACCACCACCGGGATGGCCTTGGTGCGGGAGTCCGACTTGACTCGGGCCAGCACCTCCAGGCCATTCACTCTGGGCAGTTTGAGGTCGAGTAGAATCAGGCGCGGATGGATGCCGGCGTGCGCCACGCCGCTGTTCTGGCCGCCAAACAAATATTCCAACGCTTCGGCTCCATCGCGCATCACGCGGATGTGATTTGCCAGATTGTGCTTCGCCAGCGCATGCAGGGTCAATTCCACATCCGCGGGATTGTCTTCAACCAGGAGTAGTTCCACGGGTTGTTCCGGCATACGCCTCTATTCAGTGCCCGCCGCGGCAAAGGATTCTCTGGCCCATTCGAGCAGATCCCATTTGGACAAGTAGCGCGGGGCGCCCGGCCCGAACTGCTCGCCCGCCGCGGCCCGGTGGGGTTCCAAATATCCGCTGAGGACCCGCACATCGATGCCGGGCCGAACGGCTCCCAGTTGCTCCGCCAGCCCGTCGCGCGCTCCGTCCGCTTGGGTCAAATTCGCAATGGCCAGCCGGATGTCTCCTGGATAGAGCTCCGCCACCAGCACCGCTTCATCGCAGCCCGCCGCGGCCAGCAGCCGGTAACCGTTCTGCTCAAAGTGTCTTTCGAGCAGACGCCGGACTTCCGCGTTGGCATCCACCAGCAGAATCGCGGGCCCGGCGTCTCGCGGCGCCGCGACGCCGGCTGCTTCGGCTTCCACGCGCGGAAGATAGATATCGAACACCGCCCAGTCGCTCCGCTCCAGCCGGGCAGCCACCAGCCCGCCCATCCTTTTGATCAGCTTGTAGGCGCCGTGCAGGTCATCCGCGGGAGCGGGCCACGCCGGTTCAAACACCTGTTCGATCGCCGCGGCGTCTTCATCGGTCGTGTAGGAGATACGCAAGCGGATGGAGTGAATCACCTGCTCGTCCTCGCTGCCCGTCAGCTCCATCACCAGCGGGCTTTCGCGCTTCATCCGGCCGCGGGCGCGCAGCAGGATTTTCACCAGCGCGCGGGTGAGCTGCCAGGAATCGGCGTTCACGGACGCCGTGTCCACATCGAGCGTGACCTTGAGCCGCGGTTCGACCAGCCTCCAAGCCTCCTCCAGCCGCTCGACGACCTGCCGGACGTCCACGCGCCCCGGATTCACCACCGGGGCCTGCAGAAAGGCACGCAACCGGCCGCGGAGGTCCAGCTCCGTGTCCGCCGGCATTTCTCCGGCTTCGGCCGGCTGGCCCAACTGCCGCACGATTCCGTCGGCGAGCCGGCGCAGAGCTTCCTGCTTGCTCTCCTGTCGCGCTTGCTCCTCGTCGAAGACGGAGCGGGTCACATCCGTGAGCGAAACCAACGTGCCCTCCACGCGCCCTTCGTGCCAGCGCGGTGCAATGCTGCCTTCAATCGCGTAGCTCGATTTCGGGTCCCGTTTGTGGCATATGCCCGCGGGCAGCGGGATCGATTCACCCTGCAGCATGGCCACCGGGATCAAATCCTGTACCGGGGTTCCGGTTTCACGATGATAAAGCCGCAGCAATTCCCAGCAATGACGCCCCAGCGCGTCGTCGGTCTTCCAGCCGGTCAACTCCTCGGCGCGCGAATTCAAATAGCTAACGCGGCCCAGCCCGTCGGTCACCAGAACCGCGTGCGGCACCGCCGCAAAACTGGCGACGGCCCAATCTCGCTGCGCGCGAAGATTCCGCTCGTGGCGGTGCTTGGCGATGGCCATCTCGATGGATCCGCGCAGGCTCGCCGTGGCGATCGGCTTTTTGATGTAGCCGAAGGCTTGGGTGTGACTGGCGCGCTCCAGCGTGACCCGGTCCTCGTAAGCCGTCAGATAGACCACCGGTATGTCCAGTTGATCCCGGATTTGACCGGCCACCTCGATCCCGTCCACGCTGCCTTTCAGCCGGATGTCCATCAGCACGAGATCCGGCGCCGTCTTGCGAATCAATTGCAGCGCTTTGGGGGCTGAATCCGCGGTGCCCGGAACCGTGTACCCGGCGATCTTGAGCCGCGCCTCGAGGTCGGCGGCGATCAGTCCCTCGTCTTCGACGATGACGATCTTGGGCTTGGCCCCATCTTCTGCCATGCGAGCCTCCTAAAAATGAGGCCGCCGGCACGACCTTTTGAATCCGTCACGCGTGGCAGGGTTTCGGGGGAGTTCGCTATGAGCTTAACATGCGAGGACCCGGAAGCGGCAGTGACTTCAGACACCGGTGTGGCCGGAGAATTCTAACCCCAACATTCAGCGCGGTTTGGGGGTTTGCTTCGAAGAGGATTCTGATGAGATCGGCGCGCGGCGCTTCTCCAGCCACCAACCGGTGGCCAGGACCCCTGCTGCCGCGCCTGCCTTCACAAAGCCTCGCGCTAGCGCGGGAGGCGCATGCCGGGAGTTACTGGTTTGGCCGCGTTTTCGGCTGCAATCGCGCGTAGAAACGGTAACGTTACCCCAGACCAGACTGCCGCTTGTAACTAGACCATCAGGGAGGGAATCTACACAAGTAGGGAGCGGTGATGCAACGCGCGAGCGCCTACACGATACTGCCAAACAGCGTTCTGGAGCAAATTCGGCAATTTTCCACCTGCACGGTTTCCAATGCGATTGAACGGCTGAAGGCGAGACTTCGCAACGAGGGTTCTGTGTCTGGAGCGGCCGTGCGCTGCCTGTTCCCTCATTTGCCGCCCATACTGGGCTATGCCGCGACCGGACGCATGCGGTCCACTTCGGCTCCGGTGTTTGGCCGCGCTTATCACGAAAACATGAGTTGGTGGCGTTACGTGGCCTCTCTCCCTGAGCCCCGGGTCATGGTTGTCGAGGATGCTGACGAATATCCTGGCGCCGGCGCCTTAGTGGGTGAATTGCATGCTGTCATTGGACTGGCCTTGAACTGCGTCGGATACGTCACCAACGGTTCCGTGCGGGACGTGCGCGAGGTGGAGGCCCTCGGGTTTCAACTCTTTGCAGGCTCGCCGGCGGTGTCGCACATGTATGCGCACATCTGTGAATTCGGCACGCCTGTCCGGGTTGGCGGATTGGATATTTCGCCCGGCGACTTAATTCACGGGGATCGGAACGGCGTTCACGCAATTCCGCTGTCCGTGGCCCGTGAGATCCCCCAGATGGCCTTGGAAATAGAAGCCGAAGAGCGCGAACTAAAGGAATTCTGCCGGTCCCCGCGATTTTCACTGGACCGGTTGGACGAACAATTGGGGCATCTCCCCGGCGACGGCTTCGAGATGCACTTGGGTCCGGACTAGGGCTAAGCGGCCTTGCAATCGAGAAGCTGGCTATGTCTCGGCATCCGCCACAGTGGGCGTTTGGGCTTCGCACCGCTGGGAATCGGCCTGCTGGCAGGCAGCTTGATTTCCTGCAGCCCGGGACGCGCCAGCGCCAGGGATCCGGGATTAGCCTCGCCGGCCCGCGAAATCGGCGTAATCCGTGTGGGCCGAAAAACGCTGCAACGAACCCTCGTGGTTTCGTCTGAGCTGGTTCCCTTCCAGCAAATTGACGTCTACGCCAAAGAGTCCGGATTCGTGCGGGAGCTCGACGTCGATTACGGTACCCGCGTCAAAGCGGGTCAGGTGATGGCCGTTCTGGAAATCCCTGAGCTCCAGATGCAGCTGGCCGAAGATGACGCCGACATCAAAGACGCCTCCGGCCAGGTCGCTCGCATGCGCGACGAGCTCCAACGGGTGCAGGCGCAGCAAACCGTCGCCCACCTGGAGTTCAGCCGCCTCAACGCGGTGGCGAAATCCCGCCCGGGCCTGGTGGCGCAGCAGGAAGTCGACGACTGGCAGGGGAAGGACTTGGCCGCACAGGCGCAGGTGGATGCGGCCACCTCGGCGCTCGAGTCGGCTCAAAGCCAGCTTGCGCATGCCCAAGCCAAGCAGCGCCACGACCAGGTTCTCTTCGATTACTCCAAAATCACCGCGCCCTTCCAGGGAGTTGTGACACAAAGATACGCGAACCTGGGCACATTGATGCAGTCGGGGACGAATTCCAGCACGCAGGCTCTGCCGCTCGTGCAGCTTTCCGAGGACAACCTGTTCCGGCTGGTGATTCCCGTCGCCGAGTCTTACGTGCCGTATGTACGGCTGGGCGATCCCGTGAGCGTGCGCGTGCCTGCATTGAACCGCAGCTTCCCGGGCAAGGTCGCTCGTTTCTCCGTCGATGTGCAGGCCGACACCCGCACCATGCATACCGAAGTGGATGTCCCCAATCCCGACCGTGAGCTGGTGCCTGGACTGTATGCGGAAGCAACCTTAGTTCTCGATCGCAGGCCGGATGTTCTCGCCGTCCCGCAAGAAGCGGTCAATATCGAGGGCAGTATGCGATCGGTTTGGGTGGTCGATCCGTCGAACCGGATGGAAAAGCGGAGCGTGGCCATTGGGCTCGAGACGCCTAACGATGTGCAAGTGAGGTCCGGCCTGCGGGAAGGTGATTTGGTGGCGGTCGGCGACCGCAGCAGCCTTCAGCCTGGAGAATTGGTCCGGCCGAAAATCGTCCAGCTCATCCAAAGTTCGCCGCAGCAGGAGTGAGCGCGTCGTCGCCGGCGAGCCGATTCTCGACGGCAGAGGGAGTCACCGATGCCCGCGTTTGCCGTTCGTCATCCGTATTTCATCGTGGTCATTTGTCTGGTGCTGGCCATCATCGGTGCGACCAGCCTGGTCCGCATGCCCGTCGATTTGTTCCCCGTCATCAATCTCCCGGAGGCGGTGGTGGCCACCTTCTACAATGGGATGCCCCCCGAGGACATCGAGACGGACATCACCAATCCGTTGGAGCGGTTTTTCACTCTCGCCAGCGGTGTCGATCATATGGAATCGCGTTCGCTGCCGGGCGTCAGCATCATCAAGGTTTTCTTTCAGCCCGGCACGAATGCCGACGCCGACGTTACCGAGTTGTCCAACCTCTCGCTGGCGGACTTGAAGCGCCTGCCGCCGGGAACGCTTCCACCAGTAGTGCTCAAGTTCGATGCCTCCAGCCAGCCTGTCTGTCTGGTGACGCTCCAGGGCCGCGGGCTTAGCCAGACCCAGCTGCACGACATTGGGCAGTTCGCAATCCGGGATCAGATTGCGGTTGTCCGCGGGGCCGAAATCCCGCCGCCCTTCGGCGGGAAATACCGCCAGGTGATGGTCTATGTCGATCCCTATAAGCTAATGTCGCGGCAACTCAGCGTGATGGACGTCGTGCGGGCGGTGAACCGGAACAATCTGATCCTGCCGGCAGGAGACGTAAAGATCGGGCCTTACGACTATTACGTGTACTCCAACGCCCTGGTCGACAAGGTCGACGAGCTCAATTCCGTTCCGATCAAAACGGTCGGCCAACGCTGGGTTTCGGTCCGCGACGTCGGCGAGGCCAAGGATGCCAATCAGATTCAGTACAACCTCGTCCGCGTGAACGGGCAGCGTTCCGTCTACCTGCCGATTATGAAGCAGGGCGGCGACACGAACACCATTCAGGTGGTGGACGGAATCCGCCGCCTGCTCGGCCGGCTCATCGGAATCCCCAAAAACCTGGTGGCCACGGTTGTCTTCGATCAGTCGGCTTTTGTCAAGGAGGCCATCCGCACGCTCGTGCACGAAGGATTGATCGGCCTGGTCCTGACCAGCCTGATGATTCTGGTCTTCCTGGCCAGCTTTCGCGCCACGCTCGCCGTATTTTTGTCGATTCCGTTGTCGGCGTTGGCCACCTTTGTGGTCCTCTATCTTGCCGGCAGCACGCTCAACACGATGATCTTGGGTGGCCTGGCGTTGGCGTTCTCGCGCATCATTGACAATTCGGTCATTTCGCTCGAAAACATCTACCGCCACCTGGAAGAGGGAGAGTCGCCGGAGCACGCCGCCGAAGAAGGTGGAGCCGAGGTCAACCTCGCTGTTCTGGCTGCAACGCTCACTACCGTGGTCGTGTTCTTCCCGGTTACATTCCTCTACGGGGTGAGCAAGTTTCTATTTACCGCCCTGGCAATGGCGGTGGTTCTCTCTCTGTTTGCCTCTTACTTTGTGGCGATGACCGTCATTCCGTTGTTTTGTGCCCGGTATCTTCGAACCATCGCTCGTTCCGAGGATGCCGGCGATGCAGTTGCCGGGACACCCCGGAGACGCTCCTTAGCGTCGCGCTTCAACGCGGCCTTTAGCAGGGGCTTCCAGGGTCTGCTCCGCTCGTATGAGCATACGGTCCGCCGCGCGCTCCGGCGTCCTGCCCTCACCATAGTGGTGCTGCTGCTGGCCTTTGCCGCCAGCCTCGGCGTTTATCCCTGGCTGGGCGTGGCTTTTTTCCCGCGAACCGACGCCGGCCAGTTCACGATCAATTTGAAGGTTCCCACGGGCACTCGCATTGATATCACCGAACAATATGTCGCGCGCGTAGAGAACCTCATCCGCGAAGTCGTATCCAAACACGACTTTCGCATGATCGTCTCGAATATTGGCATTGTGCCCGACTTTTCCGCCCTTTACACCAACAACGCTGGATCTTATACGGCCACCGTCCAAGTCGCCCTTCAGCCGGATCATCGCGTTAGCAGCTTCGCATACATGGATCGCGTCCGCCACCAGATCGCCAGGCAATATCCGGACCTGCGGACATTCTTCAGCAGCGGCTCCATGGTGGATCAGATTCTCAACATGGGCATGCCCGCACCCATCGATCTTCAGATCAGCAGTACGGACCTGAATCTGGCGGACAACACGGCTAAGCAGCTGGCGGTGAAGATTCGGCAAATACCCGGTGTCGCGGAAGCGTACATCCCCCAAGACATGAACTATCCGGCGCTCCGGCTGAACGTCGATCGTGTTCATGCCGCCGAGCTCGGTCTGGACCCGAACACCATCATCCGCAACGTCATCACCGCTCTGGACTCCAATACGATGATCGCGCCAAACTACTGGGTGGATCGCAAGACGGGGAACGATTACTTCCTCACGGTTCAGTACTACGAGAACGGCCAGCCGGCCATCCACAACTTTGTGGATCTGAGCAATATTCCGCTGCGCGCCCCCAACCTCTCGCAGCCGACCACGCTTGACACGGTGGTTAACGTGCAGAAACTCATAACACCCACCGAAATCGATCATTATCAGATTCAGCGGGTGATCGATGTGTACGTCAGCCCGTCGGGCGAGGACCTCGGCAGGGTAGCCAGCCGGATCCAGGGGCTAATTCGCAATACCAGGATCGCCGCGGAAGTCCACATCGACATGCGCGGAATGGTCGATGCCATGCGGGCCTCCTTCCGGAGCTTTGCCATGGGCCTGTCCCTCTCCGTGATTTTGCTCTATCTCATCCTGGTAGCGCAGTTCAGCTCGTTTAAAGATCCTTTTCTCGTCATGTTGGCGATCCCCATGGGTTTTATCGGCGCTCTCCTGATTCTTCCGCTGACGCACACCACGCTGAACGTGATGTCCTTGATGGGCGTTCTGATGCTGGTCGGCATCGCGGCGTCCAACAGCATCCTGATCGTCGATTTTGCTCATCGCCTGGAAAGTCAGGGAAGGTCCGTCGAAGACGCCGTCATCGACTCGTGCCGGGTACGCCTCCGGCCAATCCTCATGACGTCACTCGCTACCATAATCGGGATGGTGCCCATGGCGTTGAAGTTGGGCACCGGAAGCGAACAATATGCGCCACTGGCCCGCGTGATCATCGGCGGACTGCTGGTCTCGGTGGTCTTGACGGTCTACATTGTTCCGGCGGCTTATTTGATCGTCTATGGAAGAAACCGCCGGAGCCCGCAGTCAAACGGCTAACGCTCCAGCAACCAGCCAACAATCAGGACTCCCACCGCGGATGCGGCTTCCAGGATGCCTCGCGTCAGCGCGCCCGGTGCGAACGTACGCACGATGAACGAGTCCGTCAGGATCATCTCAGCCGCCACGCGGCCCAGCAGCGCGGCGCCCAGATAAACAATGAGCGGATACTTGTCCATTAAGTTCGCCAGCAGATTGCTCGCGAAAATCACGATCGGGATGCTCAAGCCCAGGCCGAAAATCAGCAGGATGACGCTTCCCTGGGCAACCGCGGCGATGGCCAGGATATTGTCGGTGGACATGGTGACATCGGCGGCGAGGATGTACCACATGGCTCTCCAGAAACTGGGCAAATGGGTTTGCGCGGCCGCATCCGCCTCGGCCTCGCGAAACAGATTCAGGCAGATCCAAAAGATCAGAATGCCGCCGGCCAGCTGCAGGAACTGGATATGCAGCAACTCGGCGGCGAAGAAGGTGACGGCGATCCGGATCGCGACTGCCGAAGCCGCTCCGGCGGCCAGCGCGCGCATACGCAACGCCCGGGGCAGCGTCTTGGCCGCCAGCGCGATCACCACGGCGTTGTCGCCGCTCAAAACCATGTTGATGACGACGATGGTCAGCAGGTTGAAAAGAAGCTGCCAGGGGATGTGGGTGTGAGCCGTCATCCCTCTGCTTCTGATCCATCACCGAGCCACAGCACCGGCGTGTCGATCTTGCGCAGCAGCTTCTCCAAAGCCTCACGGTGATGGAACGGCGTGTGGCTGGGCATCACGAGCAGCCCCGCCCGCTCCCCGTGCAAGGCCTCCAGGAGGCTGGTCTGATCCCCCGGCGTCACCCGGCGATGACGCATGGCGACGCCCGCCAGGCGCAGCTGCTCATCGGCCTGACGCCGTAGCGCGGGCCTCTCCGCTTCCTTGGCAGCCAACAGCACGGTGACGCTTCCCGCGCCGGCGCGCGCCAATCGCGCCGCCGTGAGCAAAGCACCTTGGGCGGCGGATGAGCCGTCGTAGTAAACCGCCAGCGCAACATTGCCCAGGCGCATCCGTTGGGCCGCCAGCAGAAGGGGGACGCCGCTGGCCGCGAGCGTAAACGCCGTGGAGCCGATTCCTCCGCTGGGGGCCCGATGCCAACTGACGCGTCCCACCGCCAGCAGGTCTCCCTCGCCGGCGGCGGCCAGCAGTTGCGGCGTCACCTGACCACGTACTACGCGGAAGGACCAGCGGATATGGGCACGCTGCGCCGCTCGCGCGAGGGTATCGCGGGCGCGCTCCGCCTGGGATTTCAGCTCGCGCTCCACGCTCACCCGGCTGGTGGGCGTTCCGGCCGCGGAGGGGTAGAGAATCTGGCGGGCGTAGGGCGATTCCGCCATGCGCATCAAGTCTTCGTCCTCGACGAACACCCCCGACAGTTCGGCCTCGATCTTCGCGGCCAGGTCCACCGCCCCTTCCAGCGCCGCCAGGCTGCCGGGCGAGGCGTCCAGAGCCAGCAGAATTCTTCGAATCTCCAACTCGCCGCTGAGGCTCACGGCGCGTTCTCCGTGCCGGTCTTTTGCGCGGCGGCCAGGCGCTTGGTGGCCAGCTCGATCAAACGCGCCTCGACCTTCTGATTCACGCTGCCTTCCGGAAATTTCCCCTCGGTGCCGCGCTCGCCCGCCGCCACCCCCGTCAACATGCCGATGCCCTGATCGATCGTTTCCACTGCATACACGTGAAATGTCCCGGCTCGCGCCGCGTCGACCACGTCCTCGCGCAGCATCAAGTGGCGCACGTTGGACTTGGGGATCAGCACTCCCTGGCCGTGCAGCGGTCCTCGCGCGCGGCACAGATCGAAGAACCCTTCGATTTTCTCGTTGACGCCGCCGATCGCCTGCACTTGGCCGTGCTGATTCACCGAGCCGGTTACCGCCAGCGACTGCCGGATGGGCAGTCCGGAGAGAGCCGACAGCAACGCGTACAGTTCCGCCGACGACGCGCTATCCCCTTCCACCGCACCATAGGACTGCTCAAACACCAGGCTGGCCGAAAGCGACCAGGGATGGTCGGCCGCATAGCGCGCCCCGAGAAACGCAGAAAGGATCAGCACGCCCTTGGAATGGATCGGCCCGCTCAGCTCCACTTCCCGTTCGATGTCGATCAGCTCGCCCTTCCCCAGCCGGACTCGGGCCGTGATGCGCGTAGGATGGCCGAACGAAAAACCAGCCAGCTGCATCACCGACAATCCGTTGATCTGGCCCACGCGCTGCCCTTCGGTGTCGATGAGCAGCGTGCCGCGCAGTGTTTCTTCGAGCAGGCGTTCGCGGATCCGGTCTTCCCGGTGGACCTTGGCCTGGACGGCTCGCTGCACATCTTCCGCGGTCACGTTGACTCGGGCGGCCTTGCGCGCCCAATAATCCGACTCGTGCAAGAGATCGGCCAGACTGCGCTGATGCGTGGATACTTTTTCCGAGTCTCCGGCTGCCCGCGAACTTTGTTCAATGACACGAGCCACCGCGCCACGGTCGAAGGGCAGCAGCTGGTCGCGCCGGGCCATCGTGCCGATCAGTTGCGCGTAGCGAAGCTCGATCTCCGGGCTGCGTCCGGTCTCCTCGTCAAAGTCGGCCGCCACCTTGAACAGCTCGCTGAACTGCGGGTCGACCGACGAAAGCAGGTAATAGAGCTGCCGGTCGCCCACCAGGGCGACTTTCACGTTCAACGGAATCTTCTCCGGCTTGAGCGACACCGTGCTCACCAAACCCAGCATTTCGCCCGGCGATTCGATCCGGATCTCGGAAGACAGCAGCGCCCGCTTCAATGCATCCCACGCGTAGGGCTGCAGGAGCAACTGATAAGCGTCCAGAATCAGGTACCCGCCGTTCGCGCGATGCAGTGCGCCGGGGCGGATTAGCGTGAAATCCGTTGTCAGCGCCCCCATCTGAGCCGCGTATTCCACCTGGCCCACCAGGTTCGAATAGGTCGGATGGTCTTCGTACACCACCGGCGCTCCGTGGTTTGCGCTATGGTCCACCAACAGATTCACCTGGTAACGCCGGAAAAATGCGGGGCCTTTGGGTGCGTTAGACAGCGCACTCCCCATCAGCGCGGCCAGAGGAGCTTCTGGCGGAGTCAGAAACTCATCCACGTTTTTCGTAACGTCTTCCTGGATTTCGTCGAGCAAAGCCACGGCTTTCGGCAGATCCGGATACTTGCCGCGCAATTCCTCGATCAGGTGGCCAACGGCGTACGTCGCCACCTCGTGGTTGAGCTGCCGGATCCTTTCGCGGCCTTCCTGCTCCCATTTCGGCGCCTCGAGGAGCACTCCCCGCAACTCGCTCTGCAATTCCGCCATCCGCGCTTCAATCTTTTGATGCTCGTCGGCGGGCAGTTTCTCGAACTGATCCGGGCTGATTACCTCGCCTTCATGCAACGGAGCCAGGATCAGGCCCGTGGGCGTCCGGAGCAAGGCAACATTCTGCTCGTTGGCCTTCTTTTGCAGCTCCTCGAAGACTTTTTCCTGCCGGTCTTTGATTTCCTGCTCGATCACGTGTTTGCGGGCGCGGTAGTTCTCGCTCTCGAAGGCGGACGGGAGCGCGGAGCGCAGGTTCTCGATCAGGTTCCGCACGTCGTCCCTCAGCGCCACTCCACGTCCGGGCGGCAGGCGCAGCACGCGCGGCATCTCCGGGCTCTGGAAGTTGTTCACGTACGCCCAATCGTCCGGCGCCGGTTCGCGCGTGGCTTGTTCTTCCACCAGGCTTCGCGTGGCGGTGTATTTCCCCGTTCCGGCCGGACCAAGCAGGAAGAGGTTGAATCCTTGCTTACGGATGCCGATGCCAAAATGCACCGCCTCCATGGCGCGCTGCTGGCCGAAGATCTCCTTGGCATCCTCCAGTTCCGTGGTGGTCTGAAAAGGGAATTTGGCAGGATCGCAGCGGCGAAGGAGTTCGTCAGGCGCGAGTGGCGGGAGTTCGAACGGCTCGTTCACCTTGGTCTTCCCCCGCTAATCCCGCGGTCCGCAAGTGGCACGCCGTGTGCAGCGTCAGTCTGGTAGAGAATTGCGGTCATCGGGCCAGGTGTGCCGCGAAAGGAGGTTGACATGCCCGCCAGAAAATTGAAAGAGTATCTCGATGCCCAGCATATCAAGTACCGGACGCTAGTGCATCCGACCGCTTACACAGCGCAGGAGATTGCAGCCCTGGCGCACATCCGGGGACAGGAACTGGCCAAAACGGTGATGGTGAAAGTGGACGGCCAGATGGCCATGGCGGTAGTTCCGGCGTCCCGCCAGGTGGATCTCCCGCTATTGCGGAAATGCGCGCAGGCCAGAAGCGTAGTGTTGGCCACGGAAGAGGAATTTAAGAACCAGTTCCCCGGCTGCGAGACCGGCGCCATGCCGCCGTTCGGCAATCTCTACGGGATGCCGATCTTCGCCGACGAGAGTCTGGCCGAAGACCGCTGGATTGCCTTCAATGCCGGCACGCACAGCGAACTGATCCAGATCGCGTATCAGGATTTTGCCAGGTTGGTGCATCCGCAGACGGCGGCCATCACGGCCCGGGTTGCTCATTCGTTCGCTTGACCCCGGTTCCGTTCCAATAGCTGCACCACTTCGCTCTCGGTCGCCCGGGGAAGGTTCCAGTACCAGTCGCTCAGGGAAGAAAACCTTTCCCGAACAGCCGGGAATACGTGGCGGTCCCTATCGTGACGCAACCGCTCCAGTGCAGCGGCCGAAGCCACTGGACAGGCGGCCACGATTTGATGCGGCGTATGCTTTCTCGCGAAGCGAAGCGCCGCCAGCATGGTCCAGCCGCTCTCTGCAGCGTCGTCGATCAGGATCACCGTACGGTTTTTCCAGTGGATCGTCTGCCGCTCAAACAGCCGTTGCTGCCGCTCCAATTCCGCGGTTTCGCGGCGCACAACGCGATCCACCACGGCCTCTGAAACGCCCAGGGCGCGAATCAGATCGTCGTCCAGAAGCCGAACGCCTTCCGGCGCAATGGCCCCAATCGTCAACGCCGGCTCCGTGGGCGCTTCGAGCTTCCGCACGACCAGGGCCTGCAGCGGTGTGCGAAAAGCCGAAGATACTTCAGCGGCAACCGCAATGCCACCCATCGCCACGCCAAACAGCAGAGCGCCTGAGTTTCCTTGGAATTCCGCCAGTTCTCCCGCGAGAAGCCGTCCTGCTTCTGCCCGGTTTCGGTAGGGAATTCTTGGCATCGTGCGATCCCCGCTGGCTAGCACGAGAGCACGGCGATGGCCAGGGGACAAGCTGAAGAACAAAGGACTTTTGGCGGACCGAAGTGGGGTCTGCGCGCGGGACTTCAGAGATTTGCGGACAAAACCGCAGTAGTTGCGTGCCATGACGCTATCCCGCACTGTTCCAAGGGGTTAAGGCCGGTTTAAGCACTTCTCCCTGTCGAAATTCAGGGACCAGCGCTATAATGAGTGTAAGTTAGGGGATAGACAGCCCGAAGGAGGCAGATTGTCGCATCTTGCCGCCAGATGGCGACGGCCCGAGATCCTGGAAGCGATCTTCGATCATCTCTCCGACGCCCTTTTCGTTTACGATCCCTCCCTCCGCGTAGTCGGAGCCAACCAGGCAGCCCAACGCCTGTTTGGCATTGGCCCCGATGAAATCGTCGGCAAGCACTGCCAGGAGCTGTTCCATTGCACTTCCTGCGAGTCTGGTTGCGGCATCCAGCAAGGCCTGCGCCATCCGGGGTGCATGCCCACCGGCACGATTACGCTGCATCTTGCCAACGGCCATGAACGCATGGTGGTGATTCGGACGGTCAAGTTGACCGATGAGAGCGGCGATCTGGAAGGCGTGGTCGCAACGGTCCGGGATGTCACCGATGAGATGGAGCCCGCCAAGCGGCAGCTCATCGCCGAGTCGCACGCCATGCGGGAGCTGCTGAATTTCGTCAAGCGCGTCGCCACCAGTGAGGCCACCACGGTTCTCATCGAAGGCGAAAACGGCACCGGCAAGGACCTGATCGCCAAGACGCTGCACTATCAAAGCCAGCGCCAGGCCGAGCCGTTTCTGGCCATCAATTGCGCCGCAATCCCGGAAACGCTGCTCGAAAGCGAGCTGTTCGGATACGAGAAAGGCGCTTTTACCGACGCGCGGGCTCAAAAACGCGGGCTATTCGAGCTGGCCGACAAAGGCACGCTGTTCCTGGACGAAATCGGCGAAATGCCGCTGTCGCTGCAAGCCAAACTGCTGCGCGTACTCGAAGAGCAGTGCTTCCGGAGGCTGGGTGGCCTGCGCGACATTCACGTCGATCTGCGCATTATCGCCGCCACGAACAAAAATCTGCGGGAAGCAGTGCGCGAAGGCGCGTTCCGGCAGGACCTCTATTACCGCCTCAACGTCATCCAACTGGTTGTACCTCCGCTGCGCGAGCGTCCGCAGGACATCCTGCCCCTGGCGCGCTTCTTCGTCGAGCACTACAACGTCAAATTCAAGCGGCAAATCGATGGCATTTCGCCGGACGCCGAAGCTTTGTTGCTCACCCACCATTGGCCCGGCAATGTCCGCGAGCTGCGCAACGCAGTCGAACGGGCCATGATTCTGGAGGACACCAACTATATCCAGCCGCAAAGCCTGCCGATTGCCGTGCGCGGAGATGCCGCGGCCGCGGCTGCCGTGGGAGCACGCATGGCGGCGTTTAACGGCGACCACCCCATGCCGCTCGCCGAACAGGAGCGCCAGTTGCTGGTCCAGGCATTGGAAAAGACCGGCGGCAATCAAAGCCAAGCCGCGCGTCTGCTCTGCATCACGCGCGACACCTTGCGCTACAAGATGAAGAAGTTCCACCTCAACTAGCTCGCGCCGTCGTGGTCACTGCGCTAGCCCGGGACGTCCCTTCGGACGCCGGGCACGGAGGACTTGAGCTGGAGCTATTCCTTCACGCTGGCGACGGTGAGCGTCTCGCCCTTGAGCTTCCCTTCGACGGTGACGTTCTTGCCGGCCATGGCGACAATCTTGGCCTGGTTGGCGATTTTGTAAACCTTGCCGCCCTCGGTCACCAGGACTGCCGGGGAGCCACCCTTGATGCACTTCTGCGCGCATTCCGCGTCGCCCTTCATTTCGGGCTTATTGGCGCACGCCTGATCTTCGACGAAACCCTTGTATTCGGCGGCCATCATGCTGGCGGCAAATCCGAATGTCATCAAAGCAACTGCGGCGATCTTCTTCATGTCATCTCCTGGTGAGCGTTGCTCGAGCAGCTCAAGACAACTATACCTTTTTTCCTATGATCGCGTGGAGCCTTGGCCGGCGCCAGTACCCGGCTTGTCAGTTACGGTAGAGTATCCCCATGGGCGCTGCGGGCTTGATCGGCACTGCGGTTTTGGCGTGGAGTTTGGTTCTCTTGCCGGCACACGGGGCAAACGTCACGGTGGGAACCGCATCCGCGCCCGAGGGGCAAAAGGCCACCGGTTTTATCGAAGTTCCAGCCGGCGTCGATGCCGGGACCAATATTCCCGTCATCGTCGTTCAGGGAGCCAGGCCCGGCCCTAAACTGGCGCTGGTGGCCGGCTCGCACGGCACCGAATACGCTTCGATCATCGCGCTGGAGAAACTGGCGCAGAGCATCCGCCCGGACGCGCTCTCGGGAACGGTGGTCATCGTGCCGCTGGTCAATCTGGCGTCGTTCGCGCAGAAGGTTCCGCACGTCAATCCGGTCGACGGCAAGAACATGAATCGGCTCTTCCCGGGAAAGCCCGACGGCACGCAGACCGAACGGGCGCTCTGGGCGATCGGCCGCGAAGTTGTAGCGCCCTGCGACTACCTGATCGATCTTCACGGCGGCGACCTGGACGAGAACCTGCGGCGCTATTCATATTGGCCGCAGACGGGCAAGCAGGAACTCGACCGAACCTCGCATGGCATGGTGATGGCTTTCGGATTCGATCACATCATTATTCAGAGGAATCAAACTCCGGCTGAGCCGGGAGCCATGTCCATTTCGCGCTTCGCCGAGGAACACGGAAAGCCGACGGTCATTGCGGAAGCGGGTCACGCCGGCACCACCCGCGCCGAGGATGTGGACGCATTGATGCGCGGAGTGGAAAATGTGATGCGCTATTTGAAGATGCTCCCCGGCGAGGTGAAGCCCATCGAGCATCCAGTATGGCTCGGTCCGATCACGACGCTGCACAGCGATCAGGACGGCATCTTTTATCCTCTCGCCGTCCCCGAAGCCTACGTCACGCAAGGAATGACCATCGGCTACGTTACGGACTATTTCGGCAACAAGCTGGCCGATGTGGTCACGCCGGTTTCGGGCGTCGTGGTATACATCTGCTCGGTGCCATCCATGAAGAAGGGCAACACTGCCGCGTATATCGCCGAGATCGCCAGCGCTCCATAGGCGTTGCTTGCTCTGCGGTCCCTGCTTTTGCTGTAGAATCGTCAGAAAGTGAACCCGGACCGGGCCAAGGAGGCACGATGCCTAACCGCAAGCGGCCGATTGTGATCTGGATAATTCCCGTGCTGGTTGGTATTGCCGGACTCTACCGCGTGACGCAAGGCCCGGGTTTTGGGGCGTATCGCGCCGTTGATGTCGTCCAACTCCTGGGTTCCGGCATGTGTTTTGGCGCCGCTCTGGTAGGAGTGATTTTCATGCTGCACCGGGCCCGGCCGTGACCTTGGAGAGTAATCGATTTACTGGCGGTAAAGCCAGAAACCGGTTTCATTGAGCGCGAATTGCCTCGCCGGGAGCCGTGTCTTGCAGTTTGCCATCGCGAACCACGAACGTGCCCCCGACCAAAACGTACCGGAAACCCTCCGAATATTGCGCCGGGTTTTCGTAGGTGGCTTTGTCGATGACCCGGTCAGGGTCGAACACGCAGATATCGGCATCGTCGCCCACTTTGATCCGCCCCTTCCGCCGCATCTGGGAAGACATCGCCTCCAGCCGCTGCGCTGGCATCAAAGAAGACTTGCGAATCGCATCCATTAAGGAGAGCGCTTTCTCTTCCCGCACGTATTTGCCCAACACGCGCGCGTAGGTTCCGGCGCCGCGCGGATGGCCTTTGCCGTTGGTGATTTGCCCATCGCTGGCAATCATGACGATCGGGTTCGCGAGAGCCAGCCGCACCATTTCCTCCGTGTTCATGAAAATCACAACCGGGCCGCCTTGCTTGCGATACCGCTCGAACGACTCGGGCGTCAGCCGCTCGCCGGTGGCCACCCACAGCAAATCGGAATAGGTGGCGCCCTGCTTCTCCTGCCAGCCGGGCTCAAAGACGGCGGACTCCAGGCGCGTCGAAGCCGCGATGTACGGGTAGGCCTCCGTCGTCACATCCAGGCCGCGGGCGCGCGCGCCCTCAATCATGCGTAACGCTTCGGCCGTCTTCTTCTGCGCCATGCTGTTGATGTGCACGATGTGGAGAGACGCACCGGAGGCGGCCGCATCCGCGATCACTTCCTGCAGCGATTCGAAAATCCCTGGCGTCGAGACTCCCGAGTCGCGCAAGTGCACGAAGATGGGACGCTTCCACTTCGCCGCCAGATAGAAGATGTTCAGGATCTCCTCGTGAGTCGCGCTCGGCGTGTAGGCCAGCCCAAGTCCGATGCCCAGAGCGCCTTCATCCAGCCCTTTTTCGACCGCCGCGGTGATGGCCTTCTGTTCTTCGGGCGTCGCGCGGCGGTTCATGGCCGCGTCGCGCGGAAGAAAATTTCCCGTGTCCTTCATGACGGCCATGCGCGCGGCGATGTGCCCGGAGCTGGCGCCGAAGTTAATCAGCGCCTTCCCTCCTCGCGCGGCGTACCACTCGGCGACTGGCGACACTCCGACCTCCAGTTCGAGCGCCGTGGTCACTCCGTCCATGGCTTTATAGCGGTAGTTCTCGGGCGTCTGTCCGTGCGAGTGCAGATCGATGAATCCGGGTGCGATCACCAGGCCCTTCGCATCCACCTCAATCTTGCCTTGGAGCGGCCGCGCCGAAATCCGCGCGATCCTCTTGCCCTGGATCCCCACGCTGCGCACCGCGTCGAGGCCGGATTCGGGGTCCATCACGCGCCCGTTTTGTAGAACGACATCGTAGGTCTGCGCGGCCAGCACCGCGGGCAGCAACCAGAGCAAGCATCGCATCCCGCTAGTCTACCCGAAGCGGTCCACTGTCAATAAATTCAGCGCGGAAGGGTGCTTCGGACCGTGAAGAATCTCCTGATGAGCCACCACCATTGCCCGCGCGTCGCCCAGCGGATCGCCGTTTCCGAAATTGCGTGTATAGCGCGGATGTGCACCACTGGCGACAATGATGCGAACCCGATGCCCGCGACAAAATCGATACGCCGTGGGCCAAAATTCGACGTGCACTTGTCGTGCGCCGTCGTCCGGAGATCCCGGGGGCATACCCGGCCGCAAGCGGACATATCCGTCGCATACATTGCTGGAACGCGAGGCTGGCGTTACGTCGCACAAACACAGGTAGAGGTCCGTGTGTTCGGTGCTGGAGCGCAGGAAGATCTCAGCCGACACCGGTCCGATCACATCCAAATCCGCCTCCAGCGGCCCGGTGCTGAAGATCAGGACGTCCGGGCGGCGTTCCAGTTCCGTCATCTCACCACAACCGCTGCGGCCTCGGATGGTCGGTCCAAAAAACGAAGGCGTGGGGTCAGCGGGATCGTAATCAAATGTGCTGCGGCCCTCTGATGCCGGTGCGCTGGAGGCGAGGATACCGCCCGCCTGCAGGAAGTACGTTCTCGCGACGCCGTTCGGAATCGGCCAGGATGGATATTCGCGCCATTCATTCGCGCCCTGCAGAAACAGCCGGACGCGCGAGCCGGGGCGGTCCTGGTCCGATTCGCGCGGCGGGATGCCGAATCTTTGACGAAACAAACCCATGCTCTGGCGAAGCGATTCCGCGAATCCCGGAAGCGCCGCGTGCATCCACGGACCGATGGTGATCCGGACGTCCCGGCCCGCAAGTTGCGCGTGGACGAAATCTTTCAGCTGCCAGGGCAGAAAGATATCGTGCCAGCCGCTGGTCATCACGGTTGGGGGAAGTGTTTCGGCCGCGGGGCCATAATTCACCGGGTCCCACCAGGGGTCGCCGGGCTCGCCATGGTCCATCCAGTCCTGCCACCAGGAAACGCCGTCCGCCGCAAACACCCGATCGGCCATTCGCAGCGGAACCGTCGCCATCGCGAGCTGGCTGAGGCCCTGCGTCTTTCGCGCGCTCAGCAGCGCCGCCAGCGGATTGATCCCGCTGGTCCGAAGGACGTTGAGCATGGTGACCGTCCATTCGGTGGATCCCTCGAGCGTAAATCCGCCAAAAGCGAACGTGCGATCCCGGAAATTGGTGAGCGTAACATGCAGGCCGGCGGCTTTCACCCTGGCGCCGGCGTTCGAGTTCCCGATTGCCCAGGCCGTATTGCCCAGATAACTCCCGCCCCACAGCGCGAGATCGCCGGTAAACCAGGGCTGTTGTTCGATCCATCGCACCGTGTCCTCGCCATCGTTTTGCTCGTCGAAAAACGGGCGAAACACACCCCCGGATCCACCCGTGCCGCGGCAGCTTTGAATCACCACTTGCAGACCGCGTTCGGCGAAGAGCACGGCGATCAGTTTGAATAAGGTTCCCCGGCCGTAGCAGCTTCGAATGAGCAAGGTGGGCTGCCGGGCGTCGGAGTGGCGCGAAGCATACCGATCGGCCAGCAGCTCCACACCATCGCGCATGGGAATGCGGAGGGGCTCGGTGGCCAGGGTGTGCGTCTGCGCGGCAGGCAACCGCCAGAGGCGGCCCACCAGTCGGCTGAGAAGACTCATCGGGAAGCGCGGTGGCAGAGCAAGCAGCGCATCCCGCCAGTCTATCCGAATCCGCATACTGATCCACGCTGGACGGGGAATCAGCGTCAGGTGATTCATGAGATGGCTGGCGGCGTTCACTTCGGTTTTGGTCCTCACGGTCGCCTTGGCCCAGTCGCCTGCCGCGCCGCAACGCGAGCAATTCGACGTGGTCTCCATCAAGCCGAGCGCGCCGGACGAGCACAATAGCTTCATGCTCCGGGCTCGGCCCGACGGTCTCAGCGCTCTGGGTACACCGCTGAAGATGCTGATTATGCAAGCGTATGACGTGATGGCTTTCCAGGTCTCGGGCGGCGAGAACTGGGTCGCCAGCGAGCGCTGGGATCTTTTGGCGAAGGTGGATGGACGCAAGATGTCCATGAAAGACCTCGGGCCGATGCTCCAGGCGGCGCTGGCCGACCGCTTCCAGTTGAAGGTCCATACGGTGACCAGGAAAATGCCGGTCTTCGCGTTGAAGGTGGACGCCAAGGGATCGAAACTCACGGCTCACGCCGGATCGGGGCGCGGTTTTCGCGAAGCCTACGGTTCCCTCACAGCAAAGAATGGCGCCATGCCGGCGCTCGCCACATGGCTCTCCCAAAAACTGGGCCGGGTCGTCATCGACAAGACAAGTCTCAAGGGCACGTACGACTTTGTACTGGACTGGGCTCCTGACATAGGTGAGGGTGGGCCGGAATCCATCGGTCTTCCACCTGGAACGCTCGCGCCGCGCCCTCAGAAAAGCGGGCCATCGATATTCACCGCTCTACGCGAACAGCTCGGATTGCGCTTGGTTTCCGCAAAGGGGCCAGTGGATATCCTGGTGATTGACAACGCCGCGAAGCCTTCCGAAAACTGATCGTCCGCGGGTAATTACGGCCGCTTAATTCGCGTGCGGAACGGCAGCAGCGCTCGCAGCCGCTCCTCGCGCAGGTAGATTCCCGCCCAGGCAATCAGGCTGGTGGACAGCGGGACCAGCACCGGATACGGCTCTCCCATCCGAACGTAGGAAGCGATGGCGCCGCCCAGGTAGCCGGTGAGCAGCACCGCGCCCAGAACCGCCGTCCGCGGAATCAGGAACAACGCCAGGCAGCACAATTGCAGCACCGCGAGGCCGTTCAGCGCGCCCTCCGGCCAGCCGATCCGCGCAAACTCGTGCACGTAGAAAGGGCTGCGCGTCAGCTTCCAGGTGGCGCTGGAGATGATCACAAAGGCGGGCCAGAGCGAAAGGATCCAGCCGATCCACAGCATCCAGCGTCTCCCGCTCTTTTGACTGGCTTGAACCTCGTCGGCATTCATCGGAATTTGTTCTTCACGCGGGCCAAATGGACTCCGCGTCGTAAGTATAAGCGAAAGCAGCGCCCGCTGAGACGCTGGGCCATCCCTACAACAAAATCCGCGCCTGCAGATGGTCGGCCTCCGTGATCGACGCGACGGTTACTTCCAGATCGCGCAAACGCCCGTCGTGCAGGTCGTAGATCCAGCCATGCACGGCAATTTGGCCGTATCGCGCCCACGTATCACGGACGATCGTCGTTTGCGAAACCGCCAGGGTCTGTGCGATCACGTTCCATTCGCACAGGCGATCCCAGCGCGCGCGTTCATCGGGCAACCGGTCCAAGGCCGCGCGATTGCGCCGCCGGATCTCGCGGATCGGCGACAGCCAGTGATCGATCATTCCCGCTCCGCCTTCTTCGAGCGCCTGCTTCACGCCGCCGCATCCGTAATGCCCCACCACCATAATGTGCGCGACCTTCAGCGTCTCCACGGCGTACTGCAGCACCGAGAGGCAGTTCATATCCGAGGGATGCACCACGTTGGCGACATTGCGGTGCACGAAGACCTCGCCCGGCAGCAGGCCGGTGATCTCGTTGGCGGGCACGCGGCTGTCCGAGCATCCGATCCACACGAACTGCGGGGCCTGTTGCGCCGCCAACCGGGCGAAGAATTGCGGATCGCGCGCCAGCATGCCCGCGGCCCAGCGTTCGTTGTTTTCGAAAAGCTGCTTGAGGAGTCGCATGGGATCTTCTTCAGGAAACCACGTCCGGCCCCGGGCCTGCACGTCCGCGATTCGCCGTTCGCCGATTCCAGGCCGGTGCTCGCCGAACCGCGCTTCCGTCGCTCCGCCAGCGCCCTTACCCTGGTCTCGATGATCCACCTCGAAATAGCGCCAATCCTTCTATGGATGTTCGTCATCCTCACCGGCATCGCCATCGGCGGCGGAATCTATGAAGTCCGCGCGGTTTACCCGAACTGGAAGCAAGACCCGAAGCCCGAAACCCTGGCGCGCCGCCTGAGGGAATCCAGCCAGATGAACGCGGGCCGCCGCTTCTGGCCCTTCGTATCCCCGTTGCTGGCTGTGCTGTCTGTGCTGAACATGTGGGCAGCCTTCCAGGCCACCGGCTTCATTCGGTTGGTATGGCTCGCCGCTGCCACGGCCGTCGCAGTTCGCAGCATCGCCGGCTATTCGTATTTCGTTCCGACCATGCTGCTGAAGTTCGAGAAGCCGGAAACCATGACGCCGCGAGACTTGGAACGAGCCGTCCGGTGCTGGACCTCGCTCAGCCCTTGGCGGCTCTACCTCGAATTCCCCGCGTGGATCTCCGCGCTGTGGGTGTTGACCGCGTTCCACCCGAAGTAGGTTCCTGCGCATCCACCCGCGCGCGCCGCTACTGCGTTCTCGAACTGATCGAAGAAGCCCTCGGTTGCAACCGGCGCATCGGGTAAATTGATGTAGTCCCTTGTGGAATGAAACCCTTGCTCAATCGGTTACGGCAGTAACTTGCCGGCGAGCCAGTTGTCGGCACTGAACTTTCCGGGACCTGAGCAGATCAGCCAGATAAACAAGAGCACGTATAGGACTTCTGGAAGGTACAGGAAATCGTCCAGCCAGTTCAGAGGCGAAAGTCCCTTGGGCATGCTGGAAAGCGCGGTGGTCAGGATGGCGACAATCATATCGATCAATAAAGCTACCGAGGCCACGCTGGAGAGAAACCCCACGGTCAGCAAGGATCCGCCAACGAACTCGACACCCGATACGAAATAAACCATCAGTTGGGGGAACGGTACGTTGGCCTTAACCAGCGTTTCGTACATGGTCTTCGCGGTGCTGGCGACAAACAATTTGTTGGCCCCGGAGATGGCGAAGAATAGCCCCAGCGAAACGCGCGCCAACAGGATGGCGTATTGTTCCAAACCTCCGTTACCTAGCAGCGCAAACTGGATCAACCGTTTCCAATCCACCTCTCCTCCCTCCCTGGGTCTCGGCCTCGAGATTAGGTGTCCATCCGTTCGACCCATTGAGCGCGCGATGCGGGAGCCGGGAACGGATCCGCAAAGTACTGCGTTTCCCGCGCAACCTTGTCGTCTCTGAACTCCATGATGCTCACAGTGTAGGACGGCTTGCCGTCATATGTCAGAATGAATTCGGTGATCCAAAGATCGCCGCTGCCAAGGATCCGCCGGACGGTAAACCGCTTCTGGCTCGGCTGATTTGCGCGCTGGTTCTGTATGTTGAACCGGCCGCGGGTTCGCTCGCCGGACTGCGGGTATTCCAGCACCGCGTCCTCGTGATAGATGCGGTGCTCCGTTTCAAAATCGTTGGCATCCGACGCCGCCCAATGCTGATCCAGCGCCACACGGATCATTTGATCTCGCACTCCGGAATACTGCCCCTTCTTTTCTGGATCGTCCATCTCGACTTGCATGATCATCTCCCTTTTTGGAATGGGATACAACCCTGAAGCTTTGATGCCTCACCCGTGAAAAAGGCGGCAAGAAAATCGCTAAAATGCCCACGTGGGCATGAAGAACCTTTTCGATGCGGCCATGGCGAATCAGATCCAAAACCGGCTGGGAAACTTGCAGCCGCAAAGCGAGAGGCGCTGGGGCAGGATGACGCCGGCGCAAATGCTGGCACACTGCGCGGTGAGCGTGCAGTGGGCGGTGGGAGAAGTGGCGCCCGAGAAGGGACCGCTACCAACACGTCTGTTAGGGCGCCTGGTGAAGCCGATGGTATTTCGCAACGATGACCCGCTGCGGGAGAATTCGC
>DATJNO010000118.1:0-16851 GCA_035508055.1 Bryobacteraceae bacterium | reverse complement strand
CGCTCGTAATACGGGATCACGGCCGCAACGCGGGTCTGCTGCAGCATGACTTCGGAGATCCAGATCCGGTAGGGGTCGCGCGTCCGGCGCCACGGCAGGTCCCGCTTGTGCCGCGCGTACCAGTCCAACAAGCGGCCTCGCAGCCGCCTGAGCCTCGCGCCGTTATTCATTTCGGCCGCCATCCGCCAACGAGTATACTGGCACCAAGATCTCTTAATTGTGCACGGGCGAATTGTCTATAGATTTCTCTGGGCCGGCTTCCTGCTGCTGGCGGCTTTGCTGCTCGTGGCGAATGTCTACGTCTCGCGGCAAAGCCCGGCCATCGCGGGCCCTCTTCTGGCGGCCTCCCTCGTCATCCTGGCGCTGGCCGTTTCCCTCTCGTATCTGTTCGTGCGATCCTTCTCGCGGCGCGTGGCCGCCTTGCGCTCCTACGTCGAACGCCTGTTGGATCCCGATGCGTCCGGCGAAGAGTTGCCGGCGGGGGACGACGAACTGGGCGCATTGGCGCGCTCTCTCCAGCGCACCGCACCGCGCATTCGCGAACTGGTGGAAAGCCTGAAGCTGGAAGGCTCGCGGCGTGAGGCCATCCTGTCCAGCATGGTGGAGGGAGTGCTCGCGCTCGACAAGGACCTGCGCGTCATCTTTTGCAACGATTCGTTCGCCCGCACCGTCGGCGCCCGCCTCCCGGTCGTTCCGGGAATGCCGCTACTGGAACTGGTCCGCGATCCGGGACTGCGCGATATTGTCATCGCCGTTCTCGAGACCGGCCAGCCCATCGATCGCCGCCTCACCTTGCCGGTCTCCGGCGCCCGCTCCTTCGAGGTCCTGGCCAACCCCCTGGCCGGAGCCGCCACCCGCGGCGTGCTGGCGATCCTCCACGACGTCACCCGCCTGGAACGCCTGGAACGCGTGCGCAAAGATTTCGTCGCCAACGTTTCGCACGAACTGCGCACCCCCCTGGCCGCCATCAGCGGCTATGCCGAAACACTGCTGAACGGCGCTCTCGAAGACCAGGACAACAACCGGCGGTTTATTGAAATTATCCTCTCTCAGGCGACCCGCCTCACCAACATCGCTTCGGACTTGCTGGCTCTTTCCGAGCTCGAATCCGACGGCGCCGCCCACCCGCAGCAACCGGTTTCCGTGCGCTTGGCTCTGGAGTCGGCTGTGCGCACCGTCGAATCCACCGCCCGGCTGCGCGGAGTGCGGATCATTTGCGCCAATCTCCCGGAAGTGCTGGTGACCGGCCGGCAACTGCGCCTGGAACAGGTCTTCGTGAACCTGCTGGATAACGCCGTCAAGTTCAACCGCCCCAATGGCGAGGTCCACGTGGAAATGCGCCGCAAGGACGGCGTGGTCAACGTCAAGATAGCCGACACCGGCATAGGGATTCCTTCCGAGGACCTTCCGCGAATCTTTGAACGATTTTATCGAGTCGATAAAGCCCGCTCCCGCGCCATGGGCGGAACCGGTCTGGGCCTCTCCATTGTCAAGCACGCGGTCGAGCAAATGGGTGGAGCTGTCCGTGTTGACAGCCGCTTGGGAGAGGGCACGGAGTTTTCGATTGACATTCCAGCCGCCTGAGCGTTCCGCGCGTCCATACAAAATCTTAACCTCCCCTGTAACGGTATATTAACTCGATCGTCACTTTTTACTAACTGCCCGTCGATATTCTCCATAGGTGGCGGTAATGTTTCGCGCCGCCGTTCCGTACGACACATCTTTGCAAAACACACCCTAATGGGATGGAGACGATGAAAGCTAAAACACTAGGAAGTGCGATTCTGTGCACGACTGCCCTTCTGGCAAGCCTGGCCGGTGGACTCATGGCCCAGGCCCCGACTGCCGAGTCTCAACCCAGCCAGAGCGACGTCGCTGCGCTGAAAGCACAACTGGCTGAGCAACAAAAACAGATCGACCAGCTGAAGGCGACGCTGGATGAAGAACGGAAATTGATTGAACGGACGGTGAGCGCCAGCACTCCCGCCCCCGCCACTCCGGCCCGCGCCACTCTGGCCCCCGGCACTCCGGCCGCTGACAACCAGGCGCAACAGGAATTTGCCTTGCCGCGCAACAAGGCCCTGGGAGACGTCGCCAGCGCGTCGCCGATCCTTCCTCCCGCCCCGGCGCCGGTTGCGCCGGTCGTTCCGTATTCGGCCATCCAAGCAGCTCCCCCCGGAGCTCCGTCGAATCCGTGCGAAGCCGGCCCGGACCAGAACGCGGTACCACCCTATATCCGGATCGGTAGCGTATGCGCCGTCCCCATCGGGTTTATGGATGCTACGTTCGTCTGGCGTGACAAGAACGCGGCCTCGGGGATCGGAAGCAATTTCGGCAGCGTCCCGTACAACAACACGGTGGCCGGCAAGACTTCTGAAGACCGCTTCAGCATCCAGAACAGCCGCCTGGGCTTCCGGATCGATGGAGACTGGAAAGGCGTTCACTTCATCGGCTATAACGAGTTTGACTTTCTGGGAACCAGCGGCGCATCCAACATCACGGTTACTAACGGCGCGGTCGTCCCCCGCATCCGTCTGTACTGGGTGGACGCGCGCAAGAACGGTTGGGAGTTTCTGGCCGGACAGAGCTGGAGCATGCTGACACCCAACCGCAGAGGCATCTCCCCGTTCCCGGGCGACATCTTCTATTCGCAAGTCATGGACGTCAATTATATGGTGGGCTTGACTTGGACGCGCCAGCCCGGCTTCCGCGTGCTCTATCACTTCGGCGATAAAGCCACGTGGGGCTTCTCGGCTGAGAACCCGGACCAGTACATCGGCGGATATGGTGGAGAGGGCGCCATCACGTTACCCGCGGCGCTCACCTCGCTGGCGGGTACGCAATTGGACCAGGCTAACCTGGTGTTCGCGGCGCCACAGTTGACTCCGGATTTTATCTCCAAGTTCGCCATCGACCCCAGCTCGCGGTTCCACGCCGAAGTCGCCGGCATCTTGAGTACCTTCAAGATTCTGAACAACCCGGGCAACCTGACCAATGCCCAATACAGCACCAAGAGCGGCGGCGGCGTTCTGTTCAGCATGAACGGCGAAGTCTTCAAGGGTTTCCGCCTGATCACCACGAATTTCTGGGGTGATGGCGAGGGCCGTTACATGTTCGGGCAAGCGCCGGACCTGGTTGTGGGCGCTAACGGCAACATCAGCCTGATGCATTCCGGCGGCACCGTCGACGGCTTCGAAGCCAGAACCGGCAAGTTCCTGTGGTTTGGCTACTACGGCGGCGTGTACATTCCCAAGAACGTCCAGATCGATGCTAATGGCAAGCCGGTCGGTTATGGTTACGTCGGTTCGTCGAACAGCCAAAACAAGGCCACTCAGGAGATCACATTCGGTTATAACGAAACCGTCTGGTCCAGCCCGCGCTACGGCTCGATCAATATGATCGCCCAGTACGAATATGCGACGCGCAATCCCTGGTACATTGCCGCAGGCGCCCCGGACCAAGCGCACGATAACACCATCTACTTCGATCTTCGGTATACGCTGCCCGGCAGCATGCCCAACTTCTAACCAGTCAACTGCTGGGGCCGGCGCGAGCCGTCCCCGGCAAATGAAAGGAATAGATATGAGAAAGCAGCTCATCTGGATTCCGTTGCTGGCGGCCGCCACCAGCCTGGCCGTGTCCGCCGAAACGATCAATGCAGCGGGCGCCACATTCCCCGCACCCATCTATCAGAAGTGGTTCGAGGAATTCCACAAGATGCACTCGGACATCCAAATCAACTACCAATCCATCGGTTCGGGAGGCGGCATCCGCCAACTCACCGAAGGCACGGTCGACTTCGGCGCCTCCGACATGCCCATGACGGAAGAGCAGATGTCCAAAATCACCAAATACCACGTCTTGCACTTCCCCACCGTGCTCGGCGGCGTCGTACCCGCGTATAATATTCCGAACTTCTCCGGCGACCTCAAGTTCTCCGGTTCCACCCTCGCCGGCATCTATCTGGGCACCATCAAGAAGTGGAATGACGCCGCGCTCAAGCGAGACAACCCCGGCGTCAATCTGCCGAACGATGATATCACCGTAATTCACCGCTCCGACGGCAGCGGCACGAGCTTCGTCTGGACGGACTATCTCTCCAAAGTAAGCCCCGAGTGGAAGAGCAAAGTCGGCGCCAACACCTCCGTCAACTGGCCCGTCGGCCTCGGCGGCA
The DNA here is from genome assembly GCA_035508055.1 of Bryobacteraceae bacterium. Classification (GTDB taxonomy): domain Bacteria; phylum Acidobacteriota; class Terriglobia; order Bryobacterales; family Bryobacteraceae; genus Palsa-89. The sequence goes on along the minus strand of DATJNO010000118.1, from coordinate 12,677 downwards.
AGGGCAACGAAGGCGTGGCTGGGCTGGTGAAGCAGACTCCCGGGTCCATCGGATACGTGGAACTGATCTACGCCGTGCAGAATCATATGGGCTACGGAGCGGTGAAGAATATGGCCGGCATTTACGTCAAGGCGGATTTCAACAGCGTTTCCGAAGCTGCCGCCGGCGCCGCCAAGAACATGCCCGCGGATTTCCGCGTGTCCATCACCAATGCTCCCGGCAAAGGCGCCTATCCGATCTCCAGCTTCACCTGGATGCTCATTCCCAACAACCTCGCGGGAACCAAGAAGACCGAGATCACTAACTTCCTCAAGTGGATGCTGACCAGCGGACAGGGCTTCGCGCAGGGAATGAGCTATGCTCCGCTTCCCAAGCCGGTAGTGGCCAAGGAAGAGAAGCAGATCGCTTTGATAAAGTAAAAAGTCAAGCATGGCGACTGTTGCAGCCACCGCGCCTCCCCCTGCGCAGGCACGGAAACTCGCGATATGGCGTGACGGGGATCAGATTGCTCACCTCGTCACGCTCCTCTTTGCGGCCAGCGTGTTTGTAGTCACCGTTTATCTGGTATACCAACTGTGGATCCACTCCGGGCCCTCGCGCGCCAAGTTTGGATTCGGATTCCTCACCGGTAGAACTTGGGATCCCGTGGCCGAGAATTTCGGCGCGTTGCCCTTCATCTATGGAACGGTGCTGACGTCGGTTTTAGCCCTGGTGATCTCAGTGCCTCTGGGCGTAGGAGCGGCGATTTTTCTCTCCGAGCTGGCGCCGCCCAAACTGTCCAATACCTGCACCTTCCTCGTAGAACTGCTGGCCGCGGTACCCAGTGTGATTCTCGGCCTGTTGGCGATATTCACTTTGGTCCCTCTCATGCGCCAATACGTTGAGCCGTTCCTGAAAGCCACCCTCGGCGATTTGCCTTTGTTCCAGGGACCCGCCTACGGCGTCGGCTATCTCACCGCGGGCGTGATCCTGGCCATCATGACGTTCCCGTTCATCATTTCGATTTCGCGGGAGGCGCTACTGGCCGTTCCACGGGAACAGCGCGAGGCGGCGCTGGCCTTGGGCGCAACCAAGTGGGAGTCCACCTGGCAGGTGGTCGTCCCCTTCGCCCGCCTCGGAATCATTGGATCCGTCTTCCTGGCTCTCGCCCGTGCCTTGGGCGAAACCATGGCCGTCACCATGGTCATCGGCAACGATACCGGCATTCACGCTTCCCTGCTTTCACCCGGCTACACCATCGCCGCCATCATCGCCAACGAATTTACGGAGGCCACCGGTGATGTATACCTCAGTTCCCTGGTCGAGCTCGGGCTGGTTCTGTTTGCTGTCACCATGGTGCTGAACGGCGCCGCGCAGTTGCTCATCATCGCCACCACCCGGAAGGGATCCAGGCGCGACTAATGAACCGAACCGCTTTCCGTAACGTCTTGAATAACGTCATGCTGACCCTCACGGGCCTGTGCACCATCATCACCTCGTCGGTGCTCTTCTTGATCCTGGGTTATCTGATTTACAACGGCTGGCGCTCGCTGAGTTGGGACTTCTTCACCAAGTTGCCTCTGTCTGCCGGTGAGTTGGGCGGAGGCATGGCGAATGCCATCTTAGGCAGCGGCGTATTAATCCTGATCGCGGCCGTCATTGGCATTCCGGTGGGCTTTTTAGGCGGCATTTACCTCGCTGAGTTCGGCGGCAAAACCTTTCCGATGATGGTGCGCTACACGGCGGACTTGCTGAATGGCGTGCCATCCATTGTCATCGGCATCTTCGCCTGGACTGTCGTCGTCGTGAGGATGCATCATTTTTCGTCCTGGGCCGGCGGCTTTGCGCTGAGCATGATGATGGTCCCCATCGGTCTGCGCGCCACCGAACAGTTTCTGCGGTCGGTTCCCAGTTCGCTGCGCGAGGGTTCGCTCGCCTTGGGCGCCAGTAAGACGCGCACCATCCTGAGCGTTGTCGTGCCCGCGGCTAGGCAGGGCATCCTTACCGGAATGATCCTGGGCGTGGCGCGCATCGCCGGCGAGACCGCCCCGCTTCTGTTTACCAGTTTCAACAACCAATTCTGGGCCGCCAGCTTGAACGAGCCGACCGCCTCTTTGCCCGTCATGATTTATACGCACGCTATTTCGCCCTACGACGATTGGCACCGTCTGGCCTGGGCCTCCGGCCTCGTTCTGCTGGTGCTGGTGTTGATCGCCAACGTCGCTTGCCGCTGGGTCTTGTCCCGTGGAATGTCAGTTCAGAGGGGGTAACCTGAATTTATGGGCGCCATGCCGGAGTCAGCCAAAATGAGTGAATCCACCACTGCTCCCCCCGCGCCACCGGCGCCCACGGGTGAACCCGCTCCCGCAACCAAGCTGAAAGCCGCCAACTTGAATTTCTTCTACGGCAGCTTTCACGCGCTCCACGACATCAACCTGGAAGTTCCCGAAAAGAAGATCACCGCTCTCATCGGCCCCTCCGGCTGCGGGAAGTCGACGTTCCTGCGCACGCTGAATCGCATCAACGAAACCATCAAGAATGCGCGCTATGACGGCGAAGTGACGCTGGATGGCCAGAACGTGCTCGAACTGGACGTCACCAATCTGCGCCGCCGCGTCGGTATGGTGTTCCAAAGGCCGAATCCATTCCCCAAGTCCATCTTCGACAACATCGCCTACGGCGTGAAAGTGAACGGCCTGGCTGGAAAGCGCCCGCTGGCCGAGATCGTCGAGCACAGCCTGCGGCGCGCCGCGCTGTGGGACGAAGTCAAGGACAAGCTCAACCAGTCCGCCTACGGTCTCTCCGGCGGCCAGCAGCAGCGCCTCTGCATCGCGCGCGCCCTGGCCGTCGACCCGGAAATCCTCCTGCTCGACGAGCCCTGCTCGGCCCTCGACCCCATCGCTACCTCCAAAATCGAGGACCTCATGTTCACCCTGAAGGACCAGTGCACCCAGGTCATCGTCACTCACAATATGCAGCAGGCCGCCCGCATCGCCGAATTCACCGGCTTCTTCCTGTTGGGAAAGCTCATCGAGTTCGACAAAACCGAAATCATTTTCAAACGCCCCTCCAAAAAGGAGACGGAAGATTATATTACTGGACGGTTCGGCTGAGCCCAGACGCGCTACAGTGATAGTCAACCAGGAGCTACCTGTGGTCCACTTCAGACAAGAACTCGACGAAATGCAGCACCGCTTGCTCGAAATGGCGGGCTTGGTGGAGTCCGCTGTTCACCAAAGCGTCGCCGCTCTGGTCGAGCGCAACGAGCAGGCCGCCAAGGAAGTATTGTGGAAGGAAGCGCTCATCAATCAAAAGGACATCGAGATCGACGAGTACGCTACCCGGCTTCTGGCTCTGTACCAGCCCATGGCGCGCGACATGCGCTTCCTCACCGCTGTCATCAAGATCAACGGCGACCTGGAACGCATGGGCGACCTGGCCGTCAACATCACCGAGCGTGCCTTGAACCTGATGCGGGAACCCCCCGTACGGCCCCTGATCGATCTGCCCAAGATGGCCGCCCTCGCTGAGGAGATGGTTCGCAAGAGCCTGGACGCCCTGGTGAAGCGTGATGAAGACATGGCCCGCAGCGTCCTGGTGTCCGACGACGAGGTCGACCGCCTCAAGGACACCGCCTACAAGGAACTGGTCGCGTTCATGCAGGAGCAAAGCACCACCATTCCGCGCGCCATCGACCTCATGTTCATCGCTCACAACCTGGAGCGCATCGCCGACCACGCTACCAACATCGCCGAGGATGTCCTGTTCCTCATCAAGGGGATCGACGTCCGCCATCACGCCGAGGTGCGCGAGCAGGCCGCGCTGAAATCCTGACGCCTGCCCCCGCCCCGCCGCTGTCTCTACAATAGTTGGATTGGAACCTGTTTCCCACTACTACTATTCCGACCGGCTGAAGCTGCAATTCTGGGACTGGGGCCGAAACGGTATGCCTCCGCTGCTGTTGGTGCACGGCGGCCTCGATCACGCGCGTAACTGGGACTGGGTGGCCCGCGCCCTGCGCGAACATTTCCACGTCTATGCCCTGGATCTGCGCGGCCACGGAAACAGCGCCTGGGCGCCCGGCGCCATGTACAGCATTCCCGAATATGTCCTGGATATCTCCGCTCTGGCCGATGTCCTGGGCGCCAACATCCAGGGAAATGACCCGCTCTGCCTGATCGGCCACTCCCTCGGCGGCATCCTCACGTTGATGTACGCAGGCCTTTATCCTGCCCGCGTGCGAAAGGTCATCGCTATCGAAGGCGTCGGCCTGCCGGTCTCCCACAAAGTCCATAAGCCCGCGCCCGAGCGCCTGCGCGCCTGGATCGCCAACGTCCGCCAGGCCGGCCATCGCGAAGCCCGCAGCTACCCCACGCTGGATGCCGCCGTCGCGCGCATGCAGGAGGCCAACCCGCACTTGTCGGCCGAAGTCGCCCGCCATCTCACGCTCCACGGCACCAACTGGAACGCCGACGGCTCGCTCAGTTGGAAATTCGACAACTATGTGCGCAGCCTGCCCCCCTACGGCCACAGCATCGAGGATTTTCAGGCCGTCTTCAGCGGGATCACCTGCCCCGCACTCCTGTTCTGGGGCGAGGAAAGCTGGCTCCCCGATCCGGAACCCGACCCGCGCGCCGCCGCCATCCGCAACCGCCGCATCGTCAAGGTCCCCGGCGCCGGCCACTGGGTCCATCATGACCGCCTGGACGTTTTCCTGGCCGAGTCCACGAAATTTCTGCTCGAAGACTGAGCCACGGCAATGACTGAGCCACCTCGGTAACGGAGCGGCAACGAAACCAACTCCCCGCCCTGTGCTTCAATACAGGTAGGAACCGCCTATGCAACCTACGTGCCTAGCGCTTCTGCTCCTGGCCGCTTCCCTGCCCGCCTCCGCCGACTTCGCCAAGGGCCTCGCCGCCTACAAAAAAGGTGACTACGCCACCGCTGTCCAGGAGTGGCGCCCCGAAGCCGAGCAAGGCGACCCCGCCTGCCAATACAATCTCGGCCTGCTCTACATCGACGGCCATGGCGTCCCGCAAGATTACGAAGAGGCCGTCAAATGGTTCAACCGCGCCGCCGAACAGGGCTACGCGCTCGCGCAGCACAACCTCGGCGCGATGTACGCCACCGGCCAGGGTGTCAAACGCGACTACGTCGAAGCCTATAAATGGATGAACATCTGCGCCGCCCAGGGCAACGACGGATGCATCCGCCAGCGCGATCTGCTGGCCAGGAAGCTCAGGTCCTCCAAACTCGCCGAAGCCCAGCGGCTCTCCAGCCAGTTCACTCCCAAGAAGGAAGCTCCCGACCCGGATAATCCCGACAAGGACGACCGCAACTAGCGCGATCCGCGCCCCAAGCCGAACAGCCGCAGCGCCGCCCGCCCGAAAGCGGCCGACTGCGGATGATCCAGCAGCGCCCATTGCAGGAATCCGAGCAGCGCCGGCTGGCGGAAGTCCGGATCTACCGAGCGCCGCCGCCCCACCAGTTCCTGAAGCATCTCGCGCGGCCGCTGGCGGATATCGTCCAGCATCGCCACTTGATGCACGCACGAAATGCTGCAGAACGGCGCGCAGCCCTTTACCGTGCTGTACTCCCGCTCCAGGTCCGCCCGGGTGTATTCGGCAAGCGGAACCCCCGGCCGGCCGCGCTGCTGCGAGCAGTAGTGCACCAGCCCGTCCTCGCAGATGTACAGAAAGCGGCTGCCCGCCCGGCAGTGCCAGTCGTTCGCCTGTCCCTGCGCCAGACTCTGCTGGAACCGGTCAAAGTGGGAAAACGAAAACACCGCTGTCTGCTGCTTTCGGATCTCGGTATAGACGGAGATATGCGAAGCCGGCAGCGGACGGGTTTGCCCTCCTCCGTCGTGCAGAATGCCCAGCGTGCTGTTGAACCCGAGCTCCCGCGCCCGCTTGGCGATCGCCAGCGCATCCCCGGGCTGGGGCAGCGATTCGCCCAGCACTGAATTCACCGTCACCGCGAAATCCGCATGCTCGGCCAGCCAGCGCAGCTTCTGGTCCAGCACCTTCAGCGACTTCTTCGACACGTCGTCCGGCGTCACGTTGTCGATGCTGACCTGCAGGTAATCCAACCCCGCCCGGTTCAACGCTTGAATGCGCGCCGGCGTCATCAGGTAGCAATTGCTGATCAACGTCGCCATCGCGCCCGTCTCGCGAATCCGCCCGATAATCGCATCCAGGTCGGGATGCAACAGCGGCTCGCCTCCGCTGAGCGTGATCACCGACGTCCGGAAGCGCCCCAGCTGATCCACGCGCCGCAGCATCTCCTCCAATGGCACCGGCTTCGACACCGCGTCGTATTCGTTGCAGTATTCGCAAGCCAGATTGCAGCGCCGGATCGGTACGATCTGCGCCAAAATCGGATGCCGCCACGACTCCATCGCCGCCGCGAAAACGCGCGCCTCCCGCCACTTTCGGCGCCACGCGATCAGCTTTCGGCGGAGCGGCATAGAACCCTTCTTCCATTATTGAATATTCATTGTGACCGTGTTCGAAGTTTGTCCGTCCGCGGTCAGCACCACGTTCGCTTCACCGTCGCCACTCAGGCTTGCGGGCAGTAGCACGTTCACCTGATCCAGCCCCGTAAAACCCGGCGCCGGCCCTGCGTAAAGCACCGGCGCGACCGTCCCGTCGATCGTCACCCGGACATTCGCGAGCGCGCTGCGGCCGCGGATGCCCGTGCCATAAAACGTCACGTAGGTGGCCGTATTCACGCCCAGGCTGATCGGCACGGACGTGCAGCCGCCCGCACCGCACTGGAAGACCGGTACGGGAGTTTGCAACGCGGCATCGGAAACAGGAACACTGATCGCGGTCGCCGCCGCCACTCCGGTTCCTTCCCCGTTCATGCTGAACAGCGCTGGCGCTACTGCGCCGATCGTTGTCACCGTGCTCTCGACCAGCGGCCCATTCATCACCGCAAACTGCGCGGCGCCCGGAGCCGTTCCGTCGGGCACGAGAAAGTTGATCTGGCTGGGCGAAACATACAGCAAGGGAGCGTCGCGCGCCACGTCCGCCGAGTCCGTGACCACCAGCGTCACTCCGCCCAGCGCCGTTGATGGCGGCTGATCCGCCGCCTCTGCCACGCCGGATGCCAGATTCGTCCCAAACAGCGACGCCAGCGCGTCCGGGGCCGGCCCGATTCCCGGAGCGGCCGCCGAATGCAGATCGCCCGTGATCACTCCGTAATACCGCGCCATCCAGTACGGCAGGCTGTAATCGATACCCGCTCCTTCAATCAGCCCGCTGCCTCCGCCGCTCAACTGAAACGGATCGTCCTGCCACAGAAAGTCCGCCGGGGGCCGCAGCGGCACCGGCACGGGACTGCACGCCTCGCTGCCGCACACCGCCACCAGCTTCGAATCGTCGACATAGAAATCGCGCTTCGGCCGCTCCAGCCACTGGTCCAGCAGCGCCACCGTTTCGGCGTCGCGCGTCGCGTCCGGCCCGTTCAGCGCCCGGTCCACCATGTTGAAGAACGCGTTCTGATGCGAAGCCGTGTAGTTGCGAACGGTCTGGTAGGCGCCGCGGTTGCTGCTGTTGTCTTGCAGCCGCAGCAGATTATAAAAAGTCATGTAATCCAGGTTGAACTTGAAATACGAACTGTTGTCTTGCACGTCGAAAAATACCGCCGACCCGACCGGCAGCACCAGAAGCGGCCCGCTCAGCGTATTCGCCGGATTCACGTGATGCGCCACCTGCAGCAGCATCTGCAGCTGTTCCGGCCGCAGTTGGAACGTGTTCGAAAGATCGTTGTTGGGCGTCCATTGGTGGCCCGCGATGTAGCCCACCAGCCGCGTCACCACGTCGTTCACGCTGCTCTTCACCCCGCTGTCGTTCACCAGATCGAATGCCGCGCTCAAGCCGAAGAACGCGCCGATAATCTGATCGCGCGACGTGTTGTCCACCCAGATCCACGGAGAACTCTGATGCACGGTGTTGCTCGCTTCTTCGCTCTCAATACCCGCCGCATACGGAGAATCCGCCGCCACGATGCAGCGCGCCAGCCGGTTGTCGCCGGTCACGTCCGACAGCGCCCCAAGCCCCGCCAGCGCCGCCTTCACGTTGTTCAGCGCATCGGGCGACTGCGTGACGTTGTACCGGAAGGCCTCGGCGGCGAGATAGGCCCCGGTCCACAACGCCGAATCCCCGCAACGCGTGTATCCCACGATCTGATCGCTACTGGAGCTCGCGTTGATCGGATCCAGGATCGTGCCGAACGGCATGTGCCGCGCCTGGATGTTCCGCGAAATCGCCAGCGCGTCCGGTTCCGCCCCCCAGGCCGACAGGACACCTACCCAGAATGCGAGCGCTTGGGCCACCGGCCGCATGATATTGCCAGACGTCTCCGGAGGCCCTCGCGTTATCTTTTTTTCCAGGCTCGCTGAGAGAATCCCCCGGCTGCCCGCACACCCCTGATGAGAGAGGCCCTTTCTTGAACCGCCTGCTATTTTCCCTCAGCGCCGCCGCGCTGGTTTTCGCTTCGTTGGCGGACGCGGACAGCGTCAACATTGTCCCGGATTCCTCCAGCCTGAGCATCGCATCGGGAGACCCTTTGCTTTTCTTGGAAAGATTGGTAAACGCGGCTGAAAATCCCGCGGACCTAAGCGCGGCCGGCATTGACTGGCTGCAATTCGGAGATCGCGCCAATCCCGCCGACCCTTCGCTCCTCTTCGATCTCAACGATGTCCCGAGCGATGGCGGACGGTTCAATGCCATCCCTTCCTACATGCCTGCCGCCAGGAATTACAACGGCTTAGCCTTCTCCGGCGCCGGCTTCCTGGATTCCCGCGAAATGCTGGATTGGGAAAATTTCAGCAATAGCGACCGGGAGGTGAGCCCCGTGTTGGAACCGCACATGCTCCCCGTTCTAGTGGTCGCGGCATTCTTGATCTTCTTGGGACAACGCGCTGTTCGTCCAAACTCCAGCAAGTAGTTCTTAAACCCGGCCAACCCGTCGATGAGAACCATGGATACCCTCCGGCTGTTGCAGCCGGTTGAGGTCGCGCATGGGAAAACATTCTCCAGAATCCACGCAATCCCCCAAAGACCTGGCCCGCTTGGGCTTCGCGTTGTTGGCCGAATCGCCCGGGCCATCGCTCGGCCCGCCGGCGCTGGCGAAGCCGCCCCGGCGAGGCGTCGATTGGGATTACGACAAGGAGCTCCGCCGCCTGCAGGTCGAGCTGGTGAAACTCCAGCACTGGGTGCACCAGCAAGGCCTGCGCGTCGTCGTGATCTTCGAGGGCCGCGACGCAGCGGGTAAAGGCGGCGCCATCAAGCGCATCACCGAATGCCTCAACCCGCGCATCTGCCGCGTCGTCGCGCTCACCGCTCCCACGGAGCGCGAGAAAACCCAGTGGTATTTTCAGCGCTACGTGGCGCATCTTCCCGCCGCCGGTGAGATCGTCCTCTTTGACCGCAGTTGGTACAATCGTGCCGGCGTGGAGCGCGTTATGGGCTTCTGCACGGAGGCCGAATATATCGAGTTCCTGCAAAGCTGCCCCCAGTTCGAGCGCATGCTGGTGCGCTCCGGAATCCACGTGATCAAGTACTGGTTCTCGGTCAGCGACGAGGAACAGGAGCGGCGCTTTCAGACCCGCCTCAAGGACGTCACCAAGCGCTGGAAGCTCAGCCCCATGGACCTGGAATCCCGGCGCCGCTGGGTGGATTATTCTCAAGCCAAGGACGAAATGTTCGCACATACCGACATCAAGCAAGTGCCCTGGTACGTGGTCAACGCCGATAACAAAAAACGCGCCCGGCTGAACGTCATCCGCCACCTGATCTCGCTGATTCCCTATCAGGACCTGACTCCCGAAGCCATCCAACTGCCCCCGCTGGACCGCCGGAAGTACGTCCGTCCGCCGATCACCGATCAGAACTTCATCCCCGAAGTCTACAAATAGAACATTCGCCCATCCACCCGCTATCCTAAAATCATGCCGTTCCACTTGGGCGTCGATTACCGTCCCCGCGGCGATCAGGCCGCCGCCATCGACCAGCTCTTCCGCGGCGTCCTCGATGGCGAAAAGCACCAGGTCCTGCTCGGCGTCACCGGTTCCGGCAAAACCTTCACCATGGCCCAGGTCATCGAAAAGACCGGCCGCCCGGCTCTGGTGCTGGCCCACAACAAGACGCTAGCCGCCCAGCTCTACCACGAATTCCGCACGTTCTTTCCCGCCAACGCCGTCGAGTACTTCGTCAGCTACTACGACTACTACCAGCCCGAAGCGTACCTTCCCTCGGGCGACATCTACATCGAAAAAGAAGCCACCATCAACGACGAACTCGACAAGCTGCGCCTCTCCGCCACCCGCTCCCTATTCGAGCGGCGCGACTGCGTCATCGTCGCCAGCGTGAGCTGCATCTACGGGCTCGGTTCTCCCGAAGCGTATTACGGCATGCTGCTGATGCTCGAAAAAGGCCAGAAAATCTCCCGCCAGCAGATCACTTCGCGCCTGGTCGAAATCCTCTACGAACGCAACGATCACAACTTCGCGCGCGGCACCTTCCGCGTCCGCGGCGACGTGATCGAAGTCTTCCCCACCTACGAAGACAACGCCTACCGCATCGAACTGTGGGGCGACGAAGTCGACAGCCTCAGCCAGATCGACCCTCTGCTCGGCCAGGTCCGCCAAACCTACCTGCGCCTGCCTATCTATCCCAAAACGCACTACGTCATGACGCCCGAAACGCGCGAGCAGGCGCTCGCAAGCATCCAGCAGGAGCTGGAGTGGTGGCAGAAGGAGCTGGAAAAAGGCGGCAAGATCGTGGAAGCCCAGCGTCTCTATCAGCGCACCATGTTCGATCTGGAGATGATCCGCCAGATCGGCTACTGCCACGGCATCGAAAACTATTCGCGTCATTTCTCCGGCCGCCTGCCCGGCGAAGCGCCGCCCACTTTGCTCGATTACCTGCCTCACGATCACCTGCTCTTCATCGACGAAAGCCACCAGACCGTGCCACAGCTCCAGGGCATGTACCACGGCGACCGCTCGCGCAAACAGGTGCTCGTCAACTACGGCTTCCGCCTTCCCAGCGCGCTGGACAATCGCCCCCTCACCTTCGAAGAGTTCGAGAATCGCGTCAACCAGGTACTCTATGTCTCCGCCACGCCCGGCCCTTACGAGCTGACCAAGTCCGCGGGCGTCGTCGTCGAACAGATCATCCGGCCCACCGGCCTGGTCGACCCGGAAGTCGACGTGCGCCCCATCAAGGGCCAGGTCGACAATCTGCTGCACGAAATCCGCCGGCGCGTCGAAAAGAACGAGCGCGTGCTCGTCACCACCTTGACCAAGCGCATGGCCGAGGATTTGGCCGAATACTACACCGAAGTCGGCGTCCGCTGCGCCTACCTGCATTCGGAAATCGGCGCGCTGGACCGCATGAAGATCCTGCGCGATCTGCGCCGCGGCGAAATCGACGTGCTGGTGGGCATCAACCTGCTGCGCGAAGGCCTGGATCTTCCCGAAGTTTCGCTGGTCGCCATCCTGGACGCCGATAAAGAAGGCTTCCTGCGCTCCTCCGGCTCGCTCATTCAAACCATGGGCCGCGCCGCGCGCCATTTGAACGGCACGGCCATTCTCTACGCCGATGTCTACACCGACAGCATGCGCCGCGCCATGGCCGAAACCAGCCGCCGCCGCACCATCCAGCAACAGTACAACGAAGAGCACCACATCACGCCGCAATCCATCATCAAGCCCATCGACATGAGCCTGGTGGCCATCGCCGAAGGCGATTACGTCACCGTTCCCGTCGAGCCCGAAGATCCCGCCGAAGAGCTCACGGCCGAGCAGCGCGAGAAATTCATCGCTGAATTAGAGGAAAATATGCGCGACGCGGCCAAGAAATTCGAATTTGAAAAGGCAGCTAAGCTGCGCGACCGCATAAAAATGTTAAAATCTTTCGACATTCATGAAGAAACCCAGGTCGGCGGGGCTGATCGCAGCGGGTAGCCTTACCGATTCGCCGCTGATTCATTTCCATCGGCTTTCCGAAGTTCTGGGACCCGTCAAATCGCCATCCTACCGGCTCGCCAGCCGCATCTCCAACCTGCTTCGCGCCGGCCACCCCGTGAAGGACTATGCAGACTTGGAATCGTGCGGCCTGATCCTGATCTGGGTTCCCGGCCAGCAGGTTCCCCGCATCGTCGCCGAGCTGCTGGCCGGAAAAATCTCCTGGCGTGGGAAATGCGTTGTGCTGTTCAGCGACTGGCAGGATAGCAGTGACCTGCGCCAACTCGCCGCCCGAGGCGCATCCGTCGGCTCCATCAGCCCGATTCCCGGCTTCGACAATCTCTTTCTCGTCGAGGGCGACCGCCGCGCGATCCTCGAAGGCAAACGCTTGGTCGAATCTCGCGGCACGCGCACCGTGGCCATCGAGCGCGCGCTGAAGCCGCTCTATCTGGCCGCTCTCACGTGTACCAGTAGTCTGTTGTTTGCCTTGCTGCTCGCGGCTTCGGAATCCCTGCGCCACGCCGGAATCACGCCGGTGCTCCGCGCCACGCTGCTGGAGCGCCAATTGAACCGCACCCTCCGGGCGTTCCACAAAGGCGGCCGCCGCGCTTACCAACCCCCACAGGAACTCCCCCGCCAACTCCGCACCCTCGCCGCCCAAGACGCGGCATTGGCCCACTACTTCGAACAAACCTCCCGCCTGGCGTCGCGCTTGCTGGAAGAA
>DATJNO010000117.1:0-7110 GCA_035508055.1 Bryobacteraceae bacterium | reverse complement strand
TTGGCCTTGCCTTTTTCCGGCGCGGCCGCCACTTTCACCTTCCAGGTTCCGTCCTGCAAGTAACCCGCCAGTTCGGTCTTCGAACTTTTGGGAATCACTTTGACTCGGAAGTCCATTTAGCGATCGCCTCCAGCAGCCGCTTCGACGGACAGGGCTTGACCAGGAACTCGTCCACCGGCAGCGTTTCATCCGGCGGCGCTCCCGACAGAACGATGAGGCGCGCCCGGCCGGACACAGCTTGAATCAGCCGCCGGCCGTCTTCCGGCTCCGGAATGCGCAGGTCCGTCACCACGAGCCCGCAGCCCGGCAGCCGCTCCAGCGCTTCGGCGGCATTTTGCGCCGTGACCACTTCGTACCCCGCGTTCTCCAGAATCTGCCGCCGGATTCCCAATTGGTCGAGATCATCCTCTACTACCAGGATGCGGGCCATCAGGCAAACTCGATGCGCGCGATCACCAGCTGCGGCATCTGGTTGTTCCAGCCCTCGGGAATATCGTCGAACGGAAGACGGAACGCCCGCGTCTCGCCGGGCTTCAATTCACTTTGGACAATCTGCACGCGTTCGCGCAGAATTACCTCGCCGTAAGCGTTATAGAAGATGCAGAATACTTCCGCCTGTTTGACCGTCCGGCCGCCGGTGTTGGTGATCTTGCCTTGGATCTCCGTCACCATCTGCTTGACGTAGCTCTCGGTGGCTTTCATGCCGACATCGGAGAGGTGCAGATTGTGAACGTAGGCTTTAGCTTCGGGCGTGAGCGGAGCAGGGCCAACCGCGGGCCGCGGCCGATTGACGTACCACAACAGGCCGCCGGCCAGGACCAGCGCGATGGCCAAGGTGATGAGCAAGCTCTTACTGCCCACTGACGGTCATCTCTCCAATCAGCAAAGTCGGCGCAGCCACCGAGCCGCGAAACTCCAGGTCCGATGCCGGAGCTTCGAGATCCAGCAGCATGCGCTGCAACGTGGACGCAATGGTGATCTCGGATACAGGATAAGCGAACTCGCCGTTCTCGATCCACAGGCCGGCGGCGCCGCGCGAGTAATCGCCGGTGACGATGTTGACGCCCTGGCCGATCAGCTCGGTGACGTACAGGCCTTGACGGACGCCCCGGATCAGCTCCTCGGGCGAACGTGGTCCGTTTTCAAGATAGAAATTACCATGACCGACCCCCGCGTTTCCGGTGACGCCGCGCGCGGCGTTGCCGGTGGTGCGAAGGCCAAGCTTGCGGGCGGTGTAAGTGTTCAGCAGATAGCTTTGGAGCAGGCCGCGATCGATAACCACGGTGCGGCGCGAAGGCACGCCCTCGTCATCGAAGGGCGAAGTGCCGAAGAGGCCGGGGATGGTCCCGTCGTCGATGATCGTGACGTGCTGGGAGGCCACACGCTCGCCCACCTTTCCGGCGAGGAAGGACGCGTTGCGATAGATCGCGTCGCCTTCGACGGCCTCGAAGATATTGGCGATCAGCGAGCGCGCGGTCAGCGGATCGAAGATCACAGGGACCTTTTGCGTTGGCACCTTGCGCGAGCCTAAGCGCCGAACCGTGCGTTCGGCCGCACGCCGTCCGATGGCTGAAGGAGTTTCGAGTTTGGAATGGCTGCGCGCCGAGGAGAACCAGTAGTCCCGCTCCATGGAATCGCCCTGGCGCGCTACCGGCGTGGTGCTGAGCGAGCAGCTGGTATAGCGATACGCGCCCGCAAAGCCGCGCGAATTGGCGAACACGCGAGCACGGGCTCCGGCGCTAAAGGAAGCGCCATCGGAGTTGGTGATGCGCGAGTCGGCCGCGAAAGCGGCTTCCTCGGTCTCGAGCGCCGCGCGGATGCGGGCGGCTGTATCGATGGCGTCGAGGTCGTTCGAATAGAGTTGAAGGTCTCCCGGGATTGCACCGAGGTCGGCGGCATCGGGAAGTCCGGCGTAGGGATCGTCCGTCGCGATCTGGGCCACTGCCAAAGCCGACTCCACCATCTTTCGGATGCCCTCATGAGACAAATCGGAAGTGTACGACGATCCGGCGCGTTGACCGATCAGCACGCGCAGCCCCGCGCTGCGGGAGCCGGCATCGATCAGTTTCTCCAGCGACCGCATGCGTACCACCGCGGAGAACTCATCGCCTTCGGCGAGCGTGCATTCGGCGTCCGTGGCGCCGTCCTCCAGCGCCAGGCGCACGGCCTGTTGAGCGAGTTCCGGATCGATCATCCCGCCGTGCCACCTACCGTCATGCGATCGATCTTGATGGTGGGAATGCCCACGCCAACCGGCACGCTCTGGCCGGCCTTGCCGCAGATTCCGATGCCCTCGTCGAGTTGGAGATCGTGGCCCACCTGGCTCACGTACTTCAACGCCTCCGGCCCGTTGCCGATCAGCGTTGCGCCGCGCACCGGCCGCGTGATGTGCCCGTCTTCAATCAGATAGCTTTCGGCAGCGCTGAATACAAAGTTGCCGCTGGTGATATCCACCTGGCCGCCGCCGAAGTTGGCGCAGTACAGGCCGCGCGGGGTGGAGCGAATGATGTCCTCGGGGTCGGCGTCGCCCGCCATCATGAATGTGTTGGTCATGCGCGGCATGGGAATGCACTGGTAGCTTTCGCGGCGCCCGCTGCCGGTGGAAGACGAGCGGAGCAGGCGGCTGGAGAGCTTGTCCACCAGATAGCCGCGCAGGACGCCCTTCTCGATCAGAACGTTCTGTTGCGTAGGCGCGCCTTCATCGTCGACGTTGAGCGAGCCCCGGCGATTGCGGATGGTGCCGTCGTCCACCACCGTGCACAGCGGGCTGGCCACCTGCTGGCCGATGCGGTCGCTGAACGCCGAGACTTTCTTGCGGTTAAAATCGGCTTCCAGGCCATGGCCCACGGCTTCATGCAACAGGATTCCCGGCCATCCGGGGCCGAGCACGACCGTCATTTCGCCGGCCGGCGCGGGGATAGCATCGAGCTGCACAACGGCTTGACGAACGGATTCGCGCGCGAAGTACTCGGGCGTTTTCTCCTGCTCGAAAAACTCCAGGCCGAGGCGTCCGCCGCCGCCGGAGTAACCGCGCTGCGGAGGTCCATCGCCACTTCGGGCCAGGACCGCGACTCCCATGCGCGCGAGCGGCTGGCGGTCGAAGCTCAAGACTCCCTCGCTGGTGGCGACCAGCACCTGGCGCAAGTTGTCGGCGAAGCTGGCCTGCACCTGGAACACGCGGGAGTCAGCGGCGCGGGCGGCGCGATCGGCGCGCTTCACCAGTTCGACGCGGTCGGCGAGGCTGGCTTCACTGGGGGCCGTGAGAATCGGGTAAAGGTCGCGCCGGCGGCTTTCTTCGAAGCCGGTCTTTTGGACCTTGGATGGGCCATTGGCGATGCAGGCGGCTACGCGCGCGGCTTTGCGGATTTTTTCAGGGCTGAGATCGTCGCTGTAGGCGTAGCCGGTGCGCTCGCCCGAGATCACGCGGACGCCGACGCCCAGCGAAACGCCCTGCACGGCGCTTTTGACGATGGATTCGTCGATGCTGATGCTGCTGGTGGCGAGGTATTCGAAGTAGAGATCGGCGTACTCGCCGCCGGCCGAAAGCGCTTCGGAGAGGTAGGCATCGAGGTCCTGCTCGGTGATGCCAAATTTTTGGCCAAAGAAAGAATCGGAAAGCCCCATCTAGTTTGAGGGTAGCATTGGGGGGCTGTTCCGGCTCAGTGGGTGGTGGGGCTTTAGCGGGAAGATGAAAATAGCATGACCCACGAGCGCGCGTGCAAATGATTCAAGGCGCGACTTCCGGTCACCGTGGCCCTCCACAGTTTGGGCAGAACTGGCTGACGGTCTCGCGATTCAGTTGTATCGTCTGGGTAGAACCACACCAGTTGCAGCGGAACTTCGCATAATCCGTGCGGTGTCTCCAGATAGCCTCATCAGCCGACGGCTGACGATTTTGCTTCCGCCACACATTCTTTCCGTCGAAGATAACGCCGCCGCGCGGGATAACGGGCAGACCCACGCGCGTGCGCACTGGTTCTTCGATGTATACCCCCTCTTCAATGTTCAGACCAGAAGGCATGTGTTTATTCTACAGCTTCACGCAACCGGGATTTGTCAAGGTAACTTTGCCGAGTAAACGAGGCCATAGTTTTTCGCAGCTTCGGAGCGGCTTCCATCATGGAGGGGCGGGGGCATGTGGAAGAGCACATGTTCGAAGTGGCGGGACTCATTGAGGCGGGCCAGACGCTGGGCGTGGGCGGCGATTCTGTCTTTTGAAAAAACGAAGCCATCCTGGGCGGGGTCGTAGGGAACACCTTTGTGTTGATGCATTTCCAGAAGCGCGGCGGCCCGGGCGAGGTTGCGCTCTTCGTGTTGGCGGCGCTCGGCCTGGAGTTCGCGGAGCGTGGCGAGGGTCTTTTGGAACTGGCGGGAAAGGCGGCAACTGTGGAGGCCGAGCGAGGCGAGGGTGCGGTGGGCGTCGACGATGTCAAAGGCCAGGGCTGCTTCCTCGGTGAGCGGATGGACGGCGCGGTCCAGGAGGGCGGCTTCGAGCGCGGGGATGCGGTTGAGGCGCCAGGCCGTGTCGGCAAGTTCGGCGACGAGCTGGGATTCAGTGGGAGTGGCGGGCTGGTATTCGTCGCGGAATTGCTGGATGTGGCGCTCATAGGCGGCGCGATCTTCCGACGGCAGGACGGGCGAAGCGGCGGTGAGGCCGTGGGTGAGGGCGTTTTTTGACGAGACCCGTTTGCCGACGGGGGTGCGTGGGCCGGTGGAGTGCTGGGCATTGGCACGATTGGCGGCGGTGCGATCGAGGGTTCTGATTTGTACAGGTGACATTAGGGACCTCGGGTCCGGGATACCACCCGGGCGAGGGAGTCGGAAGTGGGGAGCGGGGGAGAGTGTTGGAAAAGAGAGGGATGCAGTGGCTGGTGGTTGGTGACTGGTGGCTGGACGGCTACTCCAGCACCGCTTCGATGAGGCGCGGGCCGCGGTGAACGATGGCGTCGCGGAATTGGGCAAGGAACTCGCCGGAGGTGGACGCGCGGGAGGCGGGGACGCCGTGGCCTTGGGCGAGCTTCACCCAGTCGAGATCGGGGCGAGTAAGATCCATCATGTCGTTGGCGCGCGGGCCGATGGAGCCGGAGCCGGTGCGGCGGGTTTCGATTTCGAGAATCTTGTAGCGGCGGTTCGCGAGGATAATGGCGACGACGTCGAGGCGCTCGCGAGCCATGGTCCAGAGCGACTGGAGAGTGTACATGGCGCTGCCGTCGGCTTCGAGCGCGATGACCTTGCGATCGGGGCAGGCGACGGCCGCGCCCACGGCGACGGGGAGTCCCTGACCGATGGAGCCTCCGGTGATGGGCAGATGATCGAAGGGGCGTGCGCCGGCAAGATTGCGCAGAACAGCTTCGGCGACGGAGATCATTTCGTCCGAAACGATGGAGCCTTCGGGCATTTCGGCGGCGAGGGTGAGGCCGATGGCCTCCGGAGTCAAGGGGGCGCCCTTGGGCAAAGCAAGTCGCGCTGGCGGTAGGACAGCGGGGGTGGCGGATTGCGCGCCGCATTCGTCGGCCAGAGCTTGGAGGGCTTCGGCGCCGTTCTCCTCGATGGAAGCGAGAACATGAATGGCGCAGTCTTCGGGCGCGAGGGTGCTGCGGCGTCCCGGGTATCCGAAGAAAGACACGGGCTGGAGGCTCTCGACGAGGATGAGGTGTTTCAGACCGGCAAGCACGGGCTCGGCGTCCTCGGGGAAGTAGGGGATGCGCAGCGGGGAGAATCTTCCGGCGCCGCGTTCGGTGCGGGCGGCGTTGCGGTCGGCGAAGACGCGGACGGATGTGGCGGCGGCCAGTTGACCGGCGGCGTGGAGGCCTGGGGCGAGCAGAGTGGCGCCGCCGAGCAAGAGGCCGGTGGGCTCGCCGGAGTTGAGAACGGCAGCGGCTGCGCGGACGCATTCGGGGCGCGGGTCGCGGCGAAGAGGAGGCTGCGAAGTTTGCGCCGGCTCGCCGGCATCGCTCCAGGAGAAATCGGCGGGCACGATGAGCGTGGCGATCTGGCCGGGAGGCGCGCAAGCGGCGCGGATTGCGGCGGCAGCGTCGGCGCCCATGTCATAGGCGTTGTGGAGAGTCCGGACCCAGCCGGAGACGGGGCGCGCGAAAGCTTCGATGTCGGCGGTGAGCGGCGCGTCGTAACGCAGGTGCTGGGTGGTGTGCTGTCCGACGATATTGACCACGGGCGAGCGCGCCTTGCGGGCGTTGTGAAGATTGGCGAGCGCGTTGCCGAGGCCGGGGCCGAGATGCAGCAGCGTGGCGGCTGGGCGGCGTAGCATGCGCGCGTACCCATCGGCCGCGCCCGAGCAGACACCTTCGAAGAGGCCGAGGACGCTGCGCATGCCATGGACGCGGTCGAGCGCGGCGACGAACTGCATTTCAGACGTGCCGGGGTTCATGAAGCAGGTGTCGATTCCGGATTCAAGGAGGGTTCTGAGGAGGCATTCGGCGCCGAGCATGCTTGTTCAATTATGAGAGCACACGCGGGAGGGGATGCGGCTTCATCGGCCTGGGTTGTTAAATTCCGTGTGCGTCCACCAACGCTTGGCGCGGATACCGGAGCATGCGCGGAAGCTAGCGCCGGTGCCTGAGTTTCTCAAGACGGTACAATCAAGACAAGAATGGCAAAGGAATACATCGAGGAGCGCGACGGCAACTACTATGTTGCCGGCACACGGATCTCGCTCGATTCGATTGTGCATGCGTTCCGACGAGGCGAGTCTCCAGAGACGATATGCCAGAATTTCGAACTGCTCCGCCTGGAAGAAGTTTACGGCGCCATTGCTTACTATCTGGCGAACCAGGCTGAGGTTGACGCTTATCTTATCCGCCAGGGGGAGAAGTGGGCGGAGGGTAGGCGTAATGCCGAACCGCTGCCGGCGAGTCTTCGTGAGAGGCTGATGCGGGCTCGGGACGACATACCTACGACCCGCCCGTCGTGAAGGTCCAGTTTCTCGCCGACGCCGATCTGAACAGCGCTGGAGTATTCCTCATTCCGCAGAGCCTCGACGTTGCAACAGCGATCGATCAACTTCTGCTCGTCTGGCTCGCGTCGCAGGCGGAGGAATGGGAGAACCGGCTGCTGTGGTTGCCGCTGTAGGCTGATGCGCTGCTTGCTGGT
>DATJNO010000116.1:0-10591 GCA_035508055.1 Bryobacteraceae bacterium | reverse complement strand
CGGCTCTCGTCAGTCATGATTTTGGCCGCCGGATCAACTACGGCGTCGATCTCTCGGTTAATCGTCCAACTGTTGAGGTGGCTCCGCCCTGGCAGATGCTTTGCATGAACGCGCCCGGTCTCACGCTCAACGATCCCGAACACGGCTTCCTTATCCCAGCGTGCGCGTTTGCCGCGCTTATCGTATTTGCCGCCTACGTAGGTCTCGTCAGCTTCGACTGTTCCGGCCATACGCTGCTCGTTGAAATTGCCAAGAGCCATCGCTTCACGGATGCGATGTGCGAGATACCAAGCGGTCTTGTAACTCACTCCGAGATCACGCCACAATTGGCGGGCGCTGACGCCCTTCTTTGCGTTGCACATTATGGCCACGGCTTGCATCCACTTCTGAAGCGGCAAGTGAGAGTCGTTGAAGATTGTGCCGACCGTGGCAGTGAACTGCGCGGCGCACTTGAGGCATTGGTAGAGATGCCGGGCCGGAACTTTCGAGATGACTTTCTCGCCCTTGCGGTTAGTACGCTCGCGTGAGCCTTCCTTGGTGGTGAACTTGGATACCTTATCGTGGCCACATTCGACACAGCGGACGCCATCAGGCCAACGGATCGCTTCGAGGAACGCCAAGCATTGTTCTTCGGTTCCAAGTTCTTCCTGGACCGCTATCAGGCTCTTTCCGACTCGGGTGTTTTTGGCCATGACCAATTATCGCCCAACTCACGCTTCTGTGTCAAGGGGATAATATCCTCTGTATCTGATCGGCGTAACACGACGAAACTGAAACCTTCTGCCGGTCGCGCGTGTATAATACAGTGCATAGGCTTCTGTCGCCACCTAACGGGCAGACGGGATTGATTGACGAATATGCCGCGGCGCTTCGAAATCCGCTTCTCGCTCGGAGCCGCGGGAATCTGACCATTCCGCCTTCCTGCCGATCACCGATTCCACACTCGTTTCTGCAATAGGGGCACAAGAAGACGCCGGAGTAAGAAGGAATACAGATGTATCAAAATCGCTTGGAAAACGAACGCTCCCCGCAGAGCGGCCCCGCGAGCGCAGCGCCCGCGGCGGTTCTCACCGGCTTGGAAGGCCCCCTTGCGGCGGCTGCGAACCCCGCTTTGGACTCCGGCGCCGGTTGGGATTCAGCCCCAGATGATTCCTGGCGGAAACCTCGCCGCGACGTCTGGGATTGGCTGCTGAGCGCGCTGATTTTGTGCGGGCTGCCCGTATTGCTGTTTCTCACCGTTCGCAATGGCCTGATCCAGCCCCTGCTGCTCGAAGCGGAACAGCATCAGTGGATCCGGCTCATCCTTCGCCCCACCATTCTTTGGATGGTGATGGGCATCGTTCTGCTCGCCTTTCGCACCATTTGCTGGCTTCGTTACCGGCCGTTCCCTCCGGCCACTTTCGCTGACGCGCCCTATCTTACCGTCATCATTCCTGCTTACAACGAAGGCGAAATGGTTCTGAATGCCATCGAATCGGCGGCTACTGCGAACTATCCCCAGGACCGGCTGGAGATCTTCGCCATCGACGATGGCAGCCAGGATGACACCTGGCAGTACATTCGCGAGGCCGCCGCCAGGTTTCCAGACCTCGTGAAGCCGATCCGCTTTGATAAGAATCAGGGCAAGCGCGCCGCTCTCTCCGCCGGCTTCTGCCGCGCGCGAGGATCGGTGGTCGTCACCGTCGATTCGGACAGCGTTGTCGAACCGAATTCTCTGCTCGCCATCGCCGGGCCCTTCCGCGATCCGAAAGTCGGCGGCGTGGCGGGGCGCGTCCTGGTCTTTAACCGGCGCGAAGGCGTCATCCCCCGCATGCTTCACGTGCGTTTCATTCTCGCCTTCGATTTCCTGCGCGCCGTGGAGTCCTCTTTCCGAAACGTCTTTTGTTGCCCTGGCGCGCTGACCGCATTCCGTACGTCCATCGTCCTGGAAGTCCTGGACCGGTGGGCCCACCAAACCTTCCTGGGAGCGCCCTGCACCATCGGAGAAGATCGCGCCATGACCAACCTGGTCTTCGAATGCGGGTACGACACCGTATACCAGCGCACCGCCGCCGTGCACACCATAGCGCCCTCCGGCTACCAGAAGCTGTGCCGTATGTTGCTGCGCTGGGATCGCAGCTACATTCGCGAGGAGTTTTGTTATCTCCGGGTGCTGGGAAAGCGCCCCCTCAAGACCCGGCTGATCGCGCTGTGCGACCGCGCCATCACCAATCTGCGCTACCCGGTTCACTACGCCAGTATCATCATGGTGTTGTTTCTGGTCCTACATCATCCCGCGATGCTGCTCCGTTTCCTGCTCGTCGTCGGACTCGTTTCCCTCTACAACATGTTTTATTACCTGCGCAGCGAGCGCTCCCTCGACTTCTGTTACGGCATCTTCTGGTCCTATTTCGAGCTGGCCACGCTGTTCTGGATCTTTCCCTACGCCTTCCTGACCGTGCGCGCCCGCGGCTGGCTGACGCGCTGAAGCCCGGACGGACGGCGCGCCCCCGTCCCGCCGATGCTATAAGGGTAGAAGCTCATGGGCCAGGCAAAGCAGGCGGCCGGCACAGACCGCATCAATTACTTGAATATCGGCCTGATGCTGATTTCCTGCGCCGTGGCGCTCTATATTCCCTTCGAGCTGTTCCTGTTCGCCTATGCCGTGCTGGGGCCCGCGCACTACCTCACCGAAATCTCCTGGCTGCACAAGCGCGCTTACTTCACGCGCGGCAAGCACGATTTCTGGTTGCTGGCGGGACTGGCCCTGCTGCTGTTCGTCACCGCGGCCTGGTCCGGCCAGAGCTTCGGCCCGCAGCAATCCTTGAATAGCGCCGCCTTCACGTTTCTCGCTCTGGGCAGCGCACTCGTGCTGGTGCTTACCAGCACCTTCAGCGCACGCTTGATTGGCCTGGCTGCGGTCGCGGTGTTGGGATTAGCCTCGTTGAGCACGGTGGGTCTCCTCGTCGTTCTGCTCGCCACCTTCGTGCCGACCCTGATCCACGTCTATCTCTTCACCGGGTTCTTCATCCTCTACGGGGCGCTCAAGGAGCGCAGCCGCACCGGCTTTCTGTCTTTCGCCGTGTTCCTGCTGTGCCCGGTTGCCTGTCTGCTGATCGACCCGCGCATGTACACGCCCAGCGCCTATGCCGCAGTTTCCTACTTCCGCACTCTTGCGCCGGTCAATTTGACTCTGCTGGGCGTCTCCACTCCGCACACCAGCGCGGAAGCGGCCAACGTGGGCTTGCAGCTGCTCTCCCATCGCGGCCTCGCCCTGATGCGCTTCATCGCCTTCGCCTACACCTATCACTACTTCAACTGGTTTTCGAAGACTTCCATCATCCGCTGGCACGAAGTCGGCACTCGGCGCCTGGCGGCGATCGTCGGCCTATGGCTCGCGGCGGTCGGAACATATGCCTACGATTACTCGCTCGGCACCAAGGTCCTGTTCTGCCTGAGCCTGATGCACGTCTACCTGGAGTTTCCGCTGAACCACATTTCCATCCTGGGAACGTTCCGCGAGGTGCGGTCCCTCCTCGGCGGTCCCCTGCAGCCCGCGCTCGCCACGGCAGCGAAAGCGACCGCAGCTTCCCGGGGCGGGCGCCCGCGCTAGCTCGTCAACGGGACTACTGCGCCGGACCCCGCGGCCCGCGGCGCATCGGCCGCGCTTCCACCGTGTAGTCCGAAGGAACCGTGAACAGCGCCGGATCCGGCTCCGTGCGCGTGATATTCGTCAACTGGTACACCGAATCGCCGAAGCGCGGATCGCTGCTCTTGCTCATCACCACCACCTGCAAATCCGGTGAATACCAGGTCTCGGTCACGATCTCGATGGGCCGCGCGTTGCCCTCCTCGCCGGCGGGAATGGTCCGGGTAACGCGCGTGCCTTGCGCCGTCACGCCCTGAATGGTCTGCGTGCCCAGGTCCTCGGTCTTCGACGCAGCCTGGATCCGCGCCCGCGTCCCTCGAAAAGCTCCTGGCGTCCCATGCGGCACCTGGATCGCCATCTGGCGAACCGTGCGCTGGGTGGTATTCAGGACGTAGCTCATGCCGGCCACCGGATCGAAGATGGAGACGATGGGAGCCGCCGCGCCCGAAGCGGATAGCGCGCCAATTGCCTGCACGGATCGCTCCGTCCGCACGCGTCCCTGGCTGTCGCGCGCCGTGGTCGCCGTCGTAGTCCGCTGGATGCGATTCCCATCCGCCAGCGTCTCGGTGAACTCCGTCACCGCCCTGGCCGAATACGGCGCTCCCGTCACCACCTTGTTGGCCGCGCCGAACTCGCCGCGTATGAGCGCGAAGTCACCACGGCCCATCCGAGGCCCGGGCGGCTGCGCGTATGCACCCACGCTCAACAGAACCGCAATCCCGATCGGCCAACATCCGCGAATCATATCTCCTCCGCTGAAACTAAACTACTGCGCCAGCCGGACCCCCCTCGCCAGGCCATCCTGGCCTAACAACACATCCGCTTGCACGTCCGTACCCGCCTCCGCTTCACCCACCGGAACGCCCATCAGCCGCAGCGACGACACAGGAACCTGCACCCGCACCACCAGGGCGCTCTCCACCGGCGGAAGCCCTTCCGCCTCCGGCAAAGGATAGAAACCAGTGGTCTCTGCATCCTCGTCCGCCACTGCGGCGGCAGGCGCCACCGCGGTCACGAGAGGAGCGGGATGCACCGCCGGGCGATGCATCGCCAGCAGCAACAGCATTGCCGCAGCAGCAGTGGCCAGACTTACCGCCGGCAACCAGACCATCCAACGGCGCCGCCGCTGGCGCCGGTCGAATTCCGCCAACAATCGCCCTTCCAGGCGTCCCGGTGCTTGCTGCGGCCCTTCCGCCGCCAGCTGCCGCAAACCTTCCAAAAGCTCCCGCTCGTTCTCCGTCATACGACACACCTTTCGGCTGCCCGCATCTTCTCCAATAACAGCGCCCGCGCGCGATGTAATCGCGACCGTATCGTTCCCACCGGGCAACCCACGGCCGCCGCCGCATCGGCATAATCCATCTCGTGCAGATCGCACAGCACCACCGCCTCGCGATACGCCGGTGGAAGCGCCAGTACGGCCTTGCGCAGTGTCTCGATCCGTTCGCTATGCGCCAGTTCCGCGGCCAGATCCCGGTCCGCGATCAATTGAGGGGTGGACGAGCTCGCGTCCTCCAACGCCGCCGCATATGGCCTTTCCCGTTCCAAGGCCCGCAGTACGACGTTCCGCGCGATGCCGTATAAATAGCCGGTTACCGATCCGCGCTGCTGGTCGTATTGCCTGGCGGCCCGCATCACCGCCACGAAAACGTCCTGCGTCGCTTCTTCGGCGATTTCCGCCCGGCCGCTCATCTGCAGCGCAAAGCGGTACACCGCCGCCTGATGCCTCCGGTAGAACGCCAGAAAGGCCTCCCGGTCGCCCCCGGACAGCAGCCGAAGCAGATCGCCATCGCTATGGGACGGGGATTCCAGCATTGGGGTAAATGACGATCTGCGTCGGCCTTTACTATAGATTCCATCCACGGGCCGGGAAAGTTCCACGATTTTGTTTCCTCTTCGACCGCTTCTCAGCGCAGCGTGACCACCGTCGCGCCCCACCCTCCGGCCTCCGCCGGCGCGTCGGCGAAATAGGCCACAAACGGGGTTTTGGCGAGTACGGATCGCACGATTTCCCGTTGCACCCCGATCCCCCGGCCATGGATGATCCGCAGCGCCTTGAAACCCGCCAGATGCGCTTCTTCCAGGTAATTCTCCACCACGGCCTTCACCTCGCGCGGAGGCACGGTATGCAGATCGAACTCATCCGTTACGGGAATCCGGATGGGTTCCTCGTCTTCCATGCCCTCTTCGTCCATGCGCTTCTGCTGTTAGCCTAACATTGTGAATCCAAGGCCCGAGAATCCGCTGGCCGAATACCAGACCCGCTTGTCCCAGCGCCGCGAAGTCGCCGCGCGCGAGCAGAAGCTGTTCATTCGGATCGGCAACACCCGCCTCGCCACCGGAATCACCGGCGCGGTGATGGCGTTCTTCGTTTTTGGAGAGATCGTGATCTCGCCGTGGTGGCTGCTGATTCCCGCCGTCCTGTTCGGCGTCCTGGTCGTGATTCACTCGCGCATCGTCGATCGTTTGGAACGCGCCAACCGCGCCGCGCAGTTCTATGAACGCGGCATTGCGCGCCTGGAGAATCGTTGGATGGATCTCGGCGAAACCGGCGAGCGCTTCCGTAATCCCGCCCACGTCTACGCAGAAGATCTCGACCTGTTCGGCAAAGGCTCGTTGTTTCAATTGGTTTCCACCTCTCGAACCCGATCCGGCGAAGACACGCTGGCAGGCTGGCTGCTAACGCCCGCTTCGAAAAACGAAGCCACCGAGCGCCAGCAGGCCATCCGCGAACTCGCGCCGCGCCTGGATCTTCGCGAGGACCTGGCCGTGCTCGGCGAAGCGGTTCGCTCCAGCTTGGACGCTAATGCCCTGGACGCTTGGGGAGAAGCGCCGGAGGTTCCGTTTCCCGCCGGAGCGCGCCTGATCGCGCCGCTGCTGGCCGCCGCCGTGGTGGTGACGTTCGTGTTGTACCTGGCCGGCGTGCTGACGCGCACGCCCTTGCTGGTCGCGTTGTTCCTCGAATTGGGCTACGGCTTCCTGCTAGGAACGCGCACGCTCGCCGTGATCCGCACCGTGGACGCTCCGGCGCGCGAACTGGCGCTGCTCGCTACTCTGCTCCAACGCCTGGAGCGCGAGCCGCTGGATTCCGCGGCATTGAAACACGTGCGCGCGCAGCTGGCCGCGGGCGGACTGCTCGCTTCCGCGGAGATTGAACGTCTGCGGCGATTGGTTTCGCTGCTGGATTGGCAGCGCAACATCTTCTTCGCGCCTTTCGCACTGGCTCTTCTTTGGAGCGCGCAAATCGCAATGGCCCTGGAGCGCTGGCGCAAGCGCTCCGGCAGCCACATCCGCGAATGGATCGCGGGCGTCGGCGAGTTGGAAGCGCTCTGCGCGCTCTCCGGCTACGCCTACGAGCATCCCCACGACGTCTTTCCCACGCTCGTCGAAACCGAAAACGGCTGTTACGACGCTGCCGGCCTCGGCCACCCGCTCATGCCCGAAGCGCAATGCGTGCGCAATGACGTGCGGCTGGGCGGCGGCATTCAGCTGTGGATCGTCAGCGGCTCCAATATGTCCGGCAAAAGCACCTTGCTCCGGGCCGTGGGCTTGAACGCCGTGCTGGCGTGGGCCGGTGCGCCGGTGCGTGCAACGCGCCTGGACATTTCTCCGCTGGCAGTCGGCGCTTCCATCCGCGTGCTGGATTCGCTCCAGGACGGCCGCTCGCGCTTCTATGCCGAAATCACCCGGTTGCGCGAGATTGTCGAACTCGCCCGAGGCACGCGCACGGTTCTGTTCCTGATCGACGAATTACTCAGCGGCACCAATTCGCATGACCGCCAGATCGGCGCGGGCGCGGTGGTGCGCACGCTGATCAATCGCGGGGCGATCGGTATGATCACCACGCACGATCTGGCTCTCTCCGCGATCGCCAATGAGCTGGCCGGCGGCGCCGCGAATGTTCACTTCGAGGATTCGCTCGTCGACGGACGCCTCCACTTCGACTACCGCCTTCGCCAGGGCGTAGTGGAGCGCAGCAACGCGCTGGACCTGATGCGCTCGGTCGGCCTGGAGGTCTAGAACCCCGGCCCACAGCTCGTGACTGATTGGCGCCAATGTACAAGTCGGCCGTTTTTCGGCCAAGTGGGTCCAAGAGGCCGTCCCGAAAGGGGTCCATTGAGCAACACATCCTCGGACGGCGAGGTCATCCTTGCCGCTATCGATGCGGCGGCCTCCGGCAGCTACGTTGAAGTGGACCTGCCGTTTAAGGAATACCTTGTTAGCCCCGTTCTAGGTCGTCGTGTATTTCGTCAACTTCTTCGACCGAAGAAAACATGGCACCTGATATGGGGCAAACGCTTGCGTTAAGGAATGGCTCGTCTTTCGTCAGGCCCATTTCTCGTGCGTGGGTCTGGGCTACACGCTCTACCTTGTGCACGCTGCAAATAGTCCGGCCACCCTTCCGAATTCCCCGGCATGGATTGTCCTCGGACATTGAAGTTCAAACCTCCTCTGTCAGGGTATCAGCCCTTGCCCTGCCCCTCGCGGCTATAGTCGCCCTCTGGAATTAACTCACCAAGTAAGAATTTGGCATAGTGCTGGGGCGAAATGGAGCCGTTGTGTGCAGATTTTGAGCGAAGCCCGTAACTCACTGTTACCGTGCCGTCCGGGGCAACGGTATATGTTCCGCTGTATACCCTTCCGTTCAAATCGATTTGAACCGGCTCCGGGTGCGTCCATTTTTTTCGAACTCTTCCCATCTTTCTATTCTGCTCCCTGTGGCCAGCGCCCCGCTGCCCCCGCCATTGCTTTTTTTAAACCTCCGTGGTCGCCCCGTTCCATTCGGCGGTGATTTTGGTTTGGATTGTGGCGACTACGTCAGGTTCTTCTATCAACGAAAACATGAAGGTTTTTTTCCCGAGGTCTTTGATGGAAGCTCCGAAATGGTACACGGTTGTGTCGTCGATCACCAGAAACCGGTCATGGAAAGCTGATGTCGTTTTAACGGTGAGTGTACCGTGTTGAGCTTTGAATGCCTGGCAGAGTGTATTTACCCGAGGCGTCAGCGGGCCTTTGGTTAGGATGTTCAGCGCGACACCTGATGTTGGCAGAATGTTCAATGCGTCGGCCCCGATGTATCCATCAACGAGCATCAGATGTTTTCTTACGGTCGCGAGTATTCGGGCTGCTGCCGACATAGCATCGAATGTTTGGCCCGCGAAAAACACGCCTTCTCGCGTTACATCCACTGGGGGCCGATGTGGAGGGATTATTTCTAGCTCTTGGATGAATTGTCGGAGCTGTGCCTTTTTTTGTTGAATATGGCGAACGTACTGCTCTTGCGCTTCTTGGTCGGTTTCGGGGGTGTAGCTTACTGACGATCCGAAATGGCTTGCGTTGCGCGAATGTTCACCAAAGCTGCGTTCGATTATCTTTAGGGTTATTTCGTCCCAAGTGTAAGCATCTGGGTCACTGTGGTGCAGCTCTTCGGGCGTTTTCGCTAATTGCGCGCGCAGCATCTGAATGGCCTGCTCCGGCAACAAGAGTGGCGGGTTCGTCATTGTGTTTTGAGTTCTTTCTCCTGCGTTTGTCTGCGGGGTAGGGATTAATTCTATGTTGGAGCCAGGTTCTCTCCGTGACCCGTGTTGCGTTTGGATCGTGTGCATGTATTCCCCCATGACACTTGGAGACGCGTCCAGCTGTGTAACGACCCCGTTTTCAACGGGTCTTATTACGCGGACGTTTGCGCCGACAGCGAAACGCTGACGTGTTTTTACGGCCATGTCCTTAATTTTAAGCGCGTTTCACAAAGGGTAGGTTTCGCAATGCCGGCGACGACAGGGACGGCCCGCCGTTTCAGAAAGGGCATCAAGGCTTCCGGCGTCTCAAAACTCTGTGCCGAAAAACATGGTAAACGCGCACCGTTCGGCCCCGGATCGCGTTCGCGGCAGTCCTAAAATCCTGTCCCAAAAACTGGGCCTGATTTCGGCGCGCCTAACGTCTAGCGATTTCACTTGGCTGGTTTGTCGCCAAGCCACCGAATGAGCGGTCTCTAGTGGACTTGTCGCCTCAGGCCAATGCTGGAACGGCGAATGCGGCACGTCGTAGCTTAGGCACGCTTCAGAGGTGACCTCCGATCAGCGATCTCAAGAAGCGCCCGCAGAGCATCATTCACCGATTTCGAGTCAGGAAACGCCGCCGCCACTTCGGGCTCGAGCAGAATCACGTTAACACCCAGGCGGTAACGGTCGGCGTACTTGCCCCGAACACCACCGGAGAAATCGTACTCGGCCCTCATCTCCGGCGCTGCGCGCCTAGAGCGGCGTTTCTTCATAGTTGCGTCTTTCATGTTGTGTCGCAAGGCGCGCGCTGATTATGCGAATTCGCGCTCCTCTTATAGTATGGACGACAACCAGGAGCTTGTGCTCGCTAGACATACCAATGATCAGGAAGCGCTCTTCGCCGGCGGCGTGGTCCGGGTCCGGAATCGTGATGGAAAGCGGGTCGCCAAACACAGTACTGGCATCGGCAAATCCGACGGTATGTTTCCGGCGGTTAGCCGCCTCTTTCTTCCAATCCCACTCAAATGCGAGTCCTTGCATCTCACATCGAGCTTAAGCGAATCACCGGACGCGTTGTGTGACGCACAACACCTGGACGTATAGTCGCCTATGCTGAGATTGCCCAAAACGGCGTTCTAGTAAAGTTACCGGTATAGAGCCGCACAGCGCGCGCAACCACAAGCCACCCAACCGCTCTGACTCAGCTTTCTTTAGCGTCAGCTTCGGGCGCCCACAGCCGACGGCTTCGGGTTCAGGAGGTTTCCCCCGCCGGGAATCCAGCGCTCCAGCGCCTCGCGCAGCTTCTCCAGGCCCACCGGTTTGCTGAGATAATCGTCCATTCCGGCCGCGAGACACCGCTCGCGGTCGCCTTCCATCGCGTTGGCGGTGAGAGCGCAAATCGGCAGGTGGCGATTCTGTCCTTCGCGGCTGCGGATCATCGCCGTCGCCTCGAAGCCATCCA
>DATJNO010000115.1:0-4363 GCA_035508055.1 Bryobacteraceae bacterium | reverse complement strand
GCCGCTACCTCCGCCGACCCGACTTCAACTCAAATCGACGACATCATCGCGAAATTCGCGGCCAAAGAGACCGCCTTCTCGAAAGCGCGCAGTAACTACACCTACCGCCAAACGGCCAAGGTCGAAGAGCTCGACGACTATGGCAACGTCACCGGCCGGTATGAGATCGTCAGCGACATCATCTTCACTCCCGACGGTCACCGCATTGAGCGTGTCGCCTACGCTCCGGTGTCCACGCTGCACAACATCCTCTTGACTCCCCAGGATGAGCAGGACCTCCGCGACGTCCAGCCCTTCGTCCTCACCACAGACGAAGTGCCCAACTACTTTATCCGCTACCTCGGCAAAGAACAGTTGGACGAAATCGATTGCTATGCGTTCGCCGTCAAACCGAAAAGGATGGAGCAAGGCAAACGCTACTTCGAGGGCATCGTGTGGGTGGACGATCAGGATCTTCAGATCGTCAAGAGCTATGGACGCGGCATCGGCCTGCTGAGGCGCAATGAGGACAACCAGTTTCCGAAGTTCGAGACCTATCGCCAACAGGTGGACGGCAAGTACTGGTTCCCCACCTACACCATCGCCAACGACACGCTCAACTTCAAGGACAATTCGCAGCGCATCCGGATGGTCGTGAAATACGAGAACTACAAACAGTTCCGCAGCGACGTGCAAATCAAGTACGACACCCAGGATGCCGGCCAAAATCCGGGCCAAAATTCCGGCAAGGACCAGCCGCCCGCATCGCAGCCGCCGGCGCCGCCGCCGCCGTCTCAGCCACCGACTCAGCCCTGAAGCAGCGGCCCTGACTTGAGACCCATTCGTTGCCACGCGAGATCACGAAACTTCCCATCGATGATCTCCTGCCGCAAATCCGCGAGTCGCTCGGCCGCTCGCCCAATCTCGTAATCGAAGCCCCGCCCGGCGCGGGCAAAACCACTCGCGTTCCACCCGCGCTTCTCAACCTCGCGCGTGGCCAGGTGCTGGTGCTGGAACCCCGTCGCATCGCCGCGCGAATGGCCGCCCGCCGCGTCGCAGAGGAGCTCGGCGAGCGCGTGGGCGAGACCATTGGCTATCAGGTCCGTTTCGAAGAAGCCGCCGGACCGCGAACCCGCCTCCGTTTTCTCACCGAAGGAATCCTGACGCGCCGGCTGATCTCGGACCCGCGACTGGCCGGCGTTGACACCGTCGTGCTCGACGAATTCCATGAGCGCCATCTGGAAAGCGACCTCGCGCTCGCGCTGCTGCGTCGCCTCCAGACTACGGCCCGGCCCGATCTACGTCTCATCGTGATGTCGGCCACGCTCGACGCCGCGCCCGTGGCGCGCTATCTCGGTGGCTGCCTGGTGCTGCGCTCGGAAGGCCGCCTTTTCGATCTCGCGATCACGCATCAGCCTTACTCGGCGTCGCCCCTCGAGAAGCAAGTCGGCGGCGCGTTGGAAACTCTACTCAACGAAACCCGCGGCGACATTCTCGTGTTCTTACCGGGCGCTGCCGAAATCCGCAAAACGCACCGCGAAACTCAATCGCTCGCCGCCAGCCGCAACCTCCTCGTGCTCCCGCTCCACGGAGATCTCTCTGGGGCCGAGCAGGATCGCGCCGTCTCCCCCGCCTCGCAGCGCAAGGTCATTCTCTCCACCAACGTCGCCGAAAGCTCCATCACCGTGGAAGGCGTGACGGCGGTCATCGACAGCGGTCTGGCCCGCATCGCGAGCGACTCGCCCTGGACCGGCCTGCCCACGCTCGAAGTCGGCCGCATCAGTAAAGCCTCCGCCACCCAGCGCGCCGGACGCGCTGCCCGCACCGCACCCGGCCGCGTCGTCCGCCTGTACACGCTCGACGATTTTCACCGCCGCCGCGACCAGGACACGCCCGAGATCCTGCGCCGCGAGCTATCCGAACTCTGCCTCACGCTGCACGCCATGGGTCTGCCCGATCCCTCCGCGTTGACTTGGCTCGATCCCCCGCCTGAGGCCGCCGTTTCACGCGCCGAAGATCTGCTCGAGCGCCTGGGCGCCACCGGCGACCGCGCCCGCCAGATGGCCCGCTATCCGCTGCATCCTCGCCTGGCGCGCCTGGTGATCGAAGCTGTCGAGCGCGGGGTCGGCGAAGAGGGCTGCGCCGTAGCCGCGCTGCTCAGCTCCCGCGTGCACGTGCAATCTTGCGACCTCATGGCCCTGCTCGACTCCCAGTTCGATCCCGTCACCCAGCGTCACCTGGAACAGATCCGCCGTATCGTCCGCCCGCCCAAACGCCAGGCTCATCACCCGAACGCCTTGCCTCTCGCCATCCTCAGCGCTTTCCCCGATCGCGTCGCCCGCCGGCGCAAGGACAACCAACTCCTGCTGGCCTCTGGCGGCTCCGCCCTGCTCGAATGCGAAACCCGCGCGGATTTCCTGGTGGCCGTGGATATCGAGGACCGCAGCGAACACGCGCTCCCGCTCGTCCGCCTCTACGGCGCCATCGAACCGGCCTGGCTTCTGGATCTTTTCCCGGACCGCGTCACCGAGCGCGCAGGCGTCGAGTGGAACCGTTCCGCCGAACGCGTCGAAGCCGTCAGCGCCCTGCTCTACGACAACCTGGTCATCGAAGAGACCCGCAGCGGAGCGCCCGATCCCGAACAAGCCGCAGCCTTGCTGGCTGAGCGCGCCATCGAGGCCGGTATCGAGCGTTTCGTCGATCGCGAAGCGCTGGACCAACTCCTCGCCCGAATCGAGTTTGCCGCGCAACACGCCGCGATTTCCAGCCCCGACGTCGAATCCGCCCTGCGCGAACTGTGCCACGGCCTGAAAAGCTTCAGCGAGCTGAAAAACGCCGCGACATCTTTCATTCCGATGCTCGAGCAGCGCGCCGGCGCCAGGCGGCTCAACGAAGTCGCGCCCGCTCGCATCCGCCTGCCCAGCGGCCGCCAGGCCCAAGTCAATTACGCGGCCGGCAAGCCGCCTTGGGTCGCTTCCCGGCTGCAGGACTTCTTCGGCCTGCGCGAGACGCCGCGCATCGCCAACGGGGCCGTGCCCCTGGTTGTCCATCTGCTCGCGCCCAATCAACGCCCCGTTCAAACCACCAGCGACTTGGGCGGCTTCTGGCAGCGCCTTTATCCGCAGGTGCGCCGCGAACTCAGCCGGCGTTACCCCCGGCACGCCTGGCCTGAAGACCCGTACTCCCCGCCGGAGCGTGTTTAGATGAAATCTATGCGCCGCCTCGTCGCCGCCCTGTTCCTGTTCGGCATCTCGTTCGGGTACGTCGAAGCCGCGGTGGTCGTGTACCTGCGCGCCATCTACCAGCCGCTTCGCGCCGCCATCCATCCCGGGCGCGGTTCGAACGATTTGTTCCCGCTCATCACCCCGCAGCAGCTCGCCGCCACAGGCCCGGAGAACACGCGGCGGCTCGTCATCGAGATCGTCCGCGAAGCCGCCACCATGGGGATGCTCGCCAGTTTCGCGCTCGCTGTGGCCCGCAATTTTCACTCCTGGGTCGCCGCGTTCGCGGTCGTCTTCGGAATCTGGGATATCGCCTTCTACGCTTTCCTTCGAATCCTGATCCACTGGCCTCCGTCGCTCACTACCTGGGACATTCTGTTCCTGATCCCCTTGCCCTGGGTGGGGCCGGTTTGGTCCCCGGTGGTCGTGGCGCTCAGCATGATCCTCTGCGGCCTGATCGCGCTGCAACGCGGCGTCCGTGCGCGCCCACGCGATGCAGCCATTGTGCTGGCCGGCGCGGTGATCATCATCGTCGCTTTCGTCTGGGACTTCCGGAACACCAGCGCGGGCGGAATGCCAAATCCCTTCAACTGGCCGCTGTTCCTCACCGGCGAAATCGCCGGGCTTATCGGTTTCGTTTCCGCATTAACCGCTCCAAGATATCCGGAATCTCGAACAGAGCGCGATTCTTGATCTCGGAGGCATTGGACCGGAAGCTCGAAAAGCGCGCCGGATCCAGCAGCTCGCGCAATCCCGCGTCGATGTCGTTAAACGATTTCAACACCACGCCCACTTCCTTCTCACGAATCCAGTCCGTGTTGTAGCGCTCCTGCGGCAGCGTCGCGGCGTTGCGCTCCACCATTACGGGCAGTTGCATGGCCAGCGCTTCGCTGATGCTGCCCGGCCCCGGCTTGCCGATGAAGAAGTCGGCCAGGTGCATGTAGTAGGGGATTTCGTTGGTGAATCCTTCGACGAACTTCCGGTAGGGCGTTTCCAAAGACCGCAGCTCGGCGGCGAGCGTTTCGTTGCGCCCGCAAATGAAGATGAACTGCGCTTTGGCGGTCACGCGCTTGGCGATCTCCAGCATCGCCGACGATCCTTGCCCGCCGAACAGCACCAAACCCGTGCGTAAATCCGGGTCCAGCCCCAGCTTCTTGCGCTCG
>DATJNO010000114.1:0-48908 GCA_035508055.1 Bryobacteraceae bacterium | reverse complement strand
CCAGCGCTTGGCGCTGGCCGCCGAACTATTCTGCTGCGCTTTCAGGACGGCATATCCGCCGAGACCTAAAAAGGCTGGAACCAGCAACGAAAGGAACAAGAGAGAACGTTTTCGCATCGTTAAATCTCCGTGATCGATCATCATTTTACGCTACTTTCTCCCGCGAGGATCGAAGGACGTGTAGTAAGAAACAATTCTACACCTATCGTCGGCCGGACAGTATCCTCTACAACTACCCAGAACGACCGTTTTCCGGCTGGATTCCCGTGAATGCGGAAGAGTCGGCATCCACTCGCGGCTAGCACCACGTGGAACTCGGGTCAGCGCGACGGTAACTTGAACACCCACAGCGTCGTGCCGCCGGCGGGGTTGTCGATCTCCGGCGTAAAACGGGACGAAGCGGCGCTTAGGAAACCGCCACCCGCTACCACCGCGACATATTGCTCGCCCTGGACACTGTACGTCACCGGCGACGAATTGGGGGCCGCATTCAGCTGAGTCTGCCAAAGGAGCTCGCCGGTCGCCGCGTGATAAGCGCTGAAGAAGCGGTCCAGTGCCCCCACGAACACAAGGCCGCCCCCGGTTGCCAGCAACGAACTGACCAAGGGCGCGCGCTGCCGGTGAATCCATAACACGCGGCCGGTCGCCAGATTGATGGCTTCGATGCGGCCGAATTTACCGTCGCTGTCCGGACGCGGCCGCTGGGCAAAATGAATATCGTCGCCGCCGGCCGCGATTTTCGCCGCGCTGCGCGGCGTCCAGCTGTACTCGGCGCAATCCTCTATCAGCGGTACATAGAGGGTATAGCTCGCGGGGTCGAAAGCCGTGGTCGGCCAGTTTCGCGCGCCGTTGGCATCGGGACACAGCAGCTTGGTCTTGCCTGGCTCGGGTTCCAGCGCCGGATTCTTGGTCTCCTCTCCGGTCTCTGGATCGATCCCGGTCACGATGTTCTGCAGACCCAGGTCGCGGGAAAAGACATGCTTACCCGTGGCGCGGTCCATCGCGTCGAAGATCGCGGTCTTGCCTCCCGTCACCACCAACTCGGTCGGCTTGCCGTTTACCGGCAGGGTGAGGAGCGACTGCTCGAACACCCAGTCCAGATCCCATACATCGCGTTTCATGTGCTGAGCATGCCAGACCAGCTTTCCCGTATCCGGATCGAGAGCCAGAGTTGAATCCGTATAGAGCGCGTCCTTCGATTCGCCGACGCGCGGCTGGGGCAGCATCAGCGTGCCGATGTCATAGGTGTTGCCGGTGCCGAAATAGACCAGGTTTCGCGCGGGATCGTAGCTGCCCGAGGTCCACACGCCACCGCCGAACCGCTGTTCATAAGGCGCGCCGTTCCAGCTATCGCCGCCGGGCTCGCCGGGCTTAGCGATGGTATTGAAACGCCAAGCCTCTTTGCCAGTTGCCGCGTCCAGGGCGACAATGTAGTTGCCGCCGCCGGTGTTGATGCCCAGGCTGGTGCCGATCATCACCTTGCCTTTCGCGACCACCGGGCCCCCAGTCAAACTGAAGGGAGCGGGGCCACCCGCCGCACCCGCCTGTGAGTCGTTATCGCGGCTGAAGACCGCATGATCCCAGAGCAACTTACCGGTCTTGGTCTCCAGCGCAATCACATGTCCGTCCGGCGTGGGGGCATACAGCGAGTCGCCGTAAATCGCGAGGTTCTTCATCCGCGCGTTCTGGCCATTGTGCAGCCTTTCCGGGAGCGGCCGAGTATATTGCCAGAGCACTTCGCCTGTCGCACCGTTGAGCGCCTGGATGCTGGCACCGCTTTCCACAAACAGGATTCCGTCATGCACCAGTGGCGTGGTCTCGTTGCCGCTGACCGGCAGGGCGAGGGTCCAGGCGATACCGAGATCATGGACGTTGGCCGTATCAATTTGCTTGAGAGGGCTGTATGCGAGATTTTGATAGCTACCCCGCCACACCAGCCAGTCGCCATCCGCGGGATGCTGCAGCATCCCTTCCGTCACCGGCGTCAGGCCGGCGAGCAGCTTCTCACGGGCCGCGATCACGGATTGGTAGGTGGCGTCCTTATTGATAGTGCGGGCCGTTATCTCGGACTGGGTCCGTGCTGGAGCCAACTCGCGGTTGCCGATCGCGACGCCGTTGGCGCGAAGGATATAGGCCTCCGCATCGCTGTAGGCGCGGTCGCTGAGCCCCCCCGGCGCAGCCGGCGGCATCTTGGTCGTGATGTAAGTGAACAGCGCGTTCGCGGACTGGCTCGCCCAGTGCATCTTGAATGCGGAGCCGCGAAGCGGCGGGCCAAACTCTCCATTGTCGAGATTGGTGCCATGACAGCTGCCGCAATTGTCGTCATAGACCGCCTTGCCGCGGTTCGCCTGCTCCGCGGTAACGCCTACCGCCGGGCTGCCGGCAAAAAAACTTTGCTCCTGCGCCAGTAAGCCCAACCCCGTCAACCACAAAACCGCGCCACCCAATAGAGCCAACCGGCGCAATGGACTATGCCAAGTCATCCTCGTCCTCCAGCTTGGTCTGCCGCTAGTCATTCTTTTTGCCATCGAGTCTCTTGCCATCGAAAACCTGGCCCTCGCGGTTCATCGTCATGCAGACGCCTCAATTGTATCTGCATCCGATTGTTCTTGAAATTTCCTTGCTCTGCCAGCTGAAGACTGGCTGAGTTTCAGCAGAGCTTGTGGATCGCAGAATATGAGCGTGTCCTCATATATAATGAAGGAACATGCCGCCCCCCGACTCCACCCGACCCCGCCGAATTCCGTGCCAGGAGCGCGGCGAGCGCCGCGTGGCCGAGCTGATCGAAGCGGCCGAATCTGTGATCGCGGAGGCAGGCTACGAGGCCGCCACCATGAGTGCCATCGCCGAACGCGCCGGAGCGCCGATCGGTTCGCTGTATCAATTCTTCCCCTGCAAAGCGGCGATCACTCAGGCACTACGCAACGCCTACGGGAAGGAGTTCGAGGAGACATTCGCGCCGCTTGCCGAAAAAGCGAAATCGCTTGAGCTGAGACAATTCGTCAGCCGTTTGATTGACTTGACAACCCGGTTTGTCGACAGCCACCCGGCGTTTCCTGCCTTGCTCGACGCTCCGCGAAGCACCCGCGCGGCGCCTGCGATCCGCAGTCTGATCCGGGAGCGCTTCGCCGGCTTCTTCCTGGTCCGGCACCCGCGCATGTCGAAGCACCGAGCGCTGCAAATGGCCACCGTCACCATCCAGATCCTGAAAGCTTTGAATCAGCTTTACACCGAAGACTCGCCCAACGAGCGGCGGCCCTTCGTTCAGGAATTCAAACTGGTTCTTTATTCCTATCTCAAATCCGGATCCACTCCCGGCGCGGTAAGGGGGAGTGCGAGTGAAATGGCTAAGAAGGGGATTACAGCAATATGAAACGCAATCATCGCTTGGCGGGAATCGTCGTGGCTCTGCTGATCGTTATCGGAGCCGTGATTGGCGTCAGTCGGTCCAGAGACGTCGCTGCCGCGGTCGCGAAGGCGCCGCCGATCGCTCTGGTAGCGTCCGTCGAGCAGCGCGATGTGCCGGTCCAGCGCGAATGGGTCGGGACACTCGATGGCTTGGTCAATGCATCGATCAAGGCCGAGGTGACTGGATATCTGCTGCGGCAGGACTATCGCGAGGGTTCCTTTGTCCACCGGGGACAGTTGCTCTTCGAGATCGATCCGCGGCCGTTTCAGGCCGTCGTCGATCAGGCGGCCGGGCAACTCGCTCAGGCCAGGGGGCAGCTGGCTCAGGCGCAGGCGGGGCTCGTTCAGGCGCAAGCGCAGCGGGTGACCGCCGAAGCCAACCAGCGCAAAGCGCAGCTGGACGAGAACAAGTATGCCCCGCTCTTCCAGGAACAGGCCGTGACCCAGCAGGACCTGGATAACGCCGTGCAGACCAATCAGGCCAACAAAGCTCAGGTGGCGGCGGCCGGGGCCCAGGTGGAAACTTCGAAAGCGCAGATTGAGTCCGCACGGGCCGGCGTCCAGGCCGCGCAAGCCGCGCTGGAAACGGCGCAGGTCAACCTGGGCTTCACCCGGCTCACGTCTCTAATCGATGGGATCGCCGGCACCGCAACGGTGCAGGTCGGCAACCTGGTCGGTCCCACCAGCAACGCCGTGACCACGGTCTCCACGCTCGATCCCATCCGCGCCAACTTCACGGTCGGTGAGCAGGAATATCTCAGCCTGGCGCGCGCCGATGCGCTCCATAAGTTGCAGCTTCAGGTGATCCTGGCGGACGGAAGCGTGCATCCGCATCCGGGGCGCTTTTTCTATGCCGATCGGCAGGTGGACCAGAATACCGGCGCCATTCAGATGACGGCCTTGTTCCCGAATCCCGGAAACCTTCTGCGGCCCGGCCAGTACGCCAAGGTGCGAGCCGTCGTCGGCATCGACCGGGGGGCTATGCTGGTCCCGCAACCCGCCGTAACCGAGCTGCAAGGCGGCTACGAGGTGACCGTAGTCGGGCCAGATAACCGCGTGGCCATCCGACAAGTCAAAGTCGGAGATCGCGTCGGCACGCTGTGGGTGATCAGCGAGGGGCTGAAGCCGGGCGAGCGTGTGGTGGTCGAGGGCCAGCAGGATCTCCACACGGGCGCGCTCGTAACGCCCAAACCTTTCCAAGGCGACTAGAGGAAGGAACCGCAAGTCATGTCCAACTTTTTCATCCGGCGCCCCATTGTGGCGATGGTAATCGCCATTCTTACAGTCATCGTCGGCGCCGTCAGCATCGTGACCTTGCCCGTGGCCCAGTTTCCGAACATCGTCCCGCCCGAAATCCGGCTGCAAGCTACTTACCCCGGCGCCGACGCCAAAGCTCTGGAGCAGGCGGTCGACACGCCCATCGAGCAGCAGATCACTGGCGTCGACAACATGAATTACATGTATTCGGTCAACGCCACCAGCGCCTCCTCAACCACCGTGATCGCGGATTTCGACCTGAAAACGGATCCCAACATGGATCTCATCTTGACGCAGTCGCGCGAACAACTGGCGTCGGCGCAGCTTCCGCCGGAGGTAGCCAACTATGGCGTCACGATCCGCAAAGCCACCACCGCTCCGCTCATGCTGATCAGCCTGTACTCGCCGCACGGAACTCGCGACGCGGCATTTCTGGCTAACTACGCCTACATCAACCTCCTCGATCCCATCGGCCGCTCCTACGGCGTGGGTCAAGCCAATGTTTTCGGAGCCGGACAATATGCCATGCGCCTGTGGGTAAAACCCGATCAGTTGGCCAAGCTGGGGATCACCGTGAACGACATCGTCAGCGCCATCCAGGCGCAAAACACCGTGAACCCCGCGGGCCAGGTGGGGGGCGAGCCCGCTCCGGGCAACCAGCAGTTCACGTATGCGGTGCTGGCTCAAGGCCGGCTCACCTCACCGGAGCAGTTCGGCAACATCGTGATCCGCGAAGCTCCCAATGGCGGAATCGTTCGGGTGAAAGATGTCGCCCGGGTCGAGTTGGGCGCGCAGAGCTACAGCGTGATCGGCCGGCTGAATGGCAGGCCCAGTGGCATTATCCCGGTTTATCAGTTGCCCGGCTCGAACTCGGTTCAAACCGTGGAGGGACTCCGCAAGCTGATGGCTCAGATGAAGCAGCGCTTTCCCGAAGACATAGACTACGTCATATCGCTGGACCAGACACTCCCGGTTACCGAAGGCATGAAGGAAATTGTGGAAACCCTGGCCATAGCGATTGCGCTGGTGCTGCTGGTGGTCTACATCTTTTTGCAGGACTGGCGCGCCACCTTGATCCCGATGCTGGCCGTGCCCGTTTCGCTGATCGGCACGTTTATGCTCTTCCCGCTGTTCGGCTTCTCCATCAATACGCTTTCGATGTTGGGGCTGGTGCTGGCCATCGGCTTGGTGGTGGACGATGCCATCGTGGTGGTCGAGGGGGTTCAGCGTCACATTGAGGAGGGGCTGGCGCCCCAAGATGCCGCCCGCAAGGCCATGCACGAGCTCACGGGGCCAGTCGTCGGCATTGCCCTGGTTTTGGCGTCTGTGTTCGTGCCGACCGCTTTCATTCCGGGCATCACGGGGAGGCTCTATCAGCAATTCGCACTGACCATCGCCATCTCGGTGATGCTCTCGGCTTTCAATGCGCTCACACTCAGTCCGGCGCTTGCTGCGCTGTTACTGCGGAAGCCCGAGAAGGCCGCCGGCCCGCGTCGCGGACCCCTCGGAACATTCTTCGGCGCCTTCAATCGCTATTGGGAGGGCGCCACGCACGGCTTTGTCCACTGGTCCCACGTCATGATCCGCAAGGGCGTGCTCGTGCTGGCGCTGCTGGCAGTCTGCGGCCTGGGCGCGTTGTTCTTCATCGGACGGCTGCCTTCCAGCTTCCTGCCGGATGAAGACCAGGGCTACATGTACGTGAGCCTGCAGCTTCCTGTGGCGGCATCCATGGAACGCACCGCTGCAGCGGCCCGGCAGGTGGAGAAAATTTTGCTGAACACTCCCGGAATCGCGTACACAACCACGGTAGTCGGTTTCAACATCCTCAGTTTCGCTCAGACCACCTATAACGGTATGTTCTTCGTCACCTTCAAACCCTGGAGCGATCGCCACACCAGAAACGAGCAGTATCAAGCCATCCGGGATCGCCTGAGCCACGAACTAAGCCGGCTGCCCGTAGGAACCGCTTTCAGCTTCTCTCCGCCCGCCATTCCGGGCGTCGGCACCAGCGGCGGATTTCAGTTCGTGCTGGAAGACCGCGCGGGCAAGGACATCCCGTTTCTCGCCGGCAACCTGGATAAATTCCTGGCGGCCGCCCGCAAACGGCCGGAAATCGGCCAGATCAGCACGACCTTTCTGCCTAGCGTGCCGCAACGGTTCATCCAGGTGGATCGGGATAAAGTGCTGAAGCAGGGCGTCGCTTTGACCGATGTCTACCAGACCATACAGGCCTACATGGGAGGCCTGTTTATCAATTACTTCAACGATTTCGGCCGTACCTGGCAGGTGTATGTGGAGGCCGAGGCCCCTTACCGGGCCAATACCGGTTCTCTTGACCAGTTCTATGTGCGCAACAACCAGGGAGCCGCAGTCCCGCTTTCCTCGCTGGCGCATTACGAGACCCGCTCCGGCCCGGAATTCACCCTGCGTTACAACGAGTACCGGGCCGCGCAAATCAATGGCAGTGCCGCCGCGGGCTACAGCTCCGGCCAGGCTACGGCGGCGCTGGAAGAAGTCTTCCAGCAAACCATGCCCCGCGAAATGGGCTTGGACTACATGGGCATGTCCTACCAGGAGCAGAAGGCGCGCGAAGGCGTTCCCTCCTGGGTCATCTTCGGCTTCGCGCTCCTCTTTGTCTTCCTGGTTCTGGCGGCGCTGTATGAAAGCTGGTCGCTGCCCTTCAGCGTCCTGCTGAGCACTCCCGTGGCGGTCTTCGGCGCCGTGGCCGTGCTCTGGCTCCGCCGCGTCGTGCTGTCCGCGTTTCTGCCGGCCTACATGGTGCAGCTGGAAAACGACGTTTACATGCAAATCGGCTTGGTGATGCTGATCGGCCTGGGTGCGAAGAATTCGATCCTGATTGTCGCCTTCGCGAAAGAGCAGTACGAACAGGGCAAGCCCCTGGTGGATGCCGCTCTGGAAGGAGCGAGGCTTCGCTTCCGGCCGCTGATGATGACTGCCCTCGCCTTCATTGTGGGCTGCGTGCCGCTATGGATCGCTTCCGGCGCCGGCTCCATCGCCCGCCAGGTGATCGGAACAACCGTGATCGGGGGGATGGCCGCGGAGACCTTCATCGGCCGCTTCTTCGTTCCCTCCATCTTTGTTTTGGTCGAGAAGCTATCGGGCGTGAAGGCGCCCGCCGGTGGGCCGGAATCCTTGCCTTCCCCGGCTCAGGGAGACTGAGATGAGAGCCTCCTATTTCGTGACCGCCGCCGTGGCGATGCTGCTGGTTGGATGCACCCTGGGACCCAACTATCAGCGTCCCAAAGTGGCCGTCCCCGGAAACTTCCGGACCCCCTCGCCGGTTCCCGCGCAGGAAGCTGCGTCGCTGGCCGACCTCAAGTGGTTTGACGTCTTCCGCGACCCGCAGCTCCAGGGACTCATCCGTGTCGCCCTCGCGCAAAACTACGATCTGCGGGACGCCGTGGCGCGGGTTGAGGAGGCGCAAGCCAACCTGGGTGTGACTCGCTCCAACCAGATTCCGCAGGTGAGCGCCTCCGGAGAAATCGAGCTCACCCGCCTATCGCGCAACGGACAGTTCCCTCTGCCGCCGTCGTTTGTCGCCAACCAGAACCGCAACTGGGGCGAAGCCGGGCTGAATCTCCTGTCGTTCCAGATCGATCTCTGGGGCCAGTTGCGCCGGTCGACTGAGGCCGCGCGCGCCAATCTGCTCAATGCCGACTGGAACCGCAAGAACGTAATCACCACCGTGGTCAGCCAGGTCGCGGCCAATTA
Source organism: Bryobacteraceae bacterium (assembly GCA_035508055.1). GTDB lineage: Bacteria > Acidobacteriota > Terriglobia > Bryobacterales > Bryobacteraceae > Palsa-89. The sequence continues at coordinate 40,511 of DATJNO010000114.1, read as the reverse complement.
TTTCCAGTTGCTCGAATTGGACTCCGAACTCGATATCTCCCAACGTACGCTGGAGACGCGCCGCGCGTCTCTCAAGCTGACGCTGGACCGTCAAACCCACGGTCTTGCCACGCTGCTCGATGTGCGCCAGGCCGAGGAACTCGTCGATAGCGCCGCGGAGAGTATTCCCCAGCTTCAGCAACAGGTCGGGCAGACCGAGAACCAGATTTCGCTGCTGCTCGGAAAAAACCCCGGGAGCATCGAACGGGGGCGCCGCTTTGGCGAAGAGTCCTTGCCGCCGGAGGTGCCGACAGGTCTGCCCTCGGCCCTTCTGGAGCGCCGGCCCGACATCCGCGCCGCGGAACAGGCGCTGATCGCGGCGAATGCCAATATCGGAGTGGCGAAAGCGGCGTACTTCCCGCAGATCGGCCTGACCGGAACCATCGGCGGACAGAGTTCCGCCTTGGCGAACCTTTTCTCCGGGCCGAACAGCGCCTGGACCTTCGTCCCGCAGATCACGCAGCCGATCTTCACCGCCGGCCGCCTGAAAAACAACGTGCGGCTGGCCCAAGCCCAGCGGGAAGACGCCCAAATCGCCTGGGAGAAATCGATCCAGACGGCCTTCCAGCAGGTTTCCGACGCGCTGATCGCGCACCAGCGGACGCGGGAGAGCCGGGTCGAACAGGTGAAGCTGGTAGCCGCGCTCGAAGATCGGAAACGCCTGGCATATGCCCGCTATCAGGGTGGCGTCGACACACAGCTGAATGCCCTGGATGCCGATCGCGATCTCCTTTCGGCTCAGCTGACTTTGGAGCAGATCCGCTATGCGGAGCTGGTGAGCGTGGTCCAACTCTATCAGGCCCTGGGCGGGGGCTGGGAATGAGATCCGGTTGTCCCGGATCGCGCTTCCGCCGTTGAAAATACCTCAATCCCGAGTGGCCGCGTGGATCAGGATTGGCCGCCCGCCAATCCCCTGGCGCGCAGCTCGTCTTCCAGTTGCCCGGCCGACATGAACTGCACGGCGTCGATGCCGTGCCGGCGCGCGGCTTCTACGTTCAACAGCAAGTCGTCGGTGAAGAAGCACTCGCTGGCGCTGCAGCCGGCCCGTGAAATCGCTTCCTGATATATCTTCGCCTCCGGCTTGGCGGCGCCCACCTCGTACGACAGAACGTTGCCGTGAAAATGCCGCAGAAGAGGATAGTTTTCCTCCAACATCGCGAAATGGATCGGGTTTGTATTGGACAGCGTCAACAGCCGGTAGCGGCCTGCCAGATTCTCGAGCAGCGCTTCCGGTACCAGAGGCTCGGGCATGAAAACGCAGTTCCACCAGTTGCAAAACTCCGCATAGTCCAGGTGCAAGTCCAGCGCGGCGGAAAATGCCCGGAAGAACGGTTCCGCGGCGATTTCGCCCCTCTCAAACGGTCGCACCAGCCCGGTGGCGCGAACCCGCCCGGCGATTTCCTCCTGCGTGCAACCTCTCAGCTCGGCCATGCGGGCATAAGCCCGCTGAACATCGAACGGGACGATGACATTGCCCAGGTCAAACAGGATGGTCTTGATCACGGGACAATCCAATTGTAGCGGCCTAAGCTTCCAGGACTTTCAGGTGCTTGTGCTGGGAATAAGCCACCTGTCACCGATAATCTCCATCGTTCCTTTCATGCGTCCAATCGCGCTCGTGGCGTGATCATCGGCGGGAACCAGCTTGGCGACCGGCAAAGCCCCTATACCGGCCCGTCAGTCCCACGATATAATTCAATCGAATGGACATCTACGAGGAAGTCGTCCGGCTGCGCCGCCTCGGCCAGAAGTGCGCCCTGGCCACCATCGTTCAGGTGAACGGTTCCATTCCCAGCTACGAAAGCGCCAAGCTGCTGGTGCGCGAGGACGGCTCCATGCTCGGCACGGTGGGCGGCGGGTGCGTCGAGGCCGAAGTATGGAACGCCGCGCGCGAGGTCATGGAAACCGAGCGGCCGCGCCAGATGAATTTCAGCCTCGGCCAGGATGCCGCCTACGACAACGGCCTGATCTGCGGAGGACAATTGAGCGTGTTCGTCGAACCGGTCGTCCCCCAGCCCCGCGCCTTCATCTTCGGCGCCGGCCATATCTCGAAAAGCATCTCCAAAATCGCCAACCTCGCCGGATTCGCCACCGTCATCGTGGACAACCGCGACGCTTTCGCCAACCGGGAGCGCTTCCCGGAAGCCGGCGAAGTCTTCGCCGAAGAGTATGAGGAGGTCTTTCCGAAGCTTCCCATCCGCGATACGAGCTACATCATCATCGTCACGCGCGGCCACCGCGACGACATGCGTGTACTGCACTGGGCCGTCTCGACCAACGCCAAGTACATCGCCATGATCGGCAGCAAGCGCAAGGTGATCGGCGTCATCAAGGAGCTGGAAAAAGAAGGCATCCCGCGCGCGGCCTTCGAGCGGATCTTCGCTCCCATGGGATTCGACATCGGCGCGATCACGCCCGAAGAAATCGCGGTATCCATCGTCGCGGAAATGATCGCGACGCGGCGCGCGCCCGAGTCCGAGTGGCGGAACTTGTCCAAGTCCATTTTTGCCACCGAGTCCTCCAGAGCCGTTCTCAAGTGAAGCCCGGCGTATCGATCGCCGGCTTGATTCTGTCTGGCGGCGCCTCCCGCCGCATGGGCACGCCGAAAGCGCTGTTGCGGTTCGAAGGCCAAACGTTCCTGGACCGGCTGATCCGCTTGTTTGCTGCGGTGTGCAAGCCAATAATCGTGGTGGTCGGCCATCATGCGGTCGAGATTCAGGCCGGAGTCGAACGCGCTTCCGAAGCGGTCTTTGCCGTGAATCCCGATCCGGAGCGCGGCATGCTGAGCTCTCTGCAGTGCGGCCTGGCGAAAGTTCCGCCCGGCGCCGATGCCGTGATGTTCTCGCCCGTGGACCATCCGCACCTGGAGCCCTCCACATTCGCTACGCTGGCCGCGCGCTTTGAAGCCCAGCGCGCCCCCGTCACCGTGCCGACGTATCACGGCGAGCATGGACATCCGGTCTGCATCGCGCGCGCGCTGGTGGAGGAACTGCTCGCTCTCCCGCTCGACGCCAAAGCCAGCGACGTGGTTCACCGCTACGTGCCCCAAACCGTCTACGTCGAAATTCCTGATCCGGCCGTGGTCACCGACGTTGACGACCCCGCCGCTTACGCGGACCTTCTGGCGCGCCGGTCATGAAGACGCTCCGCCGGGGAGTTCTCATCGCGCTGCTCGTGGTGCTGGCCATCGGCGTGATCGCCCCGTTTCTGCGGGCGGACCGGTTGCGCCCGCGCATTGAAGCCGCGCTCGAAGCCGCTTTGAACCGCCCCGTGCACATCGGCGCCGTCCACCTGGACCTGTTCCGCGGCCCCGGCTTCAGCGTCGACGACGTGCTCATTGACGACGAACCCTCGGCGGGCATCGAGCCGTTCGCCCACGTCGAGCATATGCAATTGCGGATCAGGCTGCTGAGTCTGTTTGCCGGAAAGCTCGCCTTTTCCAGCCTCCGCCTCGACACGCCCAGCGTAAACGTGGTCAAAACCGTGTCCGGACCATGGAACATCCAGCCGTTGCTCGATCGCCGCCCGTCGCCTGGTTCGGCGCGCCCCGCCGTTCCCGACATCCAGATTCGCTCCGGCCGGCTGAACTTCAAGTTCGGCGACACCAAGTCGGTTTTTTACGTCGATGATGCGGACGTCGACATTTATCCCGACGAAAGCGGCGACGTCGTGGTGCGTTTCTCCGGGTCGCCCGCGCGCACGGATCGTGGCTCGCAGGCCTTCGGCGAACTCAGCGCGCGCGGCTTGCTGCATTCCGTCTCCGGCGCCGAAAGCCGCCTCAGCATGGGCCTGCATCTGGACCGCACCGCTGTATCCGAACTGGTCCGGCTGTTCAACGCCCGCGATCTGGGCGTTCATGGCTATGTGCTGGCCAACGCCAAGCTCGCCGGACCGCTTTCGCATATTGACGTTACTGGCGACCTGAACATCAGCGACGTGCACCGCTGGGACCTGATGCCGTCGCCCGACCAGGCTTGGACGCTGAACTATCGCGGATTTCTAAACCTGAATGACCATCAGTTGCAGTTGGAAACCGTTGCTGCGCCCCCGCCGGCGCCTCCGCTTGCCATCCGATTCCGTCTGGCCGACTATCTCACCGCCCCAAAATGGGCCGCCGGCTTCACGTTCCATGATCTTCCCGCCGCATCGCTGGTGGAAACCGCTCGCCACCTGGGTGCTTCGCTGCCCGATAACGTGATCGTAGACGGCAAGGTCCAGGGAGGCGTCGGCTACTCCACCCAGAACGGTCTCGAAGGCAAGCTGATGCTCGAAAATGCGTCTGTGAAGCTTCCTCACGCTGACTCGGCCGAGCTGGATTCGGCGCTGGTTTTGGTGTCCGGCGGAAAGATCACGCTCGCGCCCGCCAATATCGCGATGAAGAACGGGCAGTCGATTCAGCTGCAAGCCGAATATGCCATCGACAACGGCCATGCCGCGCTCCAGCTGAGTACGCGCCAGTTGACCATCGCAGAAACCGAATCCGGCGCGGGGCGTCTCTTCGATCCCGCGCCGATCCCGCTCTTCGTCACCCTGCGCCAGGGCTCCTGGAAGGGCCATCTCGAGTTTGAAAGGTCCGGCGATAAGCCCGGCGCCTGGTCTGGCGCCTACGACCTGCAGAACGCCGTCCTTGAAGTTCCCGGTCTTGCCGCGCCCGTTCACTTGGCGTCGGCTTCGGTCCAAATGGACGGCGACTCCATTCAGATCAGCCGCATGCGCGGCCACGCGGGCGACGTGAAATTTCAGGGCGACTATAAATACGATGCCACCGCTCAGCACCCGCACCGGCTGCATCTGAGCCTGGCCGAGCTGCAGCTCGCTGCGCTGGAACGTTTACTGCTGCCCACGCTCAGGCGCAATGAAGGCTTCCTCGAACGCACCTTCCGCCTGCGCCGGGAGCCGCTTCCGAAGTGGCTGGAAGAGCGCAGGGCCGATGTGACGATTCAAGTGGCCAGCCTGTTGAGCGGCGACGCGCCGCTCGGCGAGTTGCGCGGACACGCGGTTTGGGATGGGCCTGCGATCACCGTTTCCAACCTGGATTGCCGGTTGGACGACATGCATGCCACCGGAACTCTCAGCGTAGACCTGTCCAAAAGCCTGCCGGCATACCGTCTTTCCGGCAACGTCGAAAATCTCGATTATCACAGCGGTCGGTTGGATATCGATGGCGAGCTGGCGGCCGGCGGCGTGGGCTTAAGCCTGCTCACCAATCTCCGCTCCAACGGCACGTTCGAAGGCCGCGACATCGTGCTGGCTCCCGATGCCGAGGTGAGTGAGATTTCAGGCTCGTACCGTGTGGTGACGTCGTCCGGACTCCCGCGCTTGCTGCTCACCGGCGTTCAGGTATCGCAGGGCACGGACACGTTGTCCGGCCAGGGCTCCAGCCAGCCCGACGGCCGCATCGTGCTGGAACTCGCCAGCGGCCGCAAGCAGGTACGGCTGACGGGGATGCTGCTGCCGGCGAATCCGGACCCGCCGGCGCGGTGAATGCAAGCCCGGCTCCGTCACTGGTCGCGGCTCTGCTGCCGAGCCGCGCGCGTAAGCAAGCGCTTCGCCCTTTCTAAGGAACTAGCCTGAGTGGAGCTACGCGCTCCACCGTCCGATACAATAGTAGTGACCCTTGTTTCCCCCATGAATGAGTCCACCAGCGCGCTGGTCGCCGATGCCCATGACATCGTGCGCGAACAGCTGGCGCTTGCCTGGCGGCGGCACATCGAGCGTGTGCAGGAGATGCTGGAAGCGCAGTGGCCGGAGCAGGTGGAGCGCACGCTCGAAGAGACCGTCGCCGGTCTGGCCGCTCGCCTGGAGGAACAGTTTCAGGACGCCTTCGAAGCGCGCCTCCAGGAACAGCTGGAATCGGCCCGGGCCGAACGCCGCTTGCTGCTCGACAAGCTGAACCAGTCGGCCCGGCGGCTGCGCCAATTTGAAAATGAAGCGCAATGGGCCAAGACGCTGGTCGACGCGACCAGCGGATTCTGTCATCGCGCCGCCTTGTTCCTGCTCATCGGCCGTGCCCTGCGCTTTGCGGCCGCCCGGAACGTCGAAGACCCAGCGCCTGCGTCCGGTGTGCCGCTCGAAACCGCTCCGGCGTTTGCCGCCGCTGTGGACACCCGCGACACGCTGGTCGCCATGCGCTCGGCGGGTGAAATGTCGAAGCCGCTAGCCGCTTATCTTGGCGAAAGCGCGGGCAGGTTCTACGTCATCCCCATCGCAACGCGCGACGCGGTCTTGGCTCTCCTCTACGCGGACGCTCCGGCGGGCGATGTCGATTCGCATGCTCTGGAGCTGCTGGCGGCCGTGGCGGGCGCCGTGCGAGACGGCCGTCCAGCGGCGCCGGCGCCAGGTGCCGCGCTGGTCCAGCTCGCTCCGTCGCAACAGAAGCCGGAGATTCTGTCCTGGTTCTCCTTGAGCCAGCAGGATCGCGAGCTGCATCTCAAGGCGCAGCGCTTTGCGCGCGTTCAAGTGGCCGGCATCCGTCTGTATCAGTCGGAGACAGTGAAAAAAGCGCGCGCCTCGCGCAGCTTGTATGCGTCTTTACAGGCGGAGATCGATGCCGCGCGCGAGGCCTTCCGCCGTGATTATCTCCACAGCTCGGAAACGATGGTGGATTACCTCCATCTGGAAATTTTGAGAACGTTGGCAAACGATGATGCCGAATCGCTCGGTCCCGATTATCCCGGTCCCATGGTCTAGGCTGCGGCGCGTGCTCGTTCTGGCGTGCCTGTGCGCTGTCAGTGTGCCGGCCCAACAGCTGGAGACGGTAGCCCAGCGCTACCGCAAGACGCCCAACGCGCGAACCCGCGCCGCGGTTGTGCGCTACGCCGAACTGCACCGGAAAGATCAGTCGGGCGCGCTGGCCTACCTGGTGCTGGGCGCGACCGAGATCGACCAGCGGCAATTCGGAGACGCGCAGCGGCATCTCCAGGCGGCGGAAAAACGCTTGCCGCCGCTGGCCGATTACATCGCCTATCTGACCGCCGTCTCTGAGTTTGAGCAGCGCCAGTTTCCGGAAACGGAGGCCACGCTCCAGCCCGTCTGGCAGGTGTCGCCCGCGTCGGCGTTAATCGCGAAAGCGGCTGCCTTACAGGCCAACTCCTATTTGCAGAACAACCAGCCCGACAAGGCGGCGGCGCTCATCAACCAGCACACCGCGGACTTGTCGGTTCCGCAAGCCGAACTGCTGCTGGCGCGAGCTTACGAAGCCGCCGGCAACACGCAAGCCGCCGCGGCGCACTATCAGAAGATCTACGTCAACTATCCGTTCGCCAAAGAAGCCGCGGATGCCGAAGCCGCTCTATCGCGCTATCCCGCAATTCCGCCTCAAGCGCTGCTGGAGCGCGGCGTCAAATTGGTGGATGGCGGCGACTATACGCGTGCCGGCAAGGAGCTGACCGCGTTGCTGCCGCGTTTGAACGGCGCGGATCTGGATCTGGCGCGCGTGCGCATCGGCGCCGCGTCGTATCTGGCGCGCGACAACCAGCCGGCCTACGATTACCTCAGCTCTTTTCAGGCCGCCACGCCCGATGCCGAGGCCGAGCGGCTCTACTACGTGCTCGAATGCCAGCGCCGCTTGAATCGCATTGACGACATGAACGCGACTCTCCAGCGGCTCTCGGAAACCTACCCGCAGTCGCACTGGCGCTTCGAAGCGTTGGTTTCGGTAGCCGGCTACTATGTGTCCAAGGACCAGCCGGACGCCGCCGGGCCGCTGTACCGCACTTGTTACGAATCGTTCTCCAGCGATCCGCAAGCCTCGCTCTGTCACTGGAAGGGGGTTTGGGCTCAATACATGCGCGATCCCGCGGGTGCGGTGGCGCTGCTCCAGGAACATCTGACGCGCTACCCCGGCTCGGACCATGTCACGACCGCGCTGTATTTCTTGGGCCGTACTGCGGAGTCCAGGTCCGATTGGGCCAGCGCCCGTGCCTATTACGACGAACTCAACAACGGCTACCCCAATTACTATTACGCTGTGCTGGCGCGCGAGCGCCTGGAGACCCCATCTATCGCCGGCGCTTCGCCCTCGCCCGACGTCCTGCGGTTCTTGGCGAGCGTCCAGTTCCCCAACCGGCGCGTTCCCGAAAATTTTGTGGCCAATGCGGTCACGAAGCAGCGCATCGAGCGCGCGCACCTGCTTGCCAGGGCCGGCCTGGACGATCTCGCAGTCGCCGAACTTCGCTTCGGCGCCAAAACCGACGGCCAGCCGCAGATCATGGCCGTGGAACTGGCTGAGCTGGCCGACCAGCGCGACGCACCGGATCAGGCCATCCGCTATATCAAGCATTATGCGCCGGGCTACCTGTCGCTCTCGCTGGATGCGGCGCCCGAAAAATTTTGGAGGCTGGCGTTTCCGCTGCCCTATCGCAAGACGCTGGAAGAATACTGCCGCCAGCGTTCCGTGGATCCCTATCTGATGGCGGCGCTGATCCGGCAGGAATCGGAGTTCAACCCGAAAGCGGTGTCGCGCGCCAATGCCCGAGGCCTGGCGCAAGTGATGCCTGCCACCGGCCGCCAATTGAGCCGCAAGCTCAAGATGCGCTACCGGACCAGCATGCTGTTCACCCCGACCGTCAACCTGAAGCTGGGCACATACTACTTGAGCACCCTGGCGGACCAGCTGATGGGGCAATGGGAAGCGGTGCTGGCTTCCTATAACGCGGGCAAATCGCACGTGACGGCCTGGCTGGCGATGTCCAATTTCCGCGAACCGGCCGAGTTTGTCGAAAGCATCCCCTTCAACGAGACACGCCTCTACGTCGAAAGCGTCCTGCGGAACGCCGACGTGTACCGCAAACTGTACGGGCAAAAGCTGGCTCTGAACCCCGTTAAACGCTAATCACTGGGCAGGGGCTCTGCCGGATGATCGAGTAGGTGTTGGTTCGAAGGCGGCCCAGAGTGCGGCAGGCGCGGCCCCGGCCGATCACCAGCAAATCGGCGGCATGGTGCAGCGCTGCCTCCCGGACGAGGTTCGCAACATCTCCCGTGCCGAGGCAAATCTGAGCCTGGATGCCCGCCGTCTCTTTCATCTTTTCGATGGTCTTCCTGGCTTCGTTTTGCAGGTAAGTCTGCAAGTCGGCGTCGAAGTACCTCTCCGGCCCGGCTTGCGGACCCGGAACAGCGTGGACCAGCCAGAGTTTGGCCTGGAAATTCCCGGCAAGCCGGGAGGCGAAGCGCATGGTGTCCACGCTGGCCTCGTTTAAGTCCACCGCGCACATGATGTTGGCAAAGGCGGCCGAGGGCGCTGGAGCTTCTTCCATATGCACGCCGGTCCACACCGGGCACGCCGAATCGTGAAGCACCTTGGCCGTGACGGAGCCCAGCAACAGGCTGCGGAATGCGCCGTAGCCGTGCGTAGGCATCATGATCAGGTCTATTCCGTGTTCCTGCGCGTAGTTGGTGATCAGGCTGGCGGCGTCACCCTCTAACACCAGACGGCGCACGTCCAGCGCTTGGAACCTGTCGGTGAGGTAACAGTTGACTTCATTGATGCGGGCGTCGCGAATCGCGTCGGTATCGACCAGCGCCATATAACCGTACCAGTCCGTCGCGTATGTGGGCGGCATCTCAAGAATGTGCAATAGCGTGACTTGCGCCTGAAACTTCCTTGCCATGGCCTCCACCAGGGGCGCGGCCGCGGTGCAGCTATCGGACAAGTCAATGGGAAAGAGGATCTTTTGGAAGGCCAGCATCGAATACCACCTTTCATTGGCGAAACAGCACGCTGCGGGCCATGGGATAAGCTATTGAATCAATGGAAGATAACCTGCCTGCTTGGGTGATTTCACCCAACTTGGAGAACAGCGGCACCGCGAATGGCATCATTCTTGAGCGAGTTCAGCGCGCGGTTGGCTTCGTTCAGCGGAAACACTTCGATTTGGGTCTGAATCGGGATCTCGGCGGCGACACGCAAGAAATCGTGCCCGTCCTGACGGGTATTGTTGGCCACGCTACGAACCACGCGCTCGCCATACAGCAGGTTGTAATCGAGCGGCGGGATGGCGCTCATATGGATTCCGCCTAGCGCCAGCGTGCCGCCCTTGCGGAGCGCTTTCAAAGCCGCGGGGACAATTTCGCCAGCGGGCGCAAAGATGATGGCGCTGTCGAGTTTAGCCGGAGGTTCGGCCACGGTTCCTCCGGCCCACACCGCTCCCAGTTCCAGCGCCAGCTTCTGATGGCGTTCGTCGCGCGTGCAGGCGTACACCTCAGCGCCCCAATGGCGCGCCACCTGAATGGCGACGTGGGCCGCCGCGCCGAATCCGTACAAACCCAGCCGGCCGCCGCGCTGAATGCCGGAAAGCCGCAGCGAACGGAAGCCGATGATGCCCGCGCACAGCAGGGGCGCGGCCTGGAGGTCAGGAAACCCCTCGGGGATGGGATAAACGAAATCCTGATCGGCGAGCGCGTATTCGGCATAGCCCCCATCGACCGTGTAGCCGGTGAAGCTGGGATGGTCGCAGAGGTTTTCTTTCCCGGCCAGACAGTATTCGCACGTGCCGTCGGTGGCGTGCAGCCAGGCGATGCCCACTCGCGTCCCAAGCGGATATAGTTTGGCTTGCTCGCCCGCGGCCTCGAGAATGCCGACCACCTGATGGCCGGGCGTTATCGGCGACTTGCGGGGCGCCAACTCGCCTTCTATTACATGCAGGTCGGTGCGGCAGATCCCGCAGGCACTCACGCGCACCAGGACGTTGCGGCCGGCAGGCTTGGGCTTGGGCACGTCGGCGAATTCCAGCGGATTCGATTCGATGGGCGCAGGGGATCGCAAAATGCAGGCTTTCATCGCGTCAGATACTCCGCTTCAACATTTTCACTCATAGCAGATATGCTTCTGTTATAAGTTCATTGCAGTTGGGCCAAAAAGGAAAGGCCCTGTGTGACATGACCCCTAAGATCGCGCACCCGCACCACAGCGCTAACCACGGGAACACCCGGAACATTCAAGTTTCGTCCGCGGTACTGGAGGCCGCAAAGCGGGACAGCGAGGAGTTGCTTCGGGATCTGCACACTTCCCTGGCTGGCCTCACCGAAGCGGAGGCCGAAGAGCGGGCGCTCGTCACAGGCCTAAACGAGGTGGCGCAGGAGAAGGCGCAGAGCTGGGCGGTCCGCCTGCTCAAGATACTCCGTAACCCGCTGGTGATTCTGTTGGGAACTCTGTCGGCCGTTTCGTTCGCGACGGGTGATTCCCGCGCCGGTACGGTGATGGCCGCGATGGTCGTATTGAGCGCCGGACTTCGATTCCTGCAGGAGGCGCGGGCGGATGCGGCGGCGGCGAAGCTCAAGGCGATGATCCATGTGACCGCCACAGTGGTGCGAGAAGGTCAGGTACGGGAGATTCCGCTGCGCGACCTGGTGCCGGGCGACATCATCCATCTTTCCGCCGGCGACATGATTCCGGGCGACGTGCGGGTGCTCGCTTCCAAAGATCTCTTTGTGAGCCAGGCAGGTCTCACCGGGGAGTCGCTTCCCATCGAGAAATTCCACGATCCCGAGCCCGACCCCGCCAGCTCTCCCACCGAGCTCAAAAACATCTGCTTCATGGGAACCAGCGTGCAGAGCGGCACCGCCACGGCCGCCGTGGTCACAACCGGTCCACATACGTACTTCGGCAGCATGGCCAGCTCGATTACCGGGGAGCGTGTGCTGACTAGCTTCGATCTCGGCCTCAACCGCTTCACCTGGCTCATGATCCAGCTGATGACCGTGATGGTGCCACTGGTCTTCTTCCTCAACGGATTCACGAAACACGATTGGAAGGGCGCGTTTTTCTTCGCCCTGGCTGTGGCGGTAGGGCTCACGCCTGAAATGCTGCCCATGATCGTATCCGTCTGCCTCTCCAAAGGCGCGATCGCCATGAGCCGCAAAAAGGTGATCGTCAAGCAGCTCAACGCCATTCAAAATTTCGGTGGCATGGATGTGTTGTGCACCGACAAGACCGGGACGCTGACCGAAGACCGCGTCGTCCTGATGCGCCACTGTGACGTCGCCGGCCACGAAAGCGAGGATGTGCTGCTGGACGGGTACTTGATCAGCTACTTCCAGACGGGTCTACGAAACCTGCTCGACCGGGCGATTCTCGATTCGCCGGACTTTCACGAAAACGGGGTTCTCCGCCAATACAAAAAGCTGGATGAGATTCCGTTCGACTTCACGCGGCGCATGATGTCGGTCCTGGTGCAGGATCCCGAGGGCAGAAACATCCTTCTTACCAAGGGCGCCCCCGAGGAGGTGTTCCAGCATTCTTCGTGCTTCGAACTGGATGGGAAAGTATCGCCCATGAATCCGGAACAAATGGCCGGACTCCGGGAAGAATATGAGAGCCTCAGCCATGACGGCTTCCGTGTCCTGGCCGTGGCGTCGAAGGAGCTTCCCGGAAGACAAGTCTGCTCCAAGGACGATGAGCGCCAGCTGGTCCTGCGAGGGTACGTGGCATTTCTTGACCCGCCGAAGGAGACTGCGGCGCGGGCGCTCGAGGCGCTTCACAAACACGGCGTGGTAGTGAAGATTCTCACAGGTGACAACCAACTCATCAGCCGCAAAGTGTGCCAGGACGTGGGACTTCCGGCCGATCCCATGCTGCTGGGCGGCGATGTGGAAAGAATGTCCGATTCCGAACTGGCCGAAGCGGCCGGGAAGGCAACGCTTTTCGCCCGCCTCTCGCCGGCTCACAAGGAGCGGGTCATCCGCGCACTTCGCAGCTCGGGACACGCCGTCGGATTCATGGGCGATGGAATCAACGATGCTCCCGCATTGCGCGCGGCCGACGTGAGCATCTCGGTGGACACGGCCACCGATATCGCCAAGGAGTCCGCCGACCTGATCCTGCTGGAGAAGGACCTCATGGTCCTCGAAGGGGGCGTAACCGAAGGCCGCAAGGTTTTTGCGAACGTCCTCAAATACATTCGCATGGGCGCGAGTTCGAACTTCGGGAATATGTTCAGCGTGCTGGGAGCGAGCGCTTTCGTGCCTTTCTTGCCGATGGCGCCGATTCAGGTGTTGACCAACAACCTGCTCTACGACTTCTCCCAGGTCGCGATTCCCACCGATGCCGTGGATGAGGAGCAGGTGGCCCGGCCCAGGCCCTGGAACATCGACGAAATCAGACGGTTCATCCTGTTCATCGGGCCGATCAGTTCGATCTTCGATTACACGACCTTCTTCACCATGCTTTGGATCTTCGGATGCTGGGATCCCGCCCGCGCCCGGGTCTTTCAGACCGGATGGTTCGTTGAGTCGCTGATGACTCAAACGCTCATCGTGCACGTCATCCGAACCAACAAAATTCCGTTCATTCAGAGCCGGGCCAGCCGTCCTCTCCTGCTCACCACGTTGTGCATTATGCTGCTGGGAGTCTGGCTGCCGTATTCCCAGATCGGCTCTGCGCTTGGCTTTGTGCGTCTTCCGCACCTGTACTGGCCGATCCTGATGCTGACTTTGCTCGCTTACGTGTGCCTGACGCAAGTGGTGAAAGGCTGGCTGCTCAAAAGAAAGTGGATCTAGAGACGAGAAGCCGGTGCATCCGCGCCGTCGCGAGCATCCGAGGCTATAGTACCCTGGAGGCCGGATGGCAATTCCCGGCCGGCACTTCGCGCGCAACCTGATTTATCGCCGCACGCTTCTGTTTCAAATGGTGCGCCGCGACTTCGAGCAGCGCTTCATCGGGTCTACCGTGGGATGGCTGTGGAGTTTGATTCTGCCGCTGGTGCAACTGGTGAGCTGGGTGTTCGTCTTCCAGGTTTGCTTGCACACGCAGGTTTCGCCCGGCGAGGTGACCACCAACTACCCGCTGTTCCTGTTTTGCGGCTTTCTGCCGTGGCTGTTGTTCTCCGACACGGTGACGCGCTCGGCGTCGTCGCTGGTGGACAACGCGAACCTGATCACCAAGACGGTCTTTCCGGCTGAGATCGTGCCGGTGTCCATTTTCCTGTCGTCGCTCATCAGCCATTTGCTCGTGGTCGTGTTGGGCCTTGCGATTGTGGCGGTCTCGGCCGGGCACATCAGCCTGTGGATGCTCACGCTGCCGCTCTATATGCTGCTGCTGGGCCTGTTCGCCATCGGCATCAGTTGGATCGTGGCCAGCCTGCATGTCTATTTACGGGACACCGCGCAAGTTTTGTCGGTGGTGCTGGTGTTTTGGTTCTGGACCACGCCCATCTTCATCAGCGAGGATAAATTTCCGCCGCGCCTCCGGTTCATTCTGCATCTGAACCCGCTCGCGTTTCTGGTGCGCGCCTATCGCGACCGCTTGTTGTCCTACCGCATTCCCAGCCTGCATGATTTTGCGATCGTCGCCGCCTACGCCGTCACCGCGTTCGTGGCCGGCGGTCTGTTCTTCCGGCATTTGAAGCGCGGCTTCGCCGACGTTCTGTAGCACTTCGAAACTGCAACCAGCCTCAGGCTTGATTCCATCCAATAGGCGGAGGGCGACGGGAGTAGCCCTCAGGAAGGATCCTATGCTGAAGAAAACATGGAATGCGATTGGGCTCCCGATTCTGGCGCTGGCCGGAGTGATGATGTTTGGCGCGGTTCCTAAGGCCGATGCCGCGGTTCATTTTGGATTCTACTTGGGCGCGCCCTACACGTACGCGTACCCCTACGCTTACGGATATCCCTATAGTTATCCATACCCGTACTACGATTACCCGTACGGATATGGTTATTACGGCTACCCGTATTACGGCGGCAGCTACTTCGGGTATGGGGGCGGCTGGGGCCACCACGACCACGGCCGGGGAGGCTACTACGGTCATAATCGTGGCTTCCACGGGGGCGGACGCGGTGGATTCCATGGCGGAGGCCATGGACACGGCCGGTAGCAGCTACATCATTCCGCCTTCATCCGCCGATGGCCCGTAGATGGAGGGCACGGGCACGTCGTTGAGGCGCAGGTACACGCCTAACTGGGCCCGGTGATGAATGACGTGATTCAGCACGAAGCTGCGAACCACGGATACGCGGGGCATGGTCATGATGACCTTACCGCCGGCGAGTAGCGACCACGGACCCATGTAGGTTTCATCGCTGCCGGCGGCCAGCGCGGCGCGGGCTTTCGAAACGCCCTGATCGAATCTCTCCAGCAGTTCCTTGCGCGTGGCCGCCGGCGGATTGGGGTGATGCTCCTGTCCGGGAGGAGCCACATCAAAGGAGTCCTTGGTCATTGTATCGACGGCCCAGCCGGTCATGTCGGCGATGTGCGTTCCCAGGGCGCCGGCCGGGGACGATTTGGGATGCGGCTTCCATCCGAACTTGTCCTCGGGGATCCGTTCGAGAGTTTTACGTGTGTTGGCCATTTCCTGGTCGAACTCAGGCAGTAACATTTCGCTGATTTTCATTGAGGGTTCCTTTCGGGGAGAATCGAATGCTTAGCAAGTATAGGCGAAGAATAGGCGAATCGTCAAGACCCAAGTTGACTTGCATCCGGCGGGTTTCAGGAGAGTTACATTCGAGCCCGCTGGGTCCTGTCTCCCGGAGTAAAATAGAGACGCCGGCCTTGTAGCCTGTCCCGCTCAAGAGCACACACGGATCAATCCACAGGAGCATGAATGGCTAACCAGCGTATCGGGATCTTGACTGGAGGCGGCGACGTGCCGGGCCTCAATTCGGTCATTAAAGAAGTAACCTACCGCGCCACGGAGCACTGCTGCGAAGTCGTCGGAATTCGCCGCGGCTGGGAAGGGCTGACGCACGTGAACCTGGAGGACACCGAGAGCAAGGGCCGCTACATCCTGCCGCTCACGCGCGAGAACACGCGCACCATCGATCGTTACGGCGGAACGGTGCTGCACAGCAGCCGGACCAATCCGTCGAAGATGCCGGGTCTTCCCGACTTCCTGAAGAACCGCGATTTTCCCCAGAAAGAGAGCACCAAGGCGGGCAGGAGCGCGGTTTATTACGACATGAGCCAGCAAGTGCTGCAGAACATCGAAGCGCTGGGCCTGACTTCGCTGATCGCCATCGGCGGCGACGACACGCTCAGCTACGCGGCCAATTTGCATGCCATGGGCGTGAAGGTGATCGCGGTGCCGAAGACCATGGACAACGACGTGCGCAACACTGAATATTGCATCGGTTTTTCGACGGCTATCACGCGCGCCACCGACGCCATCGCGCGCCAGCGGACTACGGTGGGGTCGCACGAACGGATCGGAATTTTCCGCGTGTTCGGGCGGGATGCCGGCTTCACGTCGCTGTACACGGCCTACGTGGCTTCGATCCGCTGCTGCATTCCGGAATACAAGGTGAACCTGGACAAGCTGATCGACCTGCTCATCACGGACAAGAAGCATAATCCGAGCAACTATTGTTTGGTGATTCTCTCGGAAGGCGCCGAGTGGGAAGGCTACCAGGTGCGGGAATACGGAGAAGCTGACGCCTACGGGCACCGCAAGAAGGAGAACGTCGCCGAGGCTCTGAGTGACGAGATCAAGCAGCGCACGCACGAAGAGACCATCGTCAGCGATCTCACCTACGATCTGCGCAGCGGGGTGCCGGATTTCGTCGATAAACTGATCGCTTCCACCTTCGGAACCATGGCGCTGGAGGCGGTGCTGGACGGCAAGAGCGGGCTGATGGCGGCGCTGGTGAACGGCTGCTACGGCATGGCTCCAATCCCGGATCCGGGCCTCGGGCCGCGGCATGTGGACATCGCCAGCATGTACAACACCGAGCGCTACCGTCCGAATTACGCCAACAAGGCCGGCCTGCCGATCTTCCTGACGCGCGCCTGATGCTCTGGAAAAAGCGGGCCACCAAGCTCACGCCGTTGGTGCCGCTGCAGGAAATCGTCGAGCACTTCAACGAAGCGGCAGCCGACGAGGAGAATTTTCCGTCCCGCATCGACCCGCGGATTTATCACGTCCAGCTGATTCTGGAATATTTCGGCGATTTGAGCGCTAAGCGCGCCCTGGACGTGGGCTGCGGCAAGGGGCGTTTTGCGCGCGTGCTGGCGGAACGCCATCCCGGCGTGTCGCTGGTGTCATTCGATCTGGCCGAGGCGATGCTGCGCGTCGTGCCGGCCGGTTTGCACCCGTGCGCGGGATCGATGACCGCGCTGCCGTTTCCCGCCGCATCGTTCGATTGCGCCTACGCGACCGAATCGCTGGAACACGCCGTGGACATCGAGGCCGCGGTGGCGGAGATCTGCCGCGTCGTGAAGCCGGGCGGGCGGATCGTCATCATCGACAAAAACGCCGAGCAGTGGGGCCGTTTGAAGACCCCGGAGTGGGAACAATGGTTCGGGCGGCGGCAGTTGGAGAAGATGTTGGCCAGGCACTGCCGGCGGGTGTCCAGCCGGCCGATTTCGTACTGGGAAGACGTCGCTCCCGATGGATTGTTCCTGGCATGGCTGGCGGAGCGTTAGGGTTGACATCATGATGCCTCAGAGCTAGCATCAAGGTGTGCCGACCCGGACTACGCTTACTTTGGACGATGACGTTCGCGCGAAACTAGAAACCGAGATGCGCAAATCCGGCAAATCGTTGAAGGAGACGGTCAACGAAACGCTGCGGTCCGGGCTATTCGCACGAAAGAAAGCTGCCACATCCAGGCCCTTCACAATTAAGGCCAAGAACCTCGGACTGAAGCCGGGATACAGTTACGACAAGGTTTGGGAGTTAATCGAAGAGGTGGAGGGTCCGGGTTACAAGTGATCGTCCTTGATGCCAACCTTCTGATCTATGCTTACGACACGGTGGCGAAGGAGCACGGTCAGGCCCGGGCGTGGTTGGAGGAACGATTTTCGGCCGTCGAGAAGGTTGGACTCTCCTGGATTGCGATTCTCGCTTTCCTCCGGATCGCGACATCGCGACGATATGAATCCAACCCTATGAGTGCCGAGGAAGCTACATCTGTTGTCGGAGATTGGCTCGCACTCGACAATGTCGTCCTGGTTTCCCCAACGGAACGGCACTGGCACATTTTAAGCGGCCTCATCCCAAAATCTCAAGCGCGCGGCTCTTTGATCATGGACGCTCACCTCGCCGCTCTGGCCATCGAACACGGGGCGACGCTTTGCACCAATGATCGCGATTTCCTGCGGTTTCCCGGTCTGAAAGTCGAGTTTCCGCTCCAATAGCAGGTATCCTGTAAGTTAGACATCATGAAAGCGCAGAGCACGGCGCTACCGCTGCAGGAACGGGTGGAGGCGCAGGGACATTTAATCGACTCCCACATCATGGAGCAGATCCTGGACACGATCGTCGAGTTCGGCGGCCGGTTCGAGATGGAGCAGTTTCATTTCGGGCGCACCAATAGCGACCAGTCCTCGCTGCGAATGAAAATCGACGCCGATGACGCCGAGTCGATGGAGAAGATCCTGTCGCGATTGCTGGGCCTGGGCTGTTCCATCGTGGATTCCGGCGATGTCGAGCTGTTCACCGTGGAGCGCGACCGCTGCGCGCCGGAAGACTTCTATTCCACCACCAACCATCGGACTTATATTCGCCGCGCGGGCCACTGGTTGGAAGTGCAGAATCAGCGGATGGACGCGCTGATCGTGGTGCAAGAAGATCAAGCCTGGTGTCGCCGTTTGCGCGACATCCAAGCAGGCGACCAGGTGGTCACCGGGATGCGCGGCATCCGCGTGGTGCCGGAGTCGAAGGAGCGGGACCGGATGGCGTTCGCGTTCATGAGCAACGGCATTTCGTCCGAACGCCAGGTGGAGACGGCCGTAAAGCAGACCGCGGCGCTGATCGAGCAGGCGCGCGCGGCGGGGCAGAAGATCGTCGTGGTGGCGGGACCGGTAGTGGTGCACACCGGCGGCGCGGCGCCGCTGGCGCGGCTGATCCGGGAAGGTTATATCGGCGCCCTGCTTAGCGGCAACGCTCTGGGCGTACACGATATCGAAGCGGCGTTGCTCGGGACTTCGCTGGGCATCCGGCAGAGCGACGGGCGTCAGGAAGAGCACGGGCATCGCAATCACATGCGCGCCATCAACGCCATCTACAATTGCGGCGGCATTCGCGGCGCGGTGGAGAGCGGGCGGCTGCGCAGCGGCATCCTGTACGAATGCGTGAAACAGAAGGTGCCGTTCGTGCTGGCCGGCAGCCTGCGCGACGACGGGCCTCTGCCGGAAACCATCACCGATATGAACCAGGCGCAGGACGCTTACGCCGAGCAGTTGAAAGGCGCGGGTCTGGTGTTGTGCCTGGGCTCCATGCTGCACTCCATCGCCACGGGCAACATGCTGCCCAGTTGGGTGAAGATCGTGTGCGTCGACATCAATCCGGCCGTGGCCACCAAGGTGAGCGACCGCGGCACCGGTCAGGCTGTCGGCGTAGTGACCGACGTCGGACTTTTCCTGGATCTGTTGACGCGAACGCTGCTCCCGGCCAAATGAAACGCCAGTACACCGACGAACATGCCGCCGCGGGAGTGCACGCCGGGTTGCCCGAGATCGAAACCTGGCCGAATCAATATCCCGGCTACGAGATCGAAATCGCGCTGCCGGAGTTTACTTCGGTTTGCCCCAAGACCGGCCTGCCCGATCACGGCACGCTGACGTTGCGCTATGTGCCGGATCGCTTGTGCCTGGAGCTGAAGTCGCTCAAGATGTACATGCTGGCTTACCGGAATCTGGGCATTTTCCAGGAAAACGCGGTGAACCGGTTTTTGCAGGATGTGGTGAGGGCTTGCCGGCCGGTAGCGGCCACGCTGACAGGCGAGTTTACGCCGCGCGGCGGCGTCTACACGAAGATCACGGCGAGTTGGAGCAAGCGAGCCGGGCGGAACGGGAAACGTGGATCCAAAGGGTGAAGAATTGGCCGCGGTGATCGCGGAAATCCGCCAGCGCGTGCGGGCGCATCACCCTGAGGGCGTGGTGGCCGGCGTCAGCTTGCCGGACCTCACGCCGCTCCTGCATGCCCGGGACGCCGCCGAGGCCAAGGTGGCCAGCATCGGTACGGTGAATCCGCGGCCGCCGGGCTTGAAGAACTCCGTCATCCAGGCGTGGAAGCGCATGATTGCGCGCCTGCTGGACTGGCACGTGCGCGAGCAGGTGGAATTCAACCGCGGGGTGATGGCGTGTGTGCAGGCGGCGATAGAGAGCCTGAACGAATCGAATCAGGCTATCGCGGCGCTGGGCGCGAAGCTTGACCGTGCCGGCGAGGCGTCGATCGAATTGCGGGACGAGGCGCGCGAGCTGAAAGACATTCGCTCGCATTGGGCCGAATGGCGCGTGGGGTGGGAGCAGAAGCTCGCCGCGAACGAGATTCACCTTCTGCGGGGCCTGTCGGAACTGCAGGCCGGATTCCAGCATCGCGTCACTTTGATGGACGCAAATTACCGCGAGCAAATGAAAGCGCAGCATGCCGATTTCGAAGCGGCCCTGGTGCGGCAATCCGAGGAAGTCCAGCAGCGGTTTTGGACCGAGCTGGACCGCGTGCGCGCCGAATACGAGCGCATGATTCACGCCGAGTTGCGGCTGGTGCGGCAGCGGGCGTCGCTCGCGCAATCGGTGGAGCGGATCGCGCAAGCAGCACCGGCGCAGTTGGTTCCGATCGATTGGTTGAAGTTCGCCGATCGGTTCCGCGGCTCCGAGCAGGATATCCGGGCGCGCCAACAGACGTACGCGGCGCGGTTCCGCGGGCACGCGCCGGTGCTCGACATCGGCTGCGGGCGCGGGGAGATGCTGGAAGTTTTTCGCGACGCCGGAATCCAGGCGCAGGGCATCGATCTCAGCGACGATTCCATCGCGTTGTGCCTGGCGCGCGGGTTGGACGCTGAAAGGGCCGATCTTTTCGACTATCTGGGCGGCTTGACGGACGCATCGCTCGGCGGCGTGGTCTGTTGCCAGGTGGTGGAGCATTTGCCGCCCGAGCGAGTGCCGGAGTTGATCGCTTTGATGCACCGCAAACTGCGCGCGGGCGGATTAGCGGCCATCGAAACGCCCAATCCGGAATGCCTGGCGATTTTTGCCACCCACTTTTACCTCGACCCCACGCACCGGCATCCGATCCCGCCGGCGTTACTGAGTTTCTATCTCGAAGAAGCCGGCTTCGGGCGGATCGAGGTGGAGCGCCTGGCGCCCGCGATCGAAAGCATTCCCTCGCTGGCTGAGCTTCCGGAAGGCTTCCGGCAGGCCTTCTTCGGCAGCTTAGATTACGCTGGTTTTGCGATCAAGCTGGGCTGAGCGGTCCTCCCACAGCGCCAGAGCCTGAACGCAAAAGGCGGTGGAAACCGGGTTGACGAAGGGCATCGGCTCGCCACATTTGCGGCCAAACAGAAATCCGCCCGAGGCGGTCTGGAACCGCGCAATGCGCGCTGCTTCCTGCGCTGCCGCGGCTTCATCGAGAGGCAGGCCGCGCGCTTCTCCGAGCAATCGCGCGCGCAGCAACTGCGCGCAGACGTCGGAGCGCTCGAATGTCGGCGCGATCTCGCGAAGGTAGCCGGCTGTGCGATCCAGGCCCGCGCGAAAAGCGTCCGCGCACGCGGGGCGATCGAGAACCGGCAGCAGCCCCTCTAAGAAATATTCGTAAGCGTGCAGGCGGTCCATCACTTTTTCAAGATTGGGATCGCCGGGGAGAAATTCGCGCTGGCCGGCCAGCGCTTGATCCAATGCCGATTCGTACGCGCGCAGGAACGCGTCCTCGCCGGTCGCACGAAACAGATCGTGCCAGGCCATCGCGGCTTTCAACTGATAGCATCCCGGCCGGGCCGACCAACGCGGTCCATAAGCAAGGGGGCGCTTTTCCGGCAAGGCAAGAATGGGATGGATCGCGCCAGCTGCCCGGAAGTCCTCGAGCATCGAGCGGCCGGCGGCAATCGCGACCTCGCGGAACCCGGCTTCACCGCTCGCGCGCCAGGCTGCCAGCAAACCCCGGACGGTGATCCCGCAATCGAAGAAATAGGCAAACCGCGGGCCGTTCGCAACTTCGAATGGGAAAGTCTCCAAGTGCGCGTCCCACGCCACGCTTGTGAGAAACTGCGCGGCGCGAAGAGCGGCGTCCCGGTAAGCCGCTTCGCCCGTTCGCTCATGCAGAAACAGCAGCGTGCTGACGCCATAGCCGGTGATCTCGGTGGAAAGCGGCGCGTTCTGGCCCTGATCGGAGCGGTAATAACGGGCGATGCCGCCACTCGGTTCTTGAATTCCGGACTCAAGAAACCAGCGGCCGGCGGCTTGAATCTGCGTGGCGGTGTCCGACAAAGAGAGCATTGTAGCATCCGGCCGCCGCGGCGCCGTGCGTTACACTGGGGAAGTAAGTCGAGCAGTCCACGACCCCACCTGCCTTGTCTGAGCAATACATCATCGGAATCGATTTGGGCACCACCAACTCGGCGCTGGCCTGCGCGCCCGCGGGCGGCGACGCGAACGAATCCCGCGTCACGGTGTTCGAGATCCCGCAACTCGTAAATCCGGGGGAAGTGCGGGATGAGCCGCTGCTGCCCTCGTTCCTGTACTTGCCCAGCTCGTCCGATTTCCCCGCCGGGTCCATTGCGCTGCCTTGGGAGGACGCACCGCATTACGTCACCGGCACGTTAGCCCAGAAGCGCGGCGCTGAAGTTGCCGGCCGCCTGGTGGCGTCGGCGAAATCCTGGCTGTGTCACGCCGGCGTGGATCGCACGGCGCCGATTCTTCCGCCCAATGCTCCGGAAGGCCTGGAGAGAATTTCACCGGTGGAAGCTTCGCGCCAATACCTGGAGCATCTGCGCGCGGCCTG
Organism: Bryobacteraceae bacterium; assembly: GCA_035508055.1. Taxonomy (GTDB): domain Bacteria; phylum Acidobacteriota; class Terriglobia; order Bryobacterales; family Bryobacteraceae; genus Palsa-89. The sequence continues at coordinate 17,823 of DATJNO010000114.1, read as the reverse complement.
GGATTCGAAGATGCCAAACGCACCGTTCCAGCAGCAGCAGGTGCTGGTCACCGTACCCGCTTCCTTCGATGCCGTCGCTCGCGATCTCACGCTGAAAGCAGCCGAACAGGCCGGCTATACCAACCTCCTGCTGCTCGAGGAACCGCAAGCCGCATTCTACGCCTGGATCGAGCGCCATCCGGACTGGCGCGAACGGGTGCAAGTGGGCGACTTGATTCTGGTGGTGGACATTGGCGGTGGCACCACCGATTTCACACTGATCGCAGTCACGGAACACGCCGGCGAACTGGCGCTGGAGCGGGTGGCCGTGGGCGAGCACATCCTGCTGGGCGGCGACAACGTCGACCTGGCGTTGGCCCGCCATCTGGAGCAACAGCTCGCGACGAAAGGCACGAAGCTCGACGCGATGCAGTTGCATGCACTGTGGCAGCAATGTCGCTTGGCCAAGGAAAAGCTGCTGGACACCGCCAGCCAGAAGCGCGAACAGCCGGTAACGATCCTGGGGCGGGGCACCGGCCTGGTTGGTGGAACCATCAAGCTGAAGCTTCTGGCCGAAGACGTCGAGCGCATCTTGGGCGAAGGCTTCCTGCCTGCGGTGTCCAGTCATGACGCGCCGCAACGGCGCAAAGCGGGTTTCGCCGAGATCGGGCTGCCCTACGCCGCCGATGCAGCCATCACCCGCCATCTCGCCCGCTTCCTCCGCCAGCAGGCAGCGCAATCTGAACACGGCTCGGTGCGTCGTGGGCCGAGCGGCCTCGCCGCGCCTACGCATGTGCTTTTCAACGGAGGCGTGCTGCGCGCGGACCTGGTGCGGCAGCGCATCCTGGACAGCCTGAACGGCTGGCTAAAAGAGGAAGGCTTCGGACCGGTGGTTCCCTTGATTGGCGAAGATCTGATGCACGCGGTGGCTCGTGGCGCGGCCTATTACGGTCTGGCGCGGGCCGGACGCGGCGTGCGGATCCGTGGCGGTGTTCCGCGCACGTATTATGTCGGCATCGAGAGTTCCATGCCCGCCGTCCCCGGCATGCCCGTGCCACTCAAGGCGCTCACCGTGGCGCCGTTCGGCATGGAGGAAGGAACCTCGGCTCGATTGCAAGGGCGGGAGTTCGGGCTGGTGGTCGGCGAGCCGGCCGAGTTCCGCTTCTTTCAGTCGGCGGTCCGCAAGAACGACGCCGCCGGCACGCTGCTGGACGAGGTCACTGTGGACCTCGACGAACTGGCGCCCGTCGAAGTGACTCTGACGGCGTCCGGCAACGCGGGCGAGTTCGTGCCGGTGACTTTAGAGACGGTGGTAACGGAAACAGGAATGCTACAGCTCTGGTCGGTCGCGCGCGACGGGCGCCGCTGGAAACTGGAATTTAACGTACGCGAGAAGGTTAGGGTCGAAAGTCAATCCCGGCACTGAGCCGCGGCCGGAGTTTGGAGAGGGATTTTCAGCCACAGCCGTGAAGTGGATTCACGCTGCCAAGCAGCACCAAAGAAAGCAGAAACCGTACTGGACTCAAGTCCGTCCCTGGTTGTTATACTGGGTGGACACTTCCTTAGTTTCTAAAACATGAAGCAGCTTGCCCTTTTCTTTTTGTGTTCGATGACAGCCTTGGCGGGGGATTTCCTCACCGGCCAAGCTGCCCGCATCACGTTTGGCCAGTCGACATTTACCTCACAGGACATCGGAAATCCCTCCCAGTATCAGGTGGGCGGGGTGAGCGGACTCGCCTACGTGAACAACACCCTTTTCGTCGTGGACTCGAACCATATTCAGGCCACGCCGGTGGACAATCGGGTTCTCATCTACGGCGATACTTCCCAGTACGTTTATCCTCCGACCGCTGAGATCCCTCAAGGCAGCCGCTGTCCGGTCTGCGTTTCGCACCCCGACGTCGGTGGCGCGACGCTGGTGCTCGGCCAGCCGGACTTCGTCACCACCTCCCAGAACACCGCCGGTCCGACCTATGCGATTACCGGCGCCACCAACGCGAGTCCCATCGTCTTAACGATGGCCAATACCTCCGGCCTATCGGTCGGGGAAACCGTTAGTGTCGCCGGAGTCACCGGCAACACCGGCGCCAATGGCGTGTGGACCATTCAGGCGCTCACCTCCACGCAAGTCACCTTGTCGGGATCGCAGGGAAACGCCGCTTACACGGGCGGCGGTACCTTGGCCCTGACGGCGGTAGGCCCTCTGGGCATGCGCTCGCCCACCGGTGTCGCGTCCAACGGGCAAATTCTGGCGGTCACCGACACGGACAACAACCGCATTCTCATTTGGAACAGCATCCCTACCACGATCGACCAGCCTCCGGATCTGGTTCTTGGGCAGCCAAACTTCACCACCGTGCAGGAGCCGCCGCCGCTGAATGCGTCGTCGTTGCGCGGTCCGGAAGGCGTATGGATACAAGGCACGCAGTTGTTCGTCGCCGACACGCAGAACGATCGCATCCTGATCTGGAATAGCATTCCCACCTCCAACAACCAGGCCGCCGACCTGGTGCTGGGCGAACCGAATTTCACCACCGCGCCTGCCGCTACGGTGAGCGATCTTCCACCCACCTCCAACAATCTCTTTTCGCCGGTCGCGGTGACATCCGATGGTACCCGCCTGTTTGTGACCGACCTGGGACATAACCGCGTGCTCATCTGGAATTCGATACCCACCCAGAACCAGCAGGCCGCCGACGTGGTCATTGGCCAGCCGGACATGACCCATGAGGCGAGCAACTATGTGCTGGGCACTTGCGTGTCGAACGGAACCGATAGTGACAGCAATCCCACCTATCCTTCCGGTTGCACCACCTTCTGTCCCAACAACGGAATTGACACCGATAACAACCCGACGTATCCCTTGCGGTGCGGCCTCACCCTGAGCTATCCGCGGTACGCGCTGTCCGACGGGCAGCGCCTGTACATCGCCGACGGTGGAAACGACCGCGTGCTGGTGTATGACAGCATTCCCACCCAGAACGCGGCCCAAGCTGACATCATTCTGGGCCAGGTGGACCAATACCAGGACCAGGTCACCGACAACACCGATACGTTCCGCCCGGATGCCAACATTGAGCGCTCCGCGCCCAATGAAATTCGTTCGCCATTAGGGCTGGCCTGGGACGGCACGAATCTGTACGTCTCGGATCCGTTCAACCGGCGCGTGGTCGTGTATACCCCCAATTCACCCAACATTCCCGTTACGGGCATCACCAATGCGGCCAGCCTGAACACCTACGCGCTGGGCACCGTGATTCTTTCCGACACCGGAACCATCACCGCCAACGACACGGTCACGATCACGATCAATGGCACCAATTACACCTACACCGTGGTAAGCAGCGACACGTTGGCGACAATTACCCAGAACATCGTGAACCTGATCAACGCCGCCCCGGACCCCAACGTGATCGCGATCGCGAACGTGGGTTTCTATGAGATCATTCTGACTTCCCGAACGCCGGGGTTGAACGGCAACAACATCACGTACTCCGCCACCACGGCCGGGGTGAATACCGCCACGGCTCCGACGGAAACGGCCACCGCCGGCGGAGCGAATCTGACGGGAGGCGCGGCCGCGGCCGAACTCGCTCCCGGTTCGCTGGTGACCATCACGGGAACCGACCTGGCCGATACCACGGCCAGCGCCACACCGAGCGGCGGATACTATCCCACCAGCTTCAACGGCGTGCAGGTGTACTTCGACGGCATCCAATCTCCCGTTATCTACGTCTCGCCCACGCAGATCAACGCTCAGCTTCCTTTTGAAGTCCAGGACGCCAACGGCGTCAGCGCCGTAGTGCGGACCGTTCACAACGACGGCACGGTTACGGCCACCAACGCCATCTCGGTTCCGGTGGTGTTCGAGAATCCCGGAATATTCGCGATGCCGGGGAATGATCCCCGTCCTGTACTCGCCTATCACACCGAATCCAATGCGATCGCTGCGGTGTCCATCGATGGAACGGTGACGGGCGGGAATATCCTCACGATCACCATCAATGGCAACGCTTACTCGTACACCGTCCAAGCCACCGATACGCTGGCCACGGTCCGGGACGCCTTCGTTGTTCTGATCAATGACAATCCCAACGAGGCGGTGGTTGCTTCGGCGGCCGGCGAATACACGCGCCTGATCCTGACGGCGAAGGTGGCCGGTCCGGCGGGGAACGGCATTACGATCACGCTTACCACCAACTCGGGTGCAACCGTCACGTTGACTAATCTTGGCAGCGGGCAAACCTGCTGCGCCAACATAGCCGGCTCACGCGTCACGCCCGACAACCCGGCGGTTCCCGGCGAGGTGATCACGATTTACGCCACCGGCCTGGGGCCGGCCACGTTGTTGGACGGATCCGGTCCCGTAGGAATCACCGGTCAGGTCTACGAAGGGCCTGTGCCCAACACCCCCGCGGCGCCGGTGGACAACGCGCAAATAGGAGGAAGCACGGCCAACGTTCTGGCGGCGGGCTTGGAACCCGGCATGATCGGGGTCTATCGAGTAGACCTGCAGCTCAACTCGACCTTGCCGACCAATCCGAATACCCAGATGTACATCGCGCAGAATGTATTCACCAGCAACATCGTGACCATTCCCGTGGTGTCTCCGGTGCCGCCGTCATCGACCTCCTCGGCGGTTAACGCCCGAAAAGGAAACGCGCGCGCCGCGGATCAGCGCCGCCGTTGAGCACTCCATCGTGAACCCAGATCACGGTGGGCGCTGACGGATTGCTCCACTCTCCGGTGACCGCGATACGGTGCCCCATGGCCCGCAGAGCGTCGGCAGTTGACGCCGCAATGCGCGCTTCCAAAGCGAGCCGCCCGGGCGTGAATTCGTGGTTGCCGAAGGAACTGTAGTAGTGTGCGGTTTCGAAGCGCGGAGCCTCCACGGCCTGCTGCGGCATCATCCCGAACTCGATGATATTCAGCAAAACTTGCAGCAGCGCCTGATCCTGATTGTCTCCGCCCGGCGTGGACATCACCAGCTCCAGCTTGCCGTCGCGGGTGACCAGCGTAGGGCTGAGCGTTACGCGGGGGCGTTTGCCGGGCTGCAACTGGTTGGCGTGTCCGGGGGTCATCACGAACGATTGCAACCGGCTGGTCAGCGGGATTCCGGTGTCGCCCGCGATCACCGAAGGCAGCCACGCGCCGCTGGGCGTGGCCGAAAACGCGTTGCCTTGCCGGTCCACCACGTTCACGCAGGTGGTGTCATTCACCGGCCCCACCGCGGCCGCTGCCGTAGTGGGCAGCGCGATATGCACTCCGATATTTCCCGGACGGCTCTCGAGGGAGGCGTGCCCGGGGTCGATCAGCTTGCGCCGTTCCGCGGCGTACTCCTTGGAGAGCAGAATCTCCTCGGGAATTTTGCTGAACTTCGGATCGCCATAATAGGCGTCGCGGTCGGCGAACGCCAGCTTCAGAGCCTCCACCACGGTATGCAGATACTGCGGGCTGTTGTGCCCCATGCCCTTCAGGTCGAAGCCCTCCAGAATGTTCAAGGCTTCAATCATGACCGGGCCTTGCGTCCAAAAACCGGGCTTGTAGATCTCATAGCCGCGGTAATTCCCCATGCGCGGCTGGTCGGTCTCGGCGTGAAAATTGGCCAGGTCCGCATAAGCGATCAAGCCGCGGTTATGCTCGGAGAAATCGGCGATCCGCCGCGCGATGTCGCCCTTGTAGAACAGATCGCGCACCGCGCGCAGCCTGGCCTCGCGCTTGCCGTGAGCTTTTCGCTCGGCCGCGGCCAGTTCGCGGAATGTATTGGCCAGCTCCGGTTCGCGGAAGATTTCGCCCACCGGCGTGGGCTGCCCGGCTGGATAGAAAAACTTCATCGAATCGGGCCACAGCGCGATGATGCGCTGGTAGGCCCGCAGCATGCCGCCGAACTCCTCCGGCATGGGGAAGCCCTGATCGGCATATTCGAGCGCGGGTTGCACCACTTCGCCGAACGATTTGGTTCCGTATTTTTCCAGCGCCAGGATCAGACCGTCGAAAACGCCCGGGGTGATGGCCGAGAGAATGCCCTGCTCCGGCACGGGCGGCATGTTGCCGGCTTCTTCCCAGGGCTCCGGGGAACGATGGGTGTAAAACTCGACCGTCGCCTTTGCCGGGGCGACTCCCACGCCGCTGATTGCCACCACGGGCTGGCCGTTCATCTTCACCAGCAGCGGCATTTCGCCGCCCAGCCCGAAGCGGCTGAGCTCGGTCACGCTGGCTGCCAGCACGCTGGCGACGCCGGCATCCACCGCATTGCCGCCCTCTGTGAGGATTCGATAGCCCGCTTCCACTTCGAAGTTGTTGGCGGCCGCCACCATCTCGTGCATACCGCGCACCGGCGGAACCATGGTCGGCGGTCCCTGGGCCTGGAGACAAACCACCGGAAGTAGGAATACGGCCAGGAGTTTCATGGCCTTATTCTGGCACTGTCCCGAAGGGAACGGTATTTCCGCAGGAGGTCGTAAATCACGACGCCGCCCGCCGTGGCCACGTTGAGCGAATGCTTATTGCCCAGCATCGGGATCCGGACGTAGGTGTCGCACAGGGCGAGCAAGGGCTCTTGCAGTCCGTCTACTTCGTGTCCAAACAGAATCACCACCGGGAAGCGCGGCTGCCATTCGAACAGGTCGACGGAATGCACCCGGGTCTCCACCGCGGCGATTTCCTGGCCTTCGCGCCGCAAGCGCTCCACCAGCGCGGCGGGATCGGCGTGATGCTCCCAGGCCACCGTCTCCTCGGCGCCCAGCGCGGTCTTGGAAATGGCGCGCTTGGGCGGGCGTGCCGTAATTCCGCACAGGTACAACTTTTCGCAACCGGCTGCGTCGGCGGTGCGGAAGAAGGCGCCGACATTGTACATGCTGCGCACGTTATCCAGCACGATGGAGATGGGCACCGGCCGCAGGCCCTCATACGGCGTCGCAGCCTGCGTGGCCAGATAAGGCAGTCGCTCCGCCATTCCAGGTGGTTCAGTATATTTCGAAACAGAAGGACTGGTTGCTGCCGTTGGGCGACAGCGCATACTCACCGTTTTCCAGCGGCTGGTCCGCTTCAATGCGATACAGGTGGCCGGTCAGCGGCCTCACTGTCAGGTGCAGCGAGCGTCCGCCGTGGCGCCCGGAGGAAAAGGACACCTCACGGTTTCCTCCCTTGACCTCCAGGCGGTAGAGCTCAATGGTTTCGGGCGAAAGCTGGCGGGAGTCGAGAATGAAAATAGGCTCGGCCAGCGGGGTGCGCGCGTAGGATGCGGCGCCGGAGATGACGAACGCGTCATGTTTTCCCTCGTGCGCCTGCGCGACCTCGGTCTCCACCAGATTGCTGGCGTGCAGAAGATAGGGGATGTCCGGCTTGGGCGGCACCGGCCCGGTGTACTTTTCAGCGGCGAACAGACAGACTGCTGCGGCGAGCGGTACAAGTGCGAGTTTCATTGACATCTTGTCTTCATTCTCGCGCTTTTGAGCGATGACCGGCGCGGGGTAGTGCGCTTGTTTCGGCGCTTGGCCGTGCGAAAGCAAGCCTACCGAACGGCTAAGAACCCAACTACCAGCCCGAGCAGGGCCAGCGCGACAGCCAGGGCGATCGCTAACCGCATCGCGGGACCGCCGGATTGGCCGGGGTGGTACGCCTGCGACACGCCGGGAGCCGCGCTCGCCTGGGGAGCCAGGGTCCGAACCGTCTCCAGGAAGCCAGATCCATCCTCGGGGCTTAGCAATATGGTCTTGGGACCGAACCGCGCCACTACCGCCCGGCTGCGATCGGTTACGTACCAACTGCACTTGCCCAGAGACGTCGTCCGAAAAAGCCCGTAGTAGCCGAAAAGTCCGCCGCTGCCCATCAAACGGATGCATCCGCGGAAATCGTCTTTCGACGCCGGCCGCAGTTCGCTGAGCTCGGAGAGCGGCATCCGGATGTCGCCCACGAGCCGCCGGACGATCAGGGCGCCCTCCGATACGTTATAGCCCTGCGGCGAGTACGCGTACGCGACGAAGATCAGCGTGAGCGAAATCGCACTCACGATCAGGTTGTGGGTGGCTACGCCCGCTGCCAGCAGAATCAGGCAGGACAGGGCGGAGACAAACTTCGTAGTCGTGTCGTAAGGCGCGGCAAAGTTCATGGGAGAAAACCGGTCAGTCGCCCGCGATCAGCGAGGTTTGCTCCTCCACCGCGCGGCAGACCCGGTACAATTCGGCCTCGTCCAAGGGCTTGCTGAGCACGAACCCGTCTTTGGCCAGCGCCCGGCTGGACTCGCTGTTCAAAGCGTCGGTCAGCAAGACGAATCCGCCGACGCGATGCCGAACGCGCTCGGAAAACTCCACCCAATTGACGCCCGGCAAACGAACCGCGCAGATGGCCATATCGAACTTCAGCCGCTCAACTACGTCGGCGCCTTCCTCCGCGCTGGACACCGGAACCACGCGGTCGCCACGGCTGCCCAGCAGTTGCACCAACTGCCGTTGTGACTTGACGTCCGGCTCCACCACCAGCACCGTGAGCTGGCGCATTGATTCCGTGATCTCCGAGCCGGCCGAGCGGCGGCCCGCCAGCGGCAGTTCAATGTCGAAACGGGACTGCGTGGGCGAGGTGTGCACCACCCGGAACTCACCGCCGTGGCTTTCCGCGATTCCGCGGCAAACACCCAGACCCAAAGCTCCCGAGCCATGATCCGCGTCGACCCCTTCGGCGCGGTGGCCTTCCGACGAGCGTGTCGGATAGGCGATCTCCACCAGCACCCGGTTGGCCAACAGGCTGGAGGAAACCGTGATGGTCTTCTCCACTGCTTCGGCCGCGGACTTCTCGGCGTCCACCAGCAGGTTCAGCAGCACCTGCTCCAGTTGCCCGGCGGAGCCCATGACGATGGCCCGGTTGCCCGCCAGCTGGGACTTGATTTCCACCCCCTTCACCTTCCATTCCGGGGCGCGGAACTTCAGCAGTCCGGAAAGAATCGCGTGCAGATCCACGGGTTCCACTTGTGAGGTTTCCACGCGCGTGAACGAGACCAGCCGGCCGACGATCTCCGACGCCCGTTTGGCTTCGGTTGCGATGGATTCCAGCTCCGTGTGGGGTTCTCCCTGCTCCCGCGACTGCAAGGCCGAAGCCAGGCTGGTGATGGACTGCAGCGGCGACCGGAGCTCATTGGCGACGTCGGAAATCAGCTGCCCCGTGGCGGCCAGCTTTTCGCTGCGGAACAGTTGCTCCCGCATGGAGTGCTGTTCCTGGAGCTTCAGCGCCGTGGCGATCTGGTTGGCCAGGTGCTGCATGGCCGTCTGCTCGCTGTGGCTGAAATAGTGGAACCGGCTGGCGTGATGGATTTCCAGGACGCCCATCAGCTCGCTTTGAGCGAACATCGGGACGAAGAGCGCCGAACGCGGCGTAGGGGTGGCCTCGTCTTTCCAAAAGGGGCTGTGGCGGGTATCCGGAATCGCGATCAGCGTCCGGCCGCGAAAACACGCAGCGACGCCGGCAGCCATGGGCCCGTTCGGCGCCTCCGGATCGACCACGACCGGGCGCGTGGTCTTGGAAAGCACTCCTTCCAGTACTTTCGCGCCGTGATTCTGAATATATAAACCCACGTCGGACGCCTGCGCCAGCGCCGGCAGGTTTAGAGTGAGCCGCCGCAGGATTTCAGCCGGAGACGTGGCGCCCACCACCTGTTCGCCCAGCGCGTTCAGCAGGCGCATTTGCTTGCGCAGCCCCGCCATGCGGCGTTCACGAAACCACCAGATGGCCGCCAGCGCCGCCGCCAGGATCAGGGCGGCCAGAAGCACCGGGGGTTGAATCAGCCAGCCCCGCTCCAAGATGGCGACTGCGGCCGGGCTGGGGATCAGAATTTGAAAATAGCTGTCGTAGGGCGGCAGCGTGCAGTACTGGCTGGCGATGCCCGTGACGCGAATCCGGTCGCCGACGCGGAAACCGCTCAACTGCGGCCCCGTGTCGCGGCGGGCTCTCGGCAGGAAGATGTTCAGGTCTTCGCCCTTTTCCCCGATCAACAGCAGATCGCCGCCGCCATTCCGGTCTTCATCCGTGACGATGCTTTCCACCGTCACCAGAACGCCCATATACCGGAACGAATTGAGGTTCGAGGGATCCACGAGTTTGGGCGCCGGCGGAGCGGCATGACCGACCCGGTGGATGTCATGTGCGATCAGGATCGGCAGCCCGGCCCGCTTGGCAATGGTCCCGTCGGCTTCTACCCAATCCCCCGGCGCGAGGCCCGCGAGTTGGCCGGCTGAGGCTTTCAGCATCAACCCGTATTCGGTTTCATCCTGGATGGCGACGAAGTACCCGTCGGCGATCCAAATCGGATTGCAGGAAATCTGCCCGCTGACGGCCACCTGGCGGCCCTCCAGCGCGGGCGTGAAATCGCGCGTCGCGCGGGCGCTGGCCTGTTCCAGGGTGACGCGGTCCTGAGCCGCGCCGGGTGCGGCCAACACCAGAAGCGCGAACACAGCAAAAAAGCCGCTAGCTGGGGCTAACTTGCTCCTTGCCATAAGTTCCCTTCCGTCGCCGGAGCCACGATGATACATCGGCGGAATCTAGTGAACAGAATCATAGCACAGCGCGCGCCGGAGTACTGCCGCTATCTCCTTCATTTCTTTAGGACGCCGCCAAATTTCGATCCCCGTGCTAGCATGGATGGTTGTCAGGCTCCGGGCTTCGTGCAACGGACGGCCGTGAACCCCGCCAGGTCCGGAAGGAAGCAACGGTAATGGTTTAATCCGTGTGCCGCGGATCACCCGGGGTCTGGCATTTCCATCCGCCCTTCATGTACCAGGTTATCGCCAGAAAATACAGGCCCCAGGCGTTTGCGGAGCTGATCGGCCAGGAGCACGTTCGCACCACGCTGGAGAACGCCATCGCGCAGCAGCGCATTGCGCACGGCTACATTTTTTCGGGCCAGCGTGGAACCGGCAAAACGACCGTCGCGCGTATCCTGGCGCGATGCCTGAACTGCGTGCATGGGCCGACTATGACGCCCTGCGGGGTATGTTCCAGTTGCGTCGAAACCGCGGCCGGCAACGCCCCCGACGTCATCGAAATCGACGCGGCCTCCAACCGCGGCATAAACGAAATGCGCGAGCTGCGCGAAAACGTCCGCTACCGCCCGGCACGGGACCGCTACAAGGTCTTCATCATCGACGAAGCGCATCAGATCACCAACGAGGCTTTCAACGCGCTGCTGAAGACTCTGGAAGAACCGCCCGAATGGGCTGTCTTTATCCTGTGCACCACCGAAGTGCACAAGATTCCCACCACCATTGCGTCGCGCTGCCAGCAGTTCAGCTTCCGCTCGGTGGATTTCGCCGAAGTCATCAAGCGCATGGAGGAGATTTGCGCGAAGGAAGGCATTCAGGCGGACGCAGAGGTGCTCGGCGTGCTGGCGCAGGCGGGTGAAGGCAGCGTGCGTGATTCGTTATCCGCCCTCGACCAGGCCATTGCATTCTGCGGCGAAAAGCTGGACGCCGCCGAAGTGCGCGCCATGCTGGGCATGTTTTCGCTGGATTCGCTCGGCGAAGTGACCCAGGCACTGACGGCCAACGATTCCCGCCGCATGCTGGACCTGGTGCTGGAGCTGGAGCGCAACGGCCGCAGCCTGCAGCATTTCTGCCGCGAGCTGGCGCGCTACTTCAGAAATCTGCTGGTGGCGAAAGTGGCCGGCGCGAACACGCGGTTGATTGCGGCGTCGGCGCAGGAGCAGCAGCGCCTGGCCGAAATCGCGGCGGGATTTTCCGAAGACGACCTGACGCGCTACCTGCAGATGACCTTGGACCTCTTCAAGGAGCTGCAGTTCTCCTTGCAGCCGCGCCTGCATCTGGAGATCGGCCTGCTGCGTCTGATCCAGGCCGGGCGCCTGCTCACCATCGAAGAAGCGCTCGCGGATCTGGGGAATGCGGGCAGCGGCCCGGCTCCTGCGCCCCCCCAAAAAACTACACCACCTGCGCCGGCGGCCGCACCAGCCCGATCCTCGGCGGCCAGTTCCTGGCGTGACCGGCTGCACTCGGCCCTCGTCGAAGCCGGCATGCAGTTCACCGCCGACGCCGTCGAGCACTCCGAAGTCCATGAATCGAATGGCGAGCTTCTGTTCACCACCCCGGCCGAGTTCTCGCTCGCGATGAACGAAAAGGATATCCTGAAGATCGTGCAGAAGATCGCCGGGCGGCCCCTGCGGGTGAAGATCACGCTGGGCACGCCGCAAGCAGCTGCCGTGCCGCGGCCCGCTCAGGCCGCCGATGATGTGTCCGAGCGCGCGCTCGGCCATCCGGAAGTGAAGCGCTTTCAGGAGACGTTCCCCGACGCGCAGGTCCGCGTCGTGCGAAATCTAAAAGAATAGGCAGGAACTATGAACCCCGCAAAGATGCAGGCCATGATGAAGAAAGCCGAGCAGATGCAGAAGCAGCTGCAGGAGGAGATCGCGCAGATTCGCGTCGAGGCGTCGGCGGGCGGCGGCATGGTGACCGTCAACATGGACGGCAAGAAGACCGTCATGGCGGTGAAAATCGATCCCGAAGTCGCCGGCGACGTCGAGATGCTGCAGGACATGGTGCTGGCGGCGTTCAACGAAGCGTCCAAGAAGGTCGACGACGAGACGCAGGCCAAGATGGGCGGGCTATTGGGCGGCCTGGGACTTCCGCCGGGAATGTTTTAAGCGCGGGCTTCCTTTCACACACGATTCGATGCCCGATTTCGCCGAACCGCTCGCGCGCCTCATCCAGGAATTCAAGCGCCTGCCCGGCATCGGGCAAAAGTCGGCGCAGAGGCTTGCCTTCCACGTGCTGCGCAACCCTCGCGAAGAGGCCGAGCGGCTGGCGCAGGCGCTGGTCGACGTTAAAGACAAGCTGGGTATCTGCGCGCTCTGCAACAACATCAGCGATGCCGAGCTGTGCAATTTCTGCCGCGATCCGCATCGCGATCATTCCGTCATCTGCGTGGTGGAGGAGCCGCACAATATTCTGCCGATCGAAACCACACGGCAGTTCAACGGCCTGTATCACGTGCTGCACGGCGCGATTTCGCCGCTACGCGGTATCGGACCGGAGCAGTTGCGCATCGCGGGACTGCTGGAACGCATCCAATCCGGCGAGGTGCAGGAACTCATCGTGGCGACGAATCCGACGGTCGAAGGCGAGGCCACGGCGGTTTATCTTTCGCGGCTGATGAAGCCGCTGGGAGTGAAGGTAACGCGTATCGCCATGGGCATCCCGGTAGGCAGCGATCTGGAGTTCGCCGACGAAGTCACCATGGGCAAGTCGCTCGAGAACCGGAGGGAGATGTAGCGTCATGATCGAGGTCCGGCGATTGACTGCCGCGGAAGGGCGCCAGAACCTGGGCGCACTCGCCGATGTGCTGGTGGATTGCGTCGAGGGCGGGGCATCGGTCAGCTTCATGTCTCCGTTCTCTAAGGCTGAAGCCGAGGCGTTCTTCGAGGAAGTGGTGCGCGGCGTGGAAGGCGGCGACCGCATCCTGCTCGCGGCGTTCGCCGACGGGAAGCTGGTGGGAACGGTGCAAGTGGTTAATGCCTGGCCGCCCAATCAGCCGCACCGCGCCGACGTCGCCAAAATGCTGGTGATGCGAGCGGCGCGCCGGCAGGGCATCGGGGCGCTGTTGATGCAGCACGCCGAAGATCAAGCCCGGGCTGCCGGAAAGACGGTGCTGGTGCTCGATACGGTTACCGGCGACAACGCCGAGCGATTGTATGCGCGCCTGGGCTGGCAGCGCGTCGGTGTCATCCCCAATTACGCCCTGTATCCTGACGGACGCTTTTGCGCTACCACGGTCTTCTACAAGCAGCTATAGGCTGAGACGGTTCCTGCGGTCCCGCCACTAGATCGCGTGGGTCGATTCCAAACTAAGCTCCCCGGGTTTCTGCTTGCCTTCGCAGTCCTCTCACCGGTCACGGCGCAGACCTTTCAGAATCATGACAACACCGTTCTCAGGCAGATCATCGTGTTCGGCCGGCATGGCGTGCGCGCCCCCACAGCGACGCCCGCGCAATATGCCCAGTTCTCACCCCGGCCGTACCCGCAATTCGGCGTTTCAACCGGCTACCTGACCGTCCACGGGCAGCAGGCCGAAGTCCTGCTGGGCACTTACTTCCGCAGTTACCTGCTGGCCGAGGGGCTCCTGACCGGCAACGCCGACGCCGATCTCGCCGCCTCCTATTTCCGCGCCAATTCCATCCAGCGCTCCAACGTCACGGCGACGATGTTCGGCCAGGGATTGTTCCCCGGCGCAACGATTCCCGTGCATTCGTACGCGTTGGGCCTGCCCGATCCGGTCTTCGATCCTATCCAGGCGCAGGTCGCGGTGGTCGATGCGGCTCTCGCCGCCCAGGAAGTTCAAGAAATCTATAGCAACGGGACCGCGCTGGCGTCCGCTTACAGCGCGGAGTTTTCCCTCGTTCGCAGCGTGCTGTTCAACTATCCGACCGGAACCCAGCCGCTGCCCGCCACGCCGCCTGGAGTCACCGATCCGACCGTTGAGCCCATCCCACTGACAGCGACGGCAGGCCCGCTCTACACCGGGGCCGTCGTGAATTTAGGCGGCCTCGAAGATACCGGAAATGCCGCCGATCCGTTTGTAATGGAATATACGGCCGGCCTGCCACTCGCTGATGTGGGTTGGGGCGGGCTTTCCACCGATGCTCTTTCCCAACAGTTGCGGCTCGCTATACTCACGCTGAAGATCGAGATGCAGGCGCCTTACGTGGACCAGGTACAAAGCTCCAATGCAGCCGCGCACGTGCTGCGTTCGATGCAGCAAGCGGTGACCGGCTCTGCCGTTCCAGGCGCATTCAGCGCCCCGGCTGGCAAAGCGCTTGTGGTGATCAGCTCCGATGCCTACGTAGCCGGCCTGGCCGGGCTTCTTCACGCGCACTGGCGGTTGCCCGGTTATCAGCCGGACTTTTGCGCGCCGGGAGGAGCGCTCGTTTTCGAACTCCGGCAGGCGCCGGATACCGGCCAGTACCTGGTTCGCGTCTACTACACCACGCAAAGCCTGGACCAGTTGCGCAACCTGACGCCATTGTCGCTCCAGACGCCGCCCGAAACCGCGCAGCTTTTCATTCCCGGAGGCAGCACGCCGGGCGCGAGCTTCGACATAGACTTCGATACCTTTCAGAAGCTTGTGACGCAGGCCATCGGCCTCCAATACGTGCAAGACCCTTCGAAGGAGACTCCGCCCGGCGTGCTGACCAACGTGCCGCTGGAGTAACTAAAGCACTGTCAGGGCGCCCTGCTCGCGCAGGCCCGCGGGCGTGAGCGAGCCGATCTTCACGTCAACGAGCTGATTCGCGGGCCGGGGATGCGCGAGGTCCACTTTCAGAAAATTACCCGCAAGCGCGCCTTCGGAAAGCGTAACAACCGAAAGCGTGCGGCCGATCATCGCGCGCCGGAACTCGAGGTTCCTGCGCGCTGCTAAATCACGCAGAACACGGTTGCGCTCCTTGCGCACCTCCATCGGAACCTGGCCGGCACTCTCCGCCGCGGGCGTTCCCGGCCGCTCCGAATAGGTGAAGACGTGCAGATACGTGAACGGCAGGCCGTCAATGAACTCGCGGCTCTCTTCAAATTCCTCGCTCGTTTCGCCGGGAAAACCGGTCATGACATCCGCGCCGATCCCCGCGTCCGGCATCGCGGCGCGCGCTTTCAAAATGCGATCCGCATAATGACGCGGCCGGTACTTGCGATGCATGCGCCGCAGGACTCGATCCGAACCCGATTGCAACGGCGCGTGCACGTGCTGGGCGATCCGCGGCGACAGCGACACCAGCTCCAGCAGATCGTCCGACCAGTCCATCGGCTCGACCGAGCTGAGCCGCAGCCGCTCGATCCCGGTTTCGGCGAGCAATCGCCGGATCAGATCCGGCAGCCGCATCGTGCCGCCCGTTTCGCGCCCCCAACGGCCGAGATTAATTCCGCTCAGCACTACTTCACGGTACTTGGCAGCCAGACCACGCACCTGCTCCACCACCTGATCGGCGGGCGCGCTGCGGCTGCGGCCGCGCACGAACGGAATGATGCAAAACGAGCAGCGGTTGTTGCAGCCATCCTGAATCTTCAGATTCGGCCGCGTGCGATCCCCGGCCGCGTCCTCCACCGGCGCCGACAGAAATTCCTGCGATGCAAAGATGTCGCCCACATGGATCTGTCCATGATAAGGCGTAGCGGCTTCCGCGACGATATCGGGAATTCGCACCTTATGCGAATTCCCTACCACCCAGTAAACCCCGGGTAATACGGCCAGCTCTTCGGGGGCGCGCTGCGCGTAGCAGCCCGTGATCAAAATGCGCGCCTCCGGGTTCTCGCGATGCACCCGATGCGCCGCTTTCCGCACGTCTTCATCGGCGAAGGCTGTGACGGTGCAGGTATTTAGCACCACCAATCCCGCGCCGCTGGTGGTTGCTGCCGGCTGCCAACCTTGTCCGCTGAGTGCGGCCTCGATGGCCGCGCCGTCCGCTTGCGAAGCCCGGCACCCGAAATTCTGGACATGAAAACTCGGCACCGTTTCAATTCTATCAACCAATAAAGAAACGCCGGACAACGCCGATGGAAGAGTGAAGGCGCGAGCGCTGAAATGGTGAACCGGGTCCTCTCGCAGGAAGAGATCGACGACGTCTTCCGGAATCTTCGCGAAACTCCGGAAACGGACGACCCCGCCAAGCGGGCTGAATCTTACGATTTCCGCCGTCCGGACCGCATCGCGAAAGACCAACTGCGCGCCATCCACCAATTACACGAGACCTTTGCGCGCAGTCTCGCTTCCAGTCTGTCAGCCTATCTGCGCGCCTATGTAGCGGTCAACCTGGTGTCGGTGGAGCAGATCTCCTTCATGGAATTCCTGCAATGCCTGCCGTCGCCTTCCTGCCTGGTGTCGCTGGCCATGACGCCCTATGAGGGAAACGCAGTGCTGGAAATGAATCCGGCCCTGGTTTTTCCGGTGCTGGAAATGCTGCTGGGCGGCACGGCCAAAGCGCTGACGAAGATCAACCGCGAAATCACCGAAATCGAGCAAAGCGTGCTGGACGGGCTGTTTCGGATCACGCTGAACGATCTGAAAAGCGCCTGGCGCACGGTGACGCCCATGGACTTCACCATCGAATCCCACGAGGCCGAGCCGCAACTGCTGCGGATCCTGGCGCCCAACGAAGCCGTGGTCGCGGTGGCCATGGAAGTGAAGATCGGCGAGAACGCGGGAATGATGAACATCGGTATTCCTTCGATCGTCGTCAAGATGCTGCGCCACAAGCTCGACCAGCAGTGGTCGGCGCGCCGGACCGAGTCCACCGAAGCGGAACAAAACCGGATTCTGCACCTGGTGCGCAATGCGCGCCTGCTGCTGGACAGCCGGCTGACAGGCCCCACTCTCCGAGTCGACGAACTCATGGAGCTCAAAGAGGGCGACGTGATCACTTTCGATTATCCGGTGCGCCATTTGCTGGACCTAAGTATTAACGGCACCCTGAAGTACCAGGGGCGCATCGTGGCCGCGGAAGGAAAGCGCGGCTTTCAAATCGAGGAATTGCATCAGCCGTAACACCGGCTGCTAAAACTGGAAATACACGAACGGCACCGCCGCTTCCGTGAATCCCAGCAATTCCACGGAGAGCAGCAGCAGCGCGCAGGCCGCCCCATATGCCCACGCGGGCCCAATCGCGATCTTGTCGAACCACTCCTTCTTTTCTTCCAGCACGGCAAGCGCCAGCGTGATCACCGCCAGGCCCCGCTCCCAGCGGGGGATCAGCAGCCCGCCGTGCGGCGCCAGGAACATCTGCTGCACGACGTAGAGGCTGTCGTGAAACGTCGCGGCGCGGAAGAACACCCATCCCACCATGACCAGGCCAAAGGTCCCCAC